>JBOHFK010000132.1:0-16127 GCA_050699635.1 Pseudonocardiaceae bacterium | reverse complement strand
AGATCAGCTTATCCCAGTCCGGGTCCTTCCACGCTTCATCGACCCATCCGGGCTGCCTCAGAGCACTCGGCAGATGCGAGTTCGGCCCTGGCGGCAGAAGGCTCAGCCTCAGGGAGCGGGTTGACCGCGACCCACTCGGATGGTGGCGGCACCCCAGCGTGCGGCAGCAGTGCAGAGCACAGCGCGAATCACAGTCATGCTCAATGCTCAATAGCGGTGCGATGAAGGACGCCCGCACCAGTGATCTCGGCATCGCCGCAGCTCCAGGTGGAACGCACCGAGAATGTTTGCGTCCAGTGCGCCGACCTTGATCTTCCCAGGAACGGCGAGACCAGGCGGATCCGACCTCACCGGGTCCACACGGCCCAGGCACGACCCCGCAGCGCCCGCTCAGCGGCTTGTCGACGCTACCCTGGGTACGTCACGAGCCAGCACGATGTGCTCGCCTCCCGCGTCCAACTAGCAGGATTTCGTGTCACGCGGCCTTTCATGATCACTACACGGATGTATTTTACCTGGTGAGAGCGGAGCCGACGCGGGGACTCGAACCCCGAACCTACCGCTTACAAGGCGGTTGCTCTGCCAGTTGAGCTACGCCGGCGGGTGCGACCGTCATCGTAGGCGCACCGGGTTCCGCGCCTGCCGCGGTGCTGGGCCGCAGCGCGGCAACGACCAGCGGGTGGCGCACCGCGCCGCTAGTCTCGATGGTCATGGAGGCCAACTCGTGACAGACGGCGCAACCACCGAGGCGGCTTTCGTGGTCGTGGCCAACCGGCTGCCGGTGGATCTGGAACGCCTACCCGACGGCACACAACGATGGAAGCCCAGTCCGGGCGGGCTGGTCGCCGCGCTGGAACCGTTCCTGCGCGCCCATCGCGGCGCGTGGGTCGGCTGGCCGGGCGTGCCCGACGCGGACGTGGATCCCATCGACGACGGCGACCTGACGTTGCATCCGGTGACCCTGTCCGCAGCGGAGCTCACCGACTACTACGAGGGCTTCTCCAACGCGACGCTCTGGCCGCTCTACCACGATGCCGTGGCTCCCCCGGTGTTCCATCGGCACTGGTGGAACGCCTACGTCACGGTCAACGAGCGATTCGCCGCGGCCACCGCCAAGGTCGCGGCACCGGGAGCCACCGTATGGGTACAGGACTACCATCTCCAGCTCGTCCCCCGCATGCTCCGGGAGCTACGGCCGGACCTGCGGATCGGCTTCTTCCTGCACACCCCGTTCCCTCCGGTGGAACTGTATGTGCAACTGCCCTGGCGCACCGAGCTGATCCGCGGCCTGCTCGGTGCTGACCTGGTCGGCTTCCACCTGCGTGGCGGCGTGCGGAACTTCCTGTCGCTGGCGCGCCGGCTGGCTGGCGCGTCGCCAACCAACAGCGGCACCAAGTACGCCCAGCTCGACGTCGACGGCCGGACCGTGCGAGTCGGCGCATTCCCGATCTCCATCGACGCCACCGCGTGGGACAAACTGGCCCGCAGCATGCCGATCCGGCAACGCGCCGCCCAGATTCGCGAGGAGCTGGGCAACCCGGCGACCATCGTGCTCGGGGTGGACCGGCTCGACTACACCAAGGGCATCGACGTGCGGTTGCGGGCGTTGCGGGAGCTCTACGCGCAAGGCCGGATCAGCGCTGAGGACGTCACCATGGTGCAACTGGCCACCCCCTCGCGCGAGCGGGTGGAGCACTACCAGAGCATGCGCAACGACATTGAGCAGGCCGTCAGCGGGATCAACGGGGAATTCAGCCGGGTGGGCCATCCCGCGGTGCATTACCTGCGCCAAAGGATCCCGCGCGAGGAGCTGATCGCGTTCTACGTCGCTGCCGATGTCATGCTCGTGACGCCACTGCGGGACGGGATGAACCTGGTGGCCAAGGAATACGTGGCCTGCCGGCACGACCTGAACGGCACCCTGGTGCTCTCCGAGTTCGCCGGCGCCGCGGCCGAGCTGACCAGCGCGTTCCTGGTCAACCCGCATGACCTCGACGGCATCAAGAACGCCATCGAACACGCCATCACCGTCGAGCGCGACGAGCGGCGCCGGCGGATGCGAGCACTGCACCGGCAGGTGATGACCCACGATGTGCAGGGCTGGGCTCGGTCCTTTTTGGCCGCGCTCGACTGAGCGCTGCCGATTTACACTCGCGTCGTACCGCACTGGTAGCGGGTTCTCCGGTGTCGGCAGCTGGCTCATCGGCCGGGCCGCTGATTGGCTGGAGCTCGGTAGTTTCGGCACGTCCACCGTTGTCGCGCGCTTCACACTGTGCAGCCAGTGGGTCTGACCAGCCAGTGCAGGGCGGCATCGCCGGTCACATTCGGGTGATGGGACTTCAGCGCAATGGCTGGCGGCCTGTCGATCATGATCGTGGTCCAGTGTGAACGTGCCCAAGATCAAGCCACTCGGCGAAAGTTGGCCCAGCGGATATTCATGATCACTGTTTCGGAAGAATGAGCCGCGCTCAGCGCGGCTCATTCTTCCAGGATGGCGATCATGGACCGGATGGGTTGCGCTCTGATGGCTCGACCACGTCGGATTCACCGCACTGCTCATCAAGATGACCCCCAGCACGGCGGCCTGACGCTGCACTAGCAGTGCCGGTGACGTTGTGGTGCAGGCGGTCGAGCACGCGGTAGAAGCCGGCGATGTCCTCCGCGCTGAGCCCGGCGCGCAGCTGCTGGTCGAAGGCGGCGGCCGCGGTGCGCAGGCGGAGGAACAGCGTGTCGCCCCGGTCGGTGGGTTCCACGATGTGGATGCGCCGGTTGTCCGGATGGCGCCGGCGGGTGAGCAGGCCGCCCGCCTCCATGGCGTTGAGGTGGTGGGTGAGCGTCGCGCCCTGGATGCCGATGGCCTCGGCCAGCTCGCGCTGATTGCTCAGCGGACGGGTCTTCAGCGAGATCAGGATCAGCCAACTGGGCAGTGACCCGCCTGCCGCGGCCATCGCGTCCTCGAAGGCGCGGCTGACGGTCTTCGCGGTGCTGCTGAGCTTCAGGCCAATCGGTGGAACGGTGGGTCGCGGCACACAGCGATGATAACATAACACATCGATATCTAATATATTGATATCAAACGGTTTTGTCTCTACGGTTGTAGATGCGTGACCCGGAAGGAGGCCCACCTTGGTAGTAACCGATCAAGACGTTCGACCGACGACGTCAGTGCCACCGGGGTGGCCGAAGACGTTGTGGGTGACCGGCACGGTTCTGCTCGTCACCATGGTGGTGCACATCGCGGCTCTGGTGATCACCGGTGGTCCGGTGTCGGGACCGGTCTCCTTACGCAAGCCCGCGACCTTCGCCGAGACGGGCTGGCTGATCGCCTGGTCGGTCGCCCTCATCCTGCCTGTCCTGCGCACCCGGGCGTGGCAGCGGCACGTCATCGGAGCAGCTGTGCTCCTGTTCACCGTCGGCGAGACGGCGATCATCGGCTTGCAGGCCTGGCGCGGGGTGCCCAGCCACTACAACTTCAGCACTCCCCTGGACGCGGCACTGATGCGCGGCGGCGCCGGGGGCACCGCCGGTGTCTTTCTCATCGGTGTCATCGTGCTGCTCGTCGCGGCCCTGCGAACCCGCGACATCACCGCCAGCGTGCGGCTCGGCGTCGTCGGCGGCATCATCGCGTTGCTGGTCGCGTGCGTCATCGGATTTATCATGATCTCCAATAACAGTGGGGTGTATCAGGGCAGCATCGGCGGCGGTTTCGCCCGCCAGGCCGCCGCCTACCTGGGCCCGGATGCCGTGACTGTGGGCCCGCAATACGGTCTGCTGCGCCCTGGCACCCAGGGCGGAGATCTCGTTGCGCCGCATGTGATCGGAATTCACGGCCTGGTCCTGCTCGCGGTCCCCGCCGTGTTGCTGGCCCGGACGGCGCTGTCCCGGGTCCGCCAGCTGCAGGTGATCGCGCTGGCCGTCGCCAGTGTGGCCGTGGGGCTGATCCTGCTGCTGGTCCAGGCCTTCCGGGCGCTCCCGCTGGATCAGCTGCACCCGGTGGCTCTGGCGACTCTGTCCCTGTGTGTCATCGGGTTGCTGGTCGCGTATGCCGTCATCGTGGTCACCACCCTGAAGCGGGCCACCTCGAGACGGAGACCGATCACCCCAGCCAAGGCCGGGTGATCCGCTGGTAGGTGCCGTCGTGTTTGGCCAGATCGAGCCACCGGTTGACGTAATTCTGGAACGCCGTGTCTCCGAGCGGCAACAAGTATGCCTTCTGACTGTGGGTGAAAGGCTGCTGCGGGTGGACCGCGCAGAGCGTCGCATCCTGCCTGGCCTGCCAGACGGCCTCGGTGCCGTCGGTGATCATCAGATCGGCGTGGCCGGCGGCGATCTCGTGGTGGATCGTGTTGTTGTCCTGGTGCAGCACCACAGTCGCACTGGCCAGGTTGGCACGCACGAACTGCTCGTTCGTGCCGCCCGGATTGACGATGACGCGCACGTCGGGCCGGTTGATCTGCGCCAGGGTCTGGAAGCGCGCCTCGTCCCCGCACCGGACAATCGGTGTCTTGCCATCGTCGAGGTACGCCTCGCTGAAGGACCCGGCCTTGGCGCGGTCTGGAGTGATCGACACCCCGCCGACGGCGATATCGCATCCGGCGGTGAAGTCGTGGACGAGGTTCTTCCAACTCGTCTGCACCATCGTCCTGCGCACACCGAGCCGATGCGCCAGGTCATCGGCCATGTCCACGTCAATACCGCTCCAGGTCGGCGTGCCCGGTTCGTAGTAGGTGAACGGCCGGTAGTCCCCAGTACTACAGACCCGCAGCTCGCCCCGTGCGGTGATCTCCCCGAGCCGGCCGACGGGTGTCGGCGCGGACGTGGGTTGGGTGCAACCCGCCAGCACGATCAACGCGATGGACAACAGCGCCGCAAGCCCGATGATCTTCTTCATAGATCGCTGGTCCGTCCCCGACAACGATCCTTCGTGACCACCTCAACCTACTCGATCGCCGCCGTATCGCTGTGACCTCAGCATCGTTGTGACCTCAGTGTCGAGCGTCTGCTGGTGACCGGCGGAAGTCGTCAGTATGGTCGACCGCCCATTCGCGGAACGTCCGCCCCGGCGATCCGGTGATCTCGTGCACCGTGGTCGTGGGCGGCGCTGGATCCGTCACCATCCTGGCGTAGGCGCTGAGCATGCCGTCGGCCACCGCGGGTGGCCAGCCTGCGGTAACCATCCTCCGCCGGGCGGCCTCAGGCAAGATCTCGTCGAACCGCAATGGCTCGCCGGTAGCCGGTCAGCACCCGCACCGCGACGGCGACGATGTCCCGCTCGTGGATCACCGGCCGGGCCGCTGCGCCGTAGGGTTCACGCACGACGCCCTCGGCCCGGATCTGTGGCGCCCACCGCAACGCATTGGTCGCGAACCCGTTGGCCCGGAGGAAGGTCCAGCCCGATCGGCGGCGATTGGCACCGACGCTAGGAGCTCAACTAACGTTGAGGTCAAGTCGAGGATCTCAGCAGTCGCCGGGGGCCTGCGCCCTGCTTGCCGAGGCGATCTCCGGGGTTGGCCAGTTGGCAACGGTCGATGGACAGGCAGCCACAGCCCACACAATCGGTGAAATCATCGCGGAGCTGCTGAAGATGCCGGATGCGGGCGTCCAGCTCTGCTTTCCAGGACTCGGATATCCGTTGCCAGTCCTGCCGGGTGGGCATGCGGCCATCCGGCAACAGCGCGAGCACGGCGGCGACGTCGGCCAGCGGGATCCCGACTCGCTGGGCGATGCGGATCAGCGCCACTCGCCGGAGGACCTCTCGCTTATAGCGGCGCTGGTTGCCCGAGGTGCGCCGGCTGCTGATCAGACCCTGGCGCTCATAGAAATGCAACGCCGAGACGGCCACCCCGCTCCGCGAGGCAAGCTCACCAACGGTGAGCTCGGGCGGGCCCGGCTCCCTGTTGACCTCAACCATAGTTGAGATCATAGCGTCGCGGGGGTGGCTCTCGGCTTCTCGCTCGCGGTGATCGTGGGCAGCGTTCGGCAAGGCCGGTTCGGCCCCGTTGTCGCTGACTGGTTCATCGGTCAGGCCAAGCAACGCGACGACGTCAGCGTCGACGTAATCGATCTGGCCGACGGCCCGATCCCGAGCCATCACTTCGCCTCCCGCATCGGCGCCGCCGATGCCTTCGTGGTGATCACTCCCGAGTACAACCACGGCTACCCCGGACCCCTGAAGTCCGCGATCGACTCGGTGGGGCCCGAATGGCACGCCAAACCGGTCGGATTCATCTGCTACGGCGGCCGCTCCGGCGGGTTGCGCGCCGTTGAGCAACTTCGAGTCGTTTTCGCCGAGCTCCACACGGTCACGGTCCGGGAAACCGTAAGTTTTCACGGGGCGTCCGAACGCTTCGACCAATGCGGCGTCCCACGCGAGGCCGAAGCGGCCAACACCGCAGCCAGGATCCTGCTGGATCAGCTGGCCTGGTGGGCAAGCACGCTCCGAGAGGCCAGGTCAGTGCATCCCTACGACGCCTAACGCGGAGGCGACTGGTCCGCCAAGTGGACAGAAGCGGCTTGCTACCAATACTCTTGTTATATAGAGTTATGTTGTGACGCGTAACCGTCGACCATCCCCGCAAACCGCGGCGGTCGTGCAGGCTCTGGCCGCCGACCCCGACCGCTGGCGCTACGGATACGACCTGTGCACCCAATTAGGGATGCAGGCCGGATCGATGTATCCGATCCTGATCCGGCTCGCCGACCGGGGGCTGTTGGAGACGAGCTGGGAGACCGAGCGGTCCGGCAGACCAGCCAGGCACCTGTACCGGCTCACCGGCACCGGCCGCGCCTACGCCACCTCAACCGCGGCCACCGCACCTGCCACGACACCGTCTTCGGCGATGCGGCCCGCCCGGCCGCGGGTGGCGAGCGTCTGATGGTTGTCGTCGTGATACTCGCCGTCCTCGTGGTGTGCGGTCTGTTCATGCTGCGCGGCACGGGTGAAGGCGACGCACCGGCGCGGATCGTCACCGCCGCGACGAACCGGCTTCCCGCATACCGGCGGGATTGGGGCCGGGCAATGGTCGCGGAGCTGGCCCAGGTCCACAGCCCAGCGAGCCGCTGGCGTTTCACCGCCAGCGTGCTGCGCGTCGTGCTGTTTCCGCCGGTTCGGCACCGCACGCGAATGGTGGTCGTCGCCGTCAGTGGGTTGCTGATCGCCGCAGCCGCGACCGTGACCACTGCCCGTGAGATCCCGAGCCTGTCGGTGTTCGTCGCGGTCCTGGGTCTGCTGCTGGGTGGATACGCGACCGTGGTCACCTCGCGCACGCCGCGACCGCGCCGCCGGGCGTCCCACGTGATCGTCGGCGCGGTGGCGCTGGCCGGGACGGCGGGCGCCGTCACCGCCATTATCCGGATCGGCGCAGCCCACCCGGGCGCCACCGCCACCGGCGACACACGCGTGTTCTCGGTCCTGTTCGCGTTGATCCTGACCGGCTACCTTGCATTCGCACTGACTCCGCCCCGCCTCGGCATAGCCACAAACACCGTGTTGTGGTGGGCGTTGACCGGTGCGTTAGCCAGTGGCGCCGCTGGGATCCTGGCTGCCCTAACCACACCCGTCAACGTCAACTCGAGCATCCCCCTCCTGCTGCCTGTCGCCGCCACGGCGACACTGGTCACCTCGATCGGCGCATCCGCCACCACCGGCAGCAGCCCAGCCGGTGCCCGAGCAGGGCTGCTCACCGCGATCCTCAGTGCACCGATGCAGTTCACGATCAACATGACTGTGCTCCTGCAGCAGCACCGATACACCCTGACCGATCCGTACGACATCGCCGCCTTTCCCCACAGCGGCTACCCCGACGTCGCCAGTTACCTTCTCAGCCACGCCATCGGCGGCGAAATCCTGAGCGGCCTCGTCATCCGTCTTATCGCGATGCTCGCCATCGCGCTTCTCGGCGCCGCGGTAGGCAGCGGCCTCCACCATCTCGCCACCAGACACACCGCACGCAACACCACCTGACCACGCCGCATGGACGCACAGCCGAAGCCCACACAGTCGGCGAAGTCATCACTAAGTTGCTGAGGTGGCGGATGCGTCGCTCACCTGCCTGGACGCGCAAGCCGCACCGCGGCGAGCGCAGCCTGCTTGGCGGCGTGGTAACACCTCGCTTCGGCCGCCGCGGTAGGAAATCTCTCGAAGTAGTAGGCGTGCACCGGAACTTCCCGCGCCCCGAAGGTGGCCTTGAATCTCTTCAGTTCCTCAGTCTGGTAGATGCCGAAGTCGTAGCTCTGCCGTCCATCGGCGCAGGCGGCCTCGATCGCGTGCCGGTGCAGGAGTTCGTTCGCGCCGGTGCCCCGGGCCCGTTCCTTGTCCATCGCCCCCCGCCAGTAGGTGACCCGCGGACCTCTGGTGAGGACGAGAATGCCGGCAAGAGGTTCACCGTCCCGCCACGCTATCGATACGGTGCAACGCTCGCCCATCAGCTGTGCCACTGTCGCAAACTTGCGCTGTGGCTCGATGCGCTGCGCCCGCCAGCGCATTAAGGATAACGGATGACCCCGCTGCTGTGCCCATCTGTCGACGGAGCTCCGGTACAGCGCGTCGAAGACCGGAACGAGCCGTCCGGTATTGTCCGACTCCACCACAACGCCCCGTCGTTCCGCTTTTCGGGCATTGGATCGCACCTTGCTCGTGAACCGTTCCGACCACACCGTGGCGAAGCCACCGCGGAGATCGAGCACCTGCGCGGTCCGGGCGGTGGAATAGATCGTGCCCGGAACTGCTGATGCCCAGAGCTCGGCGTCGTCCCCGCCCACCATGATTCGGGTACGCAGACCGGGACGGCGTTGGATCTCCTGGATCAGCGCCCGGGTCTGGGCGGGCGACGGCGGGCCGCCCTCGCTGAGGAAACCGCTCGCGTCAACACCCAGTCCCCAGCCCGGCGGGGGTGATTCGAATACTCCCAGCACCGAAGGAGCTGCGTTCTTCAGCAGACGAGGGGTTTTCCGCAGCCGAGGCAGAATCAGGTGCCGTCCGTCTTCTCCCCGGAACAGCAAGGTGGCGTCCGAGAAGGGACTGGAACTGCATATGCAGTCAATCCACTCGGGTGTCTTCGACAGCGCAATGCGCTCGTCCTGGTTGACCACGCGTTCCCACACGGGACGGGCATCGACACCTTCGGCTTCAATAGACATGCGATAAGCCTGAGATAGCACCACGTGGCCCCCCTCGTCTCGATGAAGCCCGGTCAGGACGCCGCACTGGAACCTCGTGCCATGGTGTCCCGCAGCGCTGTGTCCCGCAGCGCTGCGGCCCGTAACACTGTGGCCCGTAGCACCAGGGCATAGACCCCCAGCGCGATGCCCCCACCGAGAGTGAGAATGGCGAGGTCATCGACTCGGCCGCCGCCGTGGGCATGCTGGATCCACCACACCGCGGCGGTCACTGGCACCATCGTGACCGTGGCCACGAGCACGCCGGCCAGGGTTCGGACCTCGATGAATCGCTCGGGCCGCATCACCCGGCGTAGCCGGGTCAGCACCATCCCGGCGGCGGCGAGTTCACCGAGCAGGATCGCCACCACCAGCCAGACCAGGCGCGACTGGCCGGCCGGCAGGAGCAGGGTCGCGGCGGCGGCCAGCAGTGTCACGGCGAGGTTCACCTCACTGGCCCGCCGCGGAATGCGGTCGTCCAGCCGCGCGTAGAGCGCCTGGGAGCCGAGGTCGGCCATCCCGCCGACCAGTTGGGCCACCGCCACCACCGCCAGGCAGGTGGCGAGTGGTCCGATCAGCGCCGCATGCCGCAACTCGCCGTTGGCGAGAATGTTCGCGATGGGGCCGGACAGCACCGCGAGCAACACCAGCAGCGGCAGGCTGGCGATCACGGCGTAGGACAGCCCTTGGCGCCAGGCCGAACCGAACCCCACGGGGTCCTCGCGATGGGCGGCGTTGGCCAACCCGGGCAGCGCGGCCATCGACACCGCCCGGGCACTGACGTAGGACATCGAGAACAACACGGAGTAGGACAGTTGCACGACGAACACGCCACCGGGCACCGAGCCGGCCAGCGCGTAGAGCACGTACATCGCCACCGCGGGGCAGGCCGCCACGCCGACCGAGCGGGCCAACCGGCGGGTCACCGCGACCACCTCGGAGTCCTGCCGCCAGCGCCTCGACGGGCGGGTCAACAGGCCCACCCGTGCCGCACCGAACAACTGCAAGGCCGCGTGCAGCGCAACCGCTGATGTACTGCCCACCCCGAGCACGACCACCAGGTCGACCGGCACCTGATCGATGTCCAGGCCCATCCCGTAATACCAGCCGGCCAGCACCACCGTCAGGATCAGGACGATGTTCTCCACCGCGGGTGCGGCTGAGGCGAGCGCGAAGCGCCCATTCGCCCGTTGGGCGGCCATGCCGAGGTGCGCCAGGCAGTTCAGCATGACCTGCGGTGCGACCAGCACGACCAGCAACGTGGTCAGCCACACGGCCCGAGATCGTTGCGCGGGATCGGAGATCCCGACGCTCAGCGTCCAGGCCACCACCGGGGACGCGATCATCAGCAATACGGCGACCCCGGACGAGACCGCGAGCAGCCAGCCGCTCACCCGGCCGAGCACCTCCCGGGCCCGCGGCAGACCCCCCTCGCCGATGGCCCGGACCACGGCCGGGACCAGCACCATCGCCAGTACCGGCCCGGCGATCAACGTGAACACGATGCTCGGCACCACATAGCCGGCCTGGAAGCAGTTGGCGAAATAGGTGGGTCCCAGCACCGCGCCGATCACGACTACCCGGAGCAGCCCGGTGGCCCGGCTGAACAGCGTCCACCCGGCGACGGTGGCCGAGTTCCGCGCCGTGGCGACGGGTGTGTCACCCTCAATCGCGCTCACCACACCCATTCTCCGCTTCTGATCAAGATCCACCATGCACCGGGCGGTGGATCAGCGCGAGTTGCCGGACTCCTGGAAGCCACGCTGAGACTGCCGGTCGATCTCGAACGGGCGAAGGTTGCCCGACACGGTGTTGCCGGTGACTGTGCAGTCGGTGGAACCCTCGGTGATATTCACCGCCCGGTCGCCGGGTCCGGAGAAGTGGTTGTCCCGGATGATGACGTGCGGGAAATGCCGGAGCAGGACAGCTTGGGAACCGTTGACCTGGACGGTATTGCGCTCGAAGGTGATCGTGGTCGGGCCCTCTGGAGGGGCGCCACGGGGGTCGTCGATGGTGGCGATCAGGGCCTGGACATCGACGTTGGTGCAGATGTTGTCGGAGATGACGACGTCGTAGGTGGGTGGGGTGTCACGGCTGTCATAGGTCTGGAAACAGTCGGTGTGCGGACCCCCGTGGGGATAGCCGGCGGCCGAGATGTCCTTGATCGTGTTCCCGGTCAGCCGGTGACCACGCCCGAAGAACCGGATCCCGTCGGCGTCGTTCATTGTGCGCAGCACCGAGTCGCTCACCGTATTGTTCCGGACGGTGATCCGTTCCCCGGACAGCCAGATACCGGTCCCGTCGGCATGCTGAACAGTGTTCGATTCGATGATCGTGTCCACGCAGTCCTTGCATTCCACGCCGTTCGCGGTGGCATTGTCGATCACATTGTTACGAGCGACGAGCCCACGACCCGTCATCGTCAGGCCATCCCCATCCCGCAGGATCAGGCCCTGGATGACGATGTAGTCGGCCTTGACGTTCAAGCTGCGCATCGTCGCGCCGTCGGAGACGATCCTGATCGGCTGCTGTGGCGTCCCGGACGTGGTCACCTGCAGCTCGGCACCGGCCAGGCCGGCGCCGGTCAGGCAGACGAGGCTGCCAGGTTGGGCTCGCCCCAAGGCTGCGCTGGCCTGATCGGGTTCGGTGAGCCGGTCGGTGCACTCCGCCGGGAGCGGGCCGGCCCCAGAAGTGTGGGCCCCAGCGGACGGAGGTCCAGCGGAATCGGGCCCAGCGGAATCGGGTCCAGAGGAATCGGGCCCGCCGGAGGAAGGCGCAGAGTAAGGGGGCTCGGCGCCGGGTGACGCGGGGCCGGGGGTGGTCGTGCAGCCACCGGTCATCAGCACCAGCCCGATCAGCGTGGCGCACAGCCAGCGGAGCCTGGCACCGATCACGTGCTTGTCTCGCAGCGCATCAGCGGCTACCTACCCATGCGAGCAAGTCGCATGGCGGCACGGATGCCCTGCTTGGCCGACTCGTAATACTTAGCTTCGGCAGCTGCCATAGGAAATCTCTCAAAGTAGTATATGTGCACGGGAACTTCGGCGGCCCCAAAAGTACCTTTGAATTTCTGCAGGTCGGCGGTCTGGGACAGGCCGAAATCGTAGCTCTGCCGTTCATCGGCGCAGGCGGCCTCGATCGCGCAGCGATGGAGAAGTTCGTTCGCGCCAGTGCCACGCGCCCGTTCTTTGTCCATGGCGCCGCGCCAGTAGGTGACCTGCGGACCTTTCGTCAAGTTGATTATTCCAGCGATAGGTTCGCCCTGGCGCCACGCTATCCAGACAGTGCAGCTATCACCCAGATTGCGTGCTACTTTTGCGAACTTGTCCCGGGGGTGCTGGCGCTGGGCAAGCCAGCGCATTAACGCTAACGGATAACCCCGGTCCTGGGCCCATCTGTCGACTGAGCTCCGGTAGAGCACGTCGAAGGCAGGAATCAGCCGTCCAGTGCTGTCCGACTCCACGACAACGCCCCGTCGTTCCGCTTTCCGGGAATTCGATCTCACCTTGCTCGTGAACCGTTTCGACCAGACTGTGGCGAAACCGTCGCGCAGATCGAGTACCTGCGCTGTCCGGGCGATGGAGTAGACCGAGTCCGGCACCGCTGACGCCCATACCCGGGCATCGTCCTTACCCACCACGATGCGGGTGCGCACGCCGGGATGCCGCCGGATTTCCTGGATCAGCGCAGTGGTCTCTCTGGGTGACACCGGCCCACCCTCGCTGAGGAAGCCGCTCGCGTCGGCACCCAGATTCCAGTGGCGCGGAGGCGAGGCGAATACGCCCGGGACGGAAGGATTCCGCAGGCGAGGCAATATCAGGCGGCGTCCGTCGTCGCCCCGGAACAGCAATGTGGCGTCGGCGAAATGGTCGGAACTGCATACGCAGTCGACCCACTGCGGCGTCTTCGACAGTGCAACGCTCTGATCTTGGCCGACCAGATCGTCCCACGCCGGACGAGCCGCCGTGCCCTCCGCTTCGATCGACACGCGGTAGGATTGCAGAATCACGATGTGACCATTCTCGCTCGAACGGAACACCCGTCGCCCGCCGTCATGGTGCTGGCCGCCATGCTGCTCCCCCCAGGTTGCCGAGCATGCCCTGTAATCGCAGCGGTTCCTGTTAACGTTACCCAAACCGGGCCTTAACATCCCAGCGTGTCTTCCCTCACGTTGGCTGGCCAGGTGGGCGCTGCGGGAGGCCCGGCCGGTGCATCCCGACGGTGCCCAGCGCGTGCCTGCACTGGCGCCCGGCGCACATAGTTTACCGTGCCGCGTCGTGAAACACCTGCGCTCCGCCGTGGCAGGCCCGCTCGTCTGCCTCACGACGATCCTCCTCGAGTCGGTCCCTGCGGCGGCCGGCCCGGCGCGGGATCTTGGGTCGCTGGTGCCGGTGCCCGACGGCGTCACGGCCAGCTTCGCAGTCTATGGCCGCAAGAACCAGGAGTTCACCGCCATGCACGACCCGCACATCCAGTTCCGCATGTGTGGAGCCGGGTCGGCGCCTCGGGCTGGCGAGCGATGCCGCTGATGGTGGCGGCGCCCACTTGCGCGTCATCGAGGGCTGCACCGACCGCGCCGCCGGCCAACGCGAGCCCACCCCCGATCAACGCTCCCGCAGCCTTCAGCCCAGAGTCCGTGATGCCCTGCTGAGCCAGCAGTTCGATATACCCAACCCCTCCTTCATTCGCGAGCGCCACCCACCGCAGCGCCGACATGGAGACATATCGGGCCGAAACGAGGGTGTCTCACGGGACGTCACCCGACATGGCTGATCGACGTGGCGTCGCGGCGGGAGGCGGTCGAGTGGGTGCGCTGCTGCCCGGGCGAGGGCGAGGTCGAGATCAGGCGGGTGCCCGAGCCGGCCGAGTTCGCCACGCTGAGCCCCGAGCACGAGGACTACCTGCGAGCCCAGACCGGCGCACCGATAAGTTTCCCGCGCCACGCCGGTCTGTACGCCGGAGACCGACTCACGGAAGGCTGGCGCGATGCGGAGACTGATCTACGGCATGAATCTGACCCTGGACGGCTACATCGCCGCGGCCGGCGACGACATCGGCTGGAGCGGCCCGAGCGACGAGCTGTTCCAGTGGTGGTACGACCAGGTGCGGGCGAGCGGCCTGTCGCTGTACGGGCGCAAGCTGTGGGAGACGATGAGCTCCCACTGGCCGACCGGCGACCAGCAGCCCAACACCACCCCGGTGGAGATCGAGTTCGCGCGCCTCTGGCGGGACATGCCGAAGGTAGTGTTCTCCTCGACGATCGACAAGGTCGACTGGAACACCCGCCTGGTCACCGGCGACGCGGTCGCCGAGATCACCCGGCTCAGGGCCGAGGACGGCGGCCCGATGGACATCGGCGGCGCAACGCTCGCCGGGGCGGCCATGCGGGCCGGGCTGATCGACGAGTACGCGCTGGTCACCGTGCCGGTCCTGGTGGGCGGCGGCACGCCGTTCTTCACCGCGCTGGACAGCTGGGTGAACCTGAACCTGGTGGAGACGCGGACGTTTCCCGGCGGCGTGGTCCTGACCAGGTACGAGACGAGGCGCTGAGCGCTCGTCCGGGAGTCACGGGACATATGCTCGGCGGCTGACACCGGAGGAGCTGGCTCGGTTGCGCCGCGCACGCGACCTCATGGACCGTGAGGACTTCCTGCGCGAATGTCTCCCCTGCGGGAGTCAGTGTGATGCCATCAGGATCCTGTGCGGCTTCCGGGAGCGTGGCGCCGACGGCGTGTTCGAGTTGGTCGACTTGGTGGGCGAGGACGGCTTTTCCGACGCCGAGGTGTTTGGCGGCCTGGTTGAGGTCGTGGTGTCCGGGAATCGCAGGAAGCTGTCGACCACCGGGCGCGCCGCACCCTGATCGCCGAGGCGCTGCTGCGGGTGACCGCTGCGCAGGGGCTCGAGTCGGTCAGTGTGCGTCATGTGGCGGCCGAGGCGGCGGTCTCGCCGGGGATGGTGCAGCACTACTTCCGCACCGGGTTGCTCGCCCTGGTGGACGGCCTGGCGATGCACGCACTGATGCTGAGCAACACCGCCGAGCAGTCGCTCGCGGTGTTCGACCACCACCTCAAGGGATTGTTCTCCGGCTCTGGTTGAGTGGCCGATCACCGGGTCGATGCCTGCTTGCTTCGACGACTGGCAGGGTCGAGCATCGACCGGGCCCAGTCCTGCCAGCCGTCGGCCAGTTCGGGAGCCGCCAGGAGTTCGGCCAGCCGCGAGCGGTCGCGGTGGTACACCTCGGCGACGGTCTGGACCGTGACACCGTGCGTAGGCCGGTGCTCCACAGTCAGTGAGTCCCCGGCTGCGACGGTGCCGCCGGACAGGATGCGCAGGTACGCGCCGGGCCGGCCGGCGGCGGCGAACAGCCGCGGGAACCCGTCCTCGCCCAGCCGGATGCCCAGTTTGTAGCAGGGTATGCGCGGCGCGCAGACCTCCAGCAGCACGTCGTTGACCCGCCAGCGTTCCCCGATCACCGCGTTGGTCACCGCCACCCCGGTCACCGTGAGGTTCTCGCCGAACACCCCCGGCGGCAAGGACGCGCCGAGCCCGTCGGACCACCAGTCGAGGTCCTCGCGCGCGTAGGCGTAGACAGCCTTGTCCGGGCCGCCGTGCACACTCCGGTCGGCCTGGTCGTCGCCGGCGAGATTCACCCCCCGGACCGCGACCCGACCGGGCACGGGATCCTTGAAGATCGACGTCAGCACGTCCCGATCACGCCAGCGCACCAGCCGCGGCGCGCCGACATTGACCGACACGACCCGGGGCAGCTGCGCGTTCAGCAGCGGCGCGGTCATTGGGCCACCGCCGGTTGCCGCGCCTCGACGTCGTCCCGGTAGAGCTGGTAAGCCTGCGAGTACTCCATCACCCGGGCCACGTCCTCGATGAACTCCTCGGCGTAGCCGGCCCGGCGCAGCAGGTGGAATCCCATCTCCATGCCCGAGGTGATCCCCCCGGCGGTGATCATGCGGCCC
>JBOHFK010000131.1:0-16312 GCA_050699635.1 Pseudonocardiaceae bacterium | reverse complement strand
TGCACCGCGATACCCACCCAGAGGACCACGCGGTGACCGGAGCGGGAGCACCGAAACCGCCGGTGGTTCCGGGCGCGCCGCACGGCACCCTATGCGGCTACACGATGGGCTGCCGCTGCATGTTGTGCAAGTCCGCGAAATCCGCCACCGTCCCGGAAGGGCGCACCCGGTGACCCGGTACCGACGCCCGCCGGGGGAGTCGTGCCCCGGGTACGGGCACCTCGAAGGTGTCGAGCTGACCAGCGCCACGGCCCGCGTGATCGCTTGGACGTGCACCCGATGTCGAATGGACTGGGCGATCTCGCCGGTCAACCCGGGCGCGCTGCGGCCACCTGGTGCCTACGGCTATCCCCCACGATCAGCACCACCGGGGATGCCGTGCGAGCCCTGCCGTCAGATCTTCCTTGCGGACTTCACCACCACCTAGGCGGGCAGCTGCTCATCTTTACCCTGCAACCGGATGCGTTTTCGGGCTTGTTCGATCGTGACCACGACGGCCAGCAGCAGCCGGGCCCGTCGACGTCCGCGACAGCGGATCGAACGGTCTCGGCATCGTCATACAGATCCCCCAGCGTGGACGGATCGCTGCCGCTGCTAGCCAGCGCGACCGTGCGGAGTTCAACGCCGCTGAGCTGCTCGATCAGCAGCTCCCAGCACCACGGGCCGTGCCAAGCCCTGTGCACCAGTACGAGGGTCAGAGCTGAAGCCACGATCTTCTCCCCTGCACGGTACCGGTCCCGACCGGCTTCGCGTGGCGCTCGACCTGCGGTAACGAACCCGAGCTGGGCCACCGACTCCATCGATACGATCCGCCCCATGCAGTCGCGGCGTCATCGGATGCGCAAGCAAGCTCGCCGGGATTCTGCACTGAACTGGGTCCGGTCCGGGGCACGGGTCCGAAGAGTTCGACGACGAGCTGGGCGATGAACCTGACTGGGTTTGGGTGGGTGACCAGCGGATGTTCGTCGTGGGCTATACCGCCGGCGGTGTTCCGTTCGGCTGCTACGCCGACGAGGTCGAGGGCTTGCCGTAGGCGGCGGCGTGGCTGGCGTCACGCCGTTTCCCCGCACTCGTTAGCCAGGCGCCCGCACCGCGAAAGAGGGAATGCCAATGCTGGTTCTGCACGGCTTCTGGTCTGCCTCGACCGGCTTGTGTCTGTGGGCCGAAGATTCCGATATCCCGGTGAAGAGTCCCAGCCAGGCGCTGCGCTCGGCTCGACCACATCCCTTCGCCGCGGCCGCCGACGTGATCGCGGGAATCCACGCGGGTAAGTCCTGTGCCGCGGTCCTGTTGTTGCCGTCGTTGCGGTCGGCGCCGCTGGACTCGCCGGAGCTGATCCGGATCACGCCGCGCCCGGCACCACAAACGGATCCGGCTCTGCTGCCGTGGACCGTTCCGGTGGTATCCCTCGATGCCGCGTCGGCGTTGACCGCCCTCGATGAGTCCGTCGCGGATGTCCGGTGCGGCGCATCCATCGGGTACCTCGCCGAGCTGGCGGCCTTCGCGCGGGAGCTGGTCGAGCGCGGCCGGGTGTTGCCCGCGCTCGACCAGGACGGGCACGGGGTCAATGGATACGGGGCCGTGGCGTTCTGGCGTCCGGTGGTGCAGGGCCCGGACGTCGTGGCGATGAACTCGCTGATCGCCGCGATGCCGCCGGTGTGCCGGGCCGAGCAAGGTGACCACGACGCGCACGAGCTGGCCACCTCGGCGCTGCACGCGATGGTGGACGCGGCGATGCGCGCGGCGCTGCCGCCAGAGCTCGATCTCCTGCCGCCGCGGCGCGGCCCTCGCCCGAAACGTCTACCGGCCACGGAAGCGTGGTTGGCCGCACTGACCGGTCCGGATGGTCGATTCGAGGCGGATCCGGACGAACTCAACAAGCTGATCACGTCGCTGCGGCCGTGGGCGGACGTCGGAGTCGGTAAGGCCGGGCCGGCCAGGGCGACCTTCCGGCTCACCGAGATCGCGCCCCAGGAGATCGAGCCCACGGAGGCTGAGAGCGGGGAGGCTGAGACCGGGGAGACGTCGGCCAGCCCGGGTTGGCGGCTGGAGTTCCTGCTGCAATCCATGGCGGACCCCAGTCTGCTGGTTCCCGCCGAGCAGGCCTGGAACGACGGCGGCAGCCTGCGCCGGTGGCTGGACCGCCCGCAGGAGCTACTGCTGGCGGAGCTCGGCCGGGCCAGCCGGATCTACCCCGAGCTGGCGGCAGGTCTGCGTACCGCACGCCCGTCCGGACTCTGCCTGGACGCCGAAAGCGCCTACCACTTCCTGTCCACCGCAGCTCCGCTGCTCGACGAGGCCGGGTTCGGCGTTCTGTTGCCGTCCTGGTGGGACCGGCGCCGTAAGCTCGGACTCGCTCTGTCGGCATACACCCCGGTCGACGGCGTGGTCACCAAGGCCAGCAAGTTCGGTCGTGACCAGCTCGTCGAGTTCCGTTGGGAGCTCGCGGTCGGCGACGACACCCTCACCGACGAGGAGATCGCCGCGCTCGCCGAGACCAAGGCACCGCTGATCCGGCTGCGCGGCCAGTGGGTGGCGGTGGACCCGGAGCAGCTGCGCCGCGGGCTGGAGTTCCTGGCGCGCAAACCCACCGGGCGGATGACCGCGGCCGAGATCCTCACGCTGGCCGCCAGCCACCCCGACGACCTCGACACCCCACTGGAGCTCACCTCGGTGCGCGCCGACGGCTGGCTGGGTGAGCTGCTCAGCGGAGCCGCAGCCCAGTCGCTGCAACCACTGCAACCCCCGGACGGGTTCACCGCGACGCTGCGCCCCTACCAGCAACGGGGATTGTCGTGGCTGGCGTTTCTGTCCTCGCTCGGGCTGGGTAGTTGCCTGGCCGACGACATGGGGCTGGGCAAGACCGTGCAGCTGCTGGCCATGGAATGCCTGCAGCGCCACCAGGACCCCGGCACCGGACCGACGCTGCTGCTGTGCCCGATGTCGCTGGTCGGCAACTGGCAGCGGGAAGCGGCGAAGTTCGTCCCCAGCCTGCGGGTCTACGCGCACCACGGCGGCGTGCGGCTGCACGGCGATGCGCTGAGCGAGCACCTCGGGGACATCGACCTGATCGTCACCACCTACGCCACGGCCACCCGCGACATCGACGAGCTCGCCGGATACAACTGGAACCGGGTCGTGCTGGACGAGGCGCAGGCGGTGAAGAACAGCCTGTCCCGGGCAGCCAAGGCGGTACGGCGGCTCGAGGCGGGGCATCGCGTCGCGCTCACCGGCACTCCGGTGGAGAACCGGCTCGCCGAGCTGTGGTCGATCATGGATTTTCTCAATCCCGGCTTGCTCGGGTCCTCCGAGGTGTTCCGCACCCGCTACGCGATCCCGGTCGAACGGCACGGGCAGACCGAGCCGGCGCAGCGGTTGCGCGCGATCACCCGACCGTACCTGCTGCGCCGGCTCAAGACCGATCCGACGATCATCGACGACCTGCCCGAGAAGATCGAGATCAAGCAGTACTGCCAGCTCACCACCGAGCAGGCCTCGCTGTACCAGTCGATCGTCGACGACATGCTGGAGAAGATCGAGAACACCCAGGGGATCGAGCGGCGGGGCAACGTGCTCGCCGCGATGGCCAAGCTCAAACAGGTCTGCAACCACCCGGCGCACGTGCTGCACGACCGCTCGCCCATCGGCAGGCGGTCCGGCAAGGTGATCCGCTTTGAGGAGATCCTGGAGGAGATCCTCGCCGAGGATGACCGGGTGCTGTGCTTCACCCAGTTCACCGCGTTCGCCGAGATGCTGGTGCCGCACCTGGCCGCGCGCTTCGGCCAGGACGTGCTGTACCTGCACGGTGGTACCCCCAGGACGCGGCGCGACGAGATGGTGGCCCGTTTCCAGTCCGGGGAGGGACCGGCGATCTTCCTGCTGTCGCTGAAGGCGGGTGGTACCGGGTTGAACCTCACCGCGGCCAACCACGTGGTGCACCTGGACCGGTGGTGGAACCCGGCCGTGGAGAACCAGGCCACCGACCGCGCGTTCCGGATCGGGCAGCAGCGACGGGTGCAGGTGCGCAAGTTCATCTGTACCGGCACCCTTGAGGAGAAGATCGACGACATGATCGAGGAGAAGAAGGCGCTGGCCGATCTGGTGGTCACCGACGGCGAGGGGTGGCTGACCGAGCTGTCCACCCGCGATCTGCGCGAGGTGTTCGCGCTGTCCGCGGGGGCCGTCGGTGAGTAACTGGACGGCGAATCACTGGTCTGGACCGCGGTCGCGCCCGCGCGCCGTCGAAGGCGGGCTCAAGGCCCGCAACGCCCGCGGCGCGATCGCCCAGACCTGGTGGTCCGAGCGGTTCATCGAGGTCCTCGAGGGCATCGGCCTGGGTAGCCGGCTCCAGCGCGGGCGAAGCTACGCCCGCACCGGGCAGGTGATGTCACTCGACGTGGGTCCGGGTTCGGTCACCGCCCAGGTGCAGGGCAGCAGGGCGCGGCCCTACCGGGTGCGGATCGGGATCGCCGCGTTCGGCAAGTCCGAATGGGCGCAGGCCGAACAGGCGCTGGCCGGCAACGCCTGGTACACCGCCAACCTGCTGTCCGGCGAGATGCCCGACGACATCGAGGACGTCTTCACCGGGCTGGGGCTATCGTTGTTCCCGGCCACCGCGCGGGAGCTGTCGCTGGACTGCTCGTGCCCCGACCACGCGGTGCCGTGCAAGCACCTCGCCGCGACGTTCTACCTGCTCGCCGAGTCCTTCGACGACGACCCGTTCGCGATCCTCACCTGGCGCGGGCGGGAACGTGAAGACCTTCTCGCCAACCTGCAGGCCGCCCGCGGCGACGGGCCCCCGGCAGCCGACCGCGCCGAACAGTCGGGCCGGCCGCTCGCCGACTGCCTCGACTCCTACTTCACCCCCCAGGCCCAGACGCGGGTGCCGAGCCCGCCGTCGACGTCGTCCGCGGCGCTGCTCGACCAGCTTCCCGACGTCACCGTCGCCGTGCGGGGCCGGGCGCTGACCGACCTGCTGCGGCCCGCGTACCTGGCGCTTGAACGTGGGGACAGACCCGGGGTGACCGGGTCCTTCGCTGACGTCGGGGCGGAATGAGACCCAGGACCGCTGCCGAGTGCGTTCCCCTTGACGGTTTGACTATCGACCCGTGCCGGATCGGCAAGGGCCATCCTTGTGCCGGACATACCGCGCGACTGGCGGCTAGGACGGGACAGACAACGGAGTAGGTCAAGACTCGCGCTGCGACCGGATTTGATCCTCGACCCGGTGGGCCCGCTCGTAGTCACCTAGCGCGTGCAGGTCGCGTGCGAGGTTATGGGCAGAGCCCAGTACGTCGGGGTGGTCCTCGCCCAGCAGCCGTTGGTTCAGCTCGAAAGCACGTTCGACCAGGGACCGGGCTGGTCTTGGTTCTCCCCTGCTGTGGAGGTAGACGCCGACACGACTGAGTAGCCAGGAGGCATCCACGCTGCCGGCTGAGTCGAGGTCACGGCGGGTATCGGTGGCGGCGAGCACGTCGAGCGAGTTGTTCCGATCAGCGAATGGGAGTGTTGCCGTGGATTCCGCGTCTGACATCGATTACCAGGCTCTGATAGGTCAAGACTTTGACATCGGCACAACCCTGCAAACGTTGACCGCAGCTTTGAGTGACGCATGGTCAGCCGCGTATCGGGTAAGCACTCCGGCTGCGAACCTCTACGAGTTCGGCCCAAAACCTTGGACGTTCCTCTTCGACTTCTCCAGTGAAATCGGTGCACCTCAGTGGGATCGGACGGTTGCGGCCTGGGGATTATCTGTACCAGGTAAGCGACCACGTGATGAAGCCTACCAACGGGGTTACCCGTCGCCGAAAGGCCGGGCGGAACGCCCGCTGGACAAAGGGCATATGGTTCCCCATCAGGTGGGTGGCGACCTTGGGCAGAACATCTTTCCGCAAGATCGCGATCTCAATCGAGGCTGGTCGGTGGAAGGAAGGCGTTACCGGGCGCTCGAGCGCGAGGTTGGCGCCACGCCGGGTACCTTCTTTTTCTGCCGGCTTGTCTATGTCGACGAGACGGACTTTCCGATCTGGGTGGAACTTGGCACCCTCCGAAGCGGCAGGCTACATGTAGAGCGGTTTCGCAACCGATTCGACTGATATTCCTTCGGGTGGAGACGTTTCTACGCCTCGTGTGCTCGGGTGGAGTCCAGTCGGGGACCGTCGCCAAACCGAGATCGCACTGCTTGAATGAGGCGGCTGGACGCTGTGCCGTCGCCGAAGGGCGTGGGGACGTTGGCCAGCCGGGAGTTGATTGCCGGGGCGTCCCGCAGCCAGGTTGTCACGATCGGGAGGATTCCGTTGTCACCTGGAAGCGTCCTGCTTCCGAAGGTTTGTTCGACTTCGGGTCGTTCGTTGCTGCGTCGGACTATGAGGATCGGTCGTTTGAGAATTGTGGCTTCTTCCTGGATGCCGCCCGAGTCGGTGATGAGGCCCGCAGCGTGCCGGATGAGGGAGAGCAGCACGGGGTAGTCCAGCGGTCCGGTCAGCCGGAGTCCGCTGGCGAGGTCGGCGAGCCTGAAGGCTCTGATTTGCCGGCCTGTCCGGGGGTGCAGGGGAAACACGACCGGCACGGGTGATGCGGTCAGTTGGCGCAGGATGGCGGCAAGATTGACGGGGTTGTCGGCGTTTTCGGGTCGATGGATGGTCGCCAGCACGTAGCCGAAGCGAGTCAGACCAAGTTTGTCGAGCATGTGTGCCTGCTCCCTCTCGCTCGGAAGCGCGGTCGCGACAGCTTCGACGATGGTGTTGCCGGTGATCTCGATGCGTTCCGGGGCGATGCGCTCGGCGAGCAGGTTGTCCCTGGCCAGCGGTGTCGGGGCGCAACACAGGTCGGCGAGGTGGTCGATGAGGACACGATGGTGTTCTTCGGGCATCGCTCGGTCGAAGCTGCGCAGGCCGGCTTCGAGGTGTACCAGCGGTGTCCTGGTGGCGTTGGCGGCTAGCGCTCCCGCCAGCGCTGAGGTGGTGTCTCCCTGCACGAGCACGACGTCGGGTTGGTGTTGACCGAAGACATGGTCGAGTGCGGTGACGAGGTCCCCGAGTTGGCGGCCTCGGGTGAGGTCACCGTCGTCCTGGGCATCGAGCAGCACGTCCGGCGCGATATGCCCGGACATGCCAGAGCTGAAGTGCTGGCCGGTGTGAACGACGAGGGCCTCTCGGCCGAGGAGCCTGACTGCGGGGGCGAGTTTGATGGCTTCGGGGCGCGTGCCCACGACGACCGCGATTCGCACGGACCGGTCCCCGGCCGTTACCAGAACACGTGCGTGCGTTCACCAGCGCAGAAACGACGCGCTGCGACGAACAGGCGGAGGTAGAGCTGGTCGAGTTTGAGGTAGTTGGGCACCAGGTCGGCCCTGGTCAGGGTGGCCTCGCTGTACGCGAGGCCGGTGTCGGTGCGGGTGGCGTAGCGGGCCGGAATGGTGTCGGTGTCACCGTCCGCGATCGCCAGTGCGTCGTCGAGGTCGATGTCCACCAAGCCGGACACTTCGGCGTCGGAGAGCGGGATGTCTTCGAGAGCTACGTCCAGTGGAAGGAGGTGCCAGTGTTGGAATTCGCGTTCGACGTAATCGGGGGCGAGGGTGACGGCGGTCTGCCGCAGGCCGATGGGGTGCAGGTCGTTGTAGGCGACGGGGATGCCGAGTTCCTCGTGCACCTCGCGTACGCCGTCGGGGATGGTCTCCCCGGCCTGGTAGTGGCCGCCGACGGTGATGTCGGCGTAGTCGGGGCGGTCGAAGGTGTATCGGCCAGGTGCCTTTTTCTGGAGGACCACGCGCTTGGAGGTGGGGTTGATCGCGAGCGCGGAGAAGGTTCGGTGCCACAAGCCTTTGGCGTGGGCGGTCTTCTTGTTCTCAGTGCCGACGGGCTCGTAGCGGTCGTTGAAGATGTCGATCAGCTTCACGGTCGTCCTCAGTGGTGAGCGGCAGGTTCGGTCTGGAGTTGCCAGTAGGTACGTAGAGCATCAAGGTATCGGCGTGGCTCTCCGACGGTCACCCAACGACCCGTGATCCGGTGGACGCGCACGTCGGCGATCCGGGCGAGTTCGCCGACGGCGACGCCGAGATCGACCTCTCCATGAGCGCGCTCGGTCGGGACGAGCAGGTCGAAGATCGACGCTCGCAGGATCAGCCGGGAGACCACGGCCAGAGGCTCGCCCACTGTGGCGGGGTCGGGCCGCTGCCGGATACCGGTCACGCGGTTGGGGTCGTCGGGGTGGGTGTCCACCACGCCGAAGGAGGCGATGTCGGCATGGCCGACGCGCTGGGCGGCGACCACCGCATCGGCCCCGTTGTCGGCGATGTCGCGCATGGTTGCGAGGTCCTGTCCGCCCAGCAGGACGTCATCACCGAATGCGATACCGAACGATTGTTGGTGGGAGAGCCTGTCTCGGAGAGTGAGCAGTGGGGTGCCATTACCGTAGCCGTGTCTGAGGTCTTCCGCCACGGCCTCGACAGGTACGCCGTCACGCCGCAGCACATCCAGGTAGGCGGGCACCACGAAGTCATCGGGCCGGGTGGCGACGATGACAGTCGTAGCTCCGGCTCCTACGCATTCTGTGATGACGTGCTCGACGGCGGGCCGGTGCCCGACCGGCAGCATCTCCTTCGGGACGATCGTGCTGAACGGCCGGAACCGTTTCGCGTCCCCTGCGGCGGTGACCACCGCCGTCCAGCGCGCCGGCCTCACCGAATACCTCCCGTTGCTTCCTCCAGGATGCGTGCCAGGTCACTTACGGGGTTGCGCACCCCGAAGCTCACCTCGACGCACGGCACAGTCGCCGCGATGCGCTGGACGGCGGCGCTCGCTTGGCGTCCGAGCTGCTCGTCTGGCCTCTGACGGGGCACGAGCCAGGGCCGGACCCAAAACTCATCGCGGGGGGTGAAGCAGTTCGCTGCGACAACCTGGCACGCCTCAGCCTCGGAAAGGCGACGCGATTGAGCAGGCTCGCGAGTATCGACCAACCGAGGTGCCACGACCAGCCGCAATGCCGACGCCGAGACCAGGCCGGCACGAAAAGCCTGGGCGAACTGGCGGGCGGTGCAGGCGTGCTTGACGGTCGAGCCGAAATTCGCGGGCATCCTGTCCAGCTCGGCATCTGTGGCTGTTGTGCGCCGGACGACGTGCTCCAGTTCGGGGAACGCTTCGATCGTGCCCCGCCCAGTCGGCACCGGGAGCGGCACGGCAACCACGCGATCTCCCGGGTAGGCGATAAGTCGATCGTTGGACAGCAGGCCGGCGCCGGTTGACCGAAGCAGCATCGCCGCCACTGTGGTCTTGCCCGCGCCACGGGGTCCGCAGATCATCACGCCCGCGCCGCCGACATCGACGCCAGCCGCGTGGAAAATGACGCCGCCCATGTCCTCGTAAGTGCGCAGCATGACCTCCCGAATGAGCCGGATCGGGTAGCGGTGGGGGCGCGCTGTGCCGTTATGAGTGAACAGGTCGATGCGGTGCCCTTGTGCGGCCACGGCGTACGCGCCCGGTTGGTGCTCCACGTTGTCCGTGACGACGACATAACAGCGGCGGCCGGTCGGTTGACGGCACTCCCGCATCACCACTCCCGGAACCGGCTCGATGTCGCTGGTGAAGGGCGAGCGCGCGATCGTCCGGACGATCTCGCCGAACGCGCTGTCGTCGGTGTGCACCTGGACGCTGAACGCGCCCAGATCGAGGTCCCCCGCAGGCGTGGTCAGGAAATCCGACAGGTACGCACGCTGGGCAGACAGCCACGCGGACGGCGCTGTCACTGCGAACGCCACATCTCCCGCATGGCAGTCCCATGTGGATCCATCCACTGAGGGTGCGGCGGATGTGCTCATGTCAGGGCAAGCTCCTTCAAGGTCTGACCGACCTGCCGGATGCGGTGAGCCCGGCCAGCCTCGGGTAACTCCCGGAACACCCGCACGGAGGTCAAAGCGAACAACTCAAGTACGACCTCAGACGCAACCTCACCAGCAAGCGCTCGCAGGGCCAGGACGACTCTTGCCCGGAACCACGATGCGGGGAACGACGCCGCGGAAACGTCGATGGCTTCCGGTGGCACTTGGCGTGCGAGGTCATCGCGTGCGCGTACCGCCACGCCCGCAGGGGATGGCAGCAGAGCGCGGGCGGCGTAGCCGATCAGCGCGTCGAGAGTCAGTGCGGTGTCGAAGCACAAGGCGGTGAACAACACCTCGAACAGGTTCGACGGCTCCAGGCGCGCGCTCAGCATCAGGGGCGGCAGGACATCCACCAGCACAACGCGTTCGTCAGTGAGGCAGAAGTTGGCCAGGTTAGTATCCAGACGGGCATCCGTGCAGCCCAGGGCGCGCACCCACCGGGCGATCTCGACGACCGCATCGACGAAACCCGACGATTCCGCACTCGCGCAGTCGAGCAACGCCGGGCCGATCACCCAACGATGGCGCACCGCCAGTGGCTGGATGGACACCACCGACAGGTCAGGCGGCAGGGTGACCCCGGCCGCTCGCAGCGTCGACAGGTAAGTGTGCATGCCAGCCATCCCGCCGCTCTGCGCTGCCGCCGCGAAGCGGGCACCTGCTGGGTGCTGCCCGCCCAGCACTTTGATCACGTGGTCGCCGTCGCGGCGATGCGCGGCGAAGTCACCTCGGTCGGTCATCGGCTGTTCTCCCTGCTGGCGAGGAACGCTTCGGCGTCGACCACCATCGCGCGAAACTCGGCGAGCAGGTCCAACCCGAGACGGTTGGCCAGGGCGTCGGAGGCTGCTACCGCGCCCGCACTGGCTGCCGGGATGGACGGCGGTGGACCAGCGGGCCGATGACGGAAACCGTCATTCACCATGGCGGCTTCGGAGAGTTGTCCCACCGAGATCAGCAAGCGTAGGAGTCCCTCAACCTCGCCATCCTGGCTAGCTGGCCGGGACTCGGGAAGGGCAGCGGGTTCCACGTCAGCCAGCGTGGTCACACTCAGAGCGGCCAGCAGCACGTCGGCCAACTCGTCACCGACATTGGTGATTGGCCGCTGCGGATCATCGAGGTCCGTGGTGTGGGCTCCCGAGCGGCGGAGCAGGCACAGTGCAAGGTGCCCGATTTGAACGGTCACCTCGGCGGCCGCCGTAGTCGCGGTCCACGGCTGGGGCGCGGTACCCGCGAACCCTGCCCGGAGTCGGCGAACATCGGCCAGCAGGCTGGCCAGATCCTCCGGCGTCATTTGGCATCACCGATGACCAGCGGGAGGGCGCCGGCCGTTCCGCTGCTCCAATAAGGGTCGCCGTCCTGCCGCGTGACGCGGACTCGAACGCCGAGATCGTGCGTCAGGGCAGCGGCGGCGCTGGTTGGGAGGGCCGCGTCGATCACCACTTCGCTGCGCGAACGGTCGAGATTGAACGTCGCGTCGGTGTGTCCACGTCGATCCAGCGCCGTGCGGACAGTTGCGTCTGTCAAGACTGGTCGGCTGAGAACATCGGTTTCGCAACGGCGGCGCTGGGCGGAGGGGCAGCGATTGCGTGACTGGCACACATCGCCGCCGAAGATCCCGAAGCGGTCGGGCCGGCCAAGCACATAGGCCAAGGCGCAGGAGTTCGTGTGGAACAACGGGTATTCGGGATGGTGTTGCCGGGTTTCGTGGATGAACTCCCAGAACGCTTTCGGGTAGACGCCTTCGGCTGTGGTGACGCCCTGGGTGGTGGCCAGATCAGGCCACTGTTCGGCCAATCGGGGCAGCGCGGCGGGCTCGACTTTCAGACCGGCGGCCACTGTGCACTGTGCATATGCCGCCGCCCAGTTGAGAACTGTTTCCATCGTGCGGGCGGTGGCGGACTTCGGGAACGCGGGTCGCCAGTAGTGCACAATCGGCACCTCAGCCTGAGCCAACCTAGGGAAGTTGGCTTTTAACTCCTCGTGCCGGATGCCTCGTTCGATGTC
The DNA here is from genome assembly GCA_050699635.1 of Pseudonocardiaceae bacterium. Classification (GTDB taxonomy): domain Bacteria; phylum Actinomycetota; class Actinomycetes; order Mycobacteriales; family Pseudonocardiaceae. The sequence continues at coordinate 4,434 of JBOHFK010000131.1, read as the reverse complement.
GCGCCCCAAACCGGAATAGCTCAGGTACACGATCGTCTGCAGCCCGGCTTTGCGTGTGGTCGTCACCGTCTCCAGCGCGTCGTCCGGGATCAGACACTTGGTGACTAGCACTACCGGATTGGGGATCCGCCGGTCCGCCATCACGGCGAGCAACTCAGCGAGGTGCGCGCGGGAGTTGGGCAGGGCCATCACGTCAGTCCACGTGTACAACGCGACCGGGCGATCGGGAGTGTAGTACCGCGACACGGTCAACAGGTCGACCGTCTCAGTGGGGCTGGCCAACCGCTCGGGTCGTACGGCCGTCTGGCCCCGTTCGTTGAGAAAGCAATACGAGCAAGACTTCGGACAGCCCTGGATCGGGTTCACCGCGATCCACGTAGCGTGCTGGCCAACGATCGCTGTCCACGTACGCTGCGGGTGATCGACTTGGCGACGGTCTGCGTCGAGGCGGGTACTCATGGTCTCTTACGCTCCTTGCCAATCGGCGCTCCATGTTCACGCAGACGACCGGATCTTGTACACAGAGTTTTTAGGTCAGGCCACCTCGCCATCTTCGGCGGGCGTGGCCGCATCCGGGTTGAACCAGACCAGGCGAGTCCGGATATCCTTGCCGAGCAGGAACAGACGCAGCGCGTTCTCCGGGGCTTGCAGGCTCATCCGGAGCCCGCGTTTCACCGAGACGACCTCGGCGTGGTCGGCGAACGCCAAGCCCCACGCGGCGATCCGGCCGTCGACGCGCTCGCCGTATTCCTGCACTACGGCGAACAGTCGGGGTGCCTCGTCGGCGACCATTTCTTCGAGGATCGCGGCGAATTCCGGCTCGTCGCACAGCGGTGCCAAGTCTGAAGGGTCGGACACGACCGCATCCAGCGGGTGACCGTGTTGCCGGCGGTCACGGTCGTCACGATGGGGCGGTCGATCGGGGCGCGTCAGTGCTGTGGTCATGGGTTGCTCCATCCGTAACGGCTTCTTCCAGGTCCCGTCGGGAACTGGTCCGGCCCCGCTGGGGCTCTGGGCATCGGGCAGGGATCGGTGCACTCAAGGGACGTCCTGCCCGACCGTGTATCGTCTGCGCTGCTGGCACTCCTGTAGCTTAGTTTGTATATATAAAAGACTCCATACAACGTTTGGGTAGACCTACTGGAGTTCGGCCCGCTGATGGGGCACTGCGTATGAACTGGCCGAGTTGCAGGAGGGCATCAATGGCCGACCGCCGCTCAGATCCATCCGCGCTGCGCTTCCTGATCGGTCACGACCTACGGGCGGAGCGCGAACACGCTGGCCTAAAGCAGATCGACGCCGGAAAGGTGCTGGGCTGTAGCCAGGCAAAGATCAACTACCTGGAGACCGGCAAGACGCAGCAGAAGCCGGACGAAGTGACGGCCCTGCTCCGCTCCTACGGCGCGGATGTCGAGCACGTCGATCGCATGGCCTCGCTGGCCGCACGCGCAGATCAGGGCACCTGGTGGGCACCGTTCGGCGACGTGCTGCCCAACTGGTTCAAGACGTTCGTCGGGTTGGAAGGGCTCGCGGCCGCCGAGTTCACCTACGAGTCGCTGCTACTGCCAGGTCAGCTCCAGACACCGGACTACGCCGCCGCGCTGTTGGTCGGCAACCTCCGCGTGCCGCCGATGGACGCGCCCCAGGTCGTTCGCGCTCGCATGGCACGGCAGCGGCTCTCGGACGACACCAACCCTCTACGATTCCGCGCGGTTATCGAGGAGTACGTCCTGGATCGGATCATCGGCGGTCCGCAGGTCATGCGAGGACAATTGGAACACCTGCTCACCGTGATGGAGCGCGGCAACGTGGTGCTACACGTCATGCCGGTCACCGTCGCCGTTCACGACGGGCTCGACGGCGACTTCCTGTTGCTCGACTTCGACGAAGCTCAGAGCATCGGCTATGTCGAGTACCCCACCGGTGCCATCTACGTACAGGATCAAGATCAGGTCGGGGCGTATGCTTTGTCGGCGGACCGGCTGTGCGCCGCCGCAATGTCGACGTCGGATTCCGCCGACACTATCGCGGCGCGCATCACAACCTTCACAACAACTTCGGAGGACTGAGATGACCACCGCCGACCGCCTCGCGTGGCGGACCTCCAGCCGCAGCAGCAACGGCGAGAACTGCGTCGAGGTCGCTCCAGCAGCGGACGGCGTAGTCATCCGGCACAGCAAGCATCCCGCCGCTGGCACGATCCCCTTCACCTCCTCGGCTTGGGCGGCGTTCGTGCATGAGGCACGCGAGGGTCTCACCAGTACAAATGGAGTCGCCAGCATCGCTACGATCGGCACCGACACCTTCGTGAAGTCCCTCCGCACCCCTATTGAGCTGCGCTTCGACGCCGCCGAGTGGTCCGCATTCCTCGCCGGAGCCGCAGACGGTGAGTTCGACTTCACCGGTGAACCTGCCGCCGCGGGTTGACTCGCCGCGCAATCGGGGCGACGATCATCCAGCAACTCAGCGGCCAACCTTGCGCTGGTTCGGCTTCTTGGCGGGTAAGGAACGCGCGTAGCCGACGCCATGGGCGACCCACTGTTCGAGCTGGTTGTCGGTACTCACGGCCGAGGTGTCGACCCGCAACCACCCGCGCATCTCCCGGCCGCGCATCACCATGGGCTTGACGTGTTCGTCGTCGATCAACGCCTCGGCCTCCCCAGGGTCCACTCGGACCAGCAAGCCACCCTGTCCGCTGACCGCCACCGACATGTTCCCGTTGACCAGGAACGCCAGACCGCCGAACATCCGCTGCTCGCCAACACCTGGCTCCCCGGCCACCAGTTCTCGGACACGGTCAGCCAACTCGTCGTCGTAGGCCATCGCCAGATCATCCACTCCGCGTGGATCAGCGCTCAACTGCCGTTGGTAGTTGGTCGACGTCACCGGCGCGTATGCTCCCGGAGTTCTGCGGCGACGCGCTGGATCAAAGCCACAGCATCCGGGCCGGTGGTGGCAGCCTCGCGGAGCAGCCTGAACGCCTTCACATAGACGGCGACTTCGTCCGGCTCGGACAGCTGCTGTTCAGCCGTCAAAGTCTCGATGTATACGACCTCATCGTGCATGTAGAAGCTCGACACGGGCATGACCGGCATCAGCGGGAACGGCACGATCCCCAGCTCAACGGTCGGCAGGTCGATGACGGACACGAGCCGGTCCAGTTGGCCGAGGAGAGTCCCGATTGTCCCAGGGGTACTGCGCAGAGCTGCTTCGCCCAAGATCAGCTCGATTCGTCGGCCAGGCTGGTAGAGGACGTCCTGGCGCTTGACCCGTCCGGCTGCCATCGCATCGATATCGATGTCGCCCGGGTCGATGAGAGTCGGCCGACCCGGCCGCTCGAGCAGTTCGCGGGCATACGCAGCGGTCTGCACCAGGCCGGGCACCATGGCGGGTTGCCATTCCGCGATGTGCGTGACCCGCGCTTCGGCCGCCATCTGCGCGTCCTGAACCTTTGTCAGGCCCCCCTCGATGCGGGACTCATCCCGATGCGTGACGTACTCGATCCGCGCGGCGGCAAGGAGCCCTAACAGCTCAGCGACGACGGATTCGCTAGCGGTGGCAGCGGCCACCCACGCGCGGATGTCGGATTCAGTGGGTAGCTGCTTGCCGGTCTCCAGTTTCGAAACCCGCGGCTGTTGCCAGCCGATGATCCGGGCGAACTCGCTACCTGAGGGGGATACGCCTGCTCGGATGGCTTTCAGTCGCGCGGCTAGGCGCGCGCGGCGCGGGCTCACCGGCGCCACTGGACAACCCTCCCACTCAGGACGCTCCGGGTTCCCTCTGGGGAACGACCCTGGCCAGTTCGGGGTGCGAGTCGAGGTAGATCCGCCACGGCGTGGCGAGTTGTATCGCGGTCTCGCGCCAGCGGGGCGGCAGCCATGGACCTACAACCGGAGGGCGACGTCCGCGGGCACGGCATGCTCGCTGCGTGGCACGACGGCTGCCTCTGCGGCTGGTGCGAGTCGGCCTCTCGTGAACGCGGCTGCCTTTGCAAGGCGTGCGTCATGCTGCGGAGCACCTCGCCCTACATCGAGCTATCCGACGGTCTGCCGACCCCGCTAAACAAGCCCACCGTGCGGACGGCTGTCCGATGAGCGCCCCAGCGCAGCGTCGACCCGCCTACCTCGCACTCTGCCACGGTGTCACCCGAGGCTGATTGGCGGTGACCGCCTGGCAGAGCGCTGAGGTGTCGGTTCGTCCCTAAGAGTATGCGTCGACTAGACTTCTAGTATGCGGACCACGGAACGAGTCACGGTGACGTTGCCGGTCGAGCAAGCCGAGCGACTGCGCCGGGCAGCGAGTGAGGGAGACGTGGCGAGCATCTCCGCCTACGTCAGCCAGGCGGTTTCGCGCCAGCTCGACAGGGACGCCTCTTTAGCCGCGTTGGGGCGCCTCTACGCCGAGCGTGGCGTCGGCCTGGGTGCTGAGCATCAT
>JBOHFK010000130.1:0-16402 GCA_050699635.1 Pseudonocardiaceae bacterium | reverse complement strand
GCGTCACACCCTCCAACCGCGCCCGCCAAAACACCCGAACCAACTCCCGAGGAACCCTCTGCCCACCCATCACAACACCCACTTCAGTCAGGATGTTGCGAGCGCTCCTTGAATCCACCCAGCGGAAAACGTCGTTCTCGTCGAGTTCACGACATGGAGTGCCCCGGGTTTGGGGGCTCCGGCGTATCTGTTCGGCGGGTCGCGAAACGTACGGGCGACAGCGTCGTTACTCCTTGTGGCGGGCTGTGTGTCGGCGAGTAAGGGGAGAGAGAGCGGTATGACGATCCGATCCACAGGCAGGCACCGGAAGAGCAAGCCCGCCAACCGGGTCAGGCTCCGGACTGATGCCAGGGGGTCTGACGCCAGGGGGTCCAGTGCTGGAGCCAGGCGATGGGCTTCGACGCTCGTTCCGTTGCTGGCCGTCACCACCGCGATCTCGGTGGTCGATGGGGTCAGCACTGCTGTCGCGGCGGACAACCCGAACCCCACCGTGATCGTTGGCGGTGATCCGCAGGGGGTGGCGGTCGATCCCGATGGTAAGCACGCCTACGTGGCCAGCTATGGGGACAACTCCGTCCGGGTGATCGACACCGCCACCCAGCAGGTAGTCGGGAGCATCCACGTCGGAGCGAATCCGCTCGGGGTGGCGGTTGATCCCGACAGCAGGCACGCCTTCGTGACCAACTTCTCTGAGAACTCGGTCAGCGTGATCGACACCGCCAGCGGAAAGTTGATCAAGAACGTGCCGGTCGGCCAGAACCCGGCAAGCGTGACGGTCTTCCCCCGTGATCACTATGTCTTTGTCACCAATTCCTACGGCAACACCGTGAGTGTGATCAACAGCAGAGACCTCAAGGTGGTCGGCGTCGTGCCCGTCGGGGTGCACCCGGACGGCGTGGCCATCGATCCCAAGGGCCAATTCGCCTACGTGGCCAACAGCGGCAGCAACACGCTCAGCGTGATCGATATTCACACCCAGAAGGTGGTTCGCAGCGTGCTCGTGGGCCGGGCCCCGCAGAAAGTGGCCGTCGACCCCGACGGCAAGCACATTTACGTGACCAACTCCGGCGACAACACCCTGAGCGTGATCGACGCGCCGAATCAGCTCGACCTCAACTACGTCCAGTCCCTCCTCAAGCTCAAGGTCAACAACACCATTCCGGTTGGCATCAACCCACGCGGGCTGGCGGTCACCCGCGACAGCCACCACGCGCTGGTGGTCAACGTCGGCGAAGACACCATGAGTGTGATCGACACCGCTACCAGTACGGTGATCAGCACGTCATACGTCGGTTACTCACCTGACCAGGTGGCGGTTGCCCCCGACAGCACTGCGTATGTCACCGCCAGGGGAGATGGCACCGTCACGGTGATCCGTCCTTCCTGACCAGGTCCGCACCGGCTCGTTACCGTTCAGTTTCCGGTACAAGTCGGTTGTCGTGTCTGTAACGATGTCGTATCGCTTCTCGATCTCTCCGCAGAGAGGTTGATCTGGACCTCATCGTGGATATGACGAGCACGTTGCGGGATGACGCGGTGCAGGTTGGGGGCGAGATGATTTTCTTCACTACTCACGTCACCGTCATTCGCCGTCATCAGGAGCAGGCCGACAGAGGCTGGGCCGACAGAGGCTGGGGAACTCCTGCCCGGGTAGAAGGCAGCACGGTCCGGCTGCCCGCTGGAACGGACATTCAGGTAGGTGATTTCGTCGAGCATCGGGCGCCGAACGATGAGCTACACAGGATGGTCGTGATCGACGCCGTCTATCCGTACATGCTTGGCGCGAGCAAGGGCGACGACCAGATCGAGCTCACCTGCGCGCCGCTGGAGCGGGTACAGGCTTCCCGGGTCGTGACACTGCACCCAGCGATGTCCGCCGCTGCGTCGCTGCTGGAGGACGGGCGGATGACCGAAGCGGTCCGCGAGGCGTTGCGGTTGGTGGAGCAGCGGGTCGAGTCTCTCGCCCACAGCGATGATTCCGGTCACGAGCTGATGGAGTCAGTTTTCGGGTCCACCGATGAAGCAATGGAGTACCTGGCCGCGGCGAGCCTGCTGATGCAGCGCCTGGATCGCGTCGCAGGCAGGCTGGGTTGATGGCGCGTCACCCGGCGTGGCTGGTCAGTTCCCGGTAATAGTCCTCGAGTGACCCGCTGCGCGGCGTCAGCTCCTGGATCGGTATGTGATGCTCCGCGGCGGCTGCGGCGATTCTCCACGAGTCCAAGCCGATGACAGACAACCCACCGTTGGGTTGGGCCCGCACGGTGGCACCCATTCCGGTCAGTACCTTCGTCAGACCGCTGCGGCGGGGCGAGCGCACCAGGACGTCGCGTTGAAAACGTTCGACCAAGGCGCCAGTGGCGGTTTCCATGATTAACTTGCCACGGTTGATGACGAGCAGCTGGTCTGCGGTCACGGCCATCTCGCTCAGGTGACTGCTGGATACCAGGACCGTCCGGCCCTGATCGGCCAGCGACTGCATCAGATCGCGGATCCACTGGATGCCCGCCGGGTCCAGGCCGTGCATTGGTTCGTCGAACAGCAGGACACCGGGGTCGCCGAGCAGTGCCCCGGCGATCCCGAGCCGCTGGCGCATCCCGGGCGAGAGATCGTCGATCCGTTGCCGGGCCACGTCGGACAGCCCTACCTCCTCCAGCACATCGGCCACCCGGTGCTGGCCACTACCATTGTTGCGCGCGAGGAACCGCAGGTGATCAGCCGCGTTGTGATCTCCGTGCAGTGTCTCCAGGTCGAGCGCCGCCCCCACGTTCTGCATCGGCTGCCCGATGGTGGCGTGGCTCCGGCCGTTCACCAGTGCCGTACCGGAGGTGGGGGCATCCAGACCGAGGATGATTCGCATGGTGGTTGATTTCCCGGAGCCGGTCGGGCCGACAAAGCCGGTCACAACCCCCGGTCGCGCGGTGAACGAGAGCTGGTTCACCGCGCGCTTGGGGCCGTAGTCCTTGATCAGTTCCCGTACCTCGATCACACCAGTAATACTGCCGGGTGCGGTTTAGGTCCACATCGGAGCACGGTCCGGGGTTGCGCATCGGACCGTGCTCCGATGCCGTGGGCCGGGGATTACGGCTACCGTGACTACCGTGACCGAAGCCGCTGGGGTCGCTTCCGGCGTGTTGTCCCCGTGGTTACGACCGCGCCCTTGGCAGCGTGTCGTGATCGACCTGCTCACGGTGGTGACAATCACTCTGCTCACCGCCTTCTCGACTCTCTACACCGTGGCTGGGTCCTCCATCGGGACCGTCGTGGTGGTGTGGATCATGTCGCTGGCGCTCAGCGTTCCGCTCACGCTGCGCCGGCGCCGGCCCATCCCGGTGTTCGGTGTGGTGCTCGCCGCGGCGATCGTCGCGGTGCTGCTGGGTATGTCGGTGACGGTGACCATGCTGGCCGTCGCTGTCGCGCTCTACCCGGTCGCGCTGTCGGTGCGTCCGCGGCGCTCCGCCGCCGCACTCGGCGTCGCGCTACTAGGTCTCACGGTGGCAGCGGTGATCGCCGCCACCGTATTGGGTCCCGGCTTCCTGTTCGTCACGCCGGAGCCACAGTATGTTGATCTGCCGTCCTCGCTGATTTCGTCGTGGCTGGCCATCGGCGCAGGCTGGACGCTCGGGCGCAGCGAGCGGGCCCGCCGGGTCTACGCCGACCAGCTTGCCGAACACCGCGCGCGGCAGGCCGTATCCGAGGAACGGCTGCGGATCGCCAGGGAAATGCATGACGTGGTGGCACACAGCATGAGCGTGGTCGTGATGAAGGCGGCGGTGGCCAATCACGTGTACGAGACCCGTCCGGGGGAGAGTCGGGAAGCGCTCGGCGTCATCGAGTCGGTGAGCCGGGCCGCGCTCGCCGACATCCACCGCGTGCTCGGCTCGTTGCGGTCAGCGGGGGAGGCCGACCTGGAGCCCAGCCCCGGCCTCGACGAGCTGCCGAAACTGGTCGAGAACGCCCGGCTCGCCGACGTCGAGGTGGAGCTGGACCGCGGGACCATTCCCGCGTTGCCCGCTGCGGTCCAGCTCTCCGCGTACCGGATTGTGCAGGAGGCGCTGACCAACGTCATCAAGCATGCGGCAGCACCGGTGCGGTGTACCGTCCGGATTAGCGCTGAGCTCGGGGAACTGCAGTTAGCGGTGATCGACGACGGCAAGCCGCGTGGCCCGGTCGGCAGTCCCGGCCACGGCTTGATCGGCATGCGCGAACGGGCCGCGCTGCACCATGGGACCCTGGTGGCGGGTCAGCAACCGGGCGGTGGTTTTGCCGTACACGCCCGTCTCCCCTACGAGCCGGGGCCGGCATGACCGACGCACACATCCGGGTACTGATCGCCGACGATCAGGCGCTGCTGAGGGGCAGCCTGCGGGTGCTCATCGAGACCGAGCGCGACCTGGTTGTCGTCGGCGAAGCAGGTAACGGCGCGCAGGCCGTGGAGCAGGTCCAGGTATGCCGCCCCGATGTGGTGCTGATGGATGTGCGCATGCCAGTCATGGACGGCATCGAGGCCACCAGAAGAATCACCGTTCACGAGCACGCCCCGAAAGTTCTGGTCCTCACCACGTTTGATCTGGATGAGTACGTGTACTCCGCGCTGCGGGCCGGTTCCAGCGGCTTCCTCCTCAAGGACACCCCCCCTGCCCAGTTACTGGAGGCGGTGCGGGTGGTTGCCTCCGGCGAGGCGTTGCTCGCGCCGACCGTCACCCGGCGGCTGATTGCCGAGTTCATCCGGCAGCCGACGTCGGCCCGGCGCCCCGCTCGCACGCTGGCCGGCATCACCGACCGGGAGCGGGAGGTGCTGACCCTCATCGCCCGCGGACTGTGTAACAGCGAGATTGAACACCACCTGCACCTGAGCCGGGGGACCGTCAAGACCCACATCGGCAGGCTGCTCGCCAAGCTCGAGGCCAGAGACCGCGCGCAACTGGTGATCGTGGGCTACGAGACCGGCCTGGTCGGAGCCATCCCCGGGTAGCGGTGCCTGACACGGGCCGACTGCGCCGACCTCACCGGTGTGAGTGCCGACCGCGTAGTCGCCTTAACCGAACACTAAGACCCTTCGAAGGATCCCACTCTAACGTGTGACACATGGGACAGGCTGCGGCGCAAAATCCACCTATTGTCAGCAAAAAGGGTGAATTTCACTCCATCGGACTAGCTCATCAGAATGGCATCGTTCCGAGGAGTGGTACGAGTGCCGCGCCGGCGATCGACCGAGACTGGTTGGCTGCCACGCTGGCCGCACTGGTTGACACACACCAGGTTCCTGGCGTTCAGCTCGCCGTGCACAGCGGCGGGATGACAGTCTCGGTCGAGATCGGTGAGCTGGAGCACGGCGCGGGGGTTCCGGTCACGAGGCAGACCGCCTTCCCCATTGGGTCAATCAGCAAACTTGCGACCGCAACCCTGGCGATGATCCTGGTCGCGGACGGCGACCTCGAGCTCGACGCCCCGCTGGGGGAGTATTTACCCGAACTGGACGATCTTGGCACCCAGCTCACGTTATGCCATCTGCTCAGCCATACCAGTGGGTTCGCCTCCAGCCCCGACATACGGACGCTGTCCACCTTGTCGCTGGGGCGCTACGTGCGGGAGCACTGCCGCGGTCAGGACCTGATTATCGCGCCCGGGACCGTTTTCACCTATTCGAGCCGGAACTACGCCCTGGTCGGTTACTTGATCGAAACGATCACGGGAATGAGCTGGTCAGAGGCCATGGAGGCGATCCTGCTACGGCCGCTGGGCATCGATCCCGCCACAGTGGTGAGTTCGGCGCGAACACTGTCTGGGCGTCCGATCGCCACCGGTCACTCGGTCAACCCGGTCCTGCGCAGGATCCGACCCGTGGAACAGTCACTTGTTGCGGCCGAGGCCCCGGCCGGAGCATCGGCGATGAGTGCCGTCGATCTGGTGGCGCTGGGATTGATGCATGTCGGCCGGGGTTTCCCGGAGCTGTTGCCGGTTGCCTACGCCGAGCAGATGCGGCAAGCCGTTCCCGGTGCCGACCCATTCGGGCTAGCTGACGGCTGGGGACTTGGCCTGGCCGTGTTCCGGGACGGAAGCACCGAATGGGTCGGCCACGACGGCAACGCGGACGGCACCTCCTGCTACCTGCGCATCGAGCCGGCTGGCGGATGGGTGGTGGCGCTTACCTCTAATGCCAACACCGGGTCATCCCTGTGGGAGGACCTACAAGGCGAACTGCAACGGGCCAAGGTGCCGCTGGCCGCACGTCAGCGCGACACATCGTCTCGAGCGCAGGTCACCTGTCCCGCGGAGTTCGTGGGTAGCTACTCGAACGGCCCGGCGGAATACCTGGTCGCCGCCGCAGACGACGGAGCCCTGTGCCTGGAGGCTGGTGGTGACGTCGTCGCCCGCCTGGCCTTCTACGACGACCTCAATTTTGTGATTCAGGACCCAACCTCAGGTCAGGGACAGCAAGTCGGGCGTTTCCTACGCGACCCGAGTACGAACCAGATTGAGCATTTTCAAATCAGTGGCCGGCTGGCTTCGCGGCAGCCCCTCGCTGTGCCGGAAACTCGATCGCCGGTCGAGTCGCTACGCCCGATCCCCGCCTGAGCATTTTGTACCGCGCTCCACTCTCCGTTAGCCGTGCGCAGGAGGATTCGACAAAGAATGGTACCGCACAAGCCGATGCCCGTGCTGGCTGGAGAAGTCCCTGCCCCCCGCGGTGCATTGGAGGGGTCGTTCGCGCAACAACACGTCCTCACAGTGGCAGAGCGCCAGCAGTTGCTCATCGAGTGGAACGACACCGACCGCGACATCGTCCTGGCCACATTTCCGGAATTGTTCGAGGCCCAGACAGCTCGGACCCCCGATGCACCGGCCCTGTTGTTCACCGAAACGTCCCGAAGCGAGTGGTCCCAGACCGAGTTGTCCTTGAGCTATGCCGACCTGGAGGCGCGGGCCAACCGCTTGGCCCACTTTCTGATCTCCGAGGGTGCCGGCCCGGAACACGTCGTGGCACTGGCCTTACCGCGCTCGGTGGACATCGTTGTCGCTCAGCTCGCTGTGCTGAAGGCAGGAGCGGCCTTCCTGCCAGTTGATCCGACGTATCCGGGCGAGCGGATAGCCTTCATGTTGGCCGACACCCGTCCGGTGTCGGTGCTGACCCGACGCGATATCGCTCCGGTCCTTCCCGATGTCGAGGGTGTTTCGCTCCTGGTGATCGATGAGCCCACAGTTCAGTTGGAACTGGCCAGGATGCCGGATCGCTGCCCTACCGACGTCGATCGGCGTTCCCCGCTCGCTCCCCAGCACCTGGCTTACGTGATCTACACCTCGGGCTCGACCGGACGGCCAAAGGGCGTCGCAATCACTCACGCCGGGCTGGCCAGCTTCTCCGCTGCCGAGGTGGATCGCTACGCCGTCACGCCGGGAGACCGGGTACTGCAATTCTCCTCGCCCAGTTTCGATGCCTCGATTCTGGAGCTGTGCATGTCGCTGCCGGCCGGAGCTGCGCTCGTCGTGCCGCCGCCGGGTTCGCTGCTGGGTGAGCAGCTAGTCTCGGTGCTCGCCGACCGGCGGGTGACGCACGCACTGATTCCGCCGGCTGCGCTGGCTACTGTGCCGGCTGCGGCGGCGAACGGGTTACCGCACTTCCGGACCCTCATCGTCGGCGGCGAGGCCTGTTCGGGTGAGCTGGTCGACCGCTGGGCCCCGGGCCGCCGGATGATCAACTCTTATGGGCCGACCGAGTCGACGGTGGTGTCGACCTGGACGGAGCCGCTATACCCCGCCGGGATCCCGCCGATCGGTCGGCCGATCTGGAACACCAAGGCGTACGTGCTCGACGCCATCCTGCGTCCGGTACCGGCGGGCACCGTGGGTGAGCTGTACGTCGCCGGGCACGGCCTGGCCCGTGGCTACCTGAACCGGCCCGGGCTGACCAGCCAGCGGTTCATCGCGAACCCGTTCGGCAACCCGGGCTCGCGCATGTACCGCACCGGCGACCTGGCCCGCTGGAGCCCTGACGGTCAGCTGGAATTCGCCGGGCGCGTCGATGACCAGGTCAAGATCCGCGGATTCCGCATCGAGACTGGGGAAATCGAAGCGGTACTGCGCCGGCACCACGACGTCGCCGACGTAGCCGTAATCGCTCGCGAGGACCAGCCAGGCCGCAAGCGACTGGTCGCTTACCTGGCTTCCGCCAGCGGGGCAGTGCTGGTTCCGGGCGAGTTGCGCGCGTTGACCGCCAGTGCCCTACCCGAGTACATGGTGCCCTCGGCGTTCGTGGTGCTGGACCGCTTACCGGTGAGTGCCAATGGCAAGCTCGACCGGCGAGCGCTGCCCGCGCCAGAGGTCAGCACGGCCGGGTACGACGGTTACGTAGCGCCGCGGAATCCTGCTGAGCGGGTGCTGGCCGGTATCTGGGCAAGCGTGCTCGGCCTGGAGGGTGTCGGCGTCGAGGACGACTTCCTCGGCCTCGGGGGCGACTCGATCCTGAGTTTCCGCGCGCTGTCGTTGATCCGGGAGGCATTCGGCTTCGAGCTGCCCACCCGCGCACTGTTCGACGCCCGGACGATCGCCGGGCTCGCGGAGCTACTGCCGACTGTCGCTTCGCCCCGGCCCAGCCGGGGGCCTGGATCCGGACCCACCGAAAAGATCAATGCCACGGCGCGGGGCCCAGTGGTTCCGCTGGCGCCGGCCCAGCGACGGCTGTGGTTTCTGGATGACCTGAGCTCCGGCGGGACCGAGTACAACACTGGCGTTGGGCTGCGGTTGTCCGGAGCGGTCGATACCAAGGCCCTGCGCTCGGCCTTGACGGCATTGAGTGAGCGGCACGAGTCGCTCCGGACCACGTTCGACACCATCGACGGACGTGGTGTGCAGGTCATCCACGCGTCCGGCGAGATACCGCTTCGGGTGTGTGAGCTGGCTGACCACCGCGACGAGGGTGCGCTCGACCGGGAGCTGACGCGAGAGTTGGGCGTTCCCTTCGACCTGCGGCGCGGCCCGTTGGCCAGGGCGTTGCTGGTACGGCTGGCGCATGACGACAACGTGCTGTTGCTCAGCCAGCACCACATCATCACCGATGGCTGGTCCGTCCGCGTGCTGGTCGATGAGCTGGTTGAACAGTATGACGCGACCCGGCGCAACGTCCCGGCCGACCTGGCGGAGTTGCCGATCCAGTACCCGGACTTCGCGGTGTGGCAGCACGAACAGCTTTCGGATGCTGCGCTGGAACCGCACCTGGACTACTGGAAGCACAAACTTGCCGGCGTCGAGGCGCTTGAGTTGCCGACCGACCGGCCCAGACCGCCGCTGCGCACGTCATCCGGCGCGATATACCGCCACGACCTGCCGGCAGAGCTGACTCGCCGGTTGACCGCTGTGGGGCGGGCGCACGGAGCGACGCTTTTCATGACGCTGAACGCCGCAGTTCAGGTGCTGCTGTCCCGCTACTGCAACCAGCAAGACATTGCCGTTGGCACTGTGACCGCAGGGCGGAACCGGGTTGAGCTTGAGAAGCTGGTCGGGTTCTTCGTCAATACCGTCGTGCTGCGGTCCTGGATCGAGCCTACCCAGCCCTTCGGAGACTTCCTGGCCGCGGTCCGGGAGACCGTGCTGGACGCGTTTGCCCACGACAAGGTCCCGTTCGACCGTCTGATCGAGGAACTCCGGCCTGAGCGTGATTCCAGCCGAACTCCCCTGATGCAAGCCATGGTGGTGTTGCAGCAGGAGATGGTGCCGCCACGCGAGATCACCGATCTGCGCATCACGGAATACGACCTGCCCCGTCCGTCTTCCCGGTTTGACCTCCTCGTGGAGTTCCTGCCCAGGGACGGCTCGCTGAATGTCACGGTCGAGTACAACACCGATCTATTCGACGCCGCGACCGTCGTTGGGTTGATGGCTGGTCTGGAGGTGCTGCTCGAGGGGATTGCCGAAGATCCGTGTCGGCAGTTGATCGAGCTCCCGTCGCTGCCCGAGCAGGAGCGCCACCGGTTGCTGGTAGAGCGCAACGACACCGCTGCGCCGGTGCCTTCGGCAATGTGGGTGGAGTTGTTCGAGGCTCAGGTGGCTCGAACACCGGATTCCGTTTCGGTGGTGTGCGGGAGTGCGGAGCTGTCGTATCGGGAGTTGAACGAGCGGGCGAATCGCTTGGCGCGCTGGCTGATCGCGCGAGGGGTGGGTCCAGAGCAGTTCGTCGGATTGGTGTTGCCCCGGTCGGTGGGCATGGTCGTGGCGCTGGTGGCGGTGTGGAAGGCGGGAGCGGGATATCTGCCCATTGACCCGAGTTATCCAGCCGAGCGGGTTGAGTTCATGCTTGCTGACGCCAGACCGGCGGTGGTGCTGACCACCGGTGAGACGGTTGATCAGCTGCCTGCGCCGAGGGGTGTGGTTCCGCTAGTTATCGACCATGTCGAGTCCGTCGAGGACATCGCCAGCTACCCGGGTCACGACACCACCGACGCTGACCGAGTACGGCCCGTCTCGGATGCCCATCCTGCCTACGTGATTTATACATCGGGGTCAACAGGGCGGCCGAAAGGAGCAGTGATTCCGCATGCTGCGCTGATCAACTTTCTGGGTTCAATGGCCGAACTTTCCCCCCTTGACGGTACGACCAGATTGCTTGCGGTCACCACCATCGCGTTCGACATCGCGGCGCTGGAGATCTACCTGCCGCTGCTTTCAGGCGCAGCGGTTGTTCTTGCGAAGAAAGAGGTCGTGACCAGCCCGGCAGCGCTGGTAGAGCTGATCGCGGACTCTGAGGCTACGATCATGCAGGCAACCCCGTCGCTATGGCAAGCTGTGATTTCCACGCATCCCGAAGGTGTGCGCGGGCTGCGCATGTTGGTCGGCGGTGAGGCACTTCCGCTCGAGCTTGCAGCGACGATGCGGGAGTTAGCCGCGTCTGTCACCAACCTTTACGGGCCAACTGAGACCACTGTTTGGTCTACCGCAGCCTGCCTCGGTGATCGACCGGGCGTGCCGCCGATCGGTCGGCCGATAGCTAACACTCAGGTGTATGTGCTTGATGCCAGGCTGCGGCCGGTAGCAGCGGCTGTGCCAGGTGAGTTGTATATCGCTGGGATCGGG
This sequence comes from Pseudonocardiaceae bacterium, assembly GCA_050699635.1. Classification (GTDB taxonomy): domain Bacteria; phylum Actinomycetota; class Actinomycetes; order Mycobacteriales; family Pseudonocardiaceae. The sequence goes on along the minus strand of JBOHFK010000130.1, from coordinate 5,338 downwards.
CTGGCCCGAGGTTATCTGAACCGCCCGGGTTTGACTGCGGAACGGTTCGTGGCAAATCCGTTCGGGCAACTGGGCGAGCGAATGTATCGCACCGGTGATGTTGTGCGCTGGAACACCGGCGGCGAGTTGCAGTATCTGCGCCGGTCCGATCACCAGGTGAAGATCCGAGGATTCCGGGTCGAGCTGGGTGAGATCGAAGCCGCCATGGCTCGTCACCCCGACGTTGCCGAGGCAATCGCCACGGTTCGTGAGGACGCAGGGCGTACTCGCTTGGTGGCGTACGTGGTGCTGACTCCAGGGGCATCACCGGACACCGCCGCACGGGCATTGCGCGGGTTCCTCCACCAATTGCTACCGGATTACATGGTCCCCGCGGCATTTGTGACACTTGAGGCACTTCCGCTGACTCCTAATGGGAAGCTGGATCGGCGGGCGTTGCCAGCGCCGAATTGGGGACTGGTAGCGGGATGTGAGTATGTGGCGCCCCGGACCGATGTGGAACGGATCCTGACCGAGATCTGGGCTGACGTGCTAGGGGTTGGACAGGTCGGGATCGAGGACAACTTCTTCTCCCTTGGTGGGGATTCGATTTCGAGTATTCAGGTGGTATCTCACGCTCGATCAGCTGGTGTGAATCTGAGCTCTCACGACATCTTCCAGTATCAGACTGTGGCATTGCTTGCGGTGAATGTGGCTGTGGTGGTGGCGGGGGTGGTTGAGCAGGGACCGGTGTGTGGTGTGGTGCCGTTGACTCCGGTGCAGTGTTGGTTTCTTGGGTCTGGTCTGGTCCGGCCGGGGCATTTTAACCAGGCGGTGATGTTCGATCTGGTCGGGGACGTCGAGGAAGGCGCGTTGTGCTCGGCGTTGGCCGCGGTGATTGAGCATCATGATGGGTTGCGGTTGCGGTTTGAGTATCGGGATGGGCGGTGGTGTCAGGACAATGCGCCGGTTGCTCCGGTGGAGGTGTTGTGTCGTCACGATTTGTCCGCGGTGGGTGTGGGGGACCGGGATGCGGTCATGGGGCAGGTTGTTGCGGCGGTGCACGCGGGTTTTGATTTGGCTGATCCTCCGTTGGTGCGGGTGGTGTTGTTTGATTTCGGAGTTGATCGGCGGCCGGTGTTGTTTGTGGCGGTGCACCACTTGGTGGTGGATGGGGTGTCGTGGCGGATTTTGCTGGAGGATCTGGACACTGCGTATCGGCAGCTGGTGCGGGGCGAGGTTGTGTGTTTGGGGGCGAAGACGACTTCGTTTAGGGATTGGGCGCTGCGGTTGAGTGAGTATGCCGCGGTTGGTGGGTGGGATGGTGAGCGGGGTTATTGGGCCGGGGTGGTGGGTGATACGGGCCCGGTGTTGCCGAGGGATGGTGCGGGGGTTAACACGGTCGCCTCGATGCGGTCGGTGAGTGTGCGGCTGGATGTTGAGCAGACCAGGGCGTTGCTGCAGGACGTGCCGGGGGTTTATCGAACCCAGGTCAATGACGTGTTATTGGCTGCGTTGGGTCGGGTGCTGGCCGACTGGGCCGGGTGTGAGCGGGTGTTGGTGGATTTGGAGGGTCACGGCCGGGAGGAGTTGTTCGAGGGGGTGGATCTGTCCCGGACGGTGGGGTGGTTTACCACGATCTTCCCGGTTGCGTTGGAGCTGGGCGGGCAGCGGGATTGGGGCCGGACACTTAAGTCGGTCAAGGAGCAGTTGCGTGCGGTGCCTGGCCGGGGGCTGGGGTACGGGGCGTTGCGGTACCTCACCCAGGCCGGTGAGCTGGCTGGTGGCGCGCCGCCGCAGGTGAGTTTCAATTATCTGGGCCAGTTCGACTGGAACACGGCGGCTGACCAGGGGCTTTACTACCGGATGCGGGGTGGGCTGGACTCCGATGTCAGTCCGGTAGCGGTCCGGGAGCACATGTTCGACATTGTGGGTCGGGTCGAGGGCAAACAGCTGGAGTTCATCTGGTTTTACTCCGAGGAGTTGCATCGCCAGGACACCATGGCTGTCCTGGCGCAGGGCCTGTCCGCCGCGCTGCTGGAGGTGATCGAGCACTGTTCGGGGCCGGGTGCGGGGGGACGGACGCCGTCTGATTTTCCGTTGGCTGGTCTTGATCAGTCTGGGGTGGATCGTCTGGTGGGGGATGGGCGGGGTGTGGAGGATGTCTACCCGCTGACCCCGATGCAGGCCGGCCTTGTGTTCCACGCGTTGTCCCAGCAAGAGCAAGGGCTTTACCTCGAACAGTTGGCCTTTGTGGTGGAGGGGGTGGCCGATCCGGAGCTGCTCGGCGCGGCGTGGCAGCAGGTGGTGGACCGGACACCGGTGTTGCGCAGCAGTGTGGTCTGGGACGGGGTTGATGAGCCGCTGCAGGTGGTGCATTGCCGGGTTGAGGTGCCGATCGGGTATCACGATTGGCGAGGGTTGACCCTCCAGGATCGTGATCGTGAGGTGCAGCGGTTGTTCGCCGCTGATCGCGTTGAGGGTTTTGATCTGGGCGTGGCTCCGTTGCTGCGGGTGCGCTTGGCCCGGTTGTCCGATACCGCGGTGCACGTGGTGCTGGCCTTCCATCATGTGTTACTGGATGGCTGGAGCCTGGCTCAGGTGCTGTCGGATGTGTTTGCCTGTCATGCTGCGCTGGCGGACGGCGCCACCACTGTAGACACCGACCTTGGGTTACCCCGCCGGCGGCCCTTCCGTGATTACCTGGAGTGGTTGCAGCGTCAGGATGACCGGCTTGCCGAGCAGCACTGGCGCGGTGTGCTCTCGGGGCTTTCTGCTCCCACCGGGCTGCCCTATGACCGGGTGCCGGCTGAAACCCATACCAGCAAGTCCTCGGAGCGGGTTTCGGTGGAGTGGGGGGTGGCGCAGTCCGGCCGGCTTGAGGAGTTCGCTCGAGGCCACCGCCTGACGATCAACACGGTGGTGCAGGGGGCGTGGGCGTTGCTGCTCTCGCGCTACAGCGGTGAGCGTGAGGTGTGTTTCGGGGTGACGATGTCCGGGCGCCCGGCCGAGTTGCCCGGGGTGGAGGAGATCACCGGTATTTTCATCAACACCCTGCCGTTGCGGGTTGTCGTGCCGCACTGTGCCGGGATGGTGGAGTGGCTGGCGGAAGTGCAGAGCGCTCAGGCCGAGTCTCGCCGCTTCGAATACCTCCCGCTGCCCCAACTGCAGGCCTGGAGCGAGGTCCCCGGCGGGGTGCGGCTGTTCGACAGCATCGTGGTGTTTGAGAACTATCCGATCAACAACGAGGCCGCCGCCGCGCACGGCTTAACCCTCCGCGACATCGAGACCGTCGAGACCACCAACTACCCGTTGGCCATGGTGGTGTCTCCGGGTCGGCGGCTGTCCTTTGGACTCGGCTATGACCCTGCCGTGTTCGACCGCGCCACCATCGAGGCGCTGGCTGGTCGACTTATTCGGGTGCTCGATCTCATCATTGCCGATCCCAGGGTCTCGGTAGGCCGGATCGACCTCCTCACCCATGACGAACGGGAACGCCTACTCACCACCTGGAACAACACCGAACAAACCATCCCCACAGCGACCCTGCCAGAACTGTTCGAAGCCCAAGTAACCCGGACACCGAATGCACCAGCTGTCGTGTCCGACGATGGCGCCGTGAGTTTCGCGGAACTAGACGCCCACGCCAATCGCCTAGCGCATCGGCTGGTTCGGCTCGGGGTTCGTGCGGAGCACCTGGTCGGCCTGCTGATGGAGCGTTCTGTTGCTTTCGTCGTGGCCGAGCTGGCGGTGGTGAAGGCCGGCGGTGCGTATCTGCCGTTGGATGTGCGGGCTCCCGCAGCACGGATGCGGTTATTGTTGGCCGAGGCCGACGTATCGGTGCTGATAACAGACCAGAAATGGCAAGATGTCGCGAGTTCTGTCCATGATGGGAAGATCGTAAAAGCTGAGTGGAACACAACATCGTGGAATGAACCGGATTCCGATCCTGGTGTGGTCGTTGATCCGGAGCAGTTGGCTTATGTGATGTACACCTCGGGTTCGACCGGCGTTCCCAAAGGTGTGGCGGTGCGGCATCGCGACGTGGTGGGGCTGGCTTTTGACCGGCGTTTCTCCGGTGATGCTCATCGGCGGGTATTGTTGCATTCGCCGTTGGCCTTTGATGCGTCGACCTATGAGTTGTGGGTGCCGCTGCTCAATGGCGGGCAAGTGGTAATCGTGCCACCCGGCGACCTGGATGTGGACACGCTGCGGCGGGTGATCACCAGGCACGGAGTGACCGGGCTGTTCTTGACCTCTGGATTGTTCCGGATCATCGCGCAGGAGTTCCCGGAGTGTTTGGCCGGGGCGTGTGAGGTGTGGACCGGTGGAGAGGTCGTCCCGGCAGTGGCGATGCGTCGGGTGCTAAAAGCCTGCCCGGGCCTGGTGGTGGTTGACGTTTATGGGCCAACCGAAACCACCACGTATGCCACTCAGCGAAGTATGTCCACCGTGGATGCTGTACCTGACGTGGTGCCCATTGGGCGGCCCTTGGACAACATGCATGTGTATGTGTTGGACGCCGCGTTGCGCCCAGTGCCGGTGGCAGTGCCGGGTGAGTTGTATATCGCTGGGATCGGGTTGGCACGTGGGTATCTCAAGCGGCCGGGATTGACCGCGTTCCGGTTTGTCGCGAATCCGTTCGGTGCACCGGGGGAGCGGATGTATCGCACCGGTGATCTGGTTCGGTGGGTCACCGGAGGTGAGCTGGAGTACCTGGGCCGGGTCGATGATCAGGTGAAGATCCGGGGTTTCCGGATAGAGCTGGGTGAGATCGAGGCCGCGCTGGTCACCCATCCCGGCATTAGCGAGGTTGTGGTGACCGCCCGGGAATATGGTGCGGGAACCAAACAATTGATCGCCTACTTAGTGGCTGATGCTGAGAGCGCGCCCGGGTCAACGAAGTTAAGGAATTATCTCAGTGAGGTGTTGCCGGATTACATGGTTCCGGCGATGTTCGTAGCGCTGGATGAGCTGCCGCTCAACGCGAATGGGAAGTTGGATCGTAAGGCGCTGCCCGCGCCCGATAAGTGTGTAGAGCCAGTGGTGGGGTATGTCCCGCCACAGACGGAGATCGAGCGTCTGCTGACCGAGATCTGGGCGCAGGTGTTGGGGGTGGATCGGGTTGGTGTCGAGGACAACTTCTTTGAGTTGGGTGGGGACTCGATTCTGAGTATCCAGGTGGTGTCTCGGGCGCGGCGGGCGGGCTTGATGCTGATGCCGAGGGATCTGTTCCAGTATCAGACTGTGGCATTGCTTGCGGTGAATGTGGCTGTGGTGGTGGCGGGGGTGGTTGAGCAGGGACCGGTGTGTGGTGTGGTGCCGTTGACTCCGGTGCAGTGTTGGTTTCTTGGGTCTG
>JBOHFK010000129.1:0-16616 GCA_050699635.1 Pseudonocardiaceae bacterium | reverse complement strand
TGCACAGCGCCGTCCGCGCCCTACTTGCGGGTGATCATGGCGGGCCTGCGGGAAACCAACGGATGGGACACCCACCGCATTGCCGGCTATCTATCCCGGTTACCGGGTGCGCGTGGGCACTGGACCCGAGCAGCTATCGCAGCGCTGCATGACAATCACTGACCCTGCTGTCGCCGAGTTCGACAGTGGGGCTGCCGATGTCGAGCCAGACAGCCATGGTGTCGAACTCGGCGACATGAAGGCGATCTCAACGATCTGCCCAAGTCTGCGCAGGGCCTCAGAAGATGCTTTTCCCGGCGTCCTTGACGTTCTCGCCAGCCTGCTTGATGTTTCCCTTGCCCTGGTCCAGCTTGCCCTCGACCTCCAACTCGGGGTCGTGGGTGATCTTGCCGGCCGCTTCCTTGACCTTGCCCTTGAGCACCTGGGCCTTGTTCGCGACCTTGTCCTGGAAGCCCATCGCCAACCACTCCCTTCCCTTGCGCCAGTCCGGGCGCGTCACGTGGAAATCGGGGTACCCCACCGTGATCCGGCTAAACCTCGCCGCCGCGTCAACTCAGAAGAAGTCCCCGCGGGGCGCTCCGATGATCTCGAAGGTCGGGTTGTCACCGTGCTGCTGGGTGTAGAACACCCGCCATCCCGCCACGAAGGGCAGCGGGATCTTCGCGCCGAGTATCCCGAAGATGCCCGGGTCGCCGTCGGAGACGTGGATACCGGTGATCTCGTTGTCGCCGTCGTTCTGGAAGCCGGGCATGCCCGAGAAGCCGGAGTCGATGGTCGCCGACGCGTCACGCCCCTGGGCCAGGAAGCGCAGCGGCTGCTGGCCGTTGGCGTAGCTGCGGTTCACATCGAACAGGTAACCGGAGTCCAGGGCGTTGCGCTGGGAGTGCAGGGTGTCCCCCGCGTCCTCGACGAACGCGATGTGGGTGAGGTCGACGAAGGCGACATTGTCGAAGCCGGTGTGCGCCTTGTCGCCCTTATAGAACAGCGACAGCTTGCCCTGATCGGCGGTAGGACTGAACTGGTTCAGCTTGAACACGCTGCCCCAGCCACCGAAGTCCGCGTTGGCGGTGCTGTCGGCGTTGGTGTCGCCGGTCTCGTCGAAGAAGAACTCCCGGAAACCGCTCAGCGGGCGGAACTGGCCGTTCTCCGGCCGCTTGAACGGCGTCGCACCGGCCGCCTTGGCCAGCGCGTTCGCGTCGAACGCCGGCCCGGACGGGTCGGCCGCCGTGTCGTGAACGGTGACCCATTTCGTGTCGAAGGAGACTCCGAAGGTGTGCAGGGCCTTCTGGTCGGCCGTGAAGGCGCCGCCGGTGGGGTGCGCCGGGTCGATCGTCTGGAAGGTGATCGGGGTGTGCGTGGTGTCGGAGAAGACCTGCAGCGCCTGCAGCTTGCCCTTGGTCAGGTCGGCCGGGTTGGCGGGCACGAACCGGTAGACGAAGCTGTTGGGAATCTTGGCCTTGTCACCGGGCACGGTCGCCCCGCCGACGTCCTCGACGATCCAGGCCTGGCCGGCCGAGTCGTTCTGGATGCCCTCGTAGCCCCCGCGGCCCAGCGCCGAGGAGATGTCCTGCACCTGCGAGTTGATGTCCGGTGTGGCCTGCCAGACGCCGCCGGTGGTGCCCGCCTCGGAGGTGAACAGCAGCTTCTTGGCCCACGGGTCCCAGGTGGATCCATCGAAGTTGGGCAGTGCAGTGCCCGCGGTGTCCGTCGTGGCCAGCAGGGTCACCCGGTGCAGTGCGTCAGCGTCGAGGTTGATCCGGGTGATGTAGCCGGGGCTTCCGAGCTCATGACCCTGATACAGGAAGTGGCTGCCGTAGTTGTAGGCCGGGTCCGCGCCGTGTAGCCCATTGAGCCGCAGGTAGGTGTTCTTGTCCGGTTCGGTCTTGGACGCCTCGACCAGGTGCGTCGGGCTCGGCAGGTCGCCCGGGGCGGGCAGCAGCGGGCCGTTTCCGTCGTAGCCGTAGAAGGGCACTGCCGGGGTGCCGTTCTCCAGCTTGGACGAGCCTTGCGCCAGAGTGACCTGGGCCAGCTCAGGAGACAGCAACGTGGGCGGGCCGAAACCGGCAACCTTGGCGTTGGCGACCGGAACGTCGGTGAGGTTTCCTGCCAGCAGACCGCCAGGGCCAGCCTGCGCAACGCTACTCAGCGCCAGCACCCCTACCGTGCCCGCCGCCAGGGCGACGCCGATGACGCGGCCCCGCGGGATTCGATTCAACATGGATATCTCCCTCCGGCGTCCGCCGTATTGCGGACACACGAAAGAGTGATGATGCTGGCACGTAGTGACAGTCGAGCGACCGGAGGATGAAGAGGGGACAGAGTTTTCGATCACTACAGGCAGCACCCAGAGTTCATTCAGGCGCAAGAGCCGCGCTGCCGTCCCGCAGCAATAGCGGCGTATCCAGGGAGAAGAGGTGGGATGAGGCACTCGGAGACCTAAAGTGCACAAACTGGTACCCCGCCATCGCCGGAAAGCGGGCTCTGGCCCTCCTGCCAATGCGTTGATTGCCTGGATCGGCACTGACCCCTATTTGCGCGATGCGGCCGCAACAGCGAGTTACCGGCGCTGGATGGCTCTACCAATGCCTTCGAACACCCGCTCAGCCGGAGCAGCCGTGGTGACCTGCTTCGTGCTGGCCTGCGGCGCTGTCCTTGGCATTACCGCAATAATCAGCCATGGGCGGGCCACCGCCCAGCACAAGATCACTACCCCATCCCTGTTCAATCAGGGCAGCGCCATGACACCGGACCCCATGACACCGGACCCCATGACACCGGACCCCATGACACTCGGCCCCGTGACACCCGGCTCGGAGCCATACCCGACCCTTCCGGCGGGGGTGGGAGCATCGCCAGGGGTTTCCCAGCCCATCACGGTGCCCCACGCCGGGAATACTGATCAAGCGACCGACGACAACGCCGGGAGCGCGCCGGTGCCCACCACCTCCGCAGGCCACATCGGTAAACCGGACGACTCCGGTAAGCCGGCGGACCAGGTAGAGCCGGTTGTTGCCACCAAGCCCAGTGGCTCTGGCAAACCCAGTGATACGCGCACGCTGGCCGACAGCAAGCCCGGTGGCTCCGACCCGCCGACCAACTCGGGCACACCGCACTCGGACAAGCCGGCCAGATCGACAGTCGCGGGTGACCAGGCTGGCTCCAGCAATCACGATGCCCAGGACAATGCGGCCGTGACGATTCCCGCCGCTCAGAGCGGCTCGGGTGAGATCAGCCAACCGAATCCCACTGGCAGTCTCGGATCGGACTCAGCACGTCGGCCAAGCTCTCGCAGTGGCTCGGCGTCCGGTAGCACGACGTCCGGAAGCGGGCCGTCATCCGGCGGCGCGTCGGCGACGAGCCACAACCCATTCTCCTGGCAGGGTTCAACAGTCAGCCACGGATCGACTCCCATCAGAGCACCCGATCAAGCGGCGGATAGCTACACAGACGACACCTCGCCAGCGCTAGATGCTTCATGATCGTTGTTTCGGAAGAATGCGATCATGGAACGTGCCGGCGCTCGAACTGACGCTGCAGCGGCAACTATGATGGGCACGTCAGCGGCGTCACCTCAGCCGGACCGTTGCGGATCATGCCAATGTGGGCACCCGCAACTTGAGCCAGTACGACCAGCCACACGATCGGGTCATCAGTGCAGCACCGCATAAGTTCTTCGGGGGTTCGTTCCGCGATGTGGTCGGGGGTAGTTGCGGTGGCGCTGGTGGGCTTGTTGGGCAGCCGGTCGGGGTGGTGATGGGCGGGCGCGGGTGTTGGTGGTCGTCGACGCCGTCCAACCGGGTGGGGGACCGCCACTGATCAGGGAGGTCGGATGGCGGAGCCGGCCTGGATCTGGTTCGACCATTTCTTGATCGCTGAATCTGTGCGCTGACAGTGCAATTCTTTATCCACGGCCACCGCTCACATTCAGTGATCATGATTCGGCTGGTGCTGCCGGTGGGACGGCCACGATGACGAGATGCCGCAGCAGTGTGATCAACGAGGGTGCGGTGCGCCGCGTTGTCAGGTGGTCCGGAGCTGGTGAGCACCGCCGATTGGCCTCGTAGCCGCCCAGGGCGTGGTCAGCATCGCATCGGCCTCGCGCTATCACGCCTGGACCAACCCCGACGAACTAATGCGGCGCAACACCAGGCGGTGAAGCTGCTGGCAAGTGCCGTGCACGCTGGTGCAGGAAGCTGTCGATATCAGCGTTGGCAACGGTGTGATCCCCGGGCCAGCTCCCCTCCCCCTGGGCTACTCCGCGGCTGAGCCGGCCGGCCTGGGCCGCGGTCACGCGCGATCGGGGTCGACCGCCCCACAACTGTTCACCGAGCCGCTCCGGCAGTGCGGCGGCAACTGGACCGACGACATTGTCCGGCAGTTGCTCACCGAGAACGGTCAGCGTTGCGTAGATGATGCGTTGCGCATCGCCCCGAGCAGCCAACCCAGCACGGGCCGCAACCTCGGTGATGAATTCGTCGTCGCGCACCTGATTCCTCCTGCTCGGCTCGAGGTCATGACAACGGAGTACCCCAACACTCGCGCAGCGAAACGACCAAGCTGCACGCCATCAATCCCGGTCGACCATGCGCTCCTGTAATAACACGAGCGTCTGGCGGAGTACCCGCGAGACGTGCATCTGGGAGATGCCGATCTCCTCGGCGATCTGGGTCTGCGTCAGTTGACGGAAAAATCGCAGCGCGATGATCCTCTGCTCCCGGGGCCCCAGCTCCGCCAGCAGTGGGCGCAGCGTTTCCCGATCGTCGATAAGGGCAAGGTCATTATCCAGGTCACCGATGAACTCACCGAGAGTCGCTTTACCGTCGCCAGCACCGAGCATCTCATCCAGCGATGAGCTCCGGTACGCCTCCCCCGCCTGCAGGCCTTCGATGACCTCGGAGACCGGTATCCCCAGGCGATCGGCGATCTCGCTTGGCCGGGGAGCCCGCTCGAGCTGTTGGGACAGTTCGGCCAGCGTCCCCCTGATCGCGATGTGCAGATCCTTCAGCCGCCGCGGCACCCGCGTCGACCAGCCGTGATCCCGGAAGTATCGGCGTACCTCACCGGTGATCGTCGGTACCGCGAAGGAGAAGAAATCCGAGCCGCGGTCGGGCTCGAACCGGTCGATAGCATTGATCAACCCAACGGTGGCGACCTGAACCAGGTCGTCAATCGGCTCGCCGCGGCCGCCGAACCGGCGGGCGATGTGTTCGGCCACCGGCAGGTAGCCGTTGATCAACTGTTCCCGCAGGGCGTGGTGTTCCGGGTCGTCCCGGGCCAGCTCGGCATACCGCCGTTGCAACGGAATAAGATGCGCGTACTCGCTGTGTTCAGTTCCGACCGGCGACGACGGCGTCACGACTGCTGCGCGGTCACTGCAGCTTTGGCCAAGGAGATGCAGACTCGGGCACGCTGGCCGGCCGCACCGGGCAGTGACTCCGCCCGGACCTCGTCGGCCAAGCATTCCAGCACGTGCCAGCCGAAGGTGCGGGTGGACAGCTGTTGCGCCGGGTCGTCGACCTCGATCTCCGCGGCCACCTCGATCCGCTCGGGCGCAACAGTGAACCTGCACCTCAACGTCGCGTCAGCGGCTGCGATCCGGACGAGCATGGCGCACAGATCGTCGACGGCCATCCGCAGATCATCGATCGAGTCGAGGTCGAAATCAGCTCGCGCGGCAAGATCGGCTGCGACCGTCCGGATAGTGGGGATCACAACGGTGCTGGCCGCGCTGTGCAGTTCGAGGGACAACACCAAACCCGCGCCCCCTGGGTTGGACGGGGAAGCGGTGGGCGCACCCTCCGGCGGAGCGCCACCGTTGGAGCTCGAGTAGTCCCTGCCCACGTACGTCACCTTGATCGTCCTACATTCGTGATGGCACCGAATTCCGTGACGCTGCGGGCGCCATCGGCCATCGTCGTCTCCTGATAACTCCTGGATCCGCGGTGTTCCCGGGCGCCGGGTGTATCAAACCCCGTGGGGTGCAACCCCCCCGACACGCTCAAGGTGAATTCTTCAGGGCATCGAGCACCGTGTCGGCGAAGGTGAAGTGTTCCCGAAGCTGGGTCGCCTCCAGGGCCCGGTTGGCGATCCTGGAGTGACACACCAATCGCAGGGCGCGACGTTCGCGGGACGCCAGCTCGTTGGCCTCGAACAGCGCGGACAGCCCGGCGGATCCCAGGAACTCGACAGCGTCGAGATCTACCACGACGACTCGCGCCGCGGACAGCTGCGTGCTCAGGAAGCTGGCCAGCTTCGGCGCGGTGAGCGTATCGACCTCTCCTCGTACCGTTACCACACGGGCATCGGGACCGTGTTCGGCAACCTGCAGTCCGATGATGTCGGCAGGGAAGTCGGCATCCACCCTTATCACCATATAGGGAAGGCCCCAGCAGACCTACTGTGGGCGGATCGGACACCCGACCGGGCGCTGGGCTACCCACCACTGTCAACGGCGCGGAGGGCGAGCACGGCGAGGTCATCACCGTCGTTGTGCCCAAGCCAGCCGGCGACGGTGCGCTCAACGCGGGTGGCCACCGCCTGCGCCGACATCCCGGCGCAGGCCCGCAAGCAGGTGGCCAACCGGGCCGGGCCGAACTGCTCCTGGCCCGCTCCGCTGGTCCCACCGGCCTCGGTGACGCCGTCGCTGTAGAGCAGGAGGGTCTCCCCCGGTTCCAGAGTGATCGAAGTCCGGCCGAACCGGGCATCCGGCAGGATTCCCACCACGGTGCCCGGCACCGCAACCTCCTCGACCACCCCGCTGTTGCGGAGCACCATCGGCGCAGGGTGCCCACCCGTGGCGAGGGTGAGCCGATGCCCTCGGCCCACGGGCCGCAGCGCGCCGAGCACCATCGTGGTGAAGACCGTCCGCCCCGCCGCCAGTAACGCCCGGTTGAGCAGGTAGAGCAACTGGGTCGGATCCTGCTCAATGATCATCAGCGCCGCCAGCGAATGCTGCACTCGGCAACTTTCCGCGAGCGCCTCGGCGCCCTTGCCGCACACGTCGCCGAGGGCGAACAGGGCGCCGCCATCGGCAGTAGGGCGAACCAGGTAGAAGTCACCACCTACGGCAAGTTCACCAGCCGCCTGGTAGGCCACACCGAACTGCAGGCCCGGCAGCTCCGGCAAGGTGCCCGGCCGTGGCGGCATGAGGGGGGCCTGCAACAGGTCGAGCGCGCTGGCCTGCTCGTACCGTCGACGGCCGGCCCCAATAGCCGGCCCGGCCAGCTCCGCCAGCTGGGCGAGCAACGTGGCCGTGACGGGGCGGACGACGACCAGCAATCCCTCGGTCCGGTCCGGTCCGCACAGCGGCGCCGCTACGACCGGCAGCCGCTCGGCGAGGTCGGTGCCGAACACCGCGGCCAGTGCGGGCAGCTCGCCCACCGGCACGGTCGCGGTGGCGGTGGGTCCGCGCAGCATGTTGGCCAGTACCGGGGCCGTGCGCGAGGCCGGCGCCCGGGCCATACCCGCAACGGGTTCCGCCAGCTCATCAGTACAGCGCCACCAGGACACCCGGGCCCGGGGCGCCGGCAGCAGCACCGCGGCCTGCTTTCCCACCATCGGGACAGCCAGCCGGGCCAGGGTGGCGGCCGCCGCTTCGTGACCGATCCCGATCGTCAGCTCACGGCTGGCTGCCAGGATGAAGTCGTGCTGGCCAGTGTTCTCGTTGGCGGTGCCCGGGCGGCTGGTGGCGCTGACCACCCAGGCGCCCCAACCACCGCCGAGGCGCCGCAGCCGTCCGTGGACCCGGTGACCTCCAGCAGGGCCGGCGACGGACGACCCGCCAGCGCGGTCGAACTCATCGCCGATGTCCAGGTCGGGGAACAGCAACCGGGCAGCCGTGTTGAGCAGCTGGATCCGGCCGGCGGAATCGTGCACGATCACGGCCTGGTCGAGGTGGTCGAGCAGCGCGGGCAGTCCGGGTATGAGCAGCTCGGCAGCCGGGTCCAGGTCTGATGCCATGGCATCTCCTCCCCGATCCGAGCACGTCGCAACGAGGGTAGTCGCCGGTTCAACCGACTGGTCGAATCGACGGTTCAACCGCCAGCTCGAAAACCAAAGCCGATCGTGGCACGCTGCGGGCATGAGCGCGCAGCCCGTGTCGGTCGCCGGATCGCTTCCGGAGCGAGGAAACCCGCTCGATCCCGCCGCGCTGGAACGGATCCTGCTGGCTCTGGAAGAGCTGCGCGAGGGCAACTTCCGGCGCCGCCTGGTGGTCACCGACGACAGTCTCACCGGCCGCATCGCGATGGTGATCAACGAGATCGCGCAGCGCAACCAGTCGCTGGTCGGCGAGCTGGTCGGGGTGCGGGAGGCGGTCGGGCTGGACGGCCGGACGCGGGAGCGCCTCGCCGAAGAGGGCGGCGGCGGATGGTCGCTGGCGGCCACCGCGATCAACGGGCTGATCGATGACCTGACCCGGCCCACCACCGAACTGGCCAGGGTGCTGGCCGCGGTGTCGGAGGGGGATCTGTCCTCCCGGGTGTCCGACCAGCTGCTGCGCGGCGATTTCGCCCGATTGGGGCACACCGTCAACGGGCTGCTCGATCAGTTGTCGCTGTTCGCCGCCGAGGTGACCCGGGTGGCCCGCGAGGTCGGCACCGAAGGCCGGCTGGGCGGTCAGGCACACGTCCCCGGGGTGGCCGGAACCTGGCGCGACCTCACCGACTCGGTCAACGTGATGGCCGGCAACCTCACCGCCCAGGTGCGTGACATCGCCCAGGTGGCCACCGCAGTGGCCCGGGGCGATCTCAGCAAGAAGATCACCGTTGAGGTGTCCGGCGAGCTGCTGGAGCTCAAACAGACCCTCAACACCATGGTGGACCAGCTCTCCGCGTTCGCCGCCGAGGTCACCCGGGTGGCCCGCGAGGTCGGCAGCGAGGGCGAGCTGGGTGGCCAGGCGCAGGTTCCCGGGGTGGCCGGAACCTGGCGCGACCTCACCGACTCGGTCAACGTGATGGCCGGCAACCTCACCGCCCAGGTGCGCAACATCGCTCAGGTCGCCACCGCGGTGGCCCAGGGCGACCTGAGCCGCAAGATCACCGTAGACGCCCGCGGCGAGATCCTGCAGCTCAAGGACACGCTCAACACGATGGTCGACCAGCTCTCCGCCTTCGCCGAGGAAGTCACCCGGGTGGCGCACCAGGTGGGCAGTGAGGGCAAGCTCGGCGGCCAGGCCACGGTCCGCGGGGTGGCCGGCACCTGGAAAGCGCTCACCGACAACGTCAACGGCATGGCGGACAACCTGACCAGCCAGGTCCGCAGCATCGCCAGGGTGGCGACCGCGGTGGCCGGCGGTGACCTGTCGAAGAAGATCACCGTGGAGGCCCGCGGCGAGGTCGCCGCACTGGCCGAGACGATCAACCGGATGGTGGACACGTTGAGCGCGTTCGCCGATGAGGTCACCCGGGTGGCCCGCGAGGTGGGCACCGAGGGCACCCTGGGCGGGCAGGCCCGGGTACCCAACGTCGCCGGCACCTGGAAGGACCTCACCGACAACGTCAACGGCATGGCGGACAACCTGACCAGCCAGGTCCGCAGCATTGCCACGGTGACCACCGCCGTGGCCAGCGGTGACCTGTCCAAGAAGATCGACGTGGACGCCCGCGGCGAGATCCTGGAGCTCAAAACCACGATCAACACCATGGTGGACCGGCTGTCCGCGTTCGCCGCCGAGGTCACCCGGGTGGCCCGCGAGGTCGGCACCGAGGGCAAGCTCGGCGGCCAGGCCCGGGTACGCGGGGTGTCCGGCACCTGGCAGCAGCTGACCGAGAACGTCAACGTGCTGGCGGGCAACCTCACCAGCCAGGTGCGCTCGATCGCGACGGTGATCACCGCGGTGACCGCCGGCGACCTGACCCCGCAGATCACCGTCGAGGCAGACGGCGAACTCGCCGAGCTGTCGGTCAACATCAACCAGATGATCGCCACTCTGCGGGAGACCACCCGGACCAACGAGGAGCAGGACTGGCTCAAGACCAACCTGGCCCGGCTGTCCGCCCTCATGCAGGGCCTGCGCGACCTGCCCACCGTCGCCTCACTGGTCCTGAGCGAGCTCGCTCCCCTGGTGTCGGCCCAGCAAGGAGCTTTCTTCCTGGTCCGCGTCAACAGTGACAATCCGGATCTCGGCCCAGCCGTGGAGTTCACCGCTGGTTACGGGATTCAGGATCCCGCCGCCATCCGTCGCTTCGCCCTCGGCGAGTCACTGGTCGGGCAGGCGGCGCTGGACAAGCGGACGATCCTGGTCACCGAGGCGCCGCCGGCGTATGCCGCGATCAGCTCCGGCCTCGGCAGCGCCGCCCCGACCAACGTGCTGGTGCTGCCGTTGCTGTTCGAGGACCAGGCCCTCGGGGTGATCGAGCTGGCCTCGGTCAACGAGTTCACCACCGTGCACCGGGACCTGCTCGACCGCCTCCGCGAGACGATCGGCTTGAACGTCAACACCATCCTGGCCAACTCCCGCACCGAGGCCCTGCTGGCCGAGTCGCAGCGGCTGGCCCAGGAGCTGACCGCCGGTTCGCAACGGTTGCAAGCCCAGCAGTACGAGCTGCAGAAGTCCAACACCGAGCTGGCCGAGAAGGCTGCCTTGCTGGCGACCCAGAACCGGGCCATCGAGATCAAGAACGCCGAGATCGAGCTGGCCCGCCAGGAGATCGAGGAGCGGGCCGCCCAGCTGGCTGCTGCCTCACGCTACAAGTCCGACTTCATGGCGAACATGTCCCACGAGCTGCGCACCCCGCTCAATAGCGCGCTGGTGCTGGCCAAGTTGCTGGCCGACAATCTGGATGGCAACCTACTGGACAAGCAGGTGGAGTTCGCCAGGACCATCCACTCCGCGGGTAGCGACCTGCTGCAGCTGATCAATGACATCCTCGATCTGGCCAAGGTCGAGGCCGGGCGGATGGATCCCTCGCTGTCCGACGTGGCGATGACCGCGGTGGTGAGCTACGTCAGGACGCTCTGCGGGCCATTGGCCGCCGAGAAGGCGCTGCACTTCTCCGTGGAACTCGATCCGGCGCTGCCCGGGGTACTGCGCACCGACGAACAGCGCCTCCAGCAGGTGCTGCGTAACCTGATGTCCAACGCAGTGAAGTTCACTGATGAGGGCCGTGTGTCGCTGCGGATCCGGCCCGCGTCTGCGGACGAGGTGGAGGGCGAGGCGCTGCGCGCGGCACCGGTCCGGGTGGCCTTCGAGGTGGAAGACACCGGCATCGGGATTTCCGCCGACAAGCTGTCAGTGATCTTCGAAGCATTCCAGCAGGCCGATGGCACCACCAGCCGGCGATACGGCGGCACCGGGCTCGGGCTGTCGATCAGCCGCCAGCTGACCCAGTTGCTCGGTGGGGAACTGGCGGTGCGCAGTGAACCCGGGATGGGCAGCGTGTTCACGCTGTACCTGCCCGAAGCCGCCGCGCCATCCCTATCCACGGGTCCCGGCGCTGTTCGGCAAGACGGCAGGGCATCGGATGGCAGGACGCAGGACACCAGGACCCAGGACAGGGCTCTCGGTGAGCCCGCCCCGCCGGAGCTGGTCACGGCCGCCCGGTCGCTGCCAGCGCTGCACTCGGCTGGTGGGAATGCGCCGCCACGCTTCCACGGGGAGAAGATCCTGATCGTTGACGACGACCTGCGCAACGTCTTCGCGCTGAGCAGCATGCTCGAGGCGCACGGTCTGCACGTCGTCTTCGCCGACAACGGAGTGGCCGGCGTCCGGGCGCTGGAACGCAACGACGACATTGCCCTGGTCCTGATGGACGTGATGATGCCCGAACTGGACGGCAACGCGACGATGACCGCGATCCGCAACCTGCACCGCTACGCCGACCTGCCCATCATCGCCGTCACCGCGAAGGCGATGAAGGAGGACCGGGCAAAAAGCCTGGCCTCCGGGGCGAACGACTACGTCACCAAGCCCGTGGATACCGATCTGCTCCTGGGGCTGATCAACGCACACCTCTACGCTCCGTCAGACGGATTGGGGTCAGACGGATTCGGGTCAGACGCCGAGGCCACCAGCCCGCGGTAGGATGGCTCGCGGTACCGCCCAGTCGCCGCACAACAGAGTGTACCGCCGTGATCCATCTGGGGGACACACTCCGTCGCAGTCTGTATTCGCGCGGACGCAGCCCGTACCCTAGTGCGTGTGATCACTCACTGCGATCACGGAGGGAGGGCTCCGGCTCACGACTTCCCGGATCTGGCAGACTACGCAACGGGCACGAAGCGCGCGGCGCACCTCCACACCGCCGTATCCACTCAGACGTGACGGCAGGAGATGATGACTGTGTGTTCCGGTGACCTCGGCCTCGACACGACGGGTAGCTGGCCACCGTAGGTCGCTGCTGCTGGCACCATGGGCAGAGTCTCACCAAGGGCAGAGTCTCACCAAGGGCAGAGTCTCACCAAGGGCAGAGTCTAACCAGGGGCAGTCGCACCAAGGGTCAGCACGGAAACCACACAGTCCGCGACAATGGAAAAGGAAGGGAATTCGATGGCAGCGCCGAACATAGGACATTCGATCGTCAGGGTCGTGAACTTCTTTGTGGTAGTTATTCTTGTCCTCATTCTCTTGAACCTGCTGGGTCACCCCATCTCACAGGCGCTGCCGAGCGCCGCGCAGAACTTCAGCGATATGCTCTACGCGCTATGGGATGGCGTCAAGGGCCTCATTCCAAATAACTACTACTACCATCATTGATCGCCGCGGTTGTACAGTGTCCACCTTGGTACCGCGTCCACGTTGGTGGGCTGGGGCTGAGCTGGACTGGGCAGTAGCTCGGCTGGGCTGGACGGGCGCGGGCTCAGGCCTGCCGACCCGGATCCTTCCGCGCCATCCCCATCATCGCCGTGAGCACCAGCACCCCGGCTGTCTCCACGATGAGTGTCACGAGCACGAATGGGGTCTGCAATGACTCGTGCACACCGAACAGGCCTACTGTCAAGCTGACGACTAAACCCCCCAGCGTTTCGGCGGTGAACAGGGCGGCGACGCCGGCTACCGGACCGCGCAAGCCAACCGGCACCGCGAGCAGCGCCAGCACGAGAGCAGCTGCACAGATTGCATTGATCATAAATAGTGCGCCGATCACCGGCACGTCGCGGTAGCCCTGTAACCAGAGCCACAAATGGATCAAACCCATGGCAGCGGTCAAGGCCACGCCCACCACCCGGATGATCCTGAGCAGTGTCGGCCGCAGCGGCCGGTCTCCTCGCCGCAGGACGCTCGCCTGCATCGGTCCTCCTCCAGCGCTGCCGGCTACCTGATCGGGTTACACCGATACGGTGGCCCACCCGAACCGGATTACCGCCCGACCCGCCGTTACCGAATCGTGACAAAACTGCGGAAGTCGTCCGGTCAGCGGCTGATCCCCCGCTGCGATTGGCCCGTAATGAACAGGTGCATATCCGCCGCGCACCGCTCGAGCCGATGCCAGACGACATGCTGCTGGCCGGACTCGCCACCGGTGACCCACAGTTGGCGCTGGCGTTCGTGCGCCGCTTCCAGCGGACGGTGTTCGGGGTGGCGCTCGCGGTCGTTGGCGATGTCGGGCTGGCCGAAGACATCGCGCAGCAGGCATTCGAGCGGGCCTGGAAGTATGCGGGTGTGTATGACCCGCGGCGGGGCTCCGTTCGGACGTGGTTGACCCGCATCGTGCACAACCTCGCCGTCGACGCCGTGCGGGTCCGTCGCCCAGCACCGGTCGACCCGCAGGATCTCCTTCCGTTGCTCGCGGCCATCGCCGAAGGCCCCGAACGCCGCGCCCTGGCTGGGGAGACCTCCACCGAGTTGCGTAAAGCGCTCGCGACGCTGCCGCCGGAGCAGGCCAGAGCCGTGGTGATGGCCGCTGTGCACGGAATAACCGCCCGGGAGATCGCCGAGGTCGAGAGCATCCCGGTAGGGACGGCGAAGTCACGCATCCGCGCCGCCATGGCCAAGCTGCAGGCCGCGTTGTCCACGGATCGAGCTGATCATGACTGAGCTGAGCTGCCGGCAGTGCAACGAGCTTGCCGCGGAACTGGCCCTCGGTGTACTCCCCGGCGTCGAACGAGCCCGGGTGCTAGCACATCTGAGTCAGTGCGCCACCTGCGCCAACACCGTATCCTCGATGACGCTCACCGTTGACCGGCTGATTGAGCTGCTGCCCGACGCGGAGCCACCGGCCGGATTCGAGCAACGGGCACTGACCGCGCTGGGTCCCCCAGCTCCGCGCGTCCGTCGGTGGTGGCTTCCGGCCGCTGCCGTGATAATCGCCATCGCGCTGGTCGGCGCCGGGTGGACACTGGGCCGAGCGACCGTCGGAGTAGCGCCACTCGAGGTCGGCGCGACACCGCGAACCGTGCTGTTCGCACCGCTCACCAGCGCCGGCAAGGAGGTCGGGCAGGCGTTCCTCTACCCGGGTCAGCCGGCCTGGATCTACATGTCGCTGGATACCGACACCGACACAGCGAGCGGCACCGTCCGCTGCGAACTGGTCCGCCGGGACGGCTCGACGGTCCAGATTGGCACCTTCCACCTAGCCAAGGGTTACGCCGCATGGGGAGGACCCGCCGACATCGACCGCGACTCCCTCGCCACGGCCCGAGTGATCGACAGCGCTGGCGCCGTCCTGGCCACCGCCCGGTTCGCCAGCTGAATCCAGCCGCACTGGCCCCGATCGCCGCGTGTGGGTGTGCCCAGGATCGAGCCAGTTAAGCAGGAACCAGCCCGACAGTCATTCATGATCACTGTTTCGGAAGAATGAGCCGCGCTGAGCGCGGCTCATTCTTCCGGGATGACGATCATGGTCCGGATAAGTGGGCCTGGCAATGGCCAATGCCCTCTTCAGGATCCAGGTGTTTCCTGCAGATTTCTGGCGGCGGATTCGCAGAGTTGCGCGACGGCCAGCCCGGCCACCCCAGCGTGTGCCGGATGCGGTGGTAGTGGCCAAGTGGGGCGGTGTCTTCATCCTGGTAAGCGTCGGCCTATTTTGAGCTGTTTCGAGCTACGCGATCGGAGTAGGGCAGATACATGCGCAAGAAATCGAGGCCGTCCTACCGTGCAGTGTAGAGGTCGTGCCTATACAGCGAGAAAAGCCTGAATCTGCAAGCACCTGGCGTCCGAGAGATCGACGGCCACAGTCCCGACGCCGCCTACCGGTTCCGCTATGAGGGACTCAAGCTCGTGCCACAGTCCGGGAACCAATATCTCTTTCTCCCGGCTGGAATTCAGCCAGCCGGTCGAAGCGCGAACCGGACTGTGCTGACCTGCGGACATCCTCAGCGCTTCCGCTTCTGGCGGGCGGGGGCGCAGGCCAGGTCGGTGAACGAGGCCTTGAGTCGCTGCTGCAGGAAGGCGAAGAGGTTCTTCGCCGCGGCTGGGTCCGGGGACGGGGCACCGACGGTGAGTGGCCGGTCGAGGCGCAGCCGCGCCGGGGCCACGGTAGCCAGGTTGCGGCAGTAGTTCCGGGCGGTATCGACCGCAGGGTCCAGCGGAGGCTGGTTGACGCCAGCCCGGTAAAGGTTCGTCTTGGCCACACTCGGCCGGCCGTTGACCTGCGCCATCGGGTCGTTGGGCGGGATCAGCGCCACCGGCGTCGTCTTCGTGGCCGCGGCCTGCAGCTCGTTCAACGCCAACGACGGCGCCGGGGTCCCGCCGGCGGTCAGGTCGGGTGCGGTGAAGGCGGTACAGCCCAGCGCTGGATTGATGAACCCGGTCAGCAACCCGTTGTCGCTGGCGTTTTTCAGCACCATGCGCACCGGCAGGCCGGCAATGTTCGCTGCGGTGTCCTGCGCGGTCCGCCCGCCGGCCAGCGCCAGGTAGCGAGTGGTGAGGTTGTCACTCTGATCCTGATCAACTACCGAGAAGTCGCGGGTGGTCGGGCAGGGCTGGCCGTCGCGGGCCGCGCCGACCGGTGGCACCTTCAGCTTGCCGGCGCCGATCGCGGCGTTGGCCGCGCGGAAGAACGCCGGGGCACCGCAGTAGGCGAACTGCCCGAACGGCGATCCGGGCAACCCATTGACGCAGTCGTTGGTGGCCCCCCGCAGGGTCAATGTGGTGCCCTGGAAGCCGAACCAGACCCCGACCACCGAACCTGGGGTCAACTTCGGCATGACGGGTGGCGCTCCCGGCTGGGTACCCCGGTCGATGACCAGCGGCCGGTAGATCGACAACGCGCCCGTCGCCGGATCGATGATCGTGGCTTCGACGAACGCCGACTGGTTGTCGTTGGTCTCCCGGCATGGGCCCTGCCGCCGATTCGTCGCGACCAGCTGGTATGGCGTGGCCAGGCCCTGCGCGGTCAGGGGCGCATCCGGGACGATCAACGTGCAGTTCGGGTTGGGGTTCTTGCCGCCGCCACCGTCGGCCGCCTCGACTAACATGCGGTGTCGCTCGTTGTTACGTCCCCGGCGAGCCGGATCCGGGTTGGGATCCGGCTCGGCATCGCCAGCTGCGGCCGCCTCGTCATCGCGCCGGGTCATGGTGCCGGGGAGCAGCGCGGTGTCAGTCAGCGCCCCGCTGCTCCCCGGCACCGCGACAGTCACCGGGGCATCCAGCGCCACAGCAGGTTGGCCGGCCTGCGCCTGCCACGGCGCGATCAGCACGATCGGCACCGCTGCCGCGACAGCAGTCAGGCTCCAGC
>JBOHFK010000128.1:0-16832 GCA_050699635.1 Pseudonocardiaceae bacterium | reverse complement strand
CGACCTCCGCATCAGAGATCACCGGGCTCGCCGCGACTGACATGGATCGACCATACGTTCGACCCCTGACAGAACCCGGGCCACCCCAGCACCCACCACCCCGATTCACCCAACCGTGTCAGACAGCAACAGCCAAGGCACTTCGCGCGGTGCCGTTGCAGAAACCAACACTGCGGGCCCGATCATCTCGGTGACCCCGATAATCGAGAGGGACTGCCTGCCCCACCGGCAACCGCCCGACGGTGGCGGCCTGAGCCTCGAACGCGTCGTCTCTGGTGCAGCAGTCAGCCCTTCGGCTGGCTACGCTGGGCGCGTTCGAGTTGCTCCAGCGCGTCCATCTCGGCGGCGCGTTCCGGCGTCGGAGCGGTGCCCCCGAGGTGAGCCGGCATCCACCAGAGGTCGGTGCCGGGCGGATCTGGATAACGCGCGCGGGTCTCGTCGAGCAACCCGTTCATCACCGCGACCAGTTCGGCGTCGGCGGCTGCGCCGCGCCCGGGTTGCAGGGGCGCCCCGATGGTGATGCTGATCGGGATGTGCCGTGCGGCGGCGATGGTGGGCTTGCGGCCCTTGGTCCATACCCGCTGGCTACCCCACAGCGTCACGGGGATCAGCGGGACACCCGCCAACCGCGCCATCCGGGTGGCGCCGGACTTGAACTCCTTCAGGCAGAGGCTGCGGCTGATTGTCGCCTCCGGGAAGATCCCCACTAACTCACCCGCCCGCAGCGCCTCGACCGCAGCGCGGAACGACGCCGCCCCCGCGGCACGGTCGACCGGGATGTGGTGCATGGCGCGCATCAACGGCCCCATCACTCGATGGGTGAACACCTCCTGCTTGGCCATGAAACGCACGAAACGTCCACGCTCACGCCAGAACGGCAGGCCAGCAAGAGCGAAGTCGAGGAAACCGGTGTGGTTCATCACCACCACACCCCCGCCGGCCGGGATGTGTTCCTGCCCGACCACTTCGATCCGCAAATCCAACGCCCGGAACAGGCCCGTTGCGGCACGGGCGACACAGCGGTACGGCCCATCGGTCACCGACCCACGCTACCGGGAGTAGCCCAATGGCCAATGTCATGGTGTCACGCCTGCTAGCATGCAGGCATGGCTCAGGTCACCTGGCGCGCCCCGGACGAGCTGGTCGCCCGGATCCGTCGCGCCGCCGAACAGCGCGGTAGCAGCATCAACGAGTTCGTCACGCGGGTCCTCGATGCCGCCACCGACCCTGAACTGACCGACGACGAGTCCCTCCAGGTCCGCGAGCGGCTGGCCGCCGCGGGCCTGCTGGCCCCGGTCGGCCCGCCCCGGCCCAGACCGGCAGAGGATGACGTGGCAGGCGCACGCCGCCGAGCCGGCCAGGGTTACCCACTCGCGGATCTGGTCCGCGAGAGCCGCGAATGATCGTTTTCGCTGATTCCTCAGCACTGGTGAAGCTCTATGCCGATGAGCCGGCCCACCAACTGGTCCGTGGACTGGGCAGTCTCGTGGTGTCTGCGTTGGCCAGGGTGGAGGTGCCGGCGGCGATCTGGCGCAAGAACCGGATGGGCGAGCTCGACCCGGCGGATGCCGGGATTCTCGTCGCTGCCTTCGAAGCCGACTACCACGGGTCCGCGCAGGATCAGCCGCGCTTCGCCGTGGTTGCCCCTACCGGGCCGATCCTGGAAACCGCCGCGCGGTTCGTGGGGGTGCACGGTCTGCGCGCCCACGACGCGGTCCAGCTGGCCAGCGCGACAGCCGCCGCGGAGGCCATCCCCGATTGCCGCACGATGGCGGCCTTCGACGGCACACTACGGGCGGCCGCCGCGAAGGAAGGCTTCGCGCTGTTACCAGGCTGACGTGCCATCCGGCTCGGAAAGCGAGGATAAGTTCCATGTGCTCCGGTACATCTCTGAGTTCGTGATGTGACCGTCCGGCGTTAGCGGGTGTCGTTGAGACGGACTGGAGTCACGGGACGATAGGCGCCGAACTGTCGGGGGGCCAAGCTAATTTGCGGCGGTGCCCATGAAGGTCTGCGAGATCATCCGCATGCTGCAACGCGACGGCTGGATACTCAAACGAGTCACCGGCTCGCATCAGCATTTCATCCACCCGTCCAAGCCTGGACTCGTGACCGTCGCCGGCAAGCCGAGCGCTACGTTGAAGCCGAAGACCGAAGCGAGCATCCTTGAACAAGCCGGTCTGCGAAGGGAGCAGTCGTTGAGAGGCTACATCGTGGTCTTCGAAGGAGACGATCAGTCCGGCTACTCGGCGTACTCTCCAGACCTACCTGGCGTCGTCGCCGCGGGCGAGACCCGCGCCGAGACGGAACAACTGATGCTCGAAGCGATGGCCGGGCATCTCGCCCTACTCCGCGAGGCCGGTCAGCCTCTTCCCGAGCCGTCTGACGCAGCCGACGTGACAATTCTGGACCCGGCCGCCGCCTAGGTAGCGACCCCAGCTGCGTTCACTCGGGGCCGGCTGAGCTGGAGGCCAGCGGGAGCAGGATCTCGAAGCGGCAGCCTGGGCCGTGGTTACGGGCCTCGATGCGACCGGAATGAGCTTCGACGAGACCGCGCGCGATGGCCAGGCCCAGGCCGGCGCCGGATTCTTCGGCGGGCACCGGGGTCCGGGCGGTGTTGCCGCGGTAGGCGACGTCGAAGACCCGGTCGAGGTCCTGCTCGGGGATGCCGCCGCAGGCGTCGTCGACCCGCAGCCACGCCTGCCCGTCGCGGGCTCCCGCGGCGACCACCACGGTGCCATCGGGCGGGGTGTGCCGGATGGCGTTGGACAGCAGGTTTCGCACCACCCGGGCCAGCTCGGGGTCACTGCCCTGCACGATCGGCCAGTCGCTGCCGGCGTCGGCCTGCAGCCGGACGCCCTTGCGGGCGGCGGTGACGGCTTCGGCGGCCAGCGCCTCAGAGACGACCTCACCCAGCGGGATCGCCGACAGGCTCAGTCGCAGCGCCCCGGAGCTGATCCGGGACAGCTGGAACAGATCATCGACCATGCCGGACAGCCGCTGGGTCTGCTGCCCGATGCGCTGCGCGTACAGGGCTACCTCGGCCGGGTCGGTCACCACGCTGTCGGCCAGTGCCTCGGTCATCGCGCGGATCCCGGCCAAGGGGGTGCGCAGGTCGTGGCTGATCCACGCGACCAGCTCGCGCCGCGCCGATTCGGCAGCCTGGTCCCGGGCTCGGGCCTCCCGCTGCCAGGTCATCTCCTGCGCGATCCCCCGGCCCAGCACGAGCCCGGTCGGCACGCTCACCGCCGCCACCGCGGCGGCCACCGCCAGCTCGGTGCCCAGCACCGGGGTGAACATCCACCCGTTGACGCCCAGCACCCCGGCCAGGGTCGCCGCCACCGGTATCAACACCAGCACCGTCACCGCGGCTGTGATCGAATAACGCCGCATGTAGTGCATCAGCAACACGCCCAGCAACGCCACCGGCAGCGTGCACAGCAGCGCGATCGGGCCGACGTGGCGCAGGTCGGTGAGCACTACGCCTCACTCCTTGCGGTCGTAGCGGTAGCCCACACCCCACACCGTGGCGATCCGGCTGGGCGCGGTGGGGTCGGCCTCCACCTTCTCCCGTAATCGCCGCACGTGCACGGTCACCGTGGAATGATCCCCGAATGTCCAGCCCCAGACCTGCTCGAGCAGCTCATTGCGGGTGAAGGCCCGGCCCGGGTGCCTGATCAGGAAGGCCAGCAGGTCGAACTCCCGCGCGGTCAGGGCCAGCTCGTGGTTGCCCAGCACCGCCTGCCGGGCGGCGATGTCCAGTGTCAACCCGTCGTCGGTGATCGGCGGCAGCTGGGTGACCGGTTGCGGGGCGCGGGCCCGGCGCAGCACCGACCCGACTCGCAGCACCAGCTCGCGGGGGCTGAACGGCTTGGTGATGTAGTCGTCGGCGCCGGTCTCCAGGCCCAGGATGCGGTCCTCCTCCTCGCCCAGCGCGGTGAGCATGACCACCGGCACCGGGCCCATGGCGCGCAGCCGCCGGCACACCTCCAGGCCGGGCAGGCCGGGCAGCATGAGATCAAGGACGACCAGGTCAGGCGGGCTGGCCTCGGCGGCGCGCAGTGCGTGCTCACCATCTCCGGCGACGGTGACCTGGTAGCCGGCTCGGCCGAGATAGCGGCCGACGACATCGCGCACCAGCACGTCGTCATCGACCACCAGCACTGATCCCGTCCCGGTCATGTGTCACCTCGCCGCGCCGACACCAGCCGGGCCGTCAAGATCGCCCCGGAGGTCGCGAAGAGCAGTGCGGTCACCCCGAGCCAATTGCGCAGCAACGGCGGCGCCGGCAACCCCGATGCTTCCTCGATCACCGTGGGCAGCCCCAGGATCAGCGGGAACCACACCAACAGCAACACCCCGGAGATGACGGCAGGTACCCGCAGGTAGTTCAGCCAGCGCAGGCCGGACACGGTCGCCAGTTCCGGGCGGCGGCGCAGCAGCAGCACCAGGGCGGCGTCCAGCCCGGCGTAGAGGGGGAACAGCACCAGGTCGTGACCGACCGCGCTGCCGACGAACCAGGCACCGACCCCCACCGGGGTGGCGGCCAGCAACCGCACCCCCGCGTATCCGGCGACGACGAAGCTGGCCAGCAGCGCCAGCAGTTGGACGGACTCGCGGCGGGGCATCGCGCTCATCCGGGAAGGAACGTCAGGCGGTTGACCCACTTGGTGTTGTGCACACCGGGCAGGGCCGGCACCACGATCCGGGCCGGGTAGCCGTGGTCGAGGGTCAGGTCCGCGTTGTTGACCCGCAGGGCGAGCAGGGCATCGGTGGCCAGCACCTGCCCGGCGGAAAGGGTGGCCGAGCCGAAGCCACCGCGCTGCAGGGATTCGACGAGCAACGTGGCATCGGGCGCCGCGCCGGCCAGCGCGGCGAGATCGGCCAGCCGCACCCCCGTCCAGGTCTGCACGCCGGTGGACCAGCCCTCCACGCAGGCGATCGGCAACCGGGCGGTGTGCTGTGGCAACGCGAGCAGCTCGGAACGAGTAAAGATCCGGTTGGTGGCACCCTTGAGCTCAAGGCGCCACGTGTCGCCGACGGGGTTGATCCCGGCCATGGCGGCGGTCTTGTTCACCTGGAAGTCGGTGGGATCCGGTCCGGCATCCTGCCCGCGCGGCGCGAGCAGTGCGGTGGAGCGGGTCGCGCCGCCGATGCTCTGGCCCACGCTGAGCCCGAGCAGCGCCAGCGAGCTGGCCGCGACCATGCCCAGCGCGCCGCGCCGCGAGATGGTCGCCGGGGCCGGATCGGCAGAGACCAGATGATCGGGGTCGGGTGGCTCGGCGACGGTCTCGGTCACCGGCGTGCGCAGTTCGGCGCGCAGGCTGCGAGACCGCAGCGCGGTGACCATCCGAGGCAGCCGGAACGCCACGTGCACCACGAACGCGGACATGAACACCCACGCGCCGTAGTAGTGCGCCTGATAGAACTGGAACGGCCAGGCATAGAAGTACTGGATGTTCATCACGCCGGTGACCAGCTCGAACACCGCACCGCCGACCAGCAGCAGCAGCGAGGCCCGCTCCACCAGGTGGGTCAGCGAGCGGACCGGGGGCCATTCGAACAGCTTGGGCAGCACCGACCACAGCTTCGCCAGAATGATCGGGATGAGCACCAGGCCGAGCGTGACGTGCACGCCTTGGTTGACCCAGTACAGCCAGGACGGGCCGGCCGGCCAACCGGGCAGCCACGAACCGAGCAACCCCTTGTCCGGGGTGGGGTCGTTGCCGGGCGCCAGGTTGGGGTTGTAGGCGGCGTAGGACGCCAGCCCGGTGAGGAACATCAGCGTGATCCCGGGCAGCAGTGCCACGCTGAGCATCGCGGTAAACCAGGGGCCGCGCAGCGGGCTCCGCCAGAAACCGCGCCGGAACGGGCCCGGCGGCGGGTGTTCCTCCACTCGACGGACCCACCGATCCAGCACGATCACCCTGCCCACGCTAGCGGCCCTGCGGCGTGCCAGGGATTACCGTCCGCTGACGTGACGCAGCTCGACAAAGCAACGCCCGGCGCAGTGCCGGTCCCCCACCTGAAGCCCGGCCAGCGCGGCGAGCGCGGCCAGCACCGGCAGCTCGGCGACCGCCCAGGGAAACCAGGGACCCGCGGCGCCACCGGCCTCCTGCAGCCGAGCGGCGCCCCGCCAGAGTCCCGCTCCGGGATGTTCGGCCTCGACCAGCATGGTGCCGCCGCGCCGGAGCAGGGCAGCACAGCGGCGCAGCAAGCGCACCGGGTCGCCGCCGATGCCGATGTTGCCATCCGCCAGCAGCACGTGGTGCCACCGTCCTTCGCCGGGCAGCGTGGCGAACACGTCGCGATGCAGCACCGCGACGCCGCGATGCTGGCAGTGCCGCACCGCGATGGGCGAGCAGTCCACCCCCAGTGCCGGGACGCCGCGCCCGCTCAGCTCGGTGACTAACCGGCCCGGGCCGCAGCCCAGGTCCACCGTCGGGCCGGTGCAGCGCGTGAGCAGCCAGTTGTCTTCGCCGTTGGCCGGTGCCAGCCAGCGCTGTGGGGTGACCGGAAGGATCCGCCCGTCCTCGCCGACGAGCTGGGCGGGACGACCGGCCAGGACGGGATCGAAGACGGTGGTGTATTCGGCGATCACCGGCGGCCGTCCAGCTTTGCCACCGCGGCGGCAAACCGGCCATATGGCGCTTGGGTGGCCACCGCCGTAGCGTCTGCCCAGGTGTCCACATCGGACAACTCGGGCAACTCGACGACGTGGCAGCTGGCGGCTCGCAGCGCGGCCATGGTCCGGGCCCCGGTGTCGGCGCGCGAGGTCGGAATATCGGCGATCAGCTCAGCCAGTTCAGGTCGTCGAACACCGAGCACCCACCAACCGCCATCGGTGGCCATCCCCAACGCGGCATCCACGCCGTCGCTGTCGAGCCGCTCCAGGCACTGGCTGAGCAGTTCAGCGTCAACCTGCGGGGTGTCCATCCCGATCTGTAACACCGGCCGGTGACCGACCGCCGCGGCGGTATCGGCGTACGCGGCGGCAATGCGCTGCCCCAGCGTCATCCCGCGCTGTGGCAGCACTGTGATCTCGCGCAACCGCGCGGCCAGCGCGGCACCATCGACGGCGCGGGCGAGATCGCCGGTCAGCGCGACCACCGGCACCACATCAGACACCGCCAGCACCGCATCCAACGTGTCGTGAAAGGCGGCCGCAGCAACCCGGGCGGCCTGTTCCGGGGTGATCGGCGGGCACAGCCGGGTCTTGACCTCGCCGGGTACCGGTGCTTTCGCGAGCACCAGCAACGCGGCTCGCGGGCCGCTCAGCGCCGCACCCCAGTCTCCTCCACCACCACCACCACCAACCCCCTCGATCTACCGACATCTTCCCCGTCCAGCCGCTCCCAAACCCTTACCGCTCGGTTACGTCCCCGCGCCCGCGTTGGCGCATTCAGCAGGCTGAGCGTGGTTTCCAGCGCCGAATAACCACGCTCAGCCCGCTGAATGCGGGGGCCACGGGAGGGTCCGGAGGATCTCGTCGGTGAGGTGGGTGGGGGTGTCGGCGAGGTTGAGGGTGAGGCCGGGCTCGTTGGGGGCCAGCGGTTCCAGGGTGGCGTATTGGGTCGCCAGCAGCTCTGGGGGCATGAAGTGGCCGCGGCGGGCCGCCAACCGCTGCGCGACCAGCTGGTAGGAACCCGCCAGATGCACCATCCGGACATCATCACCCGCGCGACGCAGCACATCCCGGTAGGTACGCCGCAGCGCCGAGCAGCTCACCACGGCGCACTCGTCACCGGCCGCTCGCTCGGCAAGCCAGGAGGCGATCGCTGCCAGCCAGGGCGCCCGCAATGTGTCATCAAGCGGGAGTCCGGCGGACATCCTGGCGATGCTCGCGGGCAAGTGGAAGTCGTCGCCCTCAGCCAGCGCGCAACCGGTCCGGCTGGCGATCATCGCGGCCACGGTGCTCTTGCCGGAGCCGGACACCCCCATCACGACGAGCTGCACCGGTCTCCCTCCCCCGTACCCAATCACCCCGGAGATCCTCCCGCCGAGGGAGGTGAACTCCGGTGTATCACCCCTACCGTGCTGGTATGACACCGGCGACTGCGGCACCACAAGCGACTCCCGATGCCCGACCGGCACCGGACCGTAACCTCGCGCTGGATCTACTGCGGGTCACTGAGGCTGCCGCGATGGCGGCGGGGCGGTGGGTCGGCCGCCGGGACAAGGACGGTGCCGACGCCGCCGCGGTGGCAGCGATGCGCGCGATGATGGGGACCGTCGCGATGGATGGCGTAGTCGTCATCGGTGAGGGCGAGAAGGACGCCGCCCCGATGCTCTACAACGGCGAACGGGTCGGCTCCGGCACCGGCACACCGTGCGATGTGGCCGTCGACCCGGTCGATGGCACCACGCTGACCTCCAAGGGCATGGGTAACGCGGTGTCGGTGCTCGCGGTCGCACCTCGCGGGGCGATGTACGACCCGTCGGCCGTGTACTACATGGACAAGCTCGTCGCCGGCCCCGATGCCGTCGGTGTGGTCGACATCCGGCAATCCCCGGAGGACAACATCGCTGCCCTGGCCCGCGCCAAGGGGTGCGCACCGGAGGACATCACGGTCTGCATGCTCGAGCGGCCACGGCATGACGAGCTGGCTCGCCAGGTGATCCGGGCCGGCGCGCGGATCAAGTTCATCACCGACGGCGACGTCGCCGCGGCGGTGATGGCCGCGACCCCTGACTCAGGCGTCGACCTGCTGCTGGGGATCGGCGGCACCCCGGAGGGAGTGATCACCGCGTGTGCGATCCAGTGCCTGGGCGGTGTACTGCAAGGCAGGCTGCACCCGCGCAGTGACGATGAGAAACGACGCGCCGACGAAGCCCAGCTCGATCTCGACGCTGTGCTCACGGTCGACGATCTGGTCAGCGGCGACGATGCGTTTTTCGTCATGACCGGCATCACCGATGGAGAGTTGCTGCACGGGGTGCGCTACGGGCGCAACCGGGCGATCACCGAGTCACTGGTGATGCGTTCCCGCAGCGGCACCGTCCGGCAGGTGCGCAGCACCCACCATCTGGACCGCCTGGCGCTCTACAGCATCGTGGATTACCGCCACGCGGGCCACGCCACACCAGAAGGCCCCGCCGCGGGCTAACGCCTCCCGCGCCGGGTCGCCCTGCCACCACCTTCGACGGCCGGATTCCGCACGTGCCAGCCGTGCGCGTCCTGGCACCGGAACGACTCCAGCCGCCGCCCGGACGCCCTCGCCAGGCGATTGGCCCCCGCCAGCGTCAAGATGGCCCGGTGATCGCAACGTGGGCACCTGGGTGCCATGCTGTAGCGAAGATCGATCACCTGACCAGCGTAGCGCGCAGGCCATGACTAGCCGTCGACGAGCTTGCCGGCGTCGCCGTACACCCACGACGCTGTTCCAGCGCTTGATCAACCGGCTCTGAGGTCCGCTACAGTTTGATGACGCCAAGCCCCGGTATCTCGTCGTAGTCGTCGTCCTGGGTGGCGACCGGCAGCCCGTGCGCGATGGCGGTCGCCGCTATCCACGAGTCGTTGAGGGGCATCCGGCGTCCCCGCTCACGTAGCTGTGCCCGCAGAGCAGCCCAGGCATCCGCGACCGACTCGTCCACCACGAGCGGGTCAGCCTCGAGCGCCGTGACCAGCGTGCGGAGCCTGGTGGCCCCGATCTCGGGGTCCGGAGCGGACAGCACGCCCAATCGCAGCTCGGCGACAGTGACAACAGAGACGTGGTAACGCGGTGGCGGCGGTGCGCGCAGCTCGCGACCTTGCTCGATGGCGATGAACAGGGACGTGTCGGCCAGCGGAGCCGTCACCGCGCCTGCCCTTGTGACCGATCCCACGGATCGATGTCGTCGGTGGTGTCGGGCAGCATCTCCCGCAACTCGTCGTAGAGACCGGGATCGGCCTGCGCAGCGGTGAGAGCTTCCCACGTGAGATAACGCTTGCGCCGAGGGAGCGGAATGAGCTGCGCAACGGGTCGGCCGCTGACGGTCACGGTGAACCGCTCACCGTCCTCCACACGTCGCAGCACCCCGCTTGCATCGTTGCGAAGCTCGCGCAACGGGATCTCGGTCATAACAGGTAGTGTAGCATTTCCGCTACACCCGTGCTGGAGGGTTCAGACCTACGCGGCCGACCACCTTCGCATACCTGGAGCATGGTCATCCGCCACCTGGGC
Source organism: Pseudonocardiaceae bacterium (assembly GCA_050699635.1). GTDB lineage: Bacteria > Actinomycetota > Actinomycetes > Mycobacteriales > Pseudonocardiaceae. The sequence goes on along the minus strand of JBOHFK010000128.1, from coordinate 6,669 downwards.
GGGACGACCGCCGGTTCAGTTCCGCCAGCATCCGGTTGTAGGCCTGCCGGGCCTCTTCGTCATCGTCGACGTCGGCGCTGGCGTCGACAGCGTGCTGGTCGTCGCCGGATGACGAACCGATCTTGGCCAGTGACTGGCGGCGGGCGGATTCCAGCCAGTCGCCGAGCCGGGCCCGGGAGCCGGTTGCGCTCCACTGGGCGACGACGGCGAGCATCAGCAGCATCATCAGGACATCACCACCCACCCACATGATCGCTCCTGACCAGTTCTGGTCCTCGAGCAGAGTGGGGCCCCAGCCCGGCCGCATCAGCGCGGTGCTCGGGGCCAACGGGTACCCGGTGAGCATCAGCGCCACACCCACCAGGGTGTCGGCCCCCATCGCCAGCGCGAGCAGCGCGAACCGGACGATGTGCGGGATCGGCCACGGGCTGGCCTCCGAGCCGACCAGCGGCCAGAACAGCAGGTAGCCACTGACCAGGTAGAGGACCTGCTCAACGTGGTGCACCCCGGGTTGAGTGGCCATCGCCTCCGGGAAACCGGTCAGATGCGTGATCACCAGCACCGAGGTGTATAGCCCCAGCGTCACCACCGGAAACGTCAGCCACCGCAGCAGGCGGCTAACCGGGGTCCGGCGCAACCCGAGCCGCACCGGCTGCCCCCAGATCAGCAACACCGGCACGACCATGATCAGCAGCAGATGCTGGATCATGTGCACCCACAGCAGCGCATGCCCGTACACCTCGATGCTGCTGTGCACCGACACCAGCAGCACGGCCACACCAGCCAGCCACGACGCGGTAGCACTCACCGGCCAGCCGAGCCCGGCCGTCGGGGCCCGGCGGAACACGGCGATCAGGTAGCCGGCCACGGCAAGCACCGCCAGCACGTCGACGATGGGCGCCGACGTCCAGGTCGTCACAGCGGTCTGCCAGGTCAGCGGCGGGATGTCGCGCTCCCCTCTCCCTAGGTTGCCAGCCACCCCAGGTTGCCGGTCACCCAAGCCTAACGCGCCGCACCGACAACGGCCCTGCGTACTGCGGCCACCGGAAGATCGAGCTATGCCCTAGTCTCGCAGTTGCAATATCACGGCAACTACTCCTGGGGGTCTGGGGTGCACCAGGTGCAGATCGAAGTGATCCTGCTGTCGGTCTCGGACGACGCTGCGCTGGGCTGGCGGCTGGCGAGCGGCGATCTGCCATCGGGATGCCGGCCCGATGCCCGGGCCCGCGAGCTCGCGGGCTTGACCACCGACATGCCGACCGCGACCGTCGTGCACTCGACATCATGGCGACCCACTCCAGCGGGCCTGGTGCTCACCTATGCGGTCGCGCCGGATCCGGATCCGGCCGCGGGCACCGTGCGGGCGGTTCCGGCCGATGCCTCGATCGCCTGCTCCGCACACGCCGCCAGTCCGACCCCAGCGGTCGTGCGGGTCGAACACGTCCTGGCCCATGCACTGCGGCACCTGTCGATGGTGGCCCGCACCAGCCCGGCCGTCATAGAAGCAGTCGATGCCCACACGCGCTTGTGGCACGCTGTAGTGGCCCACACCCCCGATGTGGCTGGTCAGCTTGTTGGCATCTGAGTATGAGTAAAGGGGATCTCGTTTCGTGACACCCCGCCCCCGGCTGCTTGCCATCATGGGATCGGGAGAGACCGCCCCGACGATGGCGAAGGTGCATCGCCTGCTCGTCGATCGCCTCGGTGCGCCCCCCGCCGGGGCGGTACTGCTCGACAGCCCCTATGGCTTCCAGGAGAACGCCGACGAGATCTCCCAGCGAACCGTCAGCTACTTCCGGAACCTCCGGATTCCCCTCGACGTGGCGTCGTGGCGCACCGCGGACGACGTCCTGCCCCGCGAGAAAGCATTGGCGCGGATCGACGCCGCCGATTATGTCTTCTCCGGCCCGGGCAGCCCGACCTACGCGCTCGGAGTGTGGGAGAACAGCCACCTGAGCGACGTCCTGGCTGACAAGTTCACCGGCGGCGGTTGTGTGACGTTCGCCAGCGCGGCGGCCGCGACCCTGGGGGTGGTGACCGTGCCGGTGTACGAGATCTACAAGGTGGGCGCGACCCCGTACTGGGCCGGCGGCTTGGACCTGCTGACCCGGATCGGCCTGCGCGCGGCGGTGATCCCGCACTACGACAACACCGAGGGCGGCACCCACGACACCCGGTACTGCTACCTGGGCGAGCGACGGCTGCAACTGCTGGAATCGATGTTGGACGCCGAGACGATCGTGCTCGGTGTGGACGAGCACACCGCTGCCCTGTTCGACCTCGACGACGACACGGTCACCGTGCTCGGCCGGGCCGCGCTCACCCTCCGCCGGCAGGGTGCGAGCACTGTCTTCGCCGCAGGCACCACCGTGGCCATCGACGAGCTTCGGGCGGTCGCCTCTGGTAACAGGCCGGCCTGTGCCTCAGCGGGCGCGGTGCCCATAACAACCGGGACGACCAACCCGACGCCATCGCTGCGCGCGGAAGCCGAACGGCTGGAATGCGTCTTCGACAGCGCGCTGAGATCCCGAGACGTGAACGCGGCAGTCACTGCCGTCCTCGAGCTGGAACAGGCGATCGTCGACTGGTCAGCCGACACCGAGGAGATGGACGGCACCGAGGTTCCCCGGGCCATCCTGCGCCGGATGGTGACGAAGCTGGCCGAACTCGCCGTGCTGGGCGCGCGCGATCCCCGGGAAGCCGTCGCGCCCCTGGTCGACACCCTCCTCGAGCTACGGCATCAGGCTCGTGAACAAGGCTCGTGGGCACTCGCCGACACGCTACGCGACCGGCTCACCTCCGCCGGAATCGAGGTGCGCGACACTCCTGAGGGTGCCGTGTGGCTACTCGCCGACGACCCAGCCCGATAAGAGATCGCTCGGGGCTGCAGTTCAGGCGATGGAGTGCTGTTGTGCGGCCCTGGGCGGGATTTGGGCGCTGGGCAGACTTTGAACGAATCTTGTCGGTGCTGGCTGGGACGCTCCGTGCTGTGCCGCTCAAGGTGGGTGAGATCATCAAGCTGATCGAGGCTGATGGCTGGTATCTGGTCGCGGTCCGAGGTAGCCATCGCCAGTTCAAACATCCGACGAAGCTGGGCCGGGTGACGGTGCCGGGCAAGCCGAGCCGGGAGTTGTACCTGGAGTTGGAGAGGAGCATCCTGAAACAGGCAGGTCTGTCGAGGAGGAAGCCGCAGTGACCAGCTACGTGATTCTGATCGATGAGACGCCAGACGGGGGCTTCGGCGCATGGGCACCGGATCTGCCCGGATGCGTTGCCCTGGGTGACTCTTACCAAGAATGCGTGTCCGAGATGCGTGAGGCCGTCGCCTTCCATCTCGAGGGGATGCGCGCGGACGGTCAGCCCATCCCTCCAGCATCGACGAGGGCGGCGACGGTCGAAGCCGCCTGAGAGCTATCTGGCGCCGGCGCCGCGAGATTCTGGTTCGTCACACGGGCCTCAGCGCCGGTTCGAGCACCATCACGATGTTGGACGCGAATCGCCGGATCCGGGCCGGGCTGATCGTCTCCTGGGCGAAGCAGGCCAGGAACGCGTGGTGCAGGCAGGCACCGACGAGCAGTTCGGCCACCACCTCGGGCCGGGCCGTGGCCGCGACCCGGCCGGCGCGCTGCTCCGCCGACAGATAGGCCGCAACTGCCTCGACGAGCCGTTCCGGGCCGGCACCGCGCTCACCCAGCGCCAGGCGGTGCCGAGACAGCAGCTGCGGGTCGGAGAACACAGACGCGGCGATCGGGAACGACTCGAGATAGAACGAGAGGATCTCGGTGGCCAGGCGCCGCAGGCTGGCCAATACAGTGCCACGCCCGGCAGCGAGGCCATCGCTGAACACCGAGACCCGGGGCAGCCGCTCGGTGAGCACTCCCAGGAACAGGTCCACCTTGTCCTGGAACACCTTGTAGAGCATCGCCTCAGACAGCCCCGCCGCCTTGGCGATCTCCTTGGTGGTGGTGTTCGCCAGTCCTCGCGAGCGCATGACCTCGGCCGCGCCGTCGAGGATCCGCTCCCGAGCATTCATCTGAATCTCCTTGACTGGTAAGTGAACACTCACTAAATTAGTGTGCGTCCACTTACCGTAACCCACGGGAGTCCCGATGAGCCAGCAACCCCCACCGATGCCCGACGCCGCAGTCAGCGAACCCGTCACCCTGATCAACGCGTTCACCGTTCCACCAGCCGAGTCGGAGCGGTACATCCGGGCCCGGATGTACCGCTCGCTGGTCGACGACGCCGAGCTGCGGTTCATCAACGTCGCCGAATGGGACAGCGGCACCGCGCTGGACCAGGCGCGAGCCAACCCCGAGTGGCGTGCCTCCATGCACCGCGTGCTCGACGACCCCGAGCTGCATATCAAAGCCCGCCCAGTGGTCTACCAAGTCGCCATCGACGTACACCCCGGCGACCCGCTCGAGTCATGAGCTGAGCACGCCGCCGCCTTCCGGAACTGGGCGCCCGCCGGCGAGCGGGAACTAAATCCCGGGATTTCCCGACTATTCGTACAGAACGTCGGGCCGGTGCGGAGGTGTCAGAGCGGTGTTGATCACTGCACGAAAGCCTGGGGTACGGATGGCCGCCGTGGTCGCGGCGCTCGGGTTGGCTGCCGGCGCCTGCGGGGGTCGCGGTGTGGCCGCCACCCCGATGGTGCATGACGGTCCCGTGCTGGGGCTGGCGGCGGCGGTCACCGTGGACTCGGGGAAGGTCCATGCCCCGGCGTTGGCCTGGGATCCGGCATCGAAGAAGCTCTACGCGGCGTGGGTGCGGGACTCGGCCGCGCCGGGGCCCTACGGCGGGCAGTTGGGCATCCCGTACGTCGCGTCGTCGGCTGATGGTGGGTGGAGCTGGAGTACCCCGGTGCGGGTCACCGCCAACGAGGCCGCGAACGCGCAGTCCCCGCAGGTGCTGACCGTGACCAAGGCCGGGACGCTGGTCGACGTGTGGGCCAACTACCGGGCCGACCCGTCGATCCCGACCGGCGGGGAGTATCAGTTGGAGGTCGCCCGGTCCGCCGATGAAGGGGCCTCGTTCAAGCTGTCCAGTCCCGGCGATGGCGGGGTGCAGCAGGTATCCCGGCCCAACGTGACGACCACGCCGGACGGGCGGGTGTGGCTGGCCTGGCTGGACGGGCGCCCGGTGGATCAGACCGGGGACTACCTGTTCAACGTCGCACTCAAGGAATCCCACGATGACGGTAAGACGTTCACGCCGGGTTGGGTGGTCAAGGGCAACGCCTGCCAGTGCTGCCGTCCCGCGCTGGCCCAACCAGCCGGGGACCCGAACACCCTGGCGGTGATCTGGCGTGACGTGGTGTTCAAACCCGGCACCGAGAACCATCCGATGCAGATGGACGGTATGGACCCCGACGGCAAGAACCATCCCGGCCAGGTCTATGCCAAGACCGATGACCGGCGGATCAAGGTCGCGGTCTCCCACGACGGCGGGCACGATTTCGGTCCGGCGACCTCGGTCAACGACTTCGACTGGTACCTGCAGGCCTGCCCGACGATCGGCCCGTCGATCTTCTACGACTCGACCGGCAAGACGATGGGGGTGGCCTGGTTCAACGGCGCCCCCGAGCACACAGGCGTGTACTACACCCGATCCACCGATGGCGGCGCCACGTTCAGCGCACCGGCCAAGCTGACCGACGACATCGTCGCCGAGGGGTATGACCTGGTCGCGAACTTCGACACCGAGGGCAACGCCTGGGTCGGCTGGGGCGCGGCCGGTGAGCACCTGCAGCTGGCCAGGATCTCCCCGACCGGCGAGGTGCGCAAGACTGAGAAGATCCCCGGCGAGCGGATCGGGATGACGTTCACCGAGACCGGGCCGGTGCTGTCCTACGCCGACCCGGACCACGAGGCGCTGGTGACCCGCCATGTCACCCTCTAGATCCCTGCTGATCGTTGCCCTGGCTGCTGTGCTCACCGCGGCCGGGTGTGACACGGGTGCGATACCGCCGGGCCCGGCGCAGACCACCGGCAGCGCCGAGGTAGCTGCGGCGCCGGACTACTCGGCACGGCGCCTGGGCGGAACCGACACCGTGTCGTTGCGGGAGCTACGGGGCAAGCCGGTCCTGCTCAATAGCTGGGCGACCTGGTGTGTCGAGTGCCGCACGGAGCTGCCCACCATTCAACGGCTCGCGCAGACCTACCGTGACCGGGGCCTGCAGGTGATCGGGGTCAACGTCGACGAAGGCGGTGACGCGGGCCCGATCGCCTTCGCCGCGCAACGTGGTCTGACCTTCCCGATGGTGCACGATGAGCACACCCGCTACCAGGCGGCGTTCCGCGCTGTCGGGGTACCGCAGACCGAGCTGATCAGCTCCACTGGGCAATTGATCAAGGTCTGGCAGGGCGTGTTCGACCCGACCGACCCGGGCAACGTCCGGCTGATCGAATCCCAGCTCCCCGGTTCCGCGGAACCGTCCTCTCCATCGGGGACCCGGTGACCTCGGCAACCCTGCTGGGTGTCGTGGTGCACGCCTCACCCGCCACTGAGGTGCAGTCCGGATCGCTGCTGCTGGCCGTGCCGATCGCGTTGGTGGCCGGGTTGTTGTCGTTCCTGTCCCCGTGCGTGCTGCCGCTGGTGCCCGGGTACCTGTCCTACATCACCGGGCTGAGCGCCGCGGAGCGGCTCGCCGACCAACGCCGGGAC
>JBOHFK010000127.1:0-17046 GCA_050699635.1 Pseudonocardiaceae bacterium | reverse complement strand
CCCCACCCACCACGCGGGCACCACAACCCCAGCCACCCCATCCAGAGTCGCCCCCACCACCAACCCACAACTACTACCCTCAACCCCACCAACCAACGGTGTTGCGTGGACTCCCTGAACCCAAGCGCAGGAAAAGGTCGGTGGTGTCGAGTTCACGACGCGCGGTATCGACGCACGCCGTCCACGGGTCTGGAGGGAACTCCAGACGCACAATGACTCGATCATGCCGGCTCCGCCGTCTAAGCCCAGCTAATGTGATCGAGATCAACCAGCGCTGATAAGTCGGACAGTGACCAGCGCCATTGCCACCCACTATCGTCTGGGTGCGGCGGAGACGCTCATGGAGAATCACCCAGCCCAACAGCACAGCAACGGCGGGGTACAGCGACGCCAGCACCGTCGTAGCGGAGAGCGCGCCACCCCGATAGGCGAAAAGCAGCAGGAGAAATCCCATCGTGTCGAACAACCCAGCAGCCGCAATCAGTGCCCACATCGAGCGAACCGGCACCCGCTTTCGGTCAGCTTCTTCGTCTCGACACGTCGCTGTGGGGAAATCGGCTTGTGCGGGAATGGTTCGAATCGGGGATGATGAGGTCTGTGATAGGGAGGGATGTATCCGGGCGGCGGCGGCCGTGGCTATTGGCGGCGGGTGTAGTCGGGCCAAGGTGGGTTAGTCGAGCCAGACGACGCGCAGGAGGCTGACACGTCGTTCTTGTTCCAATATCAAATAAATGATGAAGCCTTCGTCAGCAGACCCGAAGGGGTGAGTGCGCATGTTGGCACTAGGTTGTTCTCGGTCGTAGCTTGCGCCGGCCCATGGGCTTAGTTCGAGCAGCGTCATGAGTTCGGCGAATGAGGAAAGTGCTTTGGCGGGTAGGGCGGCGATTTGCTCGTCTACTTCGTCGTCGGTGTCAACGATGTACACCTACAAGCCCAATCGTGCTTTGGTTTCTTCCCAGGGAGTTCGTGGTATATCGCCGCCAGCGTTGAGGATGGCGGCGTGCGCGAGCATCCGCCGGTGGGCCTGGGGGTCTTGGCTTGCTGACCTGGCCACCAACTGCCAGCGTGCCAGCATCTCGATCACAGGGGTGAGGTCGAGCGTTTCGATGGCTATGGCCATCTCACGACGGTATTCCCGGTCAAAGTTGCCAACCTCTTCAGGCAGCAGGGCTGCCCGAATCGCCTGCGGGCTGCTACCAGCGGGCAGCGGTGGGGCGGGCTCGTGGGCGGCACCCGCAGCGGTGGACATGGACGCCATCTTACCCACCCACTGGCGGGCAGCCCACTGCACCAAGCCATGCGCACCCTCCGCGATGAGCAACCCGTGACACCCTCCTTACAGACCGCTCCTGGCGACTATCCGTCAGCTGTACGGGACGGCATTCCGCTGTGGCAAGCCTGGCTGCGGCAGGCCCCTCTACAAGATGGACAACGACACCGGCGAGATCGTCCTGAATACCAATGTGTCGCACATCTGCGCACGAAGCGAGGGTGGTCCGCGCTGGGATCCAAAGATGAGCGAAGAAGAGAACCGCAGCGAATCCAACCTCATCCCGATGTGCTTGGAGCGCGCCTACGAAATCGGCGTGACTGCTTCGCGAGCGGAAGCGCGCGCAGATCGCGGAGCACTCCAAGATGCAGAAGGGGTGGCCGCTGACCGACGGCGGGGCCCAGCAGGGTCATCGAGGCGTCCTTCAACCCGGAAGACTACGGCGTCGCGATCGCGGCGGCTTCCATCGTCACCGCAGCAGCGCGCGCGGTTGGGCATTTGGTAGAGACGGCTCGTCAACAACGACAGTCGCGGTTGCGTGGTGCGGGCCAGCGTCTACGCGTCAGCTCGACCGCTGGTCCTTGCGATGTGGCACGATCTCGCAGGTGACCAGCAGACCCACCGCGGCGCAGCGCCTGCGTGACCTGGCGCGGCTGCGCCACGTCCGCGACCGGATCGACCGGGAGTACGCGCAGCCGCTGGACGTCGAGGCGCTCGCCCGCGGCGCGCACATGTCGGCCGGGCACCTCAGCCGCGAGTTCCGGCTCGCCTACGGCGAGTCGCCGTACGCCTATCTGATGACGCGGCGCATCGAGCGCGCGATGGCGCTGCTGCGTCGTGGCGACCTCAGCGTCACCGAGGTCTGTTTCGCGGTCGGCTGCGCGTCGCTGGGCACCTTCAGCACTCGCTTCACCGAGCTGGTCGGTGTGCCGCCCAGCGTCTACCGGCGCCACGCGACGCGTGCGACGGCGGGGATCCCGTCGTGCGTGGCGAAACAGGTGACCAGACCGATCAGGAATCGAGAAGCGCTGGTCACCTAGCCGCAGCTAGCGTGACCGCCATGGACATCACCATTCACGCGAGCTTCCTCCCGCACCACGACCCGGCCGCCTCCCTGGCCTTCTACCGCGACACCCTCGGCTTCGAGGTCCGCCTCGACGTCGGAAAGGGCACGATGCGCTGGATCACGGTCGGCGCCGCCGACCAGCCCGGCACGTCCATCGTCCTGCACCCGCCGACCGCCGACCCCGGCATCACCGACGACGAGCGCCGCACCATCGCCGAGATGATGGCCAAGGGCACCTACGCCATGCTCCTCCTGGCCACCAAAGACCTCGACGGCACCTTCGCACGACTCCAGGCCGGCGACGCCGACGTCGTCCAGGAGCCGACCGAGCAGCCATACGGCGTTCGCGACTGCGCCTTCCGCGATCCTGCGGGCAACCTGATCCGCATCCAGGAACTGCGCTGAGCCGTCCGGTGATCGCAGCTGCTCAGCAATTTAGTAACGAGGGATCCTGATTGAGGAGCTGCGCACGAGGCGAGATGAACGTCTCGTACTCCTCCATCGCGTCGGGCCGGAACAGGCCGACCTTGCAGCAGTTCTGAAAAGCCATACGCACGCCGAAGTGCCGCTGAACCGTTCCCCGCATCGCGTCACTGCTGACCAAGCGGAAAACCTCACCCCACGCCGCGTCGTCAGGCGGAACCTCCAAGTTCTGTACGGACGGTGCACCGGTAACATCCAGCTCTGTCGCCAGTCGCTCAACCATCGACCACGCGTAAGGCAGCGACTCGCGAATACAGTCCACAAATTCGTCGTCCGAGACGGCGCCGCGCTGCGCCTTCTCCAACAGGCTCACGGGAACGGTCAGTGACACTGCGCCTCCAATGTCGGCCTAACAGACTCGTTCACGCTACGGCCCACGCGCTCCCCACCGAAACCCCCGATTAGGCGACCGCCAGTTCATGCACTAATGCGAATGTGACATTTGGTGGATGACGCACGTCCACGGATCGACAGTAAGGCAGACCGGGTGAGCTCGGCGAAGAGGCAGAAGCCTGCGAGCGTTACGCCTGCGACCGCCTCAGCTCGCGACACTGGAGCACCGAGCCCGCGTGGGTGCGGGTCGTGTCGCCGCGCGGACCTGACCCGTGCGGCGCGAGCCCCTCCCTGGTGGAATGGTATGAGGTCGACGGAAGGAGAACGCAGATGATCCGGGCAATCTGGAACGATGTGGTGCTGGCCGAGGCCTCGCAAACAGAGCAGGTGGAGGGCAATCACTACTTCCCAGCGGAGTCACTGCACCGGCAGCATTTCGAGGACTCCGCAACCACGTCGGTGTGCCCATGGAAGGGCAAGGCCCACTACTAGACGGTGGCCGTCGACGGCGCCACCAACCCGGACGCGGCCTGGTACTACCCCACGGCCAGTCCGGCAGCCCGCAAGATCGAAAATCATGTGGCGTTTTGGCGTGGTGTGCGCGTCGAGGGTGAACCCGAGGGTTAGACCTCTCCCTGGCCAGTCGGCGCAGTACAGCTCACGCCGTGGCCGGCTCCCAGCACGAGGGTCGACGGCGCCCAGTTGCGGCCGTGCTGGCCCTCGGCACCGGGGAGCCGGCCTGCTGTTTTCGGATTGTCGGAGCTACTCGATAGTGAGGCTGGACGTGTCGGCCGCGCCATCGCCGCCCTGGACGGTCAGTTCGACCGGACCGGATACGTCCGGAATCTGCACCACCAAGGTCTCACCATCGACATCGAACGGGACCTCCTGGTCATCGAGTAGGACCTTCTCCGCGGTGTCCAAGCTGTCTCCTTGGATGATCACGGACTGGCCCGGCGACACCCGGTTCGGAATAATACTGGCGATCTGCATGGGGACTCCTCATCGAGGTTTAAGTGCTACCGAGTGCGGAGGAATACCCCCTGCGCCCACTCTTGAACCAACGCCGCCCAGACGTCACCCGTTTGTCCGCCACGATGATTAGGCCGGACGACAGCGGGGTACCCCAGCGCATCTGCTCGAACGTGCGGCGCCGGCAACCGAAGCCGGCGAGGCCGCAGGACCAGCGCATGGAGGACACATGGATGGCCTTGACCTGCTGATCGCTGACCACAATCGCGTCCGGGGGCTGTTTGCCCGTTTCCGGGCGGCCCAGGAGAATTCCGACACGGCGACGATGGGCGAGATCGCCGAGAAGATCTTCGACGAGCTCGAGGTGCACACCACCATCGAGGAGAAGATCTTCTACCCGGCGGTGCACGACCTGAGCGAGGAGCTCGCCGAGGTCGTCGACGAAGGTGTGCAGGAGCACCACGTCGTCGATGTGTTGATCGCTGAGGCGCGCACCCTCAAGCCCGGTGACCCCGAGTGGGTGGCGAAGTTGTCCGTGCTCATCGAGAACGTCGAACATCACGCCGAAGAAGAGGAGACCGAATTGTTTCCTCCCGTGCGATCGGCCACCGACGCCGCCGCCCGCGCGGATTGGGCAGAGCAATTCGAGACGATGAAAACGCAGCACAGCGCACCGACCCGGGCCGAAGCCAACGAGCTGACCACCACGGAATTACGGCGGCGGGCGAGTGAGCAGCAGATCCCAGGCCGTTCGTCCATGACCCGCGACGATCTCGTCGCGACCGTCGATCCCCGCTAGTTTCGCCAATTAAGGGAGAACCCGTCGAAGGAGAACCGTCATGGCTTCCCAGGCATTGGAGATCTATCTCAGCGATCACCTCGGTGGTGCTACCGCGGGCGTCGAGCTCGCGAACAAGATCAGCTCCGAGTACGCGAACACCACGTTCGGCCCCTTCCTGGCCGAGCTGGCCCAAGACATCGAACAGGACAAAAAGGCATTAGAGGAACTGATGGAACGGCTCGGAATCCAGCGCAGCCAGTTCAAGGAGGCCACCAGCTGGATCGCCGAGAAGCTCAGCAGGGTCAAGCTCAGCGACACCATGACCGGTGACCAGGATCTGAAGCGCCTGCTGGAGTTCGAGATGCTGTCGTTGGGCATCGAAGGCAAGGCATCGATGTGGCGCGCCCTGATCGAGGTGAGCCCGTCACACGCCGAACTCGCCGCCACCGACCTGGCTGGGCTCGCCAAGCGCGCGGAGAGCCAGCGCGCCGATCTCGAAAACCACCGACTTGAGGTTGCCGGCCGTGCGCTGACCGGCTGACCAGCAGGTACCCGAAGGGCTAACCGCGGGCCAACAACGCATGAACGGTGCCGTTGGACCGACCGCCTACCGACCGGGGAGGTCACCTGGGACCTTTGCACGCAAGTGAACAACGCGTACGCGGCGAGCGGCAGGAACATGAGCAACGGTGTTCCGGCCGATATTCCGTTGCGGGAGTTTGGGGATCATGCCTGTACCGCGTGCCGACGACAAGATCCGGGAGAACCGGCTGCGCCGTCTGGCCCAGCGGCAAGGCCTCATCCTGGTGAAATGCCCGCGACGCGAGCCCCATTCCTGCAGCTCCGACTTGTACGGGCTGGCCATGATCGGCGGCGCCACCGGTCATTGGTCCAATCGCTTGGTAGTCAGTCCCGACGCTGGAATGACCATCGACGGGGTCGAGGAGTACCTCACTTACGGGATGACCCGCACCGCGATTATGGAATACCTCATCAAGTCTTACGGGCCGGTATTTGTGGAAGATTTGGTCAAGCACCTTCCGCCGCTCTGCACGAAGACGTCGAACATTGCTCAGGAATAAGCTTCAGGGCTGCGAGAGCTGGATCACCCGCGCCTGGCGTTCGCCGGCTGGGGTGGACCAGGCGATGTCCTGCCCGGTGCGGCGGCCGAGCAACGCGTGCCCCAGCGGGCTTTCCGGTGTCACGACCGCGGCGTCGTCCTCGACGACTATGCCGATCCGCACCGTGCCGGTCGTCCCATCGGTGTAGCGCAGGGTCACGACACTCCCGGGCCCGACCTGATCAGCCGGGGTGGGATCGGCTGGATCCGCGCTGCTCGCGAGCAGCCGCGTGATCTCAGCAATCCTCGCCTCGATCGCCTGCAGCTCGGACGCCCGCTCGATGGCGTCAGCCTGATCCGCGCGATCCCCGGGAACGTCGTCGCCATCGAGGGCCTCGGCCAGCTCGTGCTTCCGGCTCCTGAGCACATCGAGTTCCCCGCTCAGCGCCCGGCTCGCGTGTTCCTGCGCAGTGATCCCGGTCATTTTCCGATGCTCCTTACAGTGCAGCTTCGACCTCACCTACCCGACCGGAGAGCCCGGTCGGGGCAAACCTAACCTGCGAGTGCAGTGTGCCCCGGTTGGCCGCTCAGCAAACGAGCGGTGATCGCCAGCTGACCCTACTAAGGGCTCGAACGCCTGTCCCGCGGCTATATTGACGCGGTGGCCGACTTCATCGGTCCTGACGTCGACATCCCGGCACCGGACGTCTACACCAATGCGTTGATCATGGGCTGGATGGTAGACGAGTACTCCATCATCCGGCGCTGCCACTGCCCCGGAGCGATCACCGGCAAGCCGCTGCCGATGGGCGGCAGCAAGGGCCGGGCCACCGCCACCGCCGATGGCGGGTTCGACGTGGTCGAGGCCCTGCGCGGCAAGCTCATCGGCAAAGACCGGCCGACCGTCGCGGTCCAGGGATTCGGCAATGCGGGCGCCACGATCGCGCTGTTGCTGCACGAGGCCGGCTACCGGGTGGTCGCGGTGAGCGACTCGCAGGGTGCCATCTATTCCGGCGACGGCCTGCATATTCCCAGCGTGAAGAAGATCAAAGAGGAAAGCCGGCTGCTCAGGGCGACCTACTGCGAGGCAAGCGTCTGTGACCTGGTCGACCACGAGCAGCTGTCCCACGACGAACTGCTCGGTCTCGATGTTGACCTGCTGGTGCCCGCGGCGCTGGAGAACGCGATCACCGAGACCAATGTCGATCAGATCCGGGCACCGGTGATCCTCGAACTTGCCAACGGCCCGATCAGCTCGGCGGCCGATCGGGCCCTGGCCGAGCGCGGCGTGATCGTCATACCGGACGTGCTGGCCAATGCCGGCGGGGTGACCGTGAGCTATTTCGAATGGGCGCAGAACCGCGCCGGGTTGTACTGGAGCGCTCAGCAGGTTCGCGACCGGCTGCGCGAGCGCATGGTGACTGAGGCCCAGCGCCTATGGGATTTCGCGACCGAGCGCGAGATTCCGTTGCGCACCGCCGCCTATGCCCAGGCACTGACGCGAATCGGCGAAGCCGCCGACGCCAAGGGCCGCAAAGAGCTGTACACCAGCTGAATAAATCCCCGTCTGGCGTCTCCTGTGCAGCACCCTCGTCGGCGATCGAGATCCGCCCGGCACACCCTTTGCTCTTTGCGGCGGTGCCGCCAGCGGTTAGCCGGGGAGCTTCGTCGCCAGGACGTCGAGCTTGTCGATCACCGGAGCCGCCGCGAGCAGATCAGGTGCCTGGGCCATCAGCGCTTCCGCAACCCTTCCGGACAGGTGGGCGTCGCGGCCCGCGTCATCTGCGAAGACGTCGAAGATTCCGTAAGTAGAAGCGCCAAGCTTGATGGCGAACCAGGCGATCGTTCCCGGCTCTTGGTTGACCAGCGCCAAACCGCCGTTGAGAAACTCCTCGACAGCTGCCTCCTTGCCAGGTTTCGCTTCCAGCGTGACCAGTAGTCCCACCGTGGGCTTGTCCGCCATCGTGGATCGCTCCTTCTCATCGGTAACTGACCAGACAAGTCTTCCACTCCCGGGCCGACCCCAACCCGCCCGGCTTGCCCGGAACACTGCCGCGCGGCATCGACGCCCGGTGACCGACCCCACCGACGACGACTCTTGCCCCGGATGCGGCACCACCACCGGTGTGCAGCCCATGGCAGCCCTCGGGAATTCGCCTGGTGGATGGCGCGCTGCGATAAGGGATGCAGGACACCAGCGCTGAGGCTCGGTATGCGTGGCTGCCCGTGTGGTCGGCGGCCGCGGCGATGCGCGCGGTGCGAGCCGCAATCGTCATTCCCGGGCTGTTCGCCATCACCTATGTGGGCATCGGCGACGTGCAGATGGCCACCTTCGCTGCGTTCGGAGGTTTCGCGACGCTCGTCCTGGCCGAGTTCGGCGGGACCCGCCGGGACAAGGCGCTGGCCCACCTGGGCCTGGCGGTAGCGGGCAGCGTCCTGCTGGTAGTGGGGACCGTGGTGAGCTTTTCCACCGCCTTGACCGTGATCGTCACCGCCGCCGTGACCTTCATCGTGCTCTTTGCCGGGATGACCGGCCCCACCGCCGCCGCAGGAGTGACCGCGGCGCTGCTGGCCTACGTGCTGCCCGCGGCGTCGCCTGGCACCGTCGAGATGATCCCGTCCCGGCTGGCCGGGTGGTGGCTGGCCTCGCTAGTCGCGACCGCCGCCGTCGTGCTGCTCTCCCCACCACCGCCGGAGAACCGGCTGCGGGCCGCGGCGTCGGCCACGGCCACGGCGGTGGCCGACCAATTGGCGGCCGCGCTACGCGGGGAAGCGTCGCCCGCTCATCGGGCGGCGGCGCTGGACGCCAAGCACCAGCTGCTGGCCATCTTCACCGTCACTCCCTACCGGCAGACCGGTCTCGCCACCGCTGACCAGGCCTTGGCCAACGTGGTGGAGCTGCTCGAGTGGTGCACGTCGATGAGCTGTGACGCGGTAGGCCAGGCAGGTGATCTGGACCAGGCCGCCCCGGCGGACCGCGCGCTGTTCATCGCGACCACTGCCACGCTGCGCGATGTCGCGCAACTGCTGTGCGGCGATGCGATCATGGTCGATTTTGATCGGTTGGCCCGCTGCCAGGCTGAGAGCGCGGCCCAACTTCGCCGGCTCCGGCCTGATGACGCCGGCTACCGGGAGTCGGTGCGGCTGTCCTTCCAGGCCCGCACCATGGCCGCGGCCACGTACGGGGCGGCCGCCGACGCCTTGATCGTGGCCGGGCGGGCTGACCCCCGGACCGTCGCCGCACAACGCCGCCGCTGGTTTGGGCAGCCAGCGGAGGGCAAACCGGTCGAAGGTCGGCTGGCAGGCCTGGGCGGCGCCCTTTCCGTGGCCGCCCGCCACGCCAGCCTGCGCTCGGTGTGGTTGCGCAACAGCACGCGCGGTGCGCTGGCCCTGGCCGCGTCGGTCGCCGTGGCAGATCTGGGCGGCGTCGCGCACGGCTTCTGGGTGGTACTTGCGACGTTGTCGGTGCTGCGCACCAACGCGGCCTCCACCAGGTCGGCGGCAGCGTTGGCCCTGCTCGGGACCGTCGCCGGGTTCGCGGTCGGCGCTGCGGTGATCCTGAGTCTGGGGGTGGGCCCCCTGGTGCTGTGGGTGGCGCTACCGATCGCGGTGCTGGTGGCCGCGTATGCACCGGGCACGGCCCCGTTCGCGGCTGGGCAGGCCGCGTTCACCGTCGTCGTCGCGATCCTGTTCAACCTGCTGGTGCCGGTCGGGGTGACGGTCGACATCCAGCGGTTTGAGGCCGTGGCCATCGGGTGCGCGGTCAGCCTGGTCGTCGGGATACTGGTCTGGCCCCGGGGGTCCGGAGGTGTGGTCGGGGAGGATCTGTCCGAAGCTTTCCACTACGGCGGTGCCTACCTGGCGCAGGCCGCGGGGTGGGCTCTGGGCCTGCGCCCTCAGCTGCCGGATGCGGCCTCGTCCGCGGTGACGGCCGGGCTGCGGCTGGATGAGGCACTACGCGGTTTCCTGGCCGAGCGGGGAACCAAGCGGCTGGCCAAGGAGGACCTGTGGCGCCTGGTGGGCGGCGCGATGCGGCTGCGGCTGATCGCCCATTCGCTGGCCGGGCTCCCTCACCCGGTCGAGGATCCCGACCCGGCCCGCCAGATTCTCGGCGCGCAAGCCACAACGCTGGCAGGCTGGTACGACCACCTGGCCACTCAGGTCGGCCCTCCCGGCCACGGGGAAGCGGTTCGGTTGGAGGTCCCCGTACTGCAGAGTCCGCTCGATGGCTCGGCGCGGGACACGTCATCACGGGATACGTCATCGCAGTACCTCTCGTGCACCCTGTGGGTTGACGAGCACATCCAGAACCTCCGAGCACACCTGGCTGAGCTGGTCGGACCGGCCGGGCAGGTGAGCGAGCAGTGGCGCACCCCCTGGTGGCGCTGATCGCTCGCCCGGTGACCCGCCCGGCGGGCAGGATCTCCTGACATGGGGCTCGCTGCGGTGCTGGTGCTCTCGGTGTTCGCCGCCTGCGCCGTGGAGGCCGTCGAGGCGCTGACCATCGTGCTCGCTGTGGGCACCGCCCGGGGCTGGCGCGCGACACTGGGTGGCGTCGTCGCCGCGCTCGTGGTGCTGGCTGCGGTGGTGGGGGTGCTGGGACCGGCGGTGACGGTTCTGCCGCTGGAGGCGCTGCGGCTCGTGGTGGGCGGGTTGCTGCTGGTCTTCGGGCTGCAGTGGCTGCGCAAGGCGGTGCTGCGCGCCGGTGGTCAGCTGGCACTGCACGACGAGGACGCGATCTATTCTCGCGAGCTGCGAGCCGCCCAGATGGTGGGAGGCTCGCGTCGCCAGGCCGTCATCGACGATCCTTATGCTTTCACCGTCGCCTTCAAGGGCGTGTTGCTCGAGGGATTGGAAGTGGTGGTGATCGTGATCACGTTCGGGGCCAACCAGGGCAGCATCGGGCTCGCCACGCTCGGCGCCGGCGCGGCCGTGGTCGTCGTCACAGGACTCGGCGTGTTGCTCCGGCGGCCGCTGGCGCAGGTTCCCGAGAACACGATGAAGTTCGCGGTCGGGGCGATGCTCACCACGTTCGGCACGTTCTGGGGCGCGCAGGGCGCCGGCGTGCAGTGGCCCGGTGGGGATACCGCGCTGCTGGTGTTGCTGGCTTTCGTGCTGGCCGGGGCCGGGGTGGCCGTGGCCGTGGCCGTACTGCGCGGGCTGCCGCTGCGGGAGAGCTGATGCGCTGGCTCGCTGACCTGGTGTTAGGCGATGACTGGGTGATCGCCGCCGGGGTGGCCATCGCGCTGGGCCTGACCGCGTTGCTCGCTACGACCGCAGTCCCGGCGTGGTGGTTTCTCCCGCTGGCCGTGCTCGGGTTGCTCGCGCTGTCCCTGATCCGCGCGCTGCGCCGCTAGGCGTCGTTGAGGGCGGCGACCAGTTCGTCGGTGCGGCCGAAGATCTGGGCGATCCTCAGCGGGTTCATGTAGTCGTCGTAGGACACGATCTCACCGTCGCGCACCCGGATCACCCCGATTGCGCGCACCCGGTAGGGCTGGCCGGTGACCCGGGAGGTCCCGTGGTGCTCGATCTCCGCGACGACCACCTCAGGGTCGTCGGTCTCGCGCGCCCGGACCTCCAACCCGGCCATCTCGATCAACTCCCGCCGCTGGGACGCCCACTTCCCGACCAAGGAAGCCCTGTTCGAGGCGGTCATGGTGGCGCGGGTGCAGGATCTGCTCGCCGACGCCCGGGGCCGCGCGGATGGCGCCGACCCCGGTGCCGCGTTCTTCGGGCTACTGGCCCGGATCAGCGACGAGGTGGCCGCCAAGCGGGATATCTCCGACGCGCTCGGCGACGCCGCCCTCGGCGCACACGGGCAGCTCGCCGCCGTCCGGGACGATCTCCACGCCGCGTTCGGGGCGCTACTGCAACGGGCTCAGCGCGCCGGGGCGGTGCGGACCGACATCGGGGTCAGCGATCTCATCGCCCTGCTGAAGGGCCTGCGCGCCACCCTGCAGGCCGGCGACGACCCCGGCTTGCGCGGCCGCGTACTCGCCGTCCTGTGCGACGGCCTACGCCCGCCCCCCGACCCATCTACCGCTCTGTTGTCGCCGAGTTCGACACCACGGTCGTCGATCTCCGGGTGAACAACTCTCCTGTCGAACTCGGCGACAACAGGGGGGTCGTCTACTACGCCTCCGGGTCAGGAGGTGCTTACCTGGTCGGCGGGAGGCGCGCTGATCGAGACGGGTGCGTTGTACTTGGTCAGGGTGAAAACAGTGGAGGTGCGCTGCCCGCGCACGGTCAGATCCTGCGTGAACTTGACCGGCCGGCCCTCGCCATCGATGAACAACTCGATGGGCAGCGTCGTGACCCCGGCATTGAGCAGCAGCTGCCGGCCAGGATGGGCGTTCGGGAGCTGTGCCACGTCCACGTCGATTGAGTAGTGCGCGACCGGGGTGCCCTCGAGCGACTCGGTGCCGACGAGCGTGACGCGCCGCGCGGCGGAGGTGAATGTGGTGACTTGGTCGGCCGAGGCCGCGCTCTGCATTGACTCGATCGACGTCGCCAACGTGCGCACCGTCGGGTTGCTGCTGTCCTTGCTGGCCAGCAGCCACGGCTTACCGGATTGATTCCGCGCCGCCGGCAACTGGGCGTAGGTCTTCCCGTCGACGATGATGATCCTTAACCGGCCGCTAGATCCGGGTTCCGCACTGAGGTCCAAGGCTTGCAGCTTGCCGTCGGCCAGCTTCGTGTCGCCCTCAGCCTTGATCACCACCTGGCTGCCGGCCGACACGTTGAGGGTGAGATGTGCCGAGCTCACCGACGCGACGCCCCGGCGAAGCAGCGCCGCAAGCCCGGCGGCGTCAGTAGGTGCCGGCGACGGCGGCGCAGCAACGGCCGAGGTGGCGGATGTCGCGCCACCCCCCGACGAATGGGCAGTGTCAGCAGTGGAGCAACCCACCAGCCCGACAGCAGAGCAGCACATCACCACGCCGACCCAGCGCCCAAAGATCATCACGCGCCATGCTACCGCGCGCCGCCACCCGACATGGAGACATATCGGGGTTATCGACCCTCACGCTGGCCCGATATGGGCGCGCTGCCGTTGGTGAGCACAGGAGCGGGGGGACTGAGGTGGACCTCGCCGTTCACCCGACCATCGGGGGACGGCGGACCAGCGCCAGCTTGCGCTGGTGGGTCGAAATTGGCCGGCACCGCGACTCCGGACCGGAGGAAAAGCGCCCCGAGCGCGCCGATGATACAGAGCCCGGCCATGATCAGGAACAGGTTGCTGACCGCCCCGGCATACACCCGCAGTTCGGCTTGGTGGTAGGTGGCATACAGGCCAGTCCAGTCGGGGGTCCCCGGTGGGCCGAGGTGCGGGGTGGCGGTACCCGCGGGAAGTATCGCGGCGCGGCCGGCCAACAGCTGCGCCTGCTGGAGGGTCACGATCGCGGTGAACACCGCGACCCCGAACGCGGCGGCGGTGCGCTGTACGACGTTGTTGAGTGCGCTGGCAACGTTGGAAAACACTGGGGGGATCACCGCGAGACCCGCGCTGAACAATGGCATCAGGCCGAGGCCTATGCCGCCGTATTGCAACATCAGTATCAACGTGATGTGCCCGCGGCTGGTGTCGAGGGTGATCGTGTGCAGCAGGTAGGTGGCCACGGCCGCGATCGTCAAACCGATGACCGCCGGCCAGCGGGCCCCGATGCGGTCATAGAGCAGCCCGGCGATGGGCATCAATACCGCCATCGCCAACGCCGGCGGCAACAGGACCAGCCCGGCGTCGAAGGCCCCGACGCCTTGGCCCAGCTGCAGGAACTGCGGCACATAAAACGACACCGTGAACAGCACGACGATCAGCAACGAGATCAAGACCAGCGACAGAGCGAAGGCCCGGTAGCGGAACACTCGAAGATCGAGCAGCGGTTCGTCGACCTCCAGCTCGATCACCACGAACAACGCCAGGCTCAGCGCGCTGATGGCGAACAGACCGAGGATCCGGTAGGAGGTCCAGTGCCAGTCCACACCCTTGGACAGCGCCAGCAGCAGGGTGAACAGCCCAGTGGCCACGGTGATGAAGCCCAGCAGGTCGAACCGCCGGCCGGTGTGCCTCGGAAACTTCGGCAGCACCAGCACCGCGGCCACCGTGCCGAGGATCGCGATCGGCACGTTGATGAAGAAGATCAGCCGCCAGTTCACGTACTCGACCAGGTACCCGCCCAGCGCCGGGCCGACCGCAGGGGCGACCACGGCACCCAGCCCGTACATACCCAGTGCGGCGCCGAGCTTGCCGCGCGGCACGATCCGCAACAGGATCGACATGGTGATCGCCGGCAGGATCCCGCCGAGCAGCGCCTGGACGATCCGGAAGGCCACCAGGGTGTCCAGGCTCCAGGCCAGCCCGCATAGCGCCGACCCGGCGGCGAACCCCAGCAGCGCCAGGTTGTAGACCCGGCTCAGCCCGAAGCGATCCCCCAGCCACGCGGTGGCCGGGACCACCACGCCCTCGGTCAGCGAGTAGGCGGTGACCACCCACTGCGCGTCGCTGGTCGCCACGCCGAACTCATTCTGAATGGTCGGCAGAGCCGTGGTGACGATGCTGATATCCAGGATCGACATGAACATCCCGACGATCAGCACCGCCAGCGGCAGCGCCCAGCCCGTCTGGGCACTCTGCGTCTGGGCACTCTGCGTCTGGGCACCGGCGCTGGACGCCGTGCCACCGGCCGGGCGGGCGGCCAACCCGTTCGACGAGGTCGGCCCCGACTCCGTCACATCTGAGCGAGTCACGACATCCACTGTGCCATAAAGAACGACACGTACCCTATTTTTTCCATGCTAGACACTTTCGGGTGTGACCACCACCATGCCAACGGCACGTCGCGTGCTCTAAGCTGTGCTCCCGATTCGCCTACGTAACATCTGGTGTTACCTTGAACACAATGAGGTGTGGACGTTGAGCAGCGCCAGTGAGATCTGCGAGGTCGTGAGTTCCCGGGCCGACCATCGCAAGGGACCCCGGCGACGAGGCGATGCGCTCAACACAGCGATCTTCGAGGCCACCCTTGAGGAGCTGACCGCAGTCGGGTACGCCGACCTGAAGATGGAGCACGTGGCCAACCGGGCCCGCGCCAGCAAGGGGTCCCTGTACCGGCGCTGGTCCAGCCGGGCCGAACTGGTGGTCGACGCGGTTTACCACACGATTCCCAGTTGTGCCGAGCGCCCTGACACCGGGTGTGTGCGCGACGATCTCCTGGGCTGCCTGCGCGGGTTCGCCACCCTGCTCAACGGCCCCTCCGGCGAGGCGATCCGCGGCCTGATGGCCGAGACCATCCGAAATCCGGACCTCATGGAGGTCGTCCGCGTCCGCTTCATCGATCCCGGCGTCGGCCTCTTCCTCGAGGTGCTGCGGCGCGGCGCCGCCCGCGGCGAGGTCCGCGCTACCGCGCTCACCCCCCGCATCGCCAGCCTGGGTCCTGATTTGCTGCGCGAGCATTTCATGGTGCACCGCACGCCGATTCCCGATCGGGTACTGACCGAGATGGTCGACGATGTGCTCATCCCGCTGATCCGCGCCCATTGATCCGGTGCCGGAGGCTCAGCCGTCCCGCGGAGGGGCGCTGCGATCAGCGTCGACCAGCTTGCCGGGCCGGGCCGCGCCGTTACTGACCGGGCTCTCCGAGACCGCGCCATTGGATAGCGCACCGTTGGTGGTGGGGCCGCGATCGGCGGTGCTCGGTGGTGCAGCCGCTGCCGCCGGTGGGAGAGGACCGGGCGGGGTAGCGGGCGCCGGTCCGGACCGTAGCCACAGTGCCCCCACCGCGGCCAGCGCGGCCAGGACGGCGCAGATCAGGAACAGGTCGTCGATCGCCCCGACGAACACCTCCGCGGTGGTCTGCCGGTAGACGGCGTAGGTGCCCAGCCAGTCCGGGGTTCCCGGTGGGCCCAGCTGCGGGGTGGGGGTGTTGGCGGGCACCGATTCGGCCCGTCCGGCCAGTTGCTGGGCGCGCTGGATGGTCAGGATCGCGGTGAGGCCCGCCACCCCGAGCGCGCCGGCGACGTTGCGCACCACGTTGTTGAACGCGCTGGCGATGTTGCTCTGGGCGACCGGGATGGCCGCGATACCCGAGGTGAAGATCGGCATCATGGCCAGCCCGATGCCCAGGCCCTGCACCGTCAGCAACCACATCACGTGCACCCGGGTGGTATCGATGGTGATCGTGTGCAGCAGGTAGGAACCAACGGACACGATCGCCAGGCCGATGACCACCGGCAGGCGGGGGCCGATCCGGTCATAGATCCGGCCGGCGACGGGCATCAGCATTCCCATCACCATTGCCTGGGGCAGCAGGGTGAGCCCGGAGTCGAACGCCCCGAAGCCCTGCACCACCTGCAGGAACTGCGGGATGTAGAACAGCACGCCGAACAGCACGACCACCATCACGCCGAGCAGCAGCAGCGAGTGGGTGAAGGCCCAGTAACGGAATATCCGGATATCCAGCAACGGCTGCTCGACCTCGAGTTCGATCACCGCAAACAGCGCCAGGCTCAGCACGCTGAAGGTGAGCAGACCCAGGACCTTGTACGACTCCCACCCCCAGGACTCACCCTTGGACACCGCCAGCAGCAGCGCGAACAATCCACCCGCGATGGTGAGGAAACCCAGCACGTCGAACCGCTGCCCCCGGCGACGGGGGAACCTCGGCAACACCAGCACCGCGGCCACCGCGCCCAGGATCCCGATCGGCACGTTGATGTAGAAGATCAGGCGCCAGTTCACGTACTCGACCAGATACCCGCCCAGGGTCGGCCCGATCGCCGGGCCGAACACCACCCCCAGGCCATACAAGCCCATGGCGGCGCCAAGGCGCTCCCGCGGCACGATGCGGTACAGGATCGACATGGTGATCACCGGCAGGATCCCACCCGGGATCGCCTGGACGACCCGGAAGATCACCAGACTGTTCAGATCCCAGGCCAGCCCGCACAACGCCGAAGCGCCGGCGAAGGTCAGCAGCGCGATGTTGTACACCCGGGTCATCCCGAAGCGCTCCCCCAGCCACGCGGTGCACGGCACCACCACGCCCAGCGCCAACGCGTATGCCGTGACCACCCACTGCGCATCG
>JBOHFK010000126.1:0-17370 GCA_050699635.1 Pseudonocardiaceae bacterium | reverse complement strand
GGACAGCTACCTGCTGATGCTCGCCGCGTTGCTGCTCACCGGTGGGATGCTGGCCGATCGACTCGGGGCCCGGCGGGTTTTCCAGCTGGGATTAGGCCTGTTCGTGGTGGCCTCGGTGGGCTGCGGAGTGGCCCCGAGCACGGTGGTGTTGGTGATAACCCGGGTGGTGCAAGGTGCGGGCGCCGCGCTGACGGTCCCGGCGTCGCTGGCGCTGCTGCGCGCCGCGTACCCAAATCCGGCCGCTCGGGCCCGCGCGGTCGGGGTATGGGGCGGGATCGCCGGCGTCGCGGCAGCGAGCGGCCCCATCCTGGGTGGACTGCTGGTGACCGCGGCCAGTTGGCGGCTGGTGTTCTTCGTCAACATCCCGATCGGGCTAGCCGCGATGATTCTGACCGCCCGATATGTACCCGCGCCCGACGCCCGTCCGCGCCATCTCGATCCGTTCGCCCAGCTCACCGGAATGATTGCGCTGGGGGCGCTGACCCTGGCGCTGATTGAGGGCGGGCACGACGGCGTCACGCCGCTGACGGTCAGCGCGGCGGCGATCTTCGTCGCGGCCAGCGCGGCATTCATCATCATCGAGCGCACGGTGCGCAGCCCGATGCTGCCCCCTGCGCTGTTCAGAGATGCGACGTTTGCCGGTGGCAGCCTGGTCGGGCTGCTGCTCAACCTCGGCTTCTATGGTGAGCTGTTCGTCATCAACTTGTACTTCCAGCAGATGCTGGGCTACTCCGCGCTGGTAGCGGGGTTGGCGCTGCTGCCCCAGATGGGCATGGCCACGGTCGGTTCCCTGTTGTCGGGCGCCCACACCGCTCGCGCCGGCGGACCCCGGCCGACCATGCTCATCGGGCTGGTCATCGGTGGCGTCGGCCTGCTCGGTTTGCTGGTAACGGGGGCAGCTACGCCGTACGTGTGGCTGGTCGGCCCGCTGATCGCCGCCGGGTTCGGGATGTCGTTCACCATGCCCGCGGCGACCACCGCCGTCGTGGAGGCCGCGCCGGCAGACCGGGCGGGGCTGGCCTCGGGGGCGATCAACGCGGCACGTCAGATCGGTGGGGTGATCGGGGTGGCCCTGCTGGGCGCGCTCGTGGCCGGCAGTGGCTCGGTTATTCCTGGATTGCGGATCGCCCTGATCATCGCCGGTGGGGCGTTCCTCCTGGGCGCAGCGATCACCGTGGTGACCGTCGACCGCCGTCAGCGCACCTGCGCGGTCACCAGGACGGTGCGGTAGAGGTATTTCAGCCGGCCGCCACCCGTGTCGGTTATGGCCGCGCGGATCGCCTCGACGAGCCGCTCATGCTGCCTCGAGGGCAGCTGCAGATGGTCGGAGTGGGTCCGCACCAGCCCGCTGTAGCTCTCGGCGTCGTAGGTCGCCGACCAGTCATAGGTACGCACCGTCCACGGCATGAAGCCCGGAGCGGGTTCGAAATGTTGTTCCCGCTCGGGTTGCTGATGCAGCACGGCGCGCCGATCCAGGGCGGGAGCGTGCTCAGCGTAGGCGTCGTGGATCGCGTCCCACACCTGACCGGCGAGTGCACCGGGCCGGTTCCACCACAGACACAGCCCGCCACCCGGACGCAAGGCCCGGGCAGCAACCGCCGCGCCACGCTCGGGATCCACCCAGTGCCACGCCTGCGCGGCGACGACGAGATCGAACGTGCCAGCCGCCACGGCGCAGTCCTCGAAGCTCGACTCCTGCACCTCAACCGACAGTCCCCGGGTGCGCCGCCGTGCGACGGCGGCCATCGCCGCGTCCGGCTCGACCGCCACCACCGATGCCCCGCGCGCAGCCAGCGCGAGCGTCGCTCGGCCGGTCCCGGCGCCAGCCTCCAACACGCATCTACCGCTGCCTTGCTCGAAGACGTCGGCATAGAGGGCATCCGGGTAGTCCGGACGCCACCGGTCGTACAACTCGGCGACCTGCCCGAAGCTGCGGGCACGACGCATCCACTCGTCGTTCATCCCGGAGCCGCTAGTGGACGGCATGTGCGGCGAGCCAGGTGGCCCCTCTGCGCTCAGACGCTTGAGCAAGCCAAGCATCCTGGACCACCTCAGCCAACTCCTGCCGGGTGAGCTCGCCGATCCGACTGGACCGCAGCAGCACCGACCGGTGACCGTCGAAGTGGGGTGTCGTGAAAAACGGCGACCCTGGATCTTGGACCATTGCCTGCTTGTCGGACTCGGACCCTACCCAGAACACGATCACGTCGGTGTAGCGTTCCCCGGTCTGGGGATCGGTGGCGTCCGCCCGAGGAGTGCGGAAGAAGACGAACGATTTGCCGCCCACTGCATAGACAGGGTTGCCGCGAGGTCCGCGTTCAACCGTCACATGGGGCATGCCCAAGGCCAACTGGTGCACGTCCTCGACCCGCGCACGATCCGGCTTCGCCGACATTGGTACAGCGTAAGCCACCGAGTGCGGCCGAATACCCCCATCGGGACCTTACGGCCGGCCGTGGAGGTCGAAGAACTGCCCTGAGGCCGGTCACCATCGATCGCCGTCACTCGTAGATCCCCTCGACCCGCCAGCGGCCCGTCTCGCAGGCCAGCAGCACCGCATACGGCTCAGTTCCGGCGTCGAGCACTGCCTGCAGCCGCGCGCAGCGCCGTCCCCCACCGGGCTCCCACCAGCGCTCCTCGACCGGCCAGGGCCCAGCCCAGCTCAGTACCCGGCGCGGCGGGTTGCTGCCCACGGCGATCCGGTGTGGGACACCGGTGAGCCTCCCGCGCCCGCTCACCCCGACAGCGCGGCCGGCGTCGTCAA
The DNA here is from genome assembly GCA_050699635.1 of Pseudonocardiaceae bacterium. Classification (GTDB taxonomy): domain Bacteria; phylum Actinomycetota; class Actinomycetes; order Mycobacteriales; family Pseudonocardiaceae. Next base: position 14,606 of record JBOHFK010000126.1, on the reverse strand, counting down.
GCACCTCGGCGGGCAGCGAGGTGGGCACCCGGGACGGGGATGGGGCGGGCAGCCGGCCCGGCCAGGGCGGGTCGGCGTCGCGTGCTGGAGTCGGGTCGTCTCCCCAGGGCACCAGGCACACCCGGTCGGTGGGGTCCCGGCCACCACCGAGCACCCCGGTGAGTACCGCCTCGGGTCCGAGCATCCCCTGCACCCGGACCAGTGCCCGGCCGGCCCGCTCGTCGTCCTCCCCCGACTCCCCCCACAGCCCGCGCTGCAGGTCCTGCCCGCCGATCACCTCCGCCGGGATCAACTGGAGCAGCGTGATGCCCGCGCTGGGCCGCGAGCCGCGGGAGCTCAGCCAGCCGTCCAGCTGCCAGCGCACCCGATCGGCGATGCCGGATGCGGTCAGCGGCTCGGCGCAGCGCCACACCCGGTGCAGCTTCTCGCCCCCCTCGGTGCAGGCGCTGACCCCGAGCCGGAGGCAGGCCAGGCCGCGGGCGGCCAGCGCGGCGTGCAACCGCTCCGCGGGCTCCCGGGAGGCGAATGCCGCCGCGTCGACCCGGTCCAGCGGCGGGTCGAACCGGCGGGTGACGGTGACGTCGGCCGGCGGGTCGCGGCGGGCCAGCGGGCGCTCGTCGAACCCCTGGGCGAGCCGGTGCGCGCGCACCCCGTCCAGACCGAACCGGGAGGCGACGTCGTCGACGGGCAGGGCGGCGAACGCGCCGAGGGTGCGCAGCCCCAGCCGGTGCAGCAGGTCCACCAGCGCGGCCCGGTCCACCCCGGTAGCAGGTTGGTGCAGCTCAGCGATACTCAGCGGGGCCAGGAAGCCGGCTGACTGCGCTGGCGGGACCAGCAGGCCCCGGTGGGCGGCCAGGGTTGCGGCGAACAGGCCGTCGGCGATGCCGATCTGGCATTGCACTCCGGCGGCCTGCGCGGCGACCACCTCGACGATCCGCTCGGCCACCGCGGGTTCGCCACCGTAGTACCGGGCCGGGCCGCGGGCCGGCAGCGCGACCAGCCCGGGGCGCACCACCTCCACCCCGGGCGCCAGGGCCTCGACTGCGGCGACCACCGGCTCGAAGGCCCGGGCGGCCCGGTCCGGGTCGTCGGCGAGTACCGCCAGTTCGGGGCAGCGTCCTTGGGCCTCCCGGCGGCGTTGCCCGCGGCGCACACCCTGCGCCCGGGCCGCCGCCGAGCAGGCCACGACCCGGTTGGCGGCCAGCACCACCACTGGTGCCTGCGCAGCCAGACCCTCGGCGACCGCCCCGGCCACCACCGGCCAGTCCGGGCACCAGACCACCATCACCCGGGTAGGCGCCATCAACCCACCGCCGGGATCGGCAGGTCTACGGGCGCCTCTGCCACCAGGCCGCCGGGACCGGGCAACAGCAGGCGGGCAGTACGAGGCCGGGCTGCCGCACCGCGGCCCACCGCGCGCACTACGACCTCACGGCTGCGCAGCCGTCCATGTCCGGCCTCGGCACCGTGCCAGGCCTCGGCACGGCAGTCCAGCTCGATGTCCGCGCCCGGCCATCGCCCGAGCGCGAGCAATACCGACCCGCGCTGCCGGGCCCTGGCCGCCAGGGATCGGCGCGCGCCAGCGGGTATCGGGTCCGCACCGGCCAGCGCCACCAGGCCCACCCCGTCGAGCAGGGCCGCGGCCACCGGCGCCGGATCCGGCCCAGGCCGGGGCACCAGCGCCAGCCGCTGCACCACCACCCCCGCCTCGGCTGCGGCCAGCACCCCGAGATCGCCGACGCCGACCACCGCGGCCCAGGCCCCTCGCGCGGTGGCCTCGACCAGTAGCGCCAGCAGCAATGCCATCGAGCCGTGCACCGCGATCACCGACCCGCGGCGCAGCCCACCGCCGGGCAACAGCGGCGCGAGCGGTTCGACCACCGGGAACGGCGGGCGGCCACCGGGGGCGTCCAGCCGCTCCCCCAGCGTCGACGCACGCGTGACCGGCACTCGCTGCAGCATCGACGCGACGCTCCCGCCAGCCATCCAGCGACCTCCTCCATGTGGTGGGGTGCGCGCCGACGTCGAACTGCTGGGCCGGCCGCATCCGGATCCGCTGTGGGGAGACAGCGTCGAACATAATCCCAATATAGAACATATGTTCGATTATATCTCGAGTATTGTGCCGCATCGCTGCGGATCAGGACCGGCCCCGGGCACTTGGCGCCAGCAACTCACCTATGGAACCTGCCGGGCAGGTCAAAATTTTCGGCAGATCGAAAAGACAGAGTTCGGCAGATTGAAAGATCACAGTTCGGCAGATTGAAACCATCAGCTAGGATCAGGCGATGCGAGTCGTTGGCGACTACCTCCCCCGACGAGCGGCCGAGATGATCCGCGACGCCCTGGGCGACACCCGTGTCGTCGTCGTGACCGGCGCTCGGCAGGTCGGCAAGAGCACTCTCGCTGAGCTGGTGCTCCGCCAGTACGCCAACGGCACAGCGCGCTTCCTCGACGATCCACTGACCCGAGCGGCCGCCGGCGAGGACCCGGTTCGGTTCGTCCGTCATGACGGGTTGATGCTCATCGATGAGGTCCAGCGCGTCCCCGATCTGTGGCTGGCGATCAAGCACACAGTCGATCGGGACCCACGTCCCGGACGGTTCCTGCTGACCGGCTCCGCCCGACTCTTAGCATTGCGCAGCATCCCCGATGCACTTCCCGGCCGATCCGAGACCATCGAGCTCTGGCCGCTTTCCCAAGGCGAGATCGACGGAACTGCGGAGGGCTTCATCGATGCAGTCTTCGAATCCGGCGCCGACCTACGCGTCGAGCTCGGCGAACTGAACCGGAAGGATTACCTCGCCCGCGCCACCCGGGGAGGATATCCGGAAGCGGTGCGGCGTGCCGCACCCCGTCGCCGCGCGCGATTCTTTGACAGTTATCTCTCCGACATCTTGGCGCGTGATGTCAAACAAGTCGCCGACATCGAACGCGCCGGCGACATGCGCCGTCTCATCTCGCTGCTCGCGGCCCAGATCGGCGGGTTGCTCAACGCCAGCCGACTCACCAGCGACCTGAAGATCTCCGCAACCACCGTCCGCAACTACCTGGAGATCCTGGAGACTATCTACCTGGTTCGACTCGTTCCAGCCTGGTCAGCAAATGCCACGACGCGCGCGATCGCTACTCCAAAGCTGATCTTCGTGGACAGCGGAATGGCGGCCCATCTGACTCCAGGCGCACCGGATGACTCCACAGGTGGCCTGCTGGAGAACTTCGTGCTCGCTGAGCTGTCGCGCCAACTCACCTGGTCACGGACATCAGCCAGGCTCTACCACTATCGAGACCGCGACCAGTACGAGGTCGACGGCGTACTCGAGGACAACACCGGCCAGATCGTGGGAATCGAGGTCAAGGCAGCGGAGACCGTACGCGCAGACGACTTCCGAGGACTCAAGCTGCTTCAACGCCGGGTCGGCTCCCGCTTCCGCGCCGGTCTCGTACTCTACTGCGGCACCCAGCAGCTCAGTTTCGGAGAGGCATTGAGCTGCCTCCCGATCTCAGCATTGTGGACAGCTCACGAACCGGCCTGACCGTTGCGAGCGAGGGCAGCGCGGATCTCGGCGACCACGTCCTCGGGGCGGGCCACCAAGTCGTGCCAGGTGAACCGCAGCACCGTCCAGTGCAGGTTCACCAGGGTGTTCTGCCGGCGCCGATCACCGACGAAGCGGTCTGCGTTGATGTGCCAGGCCCACCCGTCGACCTCGATCGCAACATGCTGCAGCGGGAACGCCATGTCGATCACGCAGTCCTCGACCCGGTAGCCCAGCTCCCAACCGGTGATCCCCGCGCTGCGCAGCAGCCGCACCAGCAGCCGCTCGGCCTGCGACGCGGCCCGGTCAGCTGCCACGGCCAGCAGCCGGGACGCCGTCGCCGACCCCTTGCGCCCCTGATTACGGCAGTGGGCCCGATACACCGCGGGGAACTTGACCCGACGCTGCAACGCCCCATCGAGCAGTTCAGCCCCCAGCGGGCCGAGCGCGACCGCCGCTTCGAGCACGGTGAGCGGAACGTCGGTGACCCACAGATCACGCACCGCGATCAGGTCCGGATAGGGCAGGTCACGCCGGCGAACCACCACACCAGGCTGCGTGCCAGGGTTCCGGTCCCGCCGCACCGTCACCTCGACCGTGGCCGGCAAGCTCGTGTCGAGGTCGTGCCACCAAGCCGCGGACGCGCCGTGCGCCACTGCGTCCTTCCCCGCCCACAGCACCGCAGCCCGCAGCCGCACCTCGTCGGTGTAGGGGTGATCAGCGGCGAGATACACCCCGGGGTGCAGCCGCTCCCACCGCCCGGCGGCGATGCGGCGGTCCACGGCGTCCTGGCTCAGCCCGGCGGCCGGGACCTGCGCACAACTTGATCACACCGGACTGCCGGCGCAGATACCAATCCAACTCCACGATGATCCAGACGCCTCAACACCCACCCTGGTTCCACAAGATCACCGTTTCGGAAGAATGAGCCGCGCTGACCGCGGTTAATTCTTCCAGGATGGCGATCTTCGGTGGGACCTCCTAGTTCAGGTCGTCCAGTCGCTGTACGACGTCCTCCGGCGGAGCGGAGGCATCGATCTCCAGCGTCGCCGAACTCCGCAGGAGCGGTTCGACCGCGGCGAGGTAGCCGAGAATCGTCTCACGACGGGACCCATCGGGCAGTGTCACCCAGTAACACCACTCGTCGCTGTCGGTGTCCACTACGCGATGACCACGTTGCCCGAGCGCCCTGAGCGCCGTGGATTTCCCGGTGCCAGACATTCCGGTGACGAGCACTCTCACCACACGTCGCTCCAAGAGGAACCCAGAAGCCGGACGGTCTGGTGGATTTTGACACTCCACTCCACCGATCCTCCTGCGCCGAAAACCGGGTGTGGTGACCGGGCGTGGGTCCATCCTTGTCGGCATGGCTGTGCATCCCGCTCGCCGCCGTCAGCTCCTGCCGCCGTCCCCGCAGGAGCAGGCTCGCCGTGCCGACGAAGCCGCGGCCTGGCGTGCCGAGCGTGATCGTCGAGACGCCGAGTTGCGCCCGGCTCGCCTGGCCGCGGTGTGCGCCGGCCCGCCGGTGCGGGATCCGGACGCGGCCGCGGACTGTCACTGCGGCTGCCATCCCAAGCCCGCCAACCCCGGGCTGCATGAGGGTGGGCTGACCTGCGGCTGCCAGCTGACCGCCGAGGAGCGCCAACGGGCCTGGGAAGACTTCGCCGGGCAGCTCGACGGGCTGGGCGTGGATATGGGAATCCAGGCCGGTGAGGCGGAACTCGCCCAGCAGGCCCAGGAGCTCGGCGTCACCGCGCAGTGGCGGCTCGTGGGAGCGCCGTTCGTCATCACCGGCAACGTCGACGGGCGCGGCTTCTACCTGCGAGAGCGGCACGGGTCTTATTGCGTGACGATCGCAGCGGACGACGATCCCGCCGCCGACCCGTGGGAGCTGCCCGCCGAGCGGGCCACGCTGGACATCGCCGACGGCGAGGACGACGACCTCACCGGCCTGGACGGCCGCTTCGATGTGGCGCGCGCCCTGACCGTCGCGGTGCGCGCGGTCCGCACCTTCCTCGCCCGCCGGGAGTGCGAACACCGGCGGCCGGCAGACCCGAGACATCTGTTCTGCTCATGGTGTGGGATCCGGCTCGCCGAGGCCGACAAGTGGACCTCCGCGGACGACCATGCCTAGACGCGCATCCGGCCATGCGCTGGCGCGTGATGCCGTCGAGGCGAGTTGCCGACCGGCGAACAGGTCCGGTTGCACGGGGCTGGCGGCGGCGAACTGGTTCGAGCACCGGGCGGTAGGCCATCTCAACCCACTGCACCGGGACGCCCTGACCCGCGAATCAGGGGCTCGGTAGGGGGGAACCCTCATGCGCCGAGCCGTGCGGTACCCCACGATTGGACTTGTCGGTCGATACGCCTGGGTGCCGCGCCGGAACGCCCAGGCCTATCGAGCGGTGCCGGCCGATGTAGAGGTTCAGGGACGAGCCGCCGCACCATCTCACGGGGTGGTAGCGGCGGCGGAAGTAACGTCACTCGGCGGGCGGGTCGATACGTCTCATGGCGGCCCGATGAAGGGAAGGTCGCAGTGCTGGGAACACGACTGCTCGTGTCGTTAGGTGGGGTGGCCTTGGCCGGGGCCCTAGCCTATGGCGCAACGTCGGCCTGGGCAACGGGGCCCGCTACCGCTGCGCCGCAGGGCGGCGTGCACGACGTGTACTGCCAAACACCCCAATTCGACACCTATGTCAAGGTCAGCACGCCAGGAACCATGACCCCAGGCGGCGGACCGGTGTGCTACACGGGAAACGGGACCACACCCATCGATCTGCCCGGCGTGACCCGGTTCTGGTCGGGTACGCATTCCGGATCCTTGCAGTACCGTGACCAGCCAAGCCTCCCGATCATCTTTCGATCATTCTCCCCTGGACAGTCCGAGCAGTTCACCGCGCCGGTCGAGGTGGTGTCGTTGACCATCAACTCGTGAGGCGGCGGAATGTGATGAGTGGATTGGAGATGGCCCACCGTGGAGGCTGTGATGAGTTCTTCGAGCGAATCCGTGCTGGTGGTCACGACCAATGACCTTCCCGGTTATCGGATCGATGAGGTGTTCGGCGAGGTCTTCGGGCTGACCGTCCGGTCCCGGAATGCATTCAGCCAGATGGGCGCCGGACTGAAGTCGATGTTCGGCGGGGAACTGAAAGGCATGACCAAAGCGCTGGTCGACAGCCGCAACGAGGTGATGGAACGGATGATCGGCGAGGCGCAGGCGCGCGGCGCGAACGCCATCGTCGCCATGCGGTTCGACACCTCCGAGATGGGCGAAGTGTGGACGGAGATCTGCGCGTACGGCACCGCCGTACGCGCAACCAGGCTCTGGGACGGAACGACTCCAGCGCAACTCAGGCATCCGGTCATCGCTGGCGGCTCGCCGTGATCGCGGCGGCGAACAGTAGTGCGGTCATCTGGCGGTAGGTCGCCAACGCCGCAGTGCACTCACCGGCGTTGCCGGTCCCTAACCGGCTGCCGGGCGTCTGGATGGTGGCAGCGTGAGCCGCTCAACGGGTTGGCCGGTGATGTCGGCGATCACGTCGAAGTCCTTGTCCAGGTGCAGGACCGTGAGGTCGGCGAGTTCGGCAGTGGCGGCGATGAGGAGGTCGGGTACTGACGGGGCCCGATGTTGGCCACGGTCGGCAAGCGAGGTGAGCACTGCCACCGCACGGTCTTCGATCGCCGGAGTCAAGTATTCGACCGGCATGGCGGAGATCGGGGGCTGGTGCAAGCCTGCTCGCAGATCGGTGGCGGATCTGGCCGAGTAGCCCACTTCCAGCAGGGTGACGGTGGTGATCCGCACCAGTCCACCTTCGATCCGAACCGCCCACTCCTGGGCCTGGGGGCTGCGTCCCAGACGAGCGAGGGCTGACTTGTCGATCAGCCACGGACCCATGGATCTAGTGGTCGGTCGCGGGAGTCATGACCAGGCCTGAGCCATGACGTCCGGATCCGTCAGGTCGCCGAACATCCCCTCGAACCGCTGGAGATCAGCGACCTCGATCGGTGATGTGGACCGGTGTTCGTCCTGGCTCAGCCGCCGGCGCAGGTACTCCTGACCACACGCCGTCACGAGAACCCGGGTAGCTCACGGGCCCCCGATATCGCACACTCGACACCGTGGTGAGCTTCGACTGGATCTCGCTGTGCACCGATTATGGCTACCCAGACGGCTTTGTGGCCGCCTGCCACGGGGTGATCGCCCGGATCGCCCCGCAGGTACGGGTACTCGACGTGACGCATGCGATCGGGCCAGGGGACCTACGGCACGGCTCGGTGGTACTCGCCGACACGGTGCCCTGGTTGCCAGCGGCGGTTCATGTCGCGGTCGTCGACCCCGGGGTCGGTACGGCCCGCCGCGGACTCGTTCTGGTCAGCGACGATGCGGTGCTGGTCGGCCCGGACAACGGGCTGTTGATTGCTGCGGCGCAGGCCCTCGGCGGCGTGCGCGCCGCCTACGAACTCGTCGAACCCGCCTACCGGCTGCCGGTGGTCAGTGCGACATTCCACGGCCGTGACATCTTCGCGCCCGCCGCCGCGCATCTGGCCCGCGGAGTGTCGCCGGACGCGCTGGGCCCCGCGATTGACCGGGCGTCGCTGGTCACCCTGCCGGTCCCGGTGTGCCAGATGGACGGCGATCGGATCCGGGTTGAGGTGCAGACCGTGGACCACTTCGGCAACGTTGCACTGGCCGCGGGCGCACCCGAACTGGCGGCGATCGGCCTGCGGGCCGGGTTATCGGTGACGCTGCACTGGCCAGCCGGCAATCAGTTGGTGCGCGTTGGCAGAACCTTTGCCGACGTGGCAGAAGGGGAGCTGGTCGTGCTGATTGACTCGGCCGGCCGCCTCGCAGTGGCGCGCCGCGCAGGCTCGGCAGCGCAGCTCACCGGTCTGCATCCCGGCAACGTGGTCGAATTGATCTACACCTGATAGCCGACACGAAAGGAGATGACATGCAGATAGCCGTTGCTGGCGCCGGCCCCACTGGCCTCTACACCGCGATCGCACTGGCCCGTCGCGGGCCCGGGGTCACGACCATCGATCGCGACCCCGGGCCGGACGGGGACGGGTCATGGAACCGCAGGGGCGTGATGCAATTCCATCACCCACACGGTTTCCGGCTGCAGGTCATGGACACTCTGCTCGCCGAGATGCCCGAGGTCTGGGATGACTTGATCACAGCGGGAGCTGAGCCGTCCACACTGCCCGGTCAACCCGGCCAGGATGCGCGGGTGGTCGGGCTGCGCTGCCGGCGTCTGGTGTTCGAAAAGGTGCTGCGGTCAGCTGCCGAAGCAGAGCCTGGGGTCAGGCTGCGGACCGGTCACGTCGATGACGTCTGCAACGAGGCAGGACGCGCCGTCGGTGTCCGGGTGGACGGTCATCAGGTGGACGCTGACCTGGTCATCGACGCCTCGGGCCGGGCCGGCCAGCTGACCCGGACCTTCCGGGCACCGGCCGAGGGGGGTGACTGCGGAATCGCCTACGTGTCGCGGCAGTATCAGCTGCTGCCGGGCGCCCAGTACGGACCGATGAACGGCCCGATCGGGATGGTGACCATCTACCCGGGCTATCAGGCGATCGTGTTCATCCACGACAACCGGACCTTCTCCACTCTCATCGCCCGGGCCAGCGCGGACCGGCAGCTCATGGCGCTGCGAATCGAGGAGGTGTTCGAGGCGGCCAGCCGGGCGATTCCGCCCCTGGCGGCGTGGACCGAGCCGGACCGGTCCCGGCCGATCACCCCGGTGCTGCCCGGAGGGCGGCTGCACAACACCTACCAGACGCAGTTCAACGACGCCGGCCAGGTGGCGCTGCACGGGCTGATCTTCGCTGGGGACGCCGTATGCACGACCAACCCCTCGCTCGGACGGGGCATAGCCACCTCGCTGATGCAAGCCCAGCGGTTGGTGCGCCTGCTGGATGAGCACCGGCAGGATTTCACCTCGTGCTCCCAGGAGTTCGATCGCTGGTGCGCCGACAACATCAAGCCGTGGTTCTCCGACCACGTGTACTGGGACGCCGAGCTGATCCGGCGCTGGTCCGGTCACGACGTTGATCTCACCCGGCCACTGCCCTCCGACCTGATCATGGCGGCCACCGCGGCCGACCCCAGCATGCTCGAGGTCGTCGGGCCCTACATGGCCATGGTCGCCCTGCCCGCCAGCCTCGCCGCCGTCGAACCACGCGCCCGGGAGATTTACGCCAGCGGCTGGCGTCCACCCGTGCCCGACGGACCCACCCGCGACGAATTGGCCGAACTGGTCACCACGGTGGCCCACTCCCACATTGCGTAAAGAGCGCTATTGGGGCACGACACGGGAGTCAAAGCAGACGGCCTGCATACGGCCCTGTTGCTGGCCGTTGATCTATTGCGTGGCCAAGTGTGGCGGGTGAACGTAGGCTCGGTGGGAGATTGAGGAGGCATTAAGGCAATGAACCGTCCTCAAGAAGACTCACCCCAACCTGACGACGAACCCGTCGACAACGTCGCCCGCCCATCGGTGTTGCGTCATCCGCTGGAGTGGCGCCACGCCAGGCGGCTCGAACAAGCGCACCAGGAGCACGACCAGCAGTTGGCCTGGCGGGTGCAGGACATACTCGTGGGGTGCGGGCTGTCCCAAACGGACTTCAGCGTCGCCGCCGGCCACGTCATTCACGTCCCGCACGTGATCTCGGTGGCCCCAGGACCCCCGGTGAGCCTGGTTGTCCGCATCCTGCCGGGCCAGACACCCGACGACTTCGCTGCACACGCTCCCGCGATCGCCTACGACCTGGGAGTGGCCGAGGTACGGGTGGTCCCGCTCGTGCCCTCACTGATCCGGCTGGAATTAGTGTCGAAACCCACCTGAGCGCGTCGGTCAAGCAGGAATAGGCCGCGGCGCTCAGGGTAGGCACAGCACCTCGCCGTGGACCACGGCGAACCAGCCGTCGCCCGCGGTCGCCCACCGCCGCCAGGCCTCGGCGATGTCCTGGAGATCGGCTCTCGACGCCAGCCCTCGCTGCACCGCGTGCTCGGCGAGCGCCGAGCCGACAACCCGGTCGGCCCACATCCCGGCCCACCAGCCGCGGTCCGCGGGAGTGGCGAAGCACCACACCGAGGCCGACGGGACCACCTTCGAGAATCCCGCGCTGCGCGCCCAACCGAGCAGTCGGCGTCCGGCGTCGGGATCGGCGCCGCTGTCACGCATCACGCGCCGCTGCAGGTCGAGCCAGTGGTCGAGGGTGGGATCCTCCGGATACCAGACCGCCGACGCGTAGTCGCTGTCGCGGGCGGCGACGACCCCGGTCGGCCGGCAGGCCCGCCGCATCTCCACCAACGCGGCGACCGGGTCGGAGAGGTGCTGAAGCAGCTGATGCGCGTGAACGACATCGAACGCGGCGTCGGGGGTGGGCAGCCGGTAGGCGTCACCGACTCGAAACTCGACGTTGGTGGGACCCTCGGCCTCGGCACGCGCCGCGTCGACCACCTCGGCGGCCGATCGTGATCGTTCCCGGGCCGCAGCCGACGTCAAGCACATCCGTCCCCGGGACCAGCCGGTCAAGGAGGTAGGCGGCCGAGTTAGCAGCGGTGCGCCACCGGTGCGAGCGCAGCACGCTCTCGTGATGGCCGTGGGCGTAGGTCTCGCGAGTGTCGGACACGCCCCCCAGCATGCCGAAAACTGCGCTGGCTTACGTGTATGGGTCGCGGGCGGCGATGCCCGGAAAGCGCCGGAAGTCGCGGTCGGCGGTCCAGATGGTAGCGACCTCGTGCTGGCGCATCAAGGTGGCGATATGCGCGGCGCGCCAGCGCCGTCAGCAGGCGGGCAGCGGCAGTATGGCGAGGGCTGCGCTCGTCGGAGGCGTAGAGCAGGACGTTGGCGTCGACCGTGACGCTCACTGGGCGGCATCGAGCAGAGCTGCCAGCGCCTCGCGGTCCTCGAGGTCGACTCGCGCGCCCATGGGCTGCGAGACCCAGCCCAACGGCTCCACCGGGTGTCCAGTTCGGGCGGGATGGGACCACAGTCCTGCTCGAACTCACGCACAGCGGCCCGGCCGGCAGCGATCTGCGTCGAATCTCTTTCGAATCGCACCGCGCACCCCCAGCGAGAAGTGCGACGAGGATCCATGTCGTCGTCGGAGAGGGTCTCCAGACGACGACAAGCATCCATGTCGCCCCGAAGGCGCGGGCTAGTGGGCGAAGTGACGGGTGCCGGTGAGGTAGAGGGGGACCCCGGCGGCTTCGGCGGTGGCGATTGAGTCGGGGTCGCGGATCGAGCCCCCGGGCTGCACCACGGCGCGGACCCCGGCGTCGAGCAGCACCGCTAGCCCGTCCGGGAAGGGGAAGTAGGCGTCCGAGGCGGCCACCGAACCGGCCGCTCGGAGGCCGGCCCGGGTGACGGCGAGCCGGGCGGCGTCCACCCGGTTCACCTGCCCCATCCCGATGCCGACGGTGGCGTGGCCGGTGGCGAGCAGGATGGCGTTGGACCGGACCGCGCGGCAGGCCCGCCAGGCGAAGGCCAGGTCGGCCAGGGTCGGCTCATCCACCGCCGCACCGGTGGCCAGCGTCCAGGACGCCGGATCGTCGCCGGCGGCATCGAGCGCGTCGGGGGTCTGGAGCAGCAGCCCACCCGACACTGCCCGGAATTCGACAGCGGCGCGTTCCCGGGGAGCCGCCAGCAGCAACCGCAGGTTCTTCTTGCGGGCCAGCACGTCCACCGCACCCGGGGCGTACGACGGCGCCACCAGCACTTCGGTGAACACCTCGCGCACCTGCTCCGCCAGCGTGACGGTGACCTCGCGGTTGACCGCGATCACTCCCCCGAACGCACTCACCGGGTCGCAGGCGTGCGCCCTGCGGTGCGCGTCGGCGACGTCCCCGGCGGGCGACACCGCGATGCCACACGGGTTGGCGTGCTTGATGATCGCCACACAGGCGCCGTCGTGGTCGTAGGCGGCCCGCCAGGCCGCGTCGGCGTCGACGTAGTTGTTGTAGGACATGTCCTTGCCGTGCAGCTGCTGCGCTCCGGCCAGCCCGGGCACGGCGCCGGCGACATAGAGCGCGGCCCGCTGGTGCGGGTTCTCCCCGTAACGCAACGCTGCCGCCCGCCGCCAGGAGGCGCCCACCCACGGTGGAAACCCCTCCTCCTCGGGAGTCGACGACCCCAGCCAGGACGCCACCGCGATGTCGTAGTCCGCGGTGTGCCGGAACGCCGCGACGGCCAACGCGTGGCGCTGCACCAGGGTTAACCCACCGGCGCGAACCGCGTCCAGCACGTCGAGGTAAGCCGCCGGATCCACCACCACGGCGACCGAGGCGTGGTTCTTCGCGGCCGCCCGCACCATCGCCGGGCCACCGATGTCGATCTTCTCGACGCACTCGTCGTGGTCGGCCCCGGAGGCCACGGTGGCCTCGAAGGGGTAGAGGTTGACGACCAGCAGCTCGAACGGCGCGATGTCCAGGGTGGCCAGCTGGGCCAGGTGCTCGGGCTTGCGGGTATCGGCGAGCAGTCCGGCGTGTACCCGGGGATGCAGGGTCTTGACCCGGCCGTCCAGGCATTCCGGAAAGCCGGTGAGCTCCTCGACCCGGGTCACCGGGACGCCGGCCGCGTCGATCAGGCCGGCGGTCGTGCCGGTGGAGAAGATCTGGACCCCGGCGGCGTGCAGGCCCTTGGCCAGCTCCAGCAGCCCCGTCTTGTCCGACACGCTCAGTAGCGCCCGGCGAACCGGCCGGCGATCCTGCTCAGTCACGGCAGTGAGACCTTTCGTCCGGTGACGGTGCATCCGTGGCGGGCCAGCTCAGCGACGGTATCCACCAGCAGCTGCCGCTCCACGACCTTGATCCGCTCGTGCAGGCGCTGTTGAGTGTCGCCGGGTAGCACCTCGACGGCGCGCTGAGCCACGATCGGGCCGGTGTCCACGCCGGCGTCCACCAGGTGCACGGTGGTGCCGGTCACCCGGACACCGTGCGCCAACGCGTCGGCCACCGCGCGGGGGCCGGGGAACGCGGGCAGCAGCGCGGGGTGGCTGTTGAGGATTCGGCCCCCGAAGCGGTCCAGGAACGCCGGACCCACCAGCCTCATGAACCCGGCGGTGACGACGAGATCCGGCCGATGCGCGGCAACCGCCTCGGTGAGCGCCAGATCCCAGCTGGCCCGATCGGGGTGCTGGGCGAGCTCGACGACAAAGGTGGGCAGCCCGTGCTGCTCGGCGCGCTGCAACCCACCGGTGCCGGTCCGGTCCGCGCCGACCGCCACGATCTCGGCCGGATAGTCGCAGCCGGCGGCGTCCAGCAGGGCCTGCAGCAACGTCCCGATACCGGAGACCAAGACGACGACCCGACTGGGAATCGGCAGGCGGAGCTGGTACACGGGGTCCTGACGGGATCGACGGGCGGTGCGACCCAGACTAGCCACTAGTCACCGGCGCCCCGCGGTCTGGGGACGGACTTCGAAGCCGGGCGAGCGAGGTGGGCAAGGGGCTTGACGGCCTGGTGCAGCGCGACGATGCCGCCGCTGAGGTCGCGCCATGCGACGTCGATCCAGCCGGCCGCGGCCACCCGGCGCGCGAGTGCCTCCTGGGCGGGCCAGGCCCGGATCGATTCGGCGAGGTAGACGTAGGCCTCCGGGCTGCTGCTGACCTTGCGAGCGACCACCGGCAGCGCGCGCATCAGATATTCCAGGTAGATCGTGCGGAACACCCGCGAGGTCGGGGTGGAGAACTCGCAGACGACCAGGCGACCGCCCGGGCGGGTGACCCGGGCCATCTCGGCCAGCGCGGTATCGAGGTCGGCCACATTGCGCAGTCCGAAGGAGATCGTGACCGCGTCGAAGGCCCCGTCGGCGAAGGGCAGGGCCAGCGCGTCCGCCCCGACCAGCGGCACCTTGCGATGCCGGCCTGCCCGTAGCATTCCCAGGGAGAAGTCCGCCGCGACGCTCCACGCTCCGGTGCTGGCGAACTCCACGGTGGAGACCGCGGTCCCGGCGGCAAGATCGAGCACCCGCTCCCCCGGCCTGGACGCCACCGCGCTGCGGGTGAACCGCCGCCACCGCCGGTCCTGACCGAACGACAGCACGGTGTTCGTCAGGTCATAAC
>JBOHFK010000125.1:0-17415 GCA_050699635.1 Pseudonocardiaceae bacterium | reverse complement strand
CTATTCGGACTATTGCGCGCGCGGGAGTGGTCGTTGTGGTCCACATGCAGCGCATGGTCCCGTGGAGGCCGCTGAGCTGGTCGGGGGGCAGGTCGAGCCGGAACCCGGTGGCCTGCTGTGAGGTGAGCAGCTCACACGGCCGACCGGACACAGCGGTGACATCACGCGGATTCTTGAGCGCAGGGATCGGGGGCGCCGCTTGCAGGGGATTCGGGCGCGGGATCTCGGCGGGCGCGGTGGCTGGTGGAGTGACGGGCGAAGTGGCAGGCGCCGTGGTGGCGCCGGCACACGCGGTCAGCATGGCCACTGAGCTCGCCACGATCATGCCGATCGCCAGACGGTGCCTCATCGGGGTGAGCCCTGGCCGGGCTCCTCGCAGCTGGTTGTCGCTACTCACCGTGTTCCCCCGTACGCGTGGTGTGCACATCGGCCCCGCAGTCTGCCACACGTGCCGCGTGGCCCATCGCCCGATATGGAGCCATAACGTGCCAATCCGGTGTCCGGCAAGCCCGTTATGTCGCCATATCGGGCGATGGTGCGAGACGGACACAGCAGAACGGCGGGGTCGGGTCCAGGTGGGCGATGAGGCCGGTGGCCGCGAGGCCGTCGAGCAGGCCCTCGAGCAGGGACAGGTTCATCCCGCACACGAGCTGGGTGTACTCCTGCGCCAGCGCGTGGAAGGGGCAGTTGGCCAGCGTGACCTGGTCGCCGTCGGTGCGTGGTTCGAAACCGTATGCCTCGAGTACCTGCAGCGCGGTGTCCCGGGCAGCGGCGGCGCCGCGCGCCGTTTCGCCGAGTTGCCTGCCCAACTGGTAGGCGCGCTGATCGAGAATTGCCCGTGGCGAGTCGCCGGAGCGTTCTGCGTGCTCGAGTGCGCTGGCCAGCAGCCGGCCTGCCAGGTCGTAGCGACGCTGGGGCAGCGAGACTGTCACGTGCTGGTCTGATCTTCGATACAGCTTGGCCGGTCGTCCTGCGCCGGGGCCGGTGCGGCCGGTGCGCCGCTGGTAGACCGGGTCGAGCAGCTTCTCGTCCACCAGGCGGTCAAGGTGGAACGCCGCGGTGGTGCGCGGCAGGTCAAGAGCCCCCGCGGCCTCGTCGCGGCTGACCGGTTCGGGCTGGCGCACCACGTAGTCGTACAGCTGGCGGCGGGTCGGCTCGTCGAGCGCGGCGACCGCTGAGATCTGGGTCTCCCAGGAGTCCATTCTATATCCAATTTCTATTGACGAAACCCTCGATAGATTCTATCGTCAACATATCATGCTGTTAGAAGGTAGGGAGGCCGAGGTGAGCGAGCAGTCCAAGCGCACGGCGTACGGCTCGCAGCCGGATCCTCCCGTGACTCGGCTGGCGCTCCGATGAAATCCCTTGAGCATCGCACCGTGGGCGAGGCTGCTGCCGGAGGCGCCCTCGTCCAGGTCGGCGGAGTCGGCGCTGAGGAGCGTTTTGTCCTCAGCTATGGCGACGTGATGGCGTTGAGCGGTGACTTCTTCCCTGTCCGCTCCTCCGGTGCAAGCGCACTATCTGAGGACTTGTTCCGGCTGGCGGCCATCCCCGGTGAGCAGGGGACCAAGCCCGGCACCCGGGACGAGGTCATCTGCGCGCTCAAAGTGATGGCGGTGGACGGGGCCTTCGTTGACGCCCGTTTCGAGCCAGGAGGGGAGTTCGGCGACTACCGGTTCACCGCGAGTGCGGCGACTACCGAGGTCGAAAGGCTGGTCCGGGACCGCTTCCTGGCCTTGGCCACCGCGAACGGCGATCACTTCGTCGCTCCGGGTCGATCGGAGACCATGCCCGGCCACCAGCAGTCCAGCTGCTTCCCCTCCGCAGGCGTCGCCTATCGCCGTCTGCACGAGGCGGCCCTCGACGAGGCCGGCCGGCTGGGGCGGTACCGGGGTGACGAGTCCCGGGCGATGGCACGAGAAGCAGCAGCCCAGCACTACCTCACCGATGCCTTCGCGGCGGGCCACCTGCGGACTCCGGTCACGGCCATCCGCCAGTTCTGGCACCACCGCTATCCCGGGTTCTGGCAGAGCCTGCAACGCAAAGTCGCCGCCGACACGGCGGCCACGCTACGAGAACTCAGCTGCGCGGCGCGGATTCTCCCTCATCACATCCTGGACGGCCGCGTCCATGCCGCGGTCCGGGCCCGCACGAGGCGGTTCCCACCCATCACCCTCGGCGACCTGTTAGCCCGGGTCTTTCACGACTGGGACAACAACCACGGCCTCACACTCGAGGGAGGGGGAGTCCTCTTCGGCGATGGCCTCCTTGAGGAGGGCGTTGGCAAAGAGCGCGCCGTGGCCGCTGTTCGCGCGGGCCTCAATGACGTCGAGGTCGCCTACCGGCTTGGAGTGTCAGGCAGTCGTCTGCGCGGTGCAGCCCTCTACCGGGCCGTCCGGTCAGCCACCGGTGCCCCACACGACACATTCGTACCCGAGACGTGGATCCCGACTCCGTCGGTCGACAACCCACCGCAGAACTGGCGGGCGACGGATGCCGAGGCATTGTGGAACTCTCCCGTCGTCGGCCACACGGGGACGACCGTGGGCATGGCAGTTGAGGAGACGCTGCGCCTGGGCGCTGAGGTCTCCCGCCGGCTGGATTGCCTGGGACCAGGCGCCTTCGAACTGCCAGGTCTCCTGATCGGGCCACCCTTACGGCAATGGGCGGCCCGCAAGGCCTGCCAGGCCTATCACCGCGGCTTCATTGAAGGTCTGGCTCACGACCCCCGAGCGGTCGTGCTCGCGATCGTCAACAACGAAACAGGCTCGGACGACAGCGCTGACCAGCTCAGCGAGCAACTGGTGGGCGCCCTGCCGCCTCACAGTCACAACCGGCAACACAGGAGCAAGCCATGGCCGAACAGCAGACATACGTCATCGTCGGAGCCAGCTTAACCGGGGCGAAAGCGGCCCATACCCTGCGCGAGGAGGGATTCACCGGCCGGCTCGTGCTGCTGGGAGAGGAGGACGAGCGGCCCTACGAGCGGCCGCCGCTGTCGAAGGGATACCTGCTGGGCAAGCAGGACAGAGCCAAGCTCTACGTCCACGACCAGGCCTGGTACGGCGAGAACTCCGTGGAGCTACAGCTGGGCCGCCGGGTGACAAGTCTGGATCGCGCTGGGCGTCAGGTGGAACTCGACGGCGGCGATCGGCTCGGGTACAGCAAGCTGTTGCTGGCTACCGGTGCGTCCGCACGCCTGCTGGATCTGCCGGGTGCGGACCTGGATGGGATCTGCTACCTGCGCCGGATTGAGGATTCCGAGCGGCTGCGCGAGGCCATCCGTGACGGCGGTCGGGTCGTCGTCGTGGGTGCCGGCTGGATCGGGTTGGAGACCGCGGCCGCAGCCCGCCAGTACGGCTGCGAGGTCACCATCATCGAGCCGCAACCCACACCGCTCCAGGCCGCACTCGGCCCGGGCGTGGGCGGTTGCGTGATCGGCGGGTTCTTCGCCCAGGTGCACCGTCAGCACGGCGTCGACGTCCAACTCGGCACCGCGGTGACCGAGTTCCGCGGCACTGGACACGTCGCGGCGGTGGTCACCGACGATGGCAACGAGGTCTCCGCGGACGTGGTCATCGTCGGGGTAGGCGCCCGACCCAACACCGAACTCGCCGAGGCGGCCGGTCTGGTCGTGGACAACGGTGTCCTCGTCGATGCCACGCTGCGCACCGACGACCCCGACATTTACGCCGCCGGTGACGTCGCCAACGCGATCAACCCGCGTTATCACGCCCGGATCCGCGTCGAGCACTGGGCCAACGCGCTGCACGGAGGACCAGCGGCGGCCCGCTCCATGCTCGGCCAGCAGGTCAGCTACGACCGGGTGCCATACTTCTTCACCGACCAGTATGACGTCGGCATGGAGTTCACCGGGTGGTTCGCCCCTGGCGGGTACGACGCGCTGGTCACTCGTGGTGATCTCCAGGCACGGGCCTTCTACGCGTTCTGGCTCGCCGCCGACCGGGTCGTGGCCGGGATGCACGTCAACCAGTGGGACCAAGGCATCGCGCCCGTCGAGGCTCTCATCCGCAGCGGCGCGCCCGTCGATCGCCACAGCCTCGCCGATCCCGCCGTCCCCCTCACCGAGTTGTTGTCCCGACATGGAGACATATCGGGGCTGCCGAGCGCTCTCTGACCCCGATATGTCTCCATGCCGGGGAGGGGGCTGATGCGGGATGCTGTGGGGCATGGATGTTAAGCCTCGTAGCCGAGAAGTGACCGATGGGCTGGAGCGGGCGGGCGCGCGGGGGATGTTGCGCGCTGTCGGGATGGGTGACGACGACTTCGCCAAGTGCCAGATCGGGGTGGCCTCGTCGTGGAACGAGATCACCCCGTGCAACCTGTCGCTGGACCGGCTCGCCAAGGCGAGCAAGGAGGGTGTGCACGCGGCCGGCGGCTTCCCGATGGAGTTCGGCACGATCTCGGTCTCCGACGGCATCTCGATGGGGCATGTCGGGATGCACTACTCGCTGGTATCCCGCGAGGTGATCGCCGACTCGGTGGAGACCGTGGTGGAGGCCGAGCGGCTCGACGGCACGGTGCTGCTGGCCGGCTGCGACAAGAGCCTGCCCGGGATGCTGATGGCCGCCGCGCGCCTGGACCTGGCGGCGGTGTTCCTCTACGCGGGCACCATCCTGCCCGGCAAGGTGGACGGCCGGGAGGTCACCATCATCGACGCCTTCGAGGCGGTCGGGGCGTGTTTAAGCGGCCGGATCAGCCGCGCCGACGTCGATGCGATCGAGCGCGCGATCTGCCCCGGTGAGGGTGCCTGCGCCGGCATGTACACCGCCAACACGATGGCCTGCGCGGCCGAGGCGCTGGGCATGTCGCTGCCCGGTTCGGCCAGCCCGCCGGCGGTGGACCGGCGTCGCGACGGGTTCGCCCGGGCCAGCGGCAGCGCCGTGGTGAACCTCATTCGACGCGGCATCACCGCGCGGCAGATCCTCACCCGGCCGGCGTTCGAGAACGCGATCGCGGTGGTGATGGCCTTCGGCGGCTCGACCAACGCGGTGCTGCACCTGCTGGCCATCGCGCACGAGGCCGGGGTGGCGCTAGAGCTGGACGACTTCAACCGGATCGGCGCGAAGGTGCCGCACCTCGCCGACGTCAAGCCCTTCGGCACGCACGTGATGGCCTCGGTCGATCAGGTCGGCGGTGTGCCGGTGGTGATGAAGGCCCTGCTGGACGCCGGACTGCTCAATGGCGATTGCCGCACCGTCACCGGGCGCACCGTGGCCGAGAACCTCGCCGAGCTGGACCCGCCCGACCTCGACGGCAAGATCCTGCACAGCCTCACCGACCCGATCCACCCCACCGGTGGGATCACCATCCTGCGCGGCTCGCTGGCCCCCGATGGTGCCGTGGTGAAGAGCGCCGGCTTCGATTCCACCCGGTTTGACGGGCGTGCTCGGGTGTTTGACGGGGAGCAGGCCGCCATGGACGCCGTGCCGGATCTGCAGCCCGGTGACGTCGTGGTGATCCGGTACGAGGGTCCGCGGGGCGGCCCGGGGATGCGCGAGATGCTCGCGGTCACCGGCGCGATCAAGGGCGCCGGCCTGGGCAAGGACGTCCTGCTGCTCACCGACGGGCGCTTCTCCGGCGGCACCACCGGATTGTGCGTCGGCCACGTGGCTCCCGAGGCAGCCCACGGCGGCCCGATCGCGCTGGTCCGCGACGGCGACCCCATCGTGCTGGACATGAACCGCCGCGAGCTGAACCTGCTGGTCGATGCCGACGAGCTGGCCCGGCGCCGGCAGGAATGGAAACCGCAAGAGCGCCCGCTACGCGGCGTGCTGGCCAAATACGCCCGGCTGGTCGGCTCCGCCGCCAAAGGCGCCATCTGCGGATGACCGATGAGGGCCTCGCCGGGCGGGTGGCGCTGCTCACCGGCGCCTCCGGTGGGATCGGCCGGGCACTCGGGAAACGACTGATCGCGGCCGGCGTTCGGACCGCGTTCACCTACGGTCGCCACGCCGACGAGGCCGAACAACTGGTGACCGCGGCCCGGGAAGCCGGGCTCGACGCGGTCGCCCTGGCCGGAGACCTGACCGACCCAACCACACCCGCGCGTCTGGTCCACGACACCACAGAGGCGCTCGGCCCGATTGACGTCCTGATCCCCAACGCGGGTTACTCGGTCCAGCGCACCTACCAAGATGTCGATCTTCAGACCTGGGACGACACGCTCGCGGTGAACCTCCGGGCACCATTCCTGCTGTCCCAGGCCGTGCTGCCCGGGATGAGCGAACGCGGGTACGGCCGAGTGCTGTTCATGTCCTCGGTCGCCGGCTTCACCGGTGGCGTCGTCGGCCCGCACTACGCGGCCTCCAAAGCCGGACTCCACGGCCTCGTCCACTTCCTGGCCGCCCGAGTCGCAGGCGCTGGGGTCACGGTGAACGCCTTGGCGCCCGCGGTGATCGAAGACACCCGCATGCTGCCGTCCACACCAGATGGTGCTCCCGCGATTCCGGTACCCGTCGGCCGGTACGGCCGCCCGCACGAAGTAGCGGACCTGGCCATGGCAGTGCTCCGCAACGGCTACCTCACCAGCCAGGTGCTCGGCCTGGACGGTGGTATCTACCCACGCTGAATTTTGTTGAGGCCTGCCCCGTCGGAGAACCGGTGCCCGGGACGACGATGAAAGTTTCCAACTGTTCCACGGAGCGTGTCGTTACGTGTCGTATAGCCGAATCCTGCGCCGTGATGTGCGATACTGTGCGTGAGGCCGTCAGCGAGAACCAAGCCCGGCCTGCGCCACTGAGACCCACCCGCACGACGCTCCGCCAGGTTTTCCACAGTGCCGACCGGAGCGAGCACGACGTCTTGGGCAGAGTTGCGGCCTGACGGTAATGAAGCTCGCTGGAAACGGTGTAAGACCTGGCCCGGCCAGGCGGTCGTATCGCCACGAGAAGACTCCCGAACACGGGAGCCAACGGTCGGCAGTGATGTCGGCCTCGATCGGACGTGGGCACGAACCGATACGTTCGATGGAACGGTGTGAGGGAGCAACCACGGTACGGTACGGCTGCACCGCATTGCCCCAGGTCTACGGTTATTTGCTGTCCCGACGCAGAGCTGGCCATCGGCGATTCGGTACTCATGCTCGCTGACGAGTTCCCGGAGATCGACCTGCTGTCGCCGCGGACCCGCGGCGGTCCCAGCCAGTCGCTGTACCTGCGGGTGTCTGGGCCTGCAACGGTGGATGCGACCCTGCGCGACGCCGTCGAGGCGGGGGCCCGGCTGGAGCGGGAGGCCGCCGACCACGACTACGGCCGCAACGTCGTCGTCGTCGACCCCTCCGGGCATCGCTGGATGATCTCCGCCGCACCCGCCGCGACCCCCACCCCCCGGCACGGCGATCTCGCCTATCTCACCTATGCCGTCGCGGACACCGCGCGGGCCCGGGCGTTCTACGGTGCTGTGCTGGGTTGGACCTTCAGGCCCGGTCGGGTCGAGGACGGCTGGCAGATCAGGAGCACCAATCCGCCGGCCGGGATGCACGGTGGCGTATCGCAGGCCGCGATCGAGCCGGTCTACCAGGTCGACGATCTGGCCGCCGCGCTAGTCGCAGTCCGTGACCACGGCGGGCAGGCGGGTGAACCGCAGCAGCAACCCTACGGCCGCATCGCCCAGTGCATCGACGACCAGGGCGGGCACTTCCAACTACTGGAGCCCTGACCCCATGTGCTTGTGTGCCAGATCATCCGATCAGCTCCGGGTGGCCAGCTCGGCGAGGACGCCATCGGAGAAGGCTGGCCAGGCGTCGCGGGCCCACTGGTCGAAGTCGCGGTCGGTGAGGGCGACGCAGGCGGCGCCGGCCACCGGGTCGACCCACAGGAACGTGCCGGACTGGCCGAAGTGCCCGAAGGTCTGCGGCGAGTTGCGGCTACCCGTCCAGTGTGGGCTCTTGTGGTACCGCAGCTCGAAGCCCAGGCCCCAGTCGTTGGGGCGCTGCATGCCGTAGCCGGGCACGATCCCGTCCAGGCCCGGGTAGGCCACCTGGGTCGCCTCGGCCAGGATCTGCGGCGCCAGCAGTGTCGGTGCCTGCAGCTCGGCGGCGAACCGGGCCAGGTCCGCACAGGTGGACACCGCGCTGGCCGCGGCGGTCCCCGTCAGCCGGGAGAAGGACATCGCCAGGGGCTGGAACACCCCTTCGGTCAGGTAATCCGCGAAGGGGATACCGGACGATGACGCCACCGTGTCGGCCAGCACCTCGAACCCGGTGTTGGAGTAGATCC
This sequence comes from Pseudonocardiaceae bacterium, assembly GCA_050699635.1. GTDB lineage: Bacteria > Actinomycetota > Actinomycetes > Mycobacteriales > Pseudonocardiaceae. Next base: position 9,175 of record JBOHFK010000125.1, on the reverse strand, counting down.
GTTTGGTCGCCGGAGGCGCTGCGACCCGCGGCGTGTCGAAAGTCAGCCCGGAGGCGTGCGCCAGCAGGTGGCGCACGGTGGCGCCCGGCGGACCGGCCGGCTGGTCCCAATCGACCGCGCCCTCTTGCACCGCCAGCAGCACCGCGTAGGCGGCGAGCAGCTTGGTCACCGAGGCGAGCCGGAACGGCCGGTCCTGCGGGCCATGGCTGCCGATCACCGCACCGGAGGCGGCCACCACCGCGACCGCCACCGAGTCGACCGGCCACTGCTGCACGCCACGCAGGCTGTCCATTGGCGGCGACATTACGACAGGCGTGGCAAGATCCGTCTGTGCACTCAGATCGGCTGCTCCTCGGACCCGGACCGTCGAATCCCTACCCAGAGGCCATCGAGGCCTTGAACCGGCCGGTGCTCGGGCACCTGGACCCCGAATTCCTCACCCTGGTAGCCGAAACCACCCAGCGGCTGCGCACCGTGTTCGGCACCCACAACCGCCTCACGCTCCCAGTCAGCGGCACCGGGTCGGCGGGGATGGAGGCGTGCCTGGCCAGCCTGCTCGAGCCCGACGAGCTGGCCATCGTCGGGGTGAACGGCTACTTCGGGGAACGGTTGTGCGAGGTGGCCCGCCGGCTGGGCGCGCAGGTGCAGGCCGTGCACGCCCCGTGGGGCCGGACCCTGGATCCCGCAGCCCTGCTCGACGCCCAACGCGCCGCCCCGCACGCCCGACTCGTCGCCGTGGTGCACGCCGAGACCTCAACCGGGGTGCGCAACGAGATCGCCCCGCTGCGCGCGTTGCAGAACACCGACACGCTGCTGGTCTTGGATACCGTCACCTCACTGGGTGGGATCCCGGTCGAGGTCGACGCCTGGGGCGTCGACGCTTGCTACTCAGCGACCCAGAAGTGCCTGGGTGCCCCGTCGGGAATCGCGCCGGTCACGCTGTCGGAGCGGGCGGTGCAGCGGATCCGGGACCGGGAACGGCCGGTCTGCTCGTTCTACCTGGACCTGAGCCTGCTCGACGGTTACTACCAGGGCCAACCGCCCAGCTACCACCACACCGCAAGCTCGACGTTGATCTCCTCGGTGCACGCGGGCCTGGGGCGGCTGCTGGAGGAGGGTCTACCAGCGGTCTGGGAGCGCCACACGCGGGCGGGCGGGCAGCTCCAGGCGGCGCTGCCCGAGCATGGCTTCGAGCTGTTCGCCGAGCCGGGTCACCGCCTCCCGCAACTCACCGCCGCCCGCTTACCCGATGGCACATCAGACGCCCCCGCCCGCAAACACTTACGCGAAAACTTCGGCATCGAGGTCGGCGCCGGCCTGGGCCCGCTAGCCGGCACGGGCTGGCGCATCGGCCTGATGGGCCACAACGCCCACGACCGTCCCCTCACCACCCTCCTCGCCGCGCTCGAGGGCTGTGGATAACCCGTGAGTGGCAATACGAGTGATCGCTCGTATTGCCACTCACGGGCGCGTCAGCACAACACGTGTGCTCAGCGCGAATCGGAGCCACCCGATGTAGCCGCGATTCGTTGATGTTCACCACGCTGGAGGTCACGATCGTGGATGCCCGATGAGCGGCGCGACGGCGGTGTTGGCCGGCTCGGTGGCCCTGGTCACTGGCGGTGGGCGCGGCGTCGGGCGGGTGCTGGCGTGCGCGTTGGCCGGGGCCGGCGCCGCGGTGGGCCTGATCGCTCGCTCAAGCGATCAGCTCGCCGAGTCAGTGCGGCTGATCGAGGTGGCAGGCGGTGTCGCCACGGCCGCCAGTGCGGATCTCAGCGATCCGGTGGGCGCTGCTGCCGCTGTGGACAAGCTGCGTCACGACTTGGGCCCGGTCGATCTGCTCGTGAACAACGCCGGAGTCAACGGACCCGTCGGGTTGGCCTGGGACGTGCCGGAGGACGACTGGTGGCGGACGGTCGAGGTTAACCTACGCAGTGTCACGCTCTGTAGCCGCATTGTGCTGCCGGAGATGGTGACGCGCCGGCGTGGCCGGATCGTGAACCTGACCAGCCAGGCCGGGGTGTTCCGCTGGCCGCTGGCCTCCGCGTACTCGGTGTCCAAGGCGGCCGTGACCAAGTTCACCGAGAACCTCGGCTACGAGACCAGGAGGTACGGGATCAGCGTTTTCAGCGTGCATCCCGGCATCCTGCCGATCGGGCTCAGCGAGCCGGCACTGGCCAGCACCGCGCCCGCGGACTCGCCGCAAGGCCGGTTGCGGGAATGGGTCCGCCAGGAGCTAGCCGCCGGGCGGGGGGCGGAGCCGCGTCAGGTTGCCGAGCTGCTGATGCGCATCGCCAACGGTGACCTCGACCGGCTCAGCGGACGGCACCTGTCCGTGCACGACGACCTGGATATGCTGCTGTCCCGGACCGAAGACGTACTGCGCGACGACCTCCACGTGCTTCGGCTACGTGATCTGGAGACCTGAGCGATGAGGTATGGAAAACCCTACCTTTAACGCGCTGGCTTGCCCTCTCATAACACGGGTCTACTCCCTCGACCCATTCACGTACATGCCGGACTCTCTAGGTGTAGCGAATTTCAGCTACGCCAATTATGTCAGTAAGGAGTCCGTGTCATGTTCTCGTCTCTTAGCAAGCAATTCTGGTTGCAGTCCGCCGAGCGCGCCGTGAAGACATTCGCGCAGACTCTTATCGGCGCGCTCCCGCCCGCATATATCGCCATCGGGTCCCTCGGTGCGGTACTTGCTCCGGCTCTCGTGGCAGCGACGTTGGCGGCCATCGTGTCGCTGGCCACTTCGGTTTGCTCAGAACCGTGGGGTGACCGGCAGTCACCGAGCGTCGTACCGTCCGCCCCGGTCGCGCCGAAGGCTCGCAAGCGGTCAGGCCGATCCAGGCGTCTCCCGGCCACCAGCAGGCGCCAAGCCGGTGCGGCGGGCGCAGCATGACGGTGCCCTCGGGTTATCGCTCGATCGAAAGGCATGGATCGGGATCCGGGAACGTCTTATCGAGTGCCCATGATGCGGCAAGCCGGTTGCAGTATGAGAGACATGGTCATCGCAGCCGGCTTGGTCCTGGTGGTGGGCGCGCTGGTGCAGGGCGCGGTGGGGTATGGCATGGCCTTGGTGGCGGCACCCTTGCTGGTCCTGATCGACCCCACCCTCGTGCCGGTACCGTTGATCTTGCTGACTTCGGCGCACGCGGTGCTCGCGGTGGTCCGGGACTGGCGGCACGCCGACTGGAGCGCCATCGGCTGGGCCATGCTGGGCCGGGTGCCCGGCACAGGGCTGGGAGTGCTCGCGGTGGTGGCGTTGTCCCAACGAGTATTCGCTGTGCTGATCGGCCTGAGCGTGCTCGCCTGCGTGGCGCTGTCGTTACTCCGCTGGCACCCCCGCCCGCGGCCAGCGTCATTGGTATTGGCCGGGCTCGCCAGCGGGGCGGGGGGTACCGCGGCATCGATTGGTGGCCCCCCAATCGCGTTGCTGTACCAAGACGCGGAAGGCCCGCGTGTTCGTGGCACCATCGGCGGGTACTTCATCCTGAGCTCGGTGATCTCCATTGTCGCGTTGGCTCTTGCCGGGCAGGTCACCGACGAATCGCTCACGAAGACTGCGCTCTTCGTGCCTTTCCTCCTGGTTGGTTTCGCGCTCTCCGGTCCGGCACGCCGGGTGCTCGACAGCGGATGGACCCGGCGGGCGGTGTTGGCTGTGGCTGCCGCGAGTGCCGTCCTGCTTATCGGAACCGTGATTCTGTCAAGCGGGTAATGCACGACAAAGCCGGACCGGACCGGCTGCGGTGCGCAACCTCGTCTTGCCAGCCCGGGGACGGCGTCACCGCGCGGTCGGCCTCGGCGGGTGGAGACGTCCCTAGGACTCCGGCTCAGCAAGGTGCAGGCCGCCGAGCTGCTCGTCGCTGGTGATCGCGGCTAGTGCCAGCACCATCTCACTGGTCACCAGGCCGTGCTCGGTGGTGAGCTCGTCGACGATGTCGAATGAGGCCGAGATCCGGTCCGGGGAATCGATGATGACGGTGACCACCGGGACATGGCGGCGCAACTGCAGCAGGCGATCGCCGTGCGGGGGAATCTGCCCCTGGAAACCCCACATCCCGCGCAGCGCGGTCGCGCCGCGGGCGCCGGAGCCCCGCAGCCGGTGCACCAGCGCCCGGTGCACCGGCTGCCCGCCGTGCAACGCTCGGTCTGAGGTGTAGACCATCAGCTTCTGCCACACCGCCATGCCGTGCTCGTCAGTGACCGGCAGAGCGTGCGGGCGTTCGAGGAGCGCACCGTCGATCTTGCACACCCGGACCCGTTCGAGGGTAATCAGCGGTCGACGAAGCAGTCCACCGAGCTCGGGCAGCACCCGGCCGATCCGCTCACCCGAGCCGACCGCGACGATCATCATCGGCACGTCGGCGTTGCGCCCGAAGAACCGGGCACGGCTGCGCCGGCCGTGCGCGGTCCCGTCGACGCCCAGCAGGGCGGTGGCCCCGGCGATGCCGCGGCGATGCAGCAGGTCGCATACCGCGACGAAGGCCGGCACCCGGTAGACGCGCTCCAGCCGGCCGACATACACGGTCACTTTGATGGCGTCGGGCAGTTCCTCGGGCAGCACCACGGGCCCGATGTCTTCCCGCAGCATCCGCGCCCGCTCCAGGGTGAGTAGCCCCCGGTGCTCGATCGAACGAAGATCATGAAGCACAGCCTCGATCCTCGGGCGGGTGTCCACGGCGACCGACACGACGGGCAGATCCTCGGACAGGGTGAGCAACCGGTCGGTCCGCAGATGATGCTTGAGCCCGAAGCCCTCGGCACCACGAAGCAGCACGCTGGTGGCGATCGCCCGCCGGCCGAACAGCTCCAGCTGGGTGTCGGCCAGAAAGGCTCCCCCGGTTCGCTGCCGCTCACCGAAGTAGCTGGTCAACTTCAGGCAGTCGGCAATCACAGATGGCTCCCGACCAGCCGCCCGAGCGCTGCGGCGAGGAATCCGGCGGCCAGGCTCACCACCACGTTCGCCGCCAGATTCAGCAGCTGGCGATCCTCGGCGAGGCGCTGGGACTCGAACATCCAGGTCGAGAAAGTCGTGTACGAGCCCACCGCGGCGGTGCCGGTCAACAGGGCCTCATCATGATTCAGTGCCAGTCCCGCAATCAGGCCGAGCAGGATCGCCCCGGAGAGATTGACCACCAAGGTACCGAAGGGGAACGAGCGGCCGGACCGGGATGCGACCGCACCGTCGACGACGAAGCGCAGCACCGAACCCGCACCGCCGATCAGCGCTGCGCCGGCCCACAGCAGCATCGTCATGGCCTGATCCTGACTCGTCGCACCACAGCGGTGGAGAGGTGGACCGCGGCGTAGCCACCGACGATGCTCGCCGACGCGTACCCGGCGGCCAGCCCATAGTGGCGGACGTCGAGCATTCTGAGCAGTTCCACCTGCATCGTGGAGAAGGTGGTGAGTCCACCGCACAGACCTGTGCCCAACAGCGGCCGCCGGTAGCTGGACAGCGGCAACCGCTCCTGCAAGCGGGTGGCGAAGTAGCCCAGCAAGAAGGCGCCAGCCAGGTTCACCGAGAAGGTCACCCACGGCCAGCTCGTCGCTGCTGCCGGGTAAGCCTCACCGAGCAGGCCACGACACAACGCGCCAGCGGCGCCACCAGCGAAGACCGCCGCTAGCTCCCGAGCATCCGGTGTGGCCATCAGGGTCGCCGAGTCGATACCCGGTGGCCTACTGCGCCTGATGCCGGGTCAGCGGCTGACGTGGGTCGCCTGGCGCGACAGTGCGGACGTGGTCGCCTGGCGCGACGAGCCTGACTTGGTCGCCTGGCGCGACGGGGCCGAGGGTGGCCCGGGGCGGTCGTCCCTACCGCCCCGGGCCACCACATTCCCCCGCGGGACCCCCAAACGAGTAATCACCTACCGAGGGTTGCTGATGACGGTGCTGCCACCTGGCCGAAACATACCAGCGGGTGTGTTTGGGTCGCCACCCAATAGCGTCCTCACCCACCAAGCGTTGACAATTCGAAATTTTCGTGGTCCTCAATGAACCTGGGACGGGTAGCGTCGAGGCGTCATGTCCAGCACCGGTCATCGAAGACCCGTAGCCGGCGGCAGCGATGCCCACGCAGGGCGAGCCAGGCTGCAGCCGCGGGCCCGCGCTACCCGGCTGGCCATACTCACCGCCGCAGCCGAGCACTTCGCTCGCAATGGGTACCACGCCACTTCGTTGAACAACGTGCTGGCTGACAGCGGCGGCACCAAGGGAGCACTGTATTTCCACTTCGCCTCCAAGGAGGCCTTGGCGCGAGCGGTCATCGCCGAGATGGTGCAGCGGTGGGGAGATCTCCGGGGGCAGATCACTGATCGCGGTCTTGATCCGCTCTCCGCGCTGGTGGCGCTGGTCGACGAGGTGATCTCGTGTCTGATAGACAATCCGATCGCCCGGGGTGGCACCCGCCTGCTCAGCGACCTGCCCGTGCCCGACCACGACGCCCGGGGGCACTATGGCGTCGGCGAAGGTCACGTCTTCGATCTCCTGACCCAAGCCGGGCAAGTGGGCCTGCTCCGGGAAGGTGTCGATCCGGCCGTGGTCACCAGGCAGATCATCGCGATCGTGGCCGGACATCGGCAGATCTGCGATGCCATGGGCGATCGTCATTTCCTCTGGCAGCGAATCGATGAGGCATGGACGCTCCTCCTCCCATCGATCGCCATCGATCCCTGGCTCGCCGCCTGGCAAGCGGCCACACATCCCCGGTAACCGACATGGAGACATATCGGGCCCGGAGAGCCACTAACTACCCCGACATGGAGACATATCGGGCTTTGGTGAAGGGCCCCGGCGCCACGGGGGCAACGCGACGCCGGGGCCATAGACCCGATCCGTCCGGGCGCGGTCGGACAGATCGGGGGCTCATGGCGGCAGGGTTGGTCGACCTGGGATTTGGCAACACTGGTCAGAAAGGACAGCTCGCCAGTAACGCCGACCCAACCGGGTGTCGTGAGATCAGTCCGGTGAGGTGGTGGGCCGCTCAGAAAGTGACCGCGGAAGTCCACTGGTGTCACGATCAAGGAAGCCATACGGCCGCGCAAGAGTGTCGGCCATCCAGCGGTCATGCACCGCCGCATCCGGACCGTTCTTGCTGCTCGTGCCACCTCCGGCCGCACCGATTGCGCACAGTGAGGTAGTGCTGACCGGGGAGTTTGCCGGCATCGGAGACGCCGGATCATCGCCCAGCGCAGGCTGGGCCGTCACGGGTTCCGTGGCGGGCTGCGTGGGCGAGCACAACACGGCAGGCGAGGAATTACTCACCGGAGCGAGTGCGGGGGCAGGCGAAGCGGACTTGCCCGCAATGGCAGGTGGTGCAGCCGCGAGCCTTCCGGGTTTGCCGGCCTGGGTAGCTGGTGGGACGGCGGCCATGTGCTGCGCAGGAGCGGTGTGCGGTGCGGGCACTGACAGTGATCGGGACGCCGGGAGGAGCTGGTCCAGGGGCTGGACAATCCTGTCCAGGGGCTGGGCAATCTGGGAGAGAGGCTGGGCTATCTGGGAGAGAGGCTGGGCAATTTGGGAGAGAGGTTGGGCAACGCCGACGGCCTTCACGATGGGCTGCAGGATAATGGCCTGCACCGGAGGCTGGACTGGCGGTCGTGGCGCTGCTACTCGTGGTACCGAGGCGGTGGACAGCACCTTCTTGACGGCTGGCCCGACGGCAGCCGGTGTGCCGAACTCATCGCCGGACCCGGCGTCGGGGGTCACGGTGTTGACGACATGGACCAGGCCGGTGCCGGGCACCCCCAGGTCCTCATCCGCGTGGCTGGTTCCTGATGCCAGTAACCACCCCACGACCAGCAGACCGCCGAGCATGACGACCCGCAGCAGCGCGCGCATCACAACGCGGGGTGCATACCTCGCACCACCTGCGTCGTGGATAGCGGCCACCGGTTCCCCCAACCTTTGTGCCCAGTCCGGACTACCCGGAAGGTGTTCGCTAATAGTACACACTGTGACCACTTTGCGTAATATCGATAATGGTCGTCCCGTGGCTCCCCGCGTCCCAGCTTGGTCGACGTCCCAGCTTGGTCACCATCTCAGCCTGACCGAGGTCACAGCCTGACCGAGGTCACAGCCTGGCCGACGTGAGGCGGTCGATTGCCTCGTCGAGCACCTCGTCGCGCTTGCAGAACGCGAAGCGCACCAGGTGCCGCCACGACGGCTGGTCATCGACGAAGACCTGCACCGGCACCGCCACCACGCCGGCCCGTGCCGGTAGCTCGCGGCAGAACCGCAGACCATCGGAGTACCCGAGCGGCCGGATGTCCGCGCAGATGAAGTAGGTCCCGTCCGACTGGCGCACTCCGAAGCCCGCGGCGCGCAGCCCGGTAGCCAGCCGGCGCTGCTTGCCTTGCAGCGCCGCGCGATGCGCCGCCACCCAGTCGTGCTCCACGCGAAGCCCGTGCGCCACCGCCGGCTGGAACGGTGCCCCACCGACGAAGGTGAGGAACTGCTTGGCCGCCCGCACCGCAGCCACCAGTGGTGCCGGCCCGCACACCCAGCCGATCTTCCAACCGGTCACGCTGAACGTCTTGCCAGCGCTGGAGATGGACAGAGTGCGCTGTGCCATTCCGGGCAGGGTCGCGATCGGCACGTGCCGGGCGGCGTCGAACACCAGGTGCTCGTACACCTCGTCGGTGATCACCAGTAGATCATGTTCGATGGCCAGGGCGGCCAGGCCGGTCAGCTCGGCGTGGTGCAACACCGTGCCGGTGGGGTTGTGCGGGCTGTTGAGGACCAGCACCCGGGTGGCGGGGGTGATCGCGGCGGCCAGCGCGTCGAGGTCCAGTGCGAACCGCTCGCCGTCGGCCACCAGCGGCACGACGCGGCGGGTGGCGCCGGCCAGCGCGACCGCGGCGGCGTAGGAGTCGTAGTAGGGCTCGATGAGCAGCACCTGCTCGCCTTGCTGGACCAGGGCGAGCAGGGCTGCGCTGATGGCCTCGGTGGCGCCGACGGTGACCAGGACCTCGGTGTCCGGATCGGGCGTCAGGCCGTAGTGGGCTGCCTGGTGGTCGGCGATGGCGGAGCGCAACTCCTGGATGCCGGAGCCGGGAGGGTACTGGTTGTACCCGCTGGCGATTGCCCGGCGGGCGGCTTCGAGCATGCCGGGTGGGCCGTCGGTGTCCGGGAAGCCCTGCCCGAGATTCACCGCACCGGTGCGTGC
>JBOHFK010000124.1:0-17442 GCA_050699635.1 Pseudonocardiaceae bacterium | reverse complement strand
GCCGCCTCCAGCCAGGAGGCCAGCATCCCGGTGAGATCGTCTGCCACGGCGGGTATCGAGAATGGGTCGAGGACGAACGCGAGACCCTGCGCATCATCGAGGAACGGCAGCTCGCGGCCCTGCTCGCGGCTGCTGTAGAACTCGCCTGCCGCGTCGAACAGATGCAGCAGCGACTTGCGCCGCGCCGCCGTGAGCGACACGGTGATCCCGGCCGGTGGCCGGGCGGCGTCGGTCTTGGTGGTCTGCATCCCGGACTCCACCACCGCGATGGCGTCCCGGAAGGTCTCCTCACTCTCCGACCCGACCGGGCACAGTGACCCGCCGGTGGCGCTCAGGTGCGCCTCGAGCGCGACCATGCCGGCGCGCACCAGCCGGGTCTTGCCCGCCGAGGCGGGTCCGAACACCGGGATCACCACATCGGTCAGTACGGCGGCACCTGGACGCAGTTCGCGGTCGCAGTTCTGGCAGACCGCCACCAGTCCGGCGGCGGCCTGCAGCACCGTGGTCGGCAGCAGCGCGCCGCAGTCGCACCGGCGGGCGAACGCGCCGAGCCTGCCGGCCCTGATGTCATGGTGGGTCCGCCCGCATTCGCAGCGGTAGGCCGGCAGCCGGTTGCGGAAGTTGCAACCGGAGTGGTGGCAGGTGGCTTTGGCGCCGCGGAGCAGGCGAACGCCCAGGTCCACCCCGCGCAGCACCCCGACGGCGGCCAACCAGCCCAGCCACGCAACCCCCAGTACCGCCCCGAGCAGGCTGTACACCGCAACGACGCCGATGGTGACCCCCGCGGTCAGCGCGAGGGCCGCCACCAGCGGCAGCAACAGCAACGGCCAGAACAGCAGCACCACCGGCGCCTCGATCAGGGGCTCGGTCGATAACACCCACATCCAGGCCACGGCGCGTACGGTGCGCCGCAACGCGCCGCCGAGGTCGATCCGGCTCTGCCCGAACAGGTAGCCAGGCCACGCGCTGTCGTGCTCGAAGTTCGACTTGCGGGCCGGCAGCCGGGTGCGCAGGTCAGGGGCGGTGATTTCGGGGGGTGCCGGAGCCCCGAATCCCAGCAGTACTCCGGCCAGCACCACGGCCACCAGCAGCACCCCGAGCCCACCCGCACCGATGATCACGAAAGGATAGGCCGGCCCGACCACGTAGATGAAGGCGTAGTAGCAGGCCGCGCCGTAGAGGGCGATCGCGATCACCGCAGCGATGAATGCCGGCATGGCTCACCCGCCTCCGCGCCCGGGCTGCGGGTCCGGTCTGGTGCGCGACCGGCGGCGCAGCCGCAGCCGGCCCGGTTGGGGCTGGGACCCATCGAGCTGGGACACATCGACCTCGGACACCCAGTCCCGCCAGGGCTTCCCGAGCCCGCCGGGGTAGCTACGATCGACCGCGGCCCGGACGTCCTTGGGCATCGCCGCGACGAGTTCAGCGAGGCGCTCCAGCAGGACACGCCGCTGATCGGTCATCGGATCACCGGTGGTCTTGCTAGTGGCCCCGAAAGTGGCAAGGACGAAACTGAACGCCACAGCCCGGCATTCCTGTGCTGTTGCGGCACCGGCGTAGCGTGGCCAGCTGCCGGTCAGTGCGTCATAGATCGGGGTCGCGAGGAGCTCCGAGCAACCCCCGACGAAAGCCAGCGCGGTGTCGCGGGGCTCTTTCTCGAGCACCGCCCAGAGTTTCGATCCCACCTCGGTGGACAGCGTCCGGCCGCGGTTCACCAGACCAGCGGAGAAGGCCGTGGCTTCGGTGATCCCCGGCGTCCGCGCACCGAAGACGATGTCCCAGGCCACGGTGTCCCATGAAACCGTGTCCCACGCCACGGTGTCCCAGGTGCCCGAGTCCCAAACAACCGTGTCACAGGTACCCGTGCTCGGAGGCGCCGCGCTGGCCATCCGCGCGAACGTCCACTGCTGGACATCCCGCATCAGCTGGTCCCGCTGGGCCCCCTCCAGGTGCTGGCAGGCCAGGGACATCAGCTGCCGGTCAAGCTCATCGGTCGGATCGCAGGCCTCCGGCCACAGCGCGCGCCACCAGCACGTCCGGAGGGCCTCCTCGGCGTAAGGGCGACGCGGACCTGCCAAGGCGCCCCGCAGCACGTCGCGCACCCAGTCCAGCGCCTCGGGCGGGGGGTGCCAGTGCTCGGGCGCCAGGACGGGATCACGTTGCCGCACCCACCACTGCGCGAACTCGTTCGCGGCGCCGCGGAAGGCCGAGGTGACGGGCGTGAGGGAGTGCCGGCGGGCCACGGTGAGCAACGGGGCAACCTGGTCCGGACGCGCCCCGCTCAGGGCCTGCTCGATCTCGGCCCGGCCGTGCTCGGCGTCGTCCTGCGGCCGGTCCAACGGCGGCAGCGGCGTGAGCGCGGTGAGCATGCGCAGGGCGGCGACCCCGTCGGATGCAGCCAGTGCCTCGCCGATCTCCGCGCTGCGCAGTCCCCGCCGGATCTGGAGCGCGGCGCCCACCCACCCGCGCGCTGCCGCGGCGGCAGCCAGCGTGCGCAGCACCGGCGCTGGCCCAGCCGCGTCGAGCATCGCCGCTCGCCCAGCCGCGTCGAGCACCGCCGCCAGGACCGGGTCCCGGGCGATTCGCATCGCGTCCTCGGGCGCGGTCAGCAACCAGTCAGCGGTCTGCTCGAGGCAGCCCGGCGCCGTCACCCGCTCACCGGCGGCAACGACGACCGCGGCGAGGCGGTCGGCGCTACTGGGCATGCTGGCACCCCGGGGCACGCTGGTATCACCTGCGCGGGCCCTGGCGAACTGGCCCGCGAGCTCGACGGCGTCCACCACGTCATAGGGGTCCTCGGCGAACAAGCGGGGGACCCAGAAACCCGCGGCAGCGGTGGCCGCCACGGCAGTGTGCTCGCCACGGTCGAGGTCGAAGACGGCCAGACCGCTGCCTGATCCGGTGTCGGCCCACCGCCCGGCCCACTCCGGGTGCAGCGCGATGATGTCGTGCTGACCGTACTGGCCGTCCGCCACGAAGATCTTGAAACTGACCCGCAGCGCATCCGGTGCGGGCAGCAGCAGGGTCGCCGCGGCGATCCAGCAGGCGGCCGCCTCGGGGTCGGCGCTGACGAGCACCACGGTGCGCCGCCGCTCGGGATCGGCCAGGTGATGGATCGCCGAGAGCAGCGCGGTCAGCCGAGCTTCGCCGTCGGCGGCCGCCCGTACCCGATCACGGACGGTCTCCACATCGAGTGGTCCCGGTTCCGGGTGCACCGCCAGGTCCTCGAGCGCGGTAGCCGGGGCGGGCCCGGCGGCCCACCACGGTGCGCCCCATAACTGCGCGGGCCGCACCAGCCCGTAGTCCGCGGGGTCGCGGGTGACGACGGCGTGGGTGAACTGGTTGCCCTCCCGGGTGCCGTTCACCTCCTGGCCGAGGTAGCACCCCGCGGCGGTGGCGAACAGGTCCCCGTCGGCGGTGTGCGCCAGCGACGGCGGGTAGTCGGCGAGGCTCCGGCGCTCCCGCATCCACCGGACCGGCGGTTCGTACAGCGCGCTGCGCTGCACCAGCGGCATGGCCTCGGGAGCGATCCCTGGCGAGGCCGCCTGGAACTGGAAGCCTGCCCCGCCCTGCAGGCCTTGCCCCGGGCGGCAGTCGGTGTAGTAAAGCGAGCCGAACCCGCCGCTCACGGCCGGCTCCGGTCGATCACGCCGAAGCCCTTGAGCAGCCACAGCAGCGGCTCCTCAACGCGGAAGGGCTGCACACCCCCCGGGTCGACCGCCTTGGCCGCGTAGTCGGGGGTGGCGCCCAGCGCGGACACCGCGAAATAGCGGAACGTCGCGTAGTTGTGCATCAGATGGGCGTCGATATCGTCGGCGCCGTAGTCGTGCAGCATGGCCCGCACGTGCTCGTGGGTGTCCTGGCCCGTCGCTTCGTCGTAACCGGCCATCGTGTGGTGATGTACCGGTGCCGCGGGTTTGACCAGCAGCGGGTGGTTGCCGCCGAGCGCCGGGAAGAAGGCGTCCATTTTCGCGAACACGACGGCCAGCGGTACCTGCACCCGGCGGCTGGCCTTGACCTGGTGTGATACCCGCAGTAGCTCGGTGATCCGGTTGAGTACCTCCAGCGGGGGTTCGGCCTCCCGGACGGCGGCGGCGGGCACGTCGATGCGGCCCATCGCCCCGGGCAGCTGCCACGGGTCGAGCAGCAGGATCAGCCCGTTCGCCACGCCGAGGTAGGCCTGGGTATGCACGCGCTCCTGGCTGGTGAGGTCCTCGCCGGCAGCGTCGTAGAACGACAGCACCGTCGTGCCGAACCTGCGTGGTCCTAATGTGGGCGATCCCAGCCGGCGCTGGGGCTGGCGCCACTCGAGGACGACCGGTGCGCGCTGCCCGTTGCGCGACTCGGCCGTCTGCTCGAACAGCCGCCCGTGGGTGAACAGCTGCTCGACGTAGTTCTCCAGCCATTGCCGGGGCGACCCGGCGCCGCCCTGCTGATCGCCGGTCAGCCGGATGTCAGCCAGGAACCGGCGGCGCACCGTCGTGCACAGCTCGTGGTAGAGCACCGACAGGTAAACCGTCTTGCCGGCCCCCTTGCCGCCGACCATCCCGACCAGCGGGCTGCGGCTCTCCGCGAAGATCGAGGACAGCGGGGTGTGGCAGGCCGGGCAGGCCCGCAGGCCGGTGCGGCCGCCGCAGTGCGGGCAGGCTGATGTGCCACCGCTGCCGAGCAGCGTTTTAACACCGTTGCCGAACAGCCGGCGCGAGGCCGGCACAAAAGTAGGGTAGGCAGCCGTCCGGACGTTGGTCAGTTGCTGGCGGAGCTCATCCTCACGTTTGGCGCACCTCGGGCCACCCGGTACGCCCCGCCCGAGGCACTGGTAGGCCAGTTTATGCTGGTTGATGGGGTGGTAGCAGTACGGGCACGCGACGGTGGACATCTCATGACACCTTCAACTGGCGCAGCGGCGGGTCGATTAGCTGGACGGGTGCGCCGTCGGCGAGGAAACACCGCAGCCAGTACGGCCTGGGTAATCGCGGAACCGGCGCCTCCAGCACAACCGGTGCCGCCGGATCGATCATCACGCGCTGCCGCAGCAGCTCCACCCCGGCCCCGGGCGAGGTCGGCATGGCGTGCCCCGCCGCGGCCACGACGATGATCGTGACCCCGGCGACGGGCTGGGCGCCGGCCACCGTCACCACGCACCGGACGCCGCCGGTGAGGCGGGTGCCGCGGCGGCGCAGCTGGTAGCTCAGCTGTGGCAATCGCTGCTCGACCAGCACCGACGTCATCGACGAGCAGCATTCGCCACCCGCGCCGAGCAGCACCGCGCCGACCTCGACGCGGGACACCGCCGGGACGCCGCGCAGCTGGCAGCCGCCTTCGTCGCGGTACTGCGCCGCGGTGATCCGGCGGCTGCCGCCCGCCCACTGCACCTCGGCCGCGCTCACCCCGTCGGGCCAGCACCAGGTGATGCGGATGTCGTCACCGAAGCGCTGCGCGCGCAGCCGGCGGACCGGGTCGGCCAGATCCACCACGGCGTCCTGCCCGCGGATCGCGCCATCGATGTCGAGGGTGAACGGCACACAGTAGGAGCGGCCGGGGGGAACCTGTGCCAGGAGTGTCACCGACTCACCCTTCGCGGTGAACGTGCCGTCGAGCTCCTCCCCGTAGCTCGCCAGCTCAGTGAGGGCCACGACCTGGCCGTACTCCCACGGGCATGCTTGCGGCGAGCGCCGGATGACGATCTCGCTGCCGGGGCGCTGCGACCAGGACAGCCGCACCGCGAGATCCGCGCCGGGCGCCGCGGTGGCGGTCAGTGCGGCCACCGGCCGGGCCTCCGGGCGGATCGCGCCGCGCACCACGACGGGCGCCGAACACAGCGCACCGGCCCCGTCGGGGCGCGGGTAGCAGGCGATGAGCGCGTAGCAATACCCCACGCCGTCGACCGCCGTTTCGTCGCAGAACCCCCGGTTGCGCTGCACGGTTATCGGCTCGCCCCGGCCTTCGGGGATGCCCACGGTGCGGTGCATGTCAACGACCTCGCTGCGGTGCACCTCGACGACCGCGACGTCGGGGTGGATCCGCCAGCGTGCGTTGATCCGGTCCCGCCCACCCTCGACCACCACGTCGGTCACCGGCGGGACGACCTGCACTTCGGCACGGACCGGCAGTGACCACGGCCCGCCTGCGGTACGTGCGAACACCGCATAGGTCACCGGCCGCCCGACGGGGGGCGCCTCATCGTTGACTGAGACTGCGTTGGCTGAAAATCCATTGGAGCCGGTAGGGATCTCGCGGCCGTCCTCGACGTGAGCGGGCGGGCGGCCTTCCCTACCGATCACCCGGAATGTGGTCGCAGCGTCGTGGTCGGGCGCGGGGCGCCAGGAGATGTGGACACCGGCGCCGTCGGGGTTCGCGGTGACGGACGCGACGGGCGCAGCGGGCACCATCGCGAGTTCGGCGGCCAGCTCGGGCAGGTCACGGGCCAGCCGGAGCGCCTCGCGCAGCCGCCATCGGGCCTGCTCGTCACGGCCGGCGTGCAGGTCCTCGGCCGCCTCGCGGCGCAGATTCTCCACCAGCTCGCGCTGCCGGCGCACGGCGTCGCGGGCCTGCTCGCCGGCCGGTCCCGGGAGGGTGGTCGCGAGCTGGTGCGCGGCGAGGAGCTTGCCCCCGCTGAGTAGCTCCGTCACGGCCGTGAGCGGGTCGGGCCCGGACCTCGCCGACCCCGACCTCGTCGAGATCAGAGCGGACTCCGCGAGCACGCTCACCACGATCCGGCCCGCGTCGGCGCTGCGCAGCCCACGGCGGGTCAGCAGGGTGAACAAGGTGCGGGACTGGGCACCGTGGGCGTAGGTGTCCCGTACCTCACCCAGCAGGTGGAACAGGGCGAGCGCGGTGAGGTCGGTGCCGTTCTTGGCCTCGGTGACCAGGATGCCCACCGCTTCGCGCTGCGCGCGGTTCGCCGGGCTGTCCGGCATCGTGTCCAGCGCCACCGCGCGCTGCTCGGCGACGTGCTGGGACAGCGTCGTGTCGCCGTCTCCGGGGGTGCTGGTGAAGCCGCCGAGCAGGCCGAAGCTGGACAGCTCGGGGAACAGCAGCCGCGGGATGCTGTCGATGCCCGCGGCGAGCAGCGTGCTGGCCAGGCTCTCGAACCGGCCACTCATCCCGGCCTCGGCCGGGAGCTCGACGGGCTGGACGATCCGCAATCCAGCGGCCTTGCTGGCCGCCGTGATCTCGGTGTCTCCGAGGCCAGGATGGGCGGCCGCCGCGGCTCGCAGCTGATTGTGCGTGATCACGCCGAGTTCGCCGTGACTGGCCCGCAGCAGCGCGCCCAGCTCGGCGATGTCCGAGTCGAGCTTGCGGTGGCGGGTTCTGGCCCAGGCCTGCCACCACTGTGGGTTGTTCAGGCCGGCGCTCCCGCCGCGCTCGAGCTCGTCGTGCTCACGCAGCAACTGCTGGCACACCAGGCCGGTCGGCCCGGCCTTCAGGGCTGTTTTGTTCCACAACCGGACGACGCTGGCGATCCGGTCCCGCAGCGCGGCGGTATCCATGGTCAGGTCGACCGCGTAGCGGGTGAGCAGATCGTCGGGAAGGTGTGGCAGCCGCCGGCGCAGGGGCTTGAGCACCTGGTCGGTGTAGGCCCGCGGATCGAAGCCGGCCACCTGCGTCAGCTCGAGATCGAGATTTTGGAGACGGCGTCGATGGCCAGCCCGAGCTGCTCCGCGGACAACCCCACCGCAACCTTGATGACCAGGTCATTGCCGGTGCTGCGCTCGGTGGCCCGCAGCGCCAGCAGCCCGTCCTCGTCGATGGACATCACAATGTCGATCTTCGCGAACTCCCCGGGGGGCTGCGGCGGGATACCCGTGATCCGGCCGCTGCCCTCGTTGATCGGAGTGTTGGCCGACAGCTCCTCGCTGCGCACCGTGCCGGCCTGCTCATAGAGCTCGATGAAAACGTCGGTCTGATCGTGGCGGATGGTCTTGGCGGCGAGTGGGCGATCACCGGTGGGCAGCGGGTCGTTGGCGAACGCCAGATGCTGCACGTAGTGCCGGTCGGGGTTGGTGGAATCCTGCATGCCCACCCCGAACGCCTTCGGCAGGACGCTCTGGGTTTTCTTGCCGGACAGCTGCTTGACCATCTGCTCCGACATGCCGTACTGGCGGGCGACCTCGGTGACGACCTTGGCCGCCTCCTGCTCTGCCTCATCGGCACTGCCGGCGCTCTGCTTGGCCTCCTGCTGCATTTTGTACACCACGCGGGACAACGCGAAGATCGCTGCGCCCTTGGCCACGGCGAGCTCCGGATCGTGCAGCTTGGGTTCCCAGCCGAACTCCTTGGCCAGCCGCGTCGCCACCATCGGCATGCGGGTGGACCCGCCGACGAGCAGCACCTCATCGATCGTCGCGGCGGGTGCGCGCTGCTCCAGGGTGTCCAGGGTCCGTCGGACGATCTCCATGGTGCGGTCCAGCAGGTCCGCGGTCATCGTCTCGAACTCGGCCCGGGTGACCTCGATGCGCGCCGCGGCACCGGCGAAGCGCAGCTGCACCGGCCGGCTCTCCTGCAGTGACAGGTGCTTCTTGAGCTCTTCGGCCTTGTTCGCGATCTCCTGGAGGAACTCCGCGTCGTCATCGGGGGACTCGGCCGGCGCGGCCTCCGCGACGAAGGCCTGCAACAGATGATCGCGGAGCCGGACGTCCCAGTCCGCGCCGCCCAGGTTGGTGTCGCCGTCGGTGCAGACCACGGTGATTTCGCTGGCGCCCACCCGGATCACGGTGGTGTCGAACGTGCCACCGCCCAGGTCGTAGACCAGCACGGTCTTGTCGGTCCCGCCCCTGGTCAGGTCGTAATGCACGGCGGCGGCCACCGGCTCGGGCAGGATGCCGACGACGTCGAGCCCGGCGATCAGGCCGGCCTTGTTGGTGGCCTCCTTCTGCCGGGCCCCGAAGTAGGCCGGAACGCTGATCACCACCTGCTTGACCGGGCCGTTGGTGTAGTGCGCGGCGTCGGCGGCCAGCCGGCGCAGGATCAGCGCGGAGATCGACTCCGGGGTGTGCACCTCGCCGTGGAACTCGTACTCCCGGTCCTCGCCCATCTGCCGTTTGATCAGGCTCACGACGCTGTCGGCGTCGATGAAGGCCGATTGCTTCGCCGACTCACCGACCACGACGTTGGTCGGCGTCTCGAACTGCACGACCGACGGGGTGATCTCGGAGTTGTTGTCATTGCGGCACACCGTCGGGCGCCCGGTCTCGTCGATGTAGGCGATCGCCGAGTACGTGGTTCCCAGGTCGATGCCGAACACCCGGCCCGCCCCATCGGAGCTGTCAGCCATCTGCGTTCTCCTTGGTCATATAACGGTGCAGCCTGATCCGAGCCGGAACGACGACCCTCCCCCCGTCGATCTCCGCGTAGCCATCCTGGATCACCTCCGCCACCGTAGCGTCGTGCTCCGGATCGTTGATCTCCGCGACGCCGACGACCTGGTGGTTGTTCGGCGCGAAGGCCACTCCCACCTCGCATGGCAGCACCGCGATGCCGCAGCGCTCCAGCGTCTCCTCCACTGTCGCAGCGAACGACTCGAGCAGGTTGGCCACCTGTGATCCGGTCATCTGGGTGGGGACTGTGCCGGCTTGGCGCAGCAGCCCGTTGCGCAGCCGGCCCAGGTCCGTGACCATCGGCCGCAGCTGCCCGGCCCGCTCGATCGACCTCAGCCGCTCGATCTCCTCGTGCTGGCGGTCGATCACCCGCTCCCTGGCCAGCGCGCGGTCACTCTCACCGGCCAAGCGCTGGGTGACGTCGCGGAGTACCGCCTCCATCCCGGCCAGCCGGCGAGCCAGCTCTGGCGCTGCGTCCGTCCAGGGGACAGCGACCAGCTCACCCGGGCCGCGACCGTTGTTGCCTTCCGGTCGGTCTACCGGTGTCGCCAGCTGTTCGCCCAGCTGTGGCTCGGGCTCGGCAACCGGGTTGTCAGGGCCGTCCGCTGGCCGCATGTCGCCTCAGCAATCAATTCTCGGATGAAACTGGCGGAACGGATCTCACCGACCACCGAACGTGATGATACGTCGATCAGTGAACCGCCAAACGATTCGTTTCTACCGTGAGACCGATTCGCTATCAAGGACTCACGGGTAGGGGCGCCAGAGACGCCAGCCTCCCGAGCTCGACAGCAGGGCTGTTTGATCAAGGTGCTGACAGCCCCACTGTCGAGTTCGGGAGACTGAGTGCATCGGGCACGGGACGGGCGGGCACCTGGCGAGCGGGCCGACCTGGACGTCGGGATCAGGCGAGGTCGAACCGATCGAGGTTCATGACCTTGTCCCAGGCGGCCACGAAGTCACGCACGAACTTCTCCTTCGAGTCGGCAGAGGCGTAGACCTCCGAGATGGCCCGCAGCTGGGAGTTCGAACCGAAGACGAGGTCGACGGCGGTAGCGGTCCACTTGAGCTGGCCGCTGAGCCGATCGCGACCTTCGTACACGTTCTCCGCCGTGGCAGACGGCTGCCACTGCGTGCCCATGTCGAGCAGGTTCACGAAGAAGTCGCTGGTCAACGTCTCGGGCCGGTCGGTGAAGACGCCATGTTCGGATTGCCCGAAGTTGGTGTTCAGCGCCCGCATGCCGCCGAGGAGAACCGTCATCTGGGGAGCGGTCAGCGTCAGCAGGTTGGCTCGGTCCAGCAGCAGGGTCTCCGCGGGCAGCTTCTCGCCGGAACGGAGATAGTTACGGAATCCGTCCGCAGCCGGTTCGAGCACGGCGAACGACTCCGCGTCGGTGTGCTCCTGCGAGGCGTCCGTGCGTCCCGGCACGAACGGGACCGTGACGTCGTGCCCGGCGTTGCGCGCCGCTTGCTCGACGGCCGCGCACCCGCCCAGGACGATCAGGTCAGCGAGCGAGACCAACTTCCCGCCGGACCGCGAGCTGTTGAAGTCCTGCTGGACCTGCTCCAGGGCTTGGAGCACCTTGGCCAGTTCGGCCGGGTTGTTGACCTCCCAGTCCTTCTGCGGCGCCAGGCGGATCCGCGCCCCGTTGGCCCCGCCCCGCTTGTCGGTGCCGCGGAAGCTGGCCGCGGACGCCCAAGCAGTGCAGACCAGCTGGGAGATGGACAGTCCTGATGCGAGGACCTTGCCCTTGAGTGCCGCGATGTCCTCGTCCGCGATCAGCTCATGATCGACCGCGGGGACGGGGTCCTGCCACAGCTGAGGCTCCGGAACCCACGGGCCGAGGAAGCGCGAGACGGGCCCCATGTCGCGGTGCAGCAGCTTGTACCACGCCCTGGCGAACGCTTCCGCGAGCTGGTCAGGGTTCTCGTGGAAGCGCTTCGAGATCGGCCCGTAGATCGGATCCACCTTCAGCGCAAGGTCCGTCGTCAGCATCATGGGGGCGTGTCGCTTCGACGGATCATGAGCGTCGGGCACAGTGCCCTGGGCTGCGGGATCCTTCGGAGTCCACTGCTTCGCACCCGCGGGGCTCGTCGTCAGCTCCCAGTCGTAGGAGAAAAGGTTGTCCAGGAACCCGTTGTCCCACTTCGTCGGCTCGTTGGTCCAGGCGCCCTCCAGCCCGCTGGTGAGCGTGTCTGCGCCCTTGCCGCTGCCGCAGGTGTTCCGCCAGCCGAGGCCCTGCTCCTCGAGAGGGGCACCCTCGGGTTCCGGACCGACGTAGTCCGCACTGACTGCACCGTGGCACTTGCCGAATGTGTGGCCGCCGACGATGAGCGCAAGCGTCTCCTCGTCGTTCATCGCCATCCGGGCGAAGGTCTCTCGAATGTCCCTGGCGGCAGCAAGCGGATCCGGGTTGCCGTTGGGCCCCTCCGGATTCACATAAATCAGGCCCATCTGCACGGCACCGAGCGGACCGGCGAGTTCCCGGTCGCCGCTGTAGCGCTCATCGCCGAGCCACGTGTCCTCGGGCCCCCAGAAGATCTCCTCGGTCTCCCAGATGTCCTCGCGCCCAAAGGCGAAGCCGAACGTCGTGAACCCCATCGATTCCATGGCACAGTTGCCGGCGAAGATGATCAGATCGCCCCAGGAGATCTTCCGGCCGTACTTCTGCTTGACCGGCCAGAGCAACCGGCGCGCCTTATCGAGGCTCGCATTGTCGGGCCAACTGTTGAGGGGGGCAAAGCGCTGAGCGCCGGAGCCGCCGCCACCCCGGCCATCGGCGGTGCGGTACGTGCCCGCGGCATGCCAACTCATCCGGATGAACAGCGGCCCGTAGTGGCCGTAGTCGGCCGGCCACCAGTCCTGCGGCGTCGTCATCACCTCGATGACGTCCTGTCTCAGCGCGTCCAGGTCGAGGGTCTTGAACTCTGCTGCGTAGTTGAAGTCCTCGCCCATCGGATTGGACAGGGGCGAGTGCTGGTGGAGAACCTGCAGGTTCAGCTGATTCGGCCACCAATCCCGGTTCGACCTGGGCCGAGTCGGCTGGGGAGTGGGGGATGGGATTACCGGGTTCTCGCTTTCGCTGCCACGGTCAGACACGTCAGTCCTTCTCCTGTCTCGCTGTTCGCTTCTGCTGGCTGGTTGCACACTCAGGACATCGGCCCCAGTAGATGACTTCGGCCTCGTCGATCTCGTAGCCCGAGTCGTCGGCGGCCGTCAGGCAGGGGATGTAGCCGACCGCGCAGTCGACATCGGCGATGGCGCCGCACGACCGGCACACGACGTGGTGGTGGTTGTCCCCGACCCGTGCCTCGTAGCGCGCCACGGAGCCCGTCGGCTGCATGCGACGCACCAGGCCCGCGGCAGTCAGTGCGCGCAGCACGTCGTAGACGGCCTGGTGGGACACCTCCACGAGATCCGCACGCACCGCACCGATGATCGAGTCTGTGTCGGCGTGCGGATGGTCGTGCAGCGCAGACAGCACCGCTACCCGAGGGCGCGTCACCCGCAGCGCAACCCCGCGCAACATGCTCTCGAAGTCAGAAGTCGTGGGCACACTCCGTAGCATGCCGCAGTTTCTGGAATCAATCAAGAAAGAATTGATCAATATCAACCGGTGGGCGAGCTGCTGGTGCGCACATCGTGCTTGTCACCACTGTCCCAGTGAACGAACCCCTGATGACGTGCGCCAGTAACAGAGAAGAGCGCCATGAAGAACCCTGACGCTCCAGGGGTGTGGCAGATCAGGACCGGTGGGCTACTTGTCGGGCCGCTTCGGATCCCTCTTCAGCCAGTCGGGGACATACTGTCCGGCCGTCATCCACTTGTTCATGAGGCTGCTGCGATTATCGACTGAGAGGTTGCCACCGAACTCCTTGGTGCGCGCGTCGCTACTGTTCTCGAACGTGGTGGCCTCCACCTTCGCCCACCTGTCACAGTCGCGCTTTCTCTGCTCGGAACCTACGGACCCGTAGTGGGCGACGTAGATGATTGACCCATGGATGACTGACCCATCATGGATGGCTGGCTCATAGATGGCTGGCTCATAGATGACTGGCCAGTTCGTTGCCCTCCGGAAGTAGTCATCTTCTGCGGCCCACACTTCGATCTCGAGTCGCAATTTGAGTGACGACATCCGGTCAGCGTTCGGTCGGACAAGAATCGTCCCCGGCCATCCCAGCTGGCATCTCCCCGGTTGTGCTGGGTGGTGGGGGTCAGGGTGGCCTGGGTGGTGGCTGTCTTAGCGTCCAGATTGGTCATCGAAACCGGCTTGTCCTGCGTGGTGGACATCGGGCTGTCCAGGATGGTAGGGATCAGGTTTCCTGGAGCGACCGGTAACTGGGTGTCCAGCGTGGTGGGGATCCGGTTGTCTCGCGCGACTGGTACCTGATTATCCGCGACTGGTACCGGATTATCCAGGGACAAACCAGACTGTTGAGGGGTGATCGTCGGCAGCGAGCCCTTTCCCTCCGATCTCGTTCCTGTGGGCGACGTCGTTACTGTCAGCAGCGTCACCGGCGACGTTGACGGGTGAACGGGCACCGGATCGGTGGGGGTGAATATTGCGATCAGCTTGTGCGACCCCGCCGCCAACGTCGACGTGGTCTCCGACGCCGTGCCGTTGCTGACCCTTACAGGAGCGCCGACGTTAGTGGGCCCATCCTTGAACTGCACGGAACCGGCTGCCGTCGCGCGGGTGACCGATGCGCTTAACGTCACTGGAGTGCCGGTGACAACCGAAGAAGCCGGGGACACGGTCAGCGCAGTGCCGACGGTCGCGGGGAGGGAGTCCGCGACTTGGAAGGTGCCACCCGGTGGCACAGTAGGAACCACCCCGCTGACGAAAATCCACGTTCCCACGACTGCAAGAGCAACCACGAATACCCTCAGCGCAAGCAAGTGGGACAACCTGCTGGTGCGCATGATGACCTCTTTTCTCCATACCCGGTCATCAAGCCGGGCGATGCGCTCAGCGGCCTGCTCGTCAGCGCCGTCCAAATTCCATGCCGCTCAATTCCGCGCACCGGACGTGAAGATCGCAGAATTCGAGACGCCTCAATGAGTCCCCAAACAGATGTTGGCGCTCGCGACGCGCCATGGTCCCGAGCCACACAGCTACGGCCACCATCATCCCTGTGCCGGACCGCGCGTGTTGACACCCACAAGGGTGGATATCCTCCGAAAACGCCTATTTCGGACTAGGTGGACGCAGGCTCCACTAACTTCACCGAATTTATTTGGGGATACGCCGTCGCGACAGCGGATCCGTCGAAGGCTGGCTGTCAGGCCCATCCGCCGACGTAAGACGCTGTCACCCGCGGTTCGGGCATCACACCCGGGAACCGTCTAAGCATGTGATGTTGACCTCTTCGGCGGAGGGACGAGGATGCCTGTTGAGGCAATGTTGAGTGCATGATGAGCGCGCTGCTGCACGATCGGGCAGGACAACCTGCCCGATGCCAGGGGTGATGGTGTGGAGCGCATTGCGACTTGTGTCTGTGCCCGTGATCCGGTTTCCCTGGCTGGAGTGGCCAGCCAGCTGCGCCCGCGGCCGGAGGTCACCCTGCTCGATGCTGGGGATGAGCGGGCCAAGGTGGTGGTGGTGGTCGCCGACAGCGTCGACGAGGAGACCGTCCGGGTGTTGCGTAGCCTGCATCGCGGCTCGTGCCGGTCAATTGTGGTGGTGACGCATATTGATGACACCGGGCTGGCGGCGGCGGTTGAGGCCGGCGCGGTCGGCCTGGTGCGGCGTGCCGAGGCGACCCCGGAACGGTTGGCCACCGCTGTGTGCGCCGCGGCCCGGGGCGAGGGCAGCGTGCCGGGTGACCTACTCGGTCGGCTGCTCGCCCAAGTGGGAAAGCTGCAGCGGCAGTTGCTGAACCCGCGCGGTCTGAGCCTCACCGGGATGTCCGTGCGCGAGGTCGAGATCCTGCGCCTGGTCGCCGAGGGACTTGACACCGCCGAGATTGCCGTCAAGCTGGCCTATTCTGAACGGACGGTGAAGAACGCGCTACATGATGTCACGACTCGACTTCAGCTACGAAACCGTTCGCATGCCGTTGCATACGCCCTGAAGCAGGGGTTGATCTAGCGATGGCGCAGGCTTTTTGCCTCTATGGGCAACGGTGCTGGTCCCTGGTGGTGCCCGTCTGTGCCTTCTCATCCGGGCCAGTCACGGCAGGATTGATTCGTGTTTAACGAGGTCGATGAGGCGTTGCGAGCCCTGGTCCGGGCCGAGGCGGTGAACTCCGCTGAGATTGATGTGGTTTTCGACGCGCCGACCAAGGAGTGGTCGTCGCGGCGCAACGCACCCACGGTCAACCTCTACCTCTACGACATCCGGGAGGATCTCCGCAGGCGCTCGCGCGGTCTGATCAACAATTATGACGACCGCGGGATGATAGTGAGCAAGCACCAGCCGCCGCGGCATTTCAAGGTGAGCTATCTGATCACCGCATGGACTCAGCGGCCGGAGGACGAGCACCGGCTGCTCTCCGCGCTGCTGTATTGCTTCCTTCGCAACGAGACCCTGCCGGCCGAGCTGCTCAGCGGCCCGCTGGCCGAGATCGGGCTGCCGGTGACCCTGTCGGTGGCCCTGCCACCACCGGAGGATCGGGCCTTCGCCGACGTGTGGTCCGCGCTCGGCGGAGAGCTCAAACCATCGCTGGACCTCGTGGTCACCGCGCCGGCCGAGGGTAGCCGACCGATTTCGGCCGGCCCACCGGTGCAGGAGCCGCTCACCATCGACTTCGGTGATCGGACCGGGGAACGCCGCGATCCGCCACGACGCAAGATCGATCAGCTCGCCGCACCGAGCGGCGAATCGGCACCCGCTGAACCGGCCACGACCGGTGGTTCGGAACGCCCGGGCGGCATGAAACGCACCATGCGCGCCAAACGCGCCCCACGCGGTCGCGAGCCGGTGCAGCGCAAACCCGGCACCGGTGATGACTGACCCACCCGCCTCGCCGGCGAGCCTGCAACACCTGCTGGCTCGGCTCGCGCTCGTCGAGTCCCGGGTCCGCCGGGCCGTCGCGCTGCGCCGTACCGCAGACCCAGATCCAGACGACGCCTTCCGCGGCCTTTACCTCTCCGAGGCAGCGGTGGACCGGCTGCTCGCCGCCACCGCGTCGACCCTGGAGCCCGACCACGCCGAGTCCCAGCGCCTCGCGGAGGTGGAACGGGCCGCCGACGCAGCCCAGGGCACCGGCCAGGACCTGCGCCTGCGGCGCCTGCAGCGCGATTTCGACCTCGAACCGCTGGACGTCGAGGTGCTGTTGATCGCCCTGATCCCCGACATCGAGCCACGTTTCGAGCAACTCTACGGCTACCTCAACGATGATGTAACCCGGCGTCGCGCCTCGGTGGGGCTCGCGCTGGACATGTGCGGGGTACCGGAAGCATCTGCGGCGGCCCGATCGCGGTTCGGGGCAAATTCGGCGCTGGTCACCGGTGGGTTGATGGTGGTCGATGACCAGGACCGGCCACTGTTGTCCCGGGCACTTCGGATCCCCGACCGAGTGGCCGCGCACCTGCTTGGAGATGATCAGCCCGATCCGGCTCTCGCCGATGTTCGCGCCCCGCTGCCCCCGGCGATGTGGGTGGACAGCGACGGGACGCTGGTGCGGGGCGTCGCCGGCAAGGTTCGCCTGGTGTACCTGCGCGAGCGGCCGGGCGCCGGCGCCGCAGCCTTGGCCTGCGCGGCTGTCAGGTCTGTCGGTCGCCGGCCGCTGCTGGTCGATTTGCGCTGGCTTGCCGGCCGCGCGGATGCTGCCGACCTCGTTGCCGTCGCCGTGCGCGAGGCGCGGCTGACCGGTGCGGTCCTCATCGCAGCCCCGGTAGACCCGCTCGTCGAGCACCGGGACGTCATCCGGCTGCTGTCCGGATCGGCGGCGACGGTCGTGCTCGCCGGGACGGTCCACTGGGATCCGCTCTGGTCGACCACACCGGCGCTGTTGATCGAGGTGTCCAACCCGACGGCCGAGCAGCGCTCGGCGTTATGGCGGCAGTGCCTCGACGGGCAGCTCGCGTCTGACCTCGATCCCGGGGCCGCGACCGCCCAGTTCGTGCTCGCTCCCGAGCAGGTCGCGCAAGCAGCGCGGGCAGCCCAACTGCAAGCGC
>JBOHFK010000123.1:0-17605 GCA_050699635.1 Pseudonocardiaceae bacterium | reverse complement strand
CGCCGGCGCCGCAGTGCGCCGCCGCCGGACCCCCGACACGAACGGCGAGGCCCCCCGGGAACGCCGCGCCCGCCGCATCGGCCTACGCCGCCACCCCTGACCCACCCCCCGCGTGTCGCGCCCTGGCCGGTGTGTCGCGCTCCCTAGCGGGCGTGTCCGGGTGCAAGGTGCGCAACATCGGTGCGACCTGGTCGACACCTGTGCGGCGGCGCACCGGCGGTACAGTGCACAAGGTGGAATCGGGCCGGCTACGGCTGAGGCTGCTCGGCCGCTTTGGCGTCGAGGGGGATCTGACGGGTCCCGCGCCGACGGGTAAGGCCGAACGGCTGCTCAAGGTGCTCGCCGCCAAGCACGGCCAGCTGGTCCCGGTCGGGACCCTGGTCGATGCGCTGTGGCTGGACCACCCGCCGGACCGCGCAGACCGCAACATCGCGGTGCTGGTCAGCCGGTTACGCCGGTCACTGGGCCGCGCCCGGATCCTCGGTGGCCCGGCCGCCTACCAGCTCGTGCTCGATGGCAGCACGGTCGTCGATCTGTTTGAGGCTGCGGAACTTGTCACCCACGCCGAGCGCGAACTGGCGCACGGCCGCTACTCGCTGGCCGCGGTGGGCGCCGAGCAGGCCGAGAAGCTGCTCACCACGGCACCGCCGCTGGTGGGCGAGGTCGATTCGCCGTGGGCGGAGGATCTGCGCCAGCTTGCGGTCAGCCAGCTGCGCCGTGCTCGGGGCTGCCAGTGGCGGGCTGCCCTGGAGCTCGGAGACTACCGGGCCGCTGTCGAGGTCGCCGTTGCCGCGCTAGCCGCCGACCCGCTTGACGAGGAAGCCTGCCGGGCGGTGATGGTCGGCCACCAGCGGGCCGGAGCAGCCGGGGCTGCGCTGACCGCCTACCACGCGTTGCGCTCCGCGCTGGCGGAGGCGTTCGGCGCCGATCCCTCGGAGACCACCCGCGCGGTGTTCCTGTCCGTGCTGCGCGCCGACTCACCCAGCTTGGGTACGAGGCTGCCCCCCGTCGAGGAGCATGCACCACCCACCCTGGTCGGGCGCGACGCCGAGCTGGAGCAGCTGCTGGCCCTGTGGTCCCGGGCCGCGGGCGGCGCGGGTGCCACCGCGTTGGTGCTCGGCGAGGCCGGCATCGGCAAGAGCAGCCTGGCCGCCGCACTCGCCGCCCGGATACGCCAGACCGGCGGGCTGGTGCTCGCCACCGGCTGCTTCGAGGCCGAACGCTCGCTGTACCTGCAACCTCTAGTAGCCGCGGTACGGGTCGTCATCGCGCTGCACCGGCCCGCCGTGCTGCGCGAGCTGGCCGGCGACTGGCTCGGCACCCTGCTGGAGCTGGTACCAGATATGGCGCAGTCCACCGGCAGCGTGCCATACCAGCGCGCTGCGCCGGAGCTGGAACACCTGCGCTGCTTAGAAGCAGTGGCGGCGTTCCTCGACCGGCTCGCCCAGCGTCAGCCGCTGCTGCTGATGATCGAGGACGGCCAGCACGCCGGGCAGTCCACTGTAGAAGCACTGCACGTGCTGGCCACCCGGTTGGCCGCCAGCCGGGTGCTGGTGCTGGTCCTGGAGCGCACCCCCGAGGACGACGGCGCACTCGCCTCGCTGCGCGACCTGGCCGTGTGCATCGAGCTCGGCCCGCTGTCCGAGCAGGCCGTGGGAGTACTGGTCGCGCGCTCCGGGTTGCGCTACGACCCGACTCAGCTCTATGAGTGGACCGGCGGGTCACCGCTGTTCGTCACGGAGCTGCTGCGCCACTCGGCCCCGGTCCAGCCCGGAGGGGCGATGCGGCTGGGTATCCCCGGCTCGCTGCACGAGGCAGTCGCCGGGCGGCTCGCCCGGGCCGGCGACGAGGTGGCGGGGTTGCTGGAGCAGGGCGCCGTGCTCGGATCGGCTTTCTCGCTGGATGAGGTGGCCGCGTTGTCCGGGATCAACGTCGAGGAGTGTGCCCGCCGAGCTGGCCGGGCGTTGCGCGCCGGACTGCTCGTGGTGCGCGCGGAGACCTTCCGCTTCGCCAACGACGTGGTGCGGCAGGTGGCCTACGACTCGACGCCGATGCCGGTTCGGATCAGCCGGCACCGCCGAGCCGCCAAGCTGTTCGAGGCCCGCCCCGAGGCGGCCGCGCGCCAGTTCGCCGCCGCGCAGGATTACGCCGCTGCGGCCAGGGCCTGGCTGCTCGCCGCGCACGCCGCGCACCTGGCCTTCGCCAACCGGGAGGCCGAGCGGTTGCTCGACGAGGCGCTCAGCGTCGCCCAGCGCTCAGGTGGGCGGGTGCTGATGGCCACGGTGCTGATGCGGCGCGGCGAGATCCGTACCGAACTGGGCCGGCACGGCGAAGCTCGCGACGACCTGGAACTCGCGCTGGGCATCGCCCGTGACATTGGAGACGAGCTCCTCGAGGCCCGGGTGCTGGAGCAACTCGGCTGGACCGCGCTGTATGCCCGCGACGCACTGGGTGCGGTCGACCTCGCCTCCCGGGCCAGGGCGCTTGCCGAGTCGGCGGCCGCCGCGCCTGGCGCCCTGCCCAGCTCCCTGTTGCTGGTTGGCCGGGTGCGGCACTGGGACGGTGACTACACCGGTGCGGCGTCGGCCTACGACCAGGTGGTCACCGCCGATCCCGGCGACACCACCACCGCGGTGGCGCTGGCCTACCGCGGCGCACTGTTGCAGCACATGGACCGTTTCGCCGAGGCTCGCGCCGTGCTGGAGCGTGCAGCGGTGCTGTGCCGGAGCACCGGGCTGTTCCGCCCGCTGCTGCAGACGTTGTTCTTCATCGGGCTGGCCCGCGGTGACGTCGGCGAGTTCGAGGGTGCCCTGCGGGCGCTGGGCCGGGCCCGTCGCATGATTGATGAGTATGGGGTGAGCTTCTACCGGGCCGGGATCGACACAACCACGGCGTGGCTGTTACTCGAAATGGGCGACGTTGGGCAGGCGCGGGAGCACGCTCAGCGCGCAGTGGAGCTGGCGCACCGCGGCGGCGGTGCCCTCGAGCTGGAGCAGGAGCTGCACGCATTGCTCGCCCTTGCCGACTGTGACCTGCTCGACGGCCACTACGATGACGCCGGATCGCGAGTGGAAGCGGCCGTCCCGATGCTCGAGCAGTCGCTGCCGTACCGGCCGCGGGCGACGATGCGGCTACTGGAGATGCAGGCACGCTTCGAGCCAGCCCAGGCTGAGGCACTGCTGGCGCACGCCCAGCGCTACTCCTCGACGAAGTACGAGTCGCTGGCGCTGTGGCACCTGGGCCGCTATGAGCAAGCCGCGGCCATCGCCGCGCAGACCGGCTCGGACCTGCTGCTCGCCCAGGTCGGGCAGCCGGGTGTCCGTGAGGCGGCACTGAACAGGATCGCCGCCTCGCTCGCACCCGAGGTCCGCACTACTTTCCTGGCTCGCGGCAGGCTGCGCCGCGTCAGAGAGCCAGGGGGTATCACGGGCTCAGGTCGATGGTCATGAGCAGGTGCGGGCGGCCGAGGTAGAGCTCGACGTCACCCTGCCGAGTCCAGCCGAGTCGGCTGAAGAATCGCTCGTTGGCGACCTGCACGTGCGCGAGCATGGAGACGCCACCTCGCTGGCCGGCGGTAGCCACCGCGAAGCGCACCAGCGGCGCGCCCAGCCCGGCGGCGCGAAACTCCGGTAGCACCGCGAGCCGGTCGCCCTGCCAGGTGTCCTCAGCCGATTCGAGCGGGTAAAGCCGTACCGTCCCGGCCGGTTCCGCGCCGCACCATCCCACCACGTGCAACACATCCTCGCGGGCGTCGTGAGCGTCCGCATCGGACTCGGCAAACAGCTGCTGCTCCCGAACGAAGATCTGGTGCCGGATCCGGTGGTGGCTAGCCAGCTCATCCGGTCCGGCCACCAGCCGGCAGCACAGCAGACCGGCCGGCCGCCGGAATCGAGTCACGCGGGGCCCTCCGGGCGACGACCGATCTGCAGCAGCGGCGCCACCGTGTTGAGCGCCGAGCAGGCCTGGCAACGCGCGCAGCCGGCACCCGCGTCATCGGCAGTCATCCCGCGCAGCTCCAGGTGCGCGGCCACCTGGAGGTAAATCGACTCGGTATAGCTGCGGGCCGGTGCTGGCACGTCAGCCATCAAGCTGCCGGCCACCGGCCGCAGCGGGACGACGAATGGGTAGACGCCGAGGTCGATGGCCCGCTTGCAACCCGCCACGGTGAGTTCGGGGTCCTCACCCATACCGAGGATGACGTAGGTGGACACCCGGGCCGCACCGAAGAGCCCCACTGCCCGTTCCCACGTGCGGAAGTAGGTGTCGATCCCGGTCCGCGCCTTGCCCGGCGCCACCCGGGCGAGTACCTCGGGATCGAAGGACTCGACATGGATACCAACGGCGTCCACCCCATATCCGTGCACCTCATCGAGCACGGTCAGCTCACGCGGTGGCTCGAACTGCACCTGCACCGGCAGCCCGGAGGCCTGCTTGACCGCGTACCCGCACTGCGCGACGTAACGGGCACCCCGGTCAGGGGCGGTCGAGCTGCCGGTGGTCAAGGTGACGTCCACTGCGCCGTCCAGGTCCCGTGCGGCCACGGCCACCTCAGCGAGCTGTGCCGGGGTCTTCTTCACGATCGTGCGCCCGGCGGCCAGCGACAACCCGATGCCGCAGAAGGCGCACTGGTCGGAGTTGCCCCAGTAATTACAGGTCTGCACCACCGTGCTGGCCAGCGAGTCCAGGTGCAGCAACGCGATCTTCCAGTAGGGGATACCCTCGGCTGTGCTCAGGTCGTAGAACCGGGGCCGGCGGCTTGCGGCGACGGAGGCCAGCTTGCGGCCGTCGCGGTAGATGCCCTGCCCGTTGTCCTCGGCCTTGAGCACGTAGGGGGACGCGGCCTGGGTGGGCACGGTGACCGGCACGCCCTCGATCCACAGCATCCCGGAGTCTGAGGGGCCGGCCCCACCTCGGCGAGTCTCGATGGTGGTTTCCACCCGCAACCCGAGGCTCTGCAGATCCATGATCAGCGAAGCGACCGCGGCCGAACCGTCCGGTGTCATAGCCACCTACCGTTCGCTAGGGGAGGACTCGATCTCCGCGCGCCACCGCTCGCGCTCGGCCAGCCACTCTGCCCGGTCGGAGAAAACCCGGTCCCCGTCGGTCGTCTCGATCGGGGTGCCGGTGTCGTTGTTCAGCACGACAACCTCCAGCCGGTACGGGCCATCCCCGGCGAACGGCTCGATGGTGGCGACCAGTGCCCGGCCGTTGGCCAGGTGCATCTCGGTGTGCCGTGTTCCGGTGTGACACACCGCCTCCCATGACCCTTCCAGATCGACCCAGGTCGCACCGGCACGGCGAGCCGAGGCGATGGCCCTCACCCGCTCGTCGCGCTCGGCGGCTGCCGAGAGTTCCCGGGCGCGCACCGCGAACGCCGCCTCCAGCGTCAGCCGATCTGTGCCTTCGGCAGAGCAGGCCTGGAGCAACGACTGCGGGTCGCTGTCCAGGCTGAGCAGCTGATCGAGGGAGTTGGTGCCCACCCGTAGCTCCTCGAGCAGCATGGACACCAGGGATAGCGCACGGCGGTAGGCGTCAGGGTCTACGAGCGCCACCGGGAACAGCCGGTCCTCGGCGGCCTGCCACCGGATCCGGGCACGGCGCAGCACCTCGGCCCGTTCCACATCCAGCCCGGTCACCACTCCCCCGGAATCGTCACATGGTTGCCGCTGCTTGTTTTCACTATAGTTTACGTCGCGTCTCATACTGCACATCGACGGGAGCTGCAGACCAGATGCCCCGAACCGCCGTGGTCGCTCTAGGTGGAAACGCGATCACCCGCGCTGGTCAGGCCGGCACGCACGCCGAGCAGGCGGCCAACGCCCGCGCGATGGCGACCATGGTGTGCGCGCTGCGGGATGCCGAATGGAACGTGATCGTGGTACACGGCAACGGGCCGCAGGTCGGCTGCCTGTCCATCCAGCAAGACGCGGCGCGCGAGACGGTGCCCGCACAGCCGCTGTTCTGCCTGGGCGCGATGACCGAGGGTCAGCTCGGCAGCCTGCTCACCCTGGCGCTACACGACGCCGGCGGCGGCCGGCTGCCCGCGGTGGTGAGTGTGGTGACCCACGTCGTGGTGGCGGCTGACGACCCCGCCTTCGCCCACCCCACCAAGCCGATCGGGCCGTTCTTCGACGAGGACGAGGCCCGGCGGCTGGCAGCTGAGCGGAACTGGACGGTGGCCTCGGACGCCGGGCGCGGCTACCGGCGAATGGTCGCCTCACCACAACCGCTGCGGTTTCTCGAGCTCGAAGCCATCACAGCGCTGGTCGAGCGCGGCGCGGTGGTGGTCGCAGCTGGCGGCGGTGGGGTACCGGTGGTCGAGGAAGGTCACACCTATCAGGGTGTGGACGCCGTCGTGGACAAGGACCTCGCCGCGCAGGCGCTGGCCACCCAACTCTGCGCTGAAACCCTGATGATGGTCACTGACGTGCCGCAGGTGATGCTCGACTACAGAACCCCACACGCCCGGCCGGTCACCGTCATGACGGCCGACGAGGCAGAGCACCACCTGGAGGACGGCCAGTTCCCCGACGGGAGCATGGGGCCCAAGGTGCGGGCCGCGATCACGTTCGTCAGGGTCGGCGGCCGCACCGCGGTGATCACCGACTCCGAACATGCCGCCCGCTCGCTCGACCCGCCCACCGACGGCACCGTGGTCGGTACCCGGATTGTCGCCACCTCGACCTCGCTGGAGCCCGCGTCATGAGCGCTAGGAGGGTCCGGTTGTTCCGCAGCACCTACGTCGACTCGGTGATACAGCTCTCCGGCACCCGGGCGATGCGTGCGGTCGACGGTGTCGAGTGGGCGGCCGCCGCAATGGCCATCCCGGCGAACCTCGACACGCTCGCCGAGCAGGGCTTCAACCCGCAGGACTGGGCTGGTGGGGGCGCCAACGACTTGGTCATCGCCGTGCACGCGTCCAGCGAGGTGGTCGCCGAGCGAGCCGAGCAGGCCGGTCAAGCCGCCATCTTCGACAGTAGCGGTTCCGGCAGTAGCGGTTCCGGCAGTAGCGGGGGCCGAGATCCCGGCGACGGCTCCAGGGCCGAACGGCCCCCGCGAACCCTACGGGAGGCGATGGCTCGAGTGCCGGGCAGCAACGTCGCGGTGATTTCGGTGCCCGGTGACTACGCTGCGCTGGAGGCGCACCAGGCTCTGTCGGCCGGGCTGGACGTGTTGCTGTTCAGCGACAACGTCTCGCTGGCAGCGGAAGTGGAGCTCAAGCAGCGCGCGAAGCGGCTGAGTCGGCTGGTCATGGGTCCTGGCGCGGGCACCGCGATGCTCGGCGGCACCTGTCTGGGCTTCGCCAACGTCACCGCGCCGGGGCCGGTGGCAGTGGTCGCCGCCGCCGGCACTGGCGCGCAGGAAGCAATGAGCCTGCTGGATCGTTGGGGCGTCGGCGTCTCGCACGTCATCGGTTTGGGCGGCCGGGACCTCTCGGCGGAGGTGGGCGGCACGATGGCGGACTCGGCGCTGCGCCTGCTAGCCGACGACGAGCGCACCCAGGTGGTGCTGCTGGTGTCCAAGCCGCCCTCGCCCGAGGTGGCCCGCGCGGTGCTGCCAGCGGCAGGAGCCAAGCCGGTGATCGCCGCGTTGCTCGGGGTACCGAGCAGTATGGACGTTCCTGGCGGTGTCACCCTCGCTACCACGCTCGAGACCGGTGTGGTCGCAACGCTGACCGCAGTGGGTCGGCGGGCGCCCGACCCGGCCGCCGGCCTGCGCGAGCAAGTGGCCGGGGCGATGGCGGCGCTGCCCGAGCGGCGGCGGCTGGTCCGCGGCCTGTTCTCCGGCGGCACACTGTGCTACGAATCGCTAGTTATCCTCTCCGCGCACCTTCCTGAGTACCTAGGTCCGGTGTACTCCAACACCCCGCTGGACCCCGATCTTGGGCTGCCCGCGCCGTCCGGCAGCCATCTCTGCCTCGACCTCGGTGAAGAGGAGTACACCCAGGGCCGACCGCACCCGATGATCGACCCCGAGGCCCGCATCGAACTGCTTCGCGAGCAGGGCACCGACCCGGATGTCGCGGCGATCATCCTGGATGTCGTGCTCGGCTACGGCGCGCACGACAATCCGGCCGGTGAGCTGGCGCCGGTGTGCGCCGAGATCACCGCCGGTGGCGGACCTCTGGTGGTCGTCTATGTGTTGGGTACCGAGGGAGATCCGCAGGGCTTCGACGTGCAGCGCCAGGCCTTCACCGACGCCGGATGTGTGGTCACCGAGACCGCAGCCAGGGCCTCACTTGCCGCCGCCGCGATCGCCAGCCGCGATCCAGAGCTGGCCCGGGCGCGGCTGTGACGCTCGCGCTGGTCACTCACTCGACCAAGCCGCGTGGTGGGCTGGTGCACACGCTGGGTCTGGCCGAGGAGTTACACCGGCAGGGTCGTCCGGTGCACCTCGTCACGCTGGGCGATCCCGAGCTGGGGCTGTTCCGTCCGACCGCGGTTGCGCACACTGTGCTGCCCGCACCGGCCAGGGGCGACTCGTTCGAACAGCGAATCTTTGCTTCGATCGACGTGCTGGCCAGCGGGCTCGGCGCGCTGGCGGGAGATGTCGACATCCTGCACGCCCAGGACTGCATCGCGGCCCGCGCCGCGGCGCGGGTGCGTGACGCGGGGGCACCGGTCTCGGTGGTGCGGACGGTGCACCACGTCGACGACTTCACCACCCCAGTGCTGGTCGGCTGCCAGCGTAAAGCGATCCTGGAGCCCGACCGGGTACTCGTGGTCAGCGAGCAGTGGCGCCGGATCCTGCGCGCCGACTACGGCGTGGAGTCGGTGGTGGTGCCCAACGGGGTGGACCTCGGGCGCTTCCCGCGGATGCCGCCGACCTCCCGCACCGAGCTACGGACCCGGATCGGGATCACCGACGAGCGCGCGTTTCTGTTCCTCGCAGTCGGCGGCGTGGAACCGCGCAAGGGCAGCGTGTACCTCTTCAGGGCGCTGGGGCAGCTCCGACGCCAGCTGGACACACCGGTCGTGCTCGCGGTCGTCGGCGGCCACTCCTTCCAGGACTACGCCGCCTACCGCGACGCCGCGCTGGAGTCCCTCCCCAGGCTCGGGCTCGCTCTCGGGCGCGACGTGGTACTGCTTGGCACTGTCGATGACGAGGAGCTCGCCGGCTGGTACCAGGCCGCCGACGCGCTGGCCTTCCCATCGGTCAAGGAGGGCTGGGGGCTGGCCGTGTTGGAGGCGATGAGCCAGGACCTACCGGTGATCGCCACGGATCTACCGGTCTTCCGCGAGTACCTCACTGACCACGTCGACGCGCTGTTGCCCACGGTTGCCGACGCCGCGAGTCTGGCCGCCGCGATGCATGAGTTGGTCACCGACCCGCTGCTACAGGACCGGCTGCGGGCCGGTGGCCGGGCTCTGCTGCCGCGGTTCACCTGGGAGGCCAGCGCCCGCCGGCACCTGGAGGTGTATTCCGACGTGCGGGCGGCACGGCTCCAGCCATCCGCCGCCTCGCGTTGATGACATAACGACGTGCCAGCGACAGCAACAAGTCAGCATCCGTACGGAACCCTCCCGACCGCGCCCTGCCGACAGCGGCAAGCATCCAGGTGGCCGCCATGAGAGTTCAGTGGTGTGCCGCTCCCGCGTGGTCGTGGCCGAGGGGACGGGCTGCGAGCACGGCGGCACGCGCGACGACATCATCGGGACTGATCATCCCGGCTGCCGCGAGCACCGATTCCAGCGCCGCGAGCCAGCAGCGGTAGTAGTTGAAGCATTCTCCCGCCGGGTGGCCGCCCTCCCATGCGGCGATCTGGGTGACCAGCGCGACCTGGAACTGCGGCCACTCGAACACGCCGGCGTCGTAGAGGGTGACGGCCAGCCCGAACGCCCGACTTTCCCACGGCTCGGTGAACACCAGCTCGCCGTTGTTTCGCGGTGGTGCGGCAGGCCCATCGATGTCCAGCGGGGCGGCTGCCGTCATGGCGCGTTGACCTTTGCTACACCGACCATAGCGTCGCGAGTGACCAATCTGGCCATCTCCTCCTCAGACATGTCTTCTGTACCGGCCGGCCGCTCGGGCAGCACCAGCCAGCGCACCTCCGAGCTGGAGTCGCGGACCACGATCTCGGTCTCAGCGGGCAGCACGAGGCCCATCTCGGCCAACACGGCGCGCGGCTCACGCACCACCCGGGCGCGGTAGGCCGGGTCCTTGTACCAGCTCGGCGGCAACCCGAGCACGGGCCACGGGTAACACGAGCACAGCGTGCAGACGATCACATTGTGGGTTTTCGTGGTGTTTTCCACGACGACGATGTGCTCGCCCTGCGGGCCTTTGAAGCCGAGTTCGGCGATCGCAGCGGTGCCGTCGGCGAGCAGCCGCCCGCGGTACTCCGGATCGGTCCACGCCCTGGCGATCACCTTGGCGCCATTCATCGGCCCAACCGAAGTCTCGTAGGTCTGGATGAACTTGTCCATCACCGACGGATCGACCAGGCCTCGCTCGGTGAGCAACTGCTCCAGCGCCTCGGTACGCAGCTCGATCGGCAACCGGGCAGCAGGAGCCGTCTCCGACGACGTGGTCTCACTCATGACACAGGCTCCAGGTAACTCTCGAACATCTCGGCGGAGACCCCGAAAGGCTCAACGTCGGCCCCCCACAGCTCCCGGGACTCGAAGCGCACGGTGTAGACATGTTGCGGGTTTTCCCCCAGGAAGTGGGCGTGGGTGTCGGGCAACAGCGCGGCGGGCTGGACCATCTCGACCACGCCGCGGTGACCGCGCAGGTACCGCGACAGCTTGGTGTGCCCCTCGGGCTCGAGGTTTTTGGTGCGCACCTCGTCGCCGACCGCGAAGCGGGCAGGTTCGTCCACGGTGCGCAGCGAGCCGGCCGCGGTGGGGGCATAGTCGGGCTTGTTCGGTTCCGGCGCGGGTGGTTCCTCGACCTCGTCTCCTTGCAGCCGGTGGGTCCGCGCCTCAACTGCGCCGGGAGCCAGAATTGCGCTCTCCACGAGCATCAACTCCGCCGCATTGAGCCAGCGCCCGTAGTAACCATCCATGAAATAGTCGTCGCGATCCAGCCGCTCCAACGCGTGCCGGAAGGCATCGAGGTTGCGGCCGGAGACCCGGCCCATTGACAGCAGGGTCAACGCGAACGCCCTGCCTTCCCACCCATCAGCGAAGACCGGCTCGTCCGCAGTCGGTGTCTTGACCCGGCCCCAGCCTTGCGCGCCGCCCAGGTCCGCGATCGGGTTCATCAGTGCACCTCCGCTGCTGGTGCGTGCGGAGCAGCCCCCGGCCGCTGCTCCGCACGCACCGGGTTTAGACGGTCCAGGTCTGCATGATCAGCGCATTCTGCCGGCGGGCCGTCAGCACCGAGTCCAGGACGTCGAGTGGGTTGATGGGCCTGACGCCCTCCATCATGTCGATCTCCCTCATGCCGTAGAGCATGGCTGCGGAGAAGCGGCAGGCGTAGACGTGGCCGCCCTCATTCATGAACGTCTGTAGCTGCTTGTTGTAGGACATCGCACCGGGGAAGGCCTCGTCGCCCACCTTCGGGTAGCCGCGGGCAGCCGAGGCCATCAGCGAACCGGGGCCGTAGAGGACCAGGTGAGTGTCGAACCCTTTGCGGTTGATCCGGGTTGCGGTCAGCATGTTGACCAGGCCCACCGAGCCCTCGAACGGCACGGTGTGCATGAGGATGTAGGCCTTCTCACCAGGCTCGGCCTGGATGTCCTCGAAGACCTTGTCCTCGTAGTCGACGATCGCGTCGCCCTTCTGAACCCTCTCGCCCACGATTTGTGCCACCGTCGGTTTCCTTTCGTTGTTGGGTTGGTTTCTTTCGGGCGGATCTCGCGATCACACCGCGGGGTTTCGCGGCCGGGGAGGCGGCTCCCACTGCTGGCGGTGACTGCCCGGCATCGACTGCATGATCCGGTGCCGCAACGGCCATGGCAGGCCCCGGTATACCGGGACGAACACCCGCAGCCAGAACAGCTCTTTGACACCGCGTGGGGGCCGTGGGGGCAGGGTGCCGTGACGCCGTGCCACGTGCTCCTGCGCGGCGATCATCAGGTAGTGCTCGGAATTGCGGCGCAGCCACTGGTGCAAGGGCATGTCAGCGTTTCTTGGCTGAGTTGAGGCCGTTCTGGGCGGCTAGGGCGATGGGTTCGTTGAGCGCTCCGATGGCCGGTGAGTAGACGTTCTCCATCGTCGCGAGGTCCTCCAGGGTGAAGCCGAACTTGACCGCCATCGCGAGGAAGTCGGCCCGTTCCTTGATCCCCTCCTGTCCGACCATCTGAGCGCCGATCAGCCGCAGGCTGTCCGGCTCGGCGAGCAGCTTGACCTTCACCGGCTTGACGCCCGGGTAGTACCGGGCCCGAGAGATGCCTTGGGCGATCCCCACCACGTATGGGATGCCCAGTGCAGTGGCGGTGGTCTCACCGAAGGACGCCCCACCGATCACCCACTTTCCGGCCGGGGTTCCCCACGGCACGTACACTGCGCGGTAGGCGCGGTTGCCGCCGCCGGCGTTGGCGCCGGCAACCTTGCCCTGGGCATAGGCGTGGCTGCCGGTCAGCCCCTGCAGCGGGACCCGGGTCAGCCCATGCGGGATCTCGGCACAGTCACCGGCGGCGAACACATCCGATGCCGAGGTGGACATCCGCGCGTCGACGATCACACCTCCGGTCGAGCCGAGCCGCAGACCGGCCTTAGCCGCGAGGGTGTTGTTCGGCTCCTTGTGGGTGCATACCACGACGATGTCGGCATCCAGCTCACCTTTTGAGGTCTGCACCGCCCGGACTTGACCGTCCGGGCCGCCGAGGAACGCCTGTAAAGTGGTGTTGTAATGCGGGATGACACCTAGCTCGTCCCACGATGCCTCAACCGGCGCCATGATGTCCGGGTCGACCATCTCGGCCAGTGGCCAGGGGTGCGGGTCGATCAGATGGGTCTCGATGCCACGTTGCGCCAGCGAGGTGACCATCTCCACACCGAGTGGCGAGGCCTCTACCACGACGGCCTTCTTCACTGCGTCGAGAACCTTGTCCCACTTCATAGCCTTGCGGATGTTCTTGACGTAGTACAGCCCGTCGAGATCGACGCCGGGCACCCCGGGATCGGCGTAGTTGAAGCCGGTGGCCACCACCAGGGTGTCGTAGCGGACCTCGTCCCCGGTGGCCAACGTGACCACCTTGAGCGCGGTGTCCAGCCCGATCACCGCGGTGTTGTAGTGCACGTCGATGCCGGCGTCGACGTAGACCTGCTTACTGGCCAGGAACAGCCGCTCGAAGTCGGGGATCTCCTTACCGTGCACATAGGGGATACCGCAGGGACTGTAGGCAACGTCCTCGTACTCGGTGTAGACAACGACCTCGGCTCCCGGATTGGCCGCCTTAACACCACCGGCGGCGCCCAGACCAGCGGCTCCGCCACCGATGATCACCGTCCTGCGCGGCACGGATAAACCTTCTTCCGGCGTCTACGATGAGGCTCGCCCAAGCGGATAATCATACACAATAAGTAATGCGCATTTATCATACTGAACGCAGTGTGACTGTCAAGGAGATCACTCATGGCGAGGTCGGCGACCGTGGACGACCCCGATTCCGCGGGCGGCGACCGCGTCTACAACGGGCCGCAGCCCGGCGGCGCGCCGGAATGGGAGCCGATCGTCGGAGCCATCGGCCCCAAGGTGCGCGAGCTCCGACTCCAGCTAGGCTTCTCGTTGCAGCAGTTGGCCAGGCGGGCCGGTGTGTCGGCCGCAGCGATCCACAAAGTCGAGCGCAACGA
Organism: Pseudonocardiaceae bacterium; assembly: GCA_050699635.1. Classification (GTDB taxonomy): domain Bacteria; phylum Actinomycetota; class Actinomycetes; order Mycobacteriales; family Pseudonocardiaceae. The sequence continues at coordinate 3,863 of JBOHFK010000123.1, read as the reverse complement.
CATGGTGCCGACAATCACCACGCTGCTCAAGCTGGCCACCGCGTTGGGTCGTTCCATCGGGCACTTCGTCGATGCCGCACCCGGGCTGGAACAGGTGGCCGCGCACACTCCAGCCACCGAGCGTCCGGTGCTGCCCGCGCCGGCTCCGGGCGTAGAGCTGGCCGGCATCGGTGGACCACCGGAGCGTTTCCGGGGCGTCGGGGAGGTGGCCACGCTCGCGCCAGGCGCCGAATGGGGAGAGGTGGTGCCTCGCGCCGGAGAGGAACTGCTGCTTGTACTCGATGGCACACTCGCCGTCGAAGTTGCCGGCGAGCGCTACACGCTGCGCCGGGGCGACGCACTGCATTACCCGACCGGCCACCGCCGCCGCTGGTCCAACCCGGGCCACCGACCAGCCCGAGTGGTCAGGTACTCGCTGCGCGGCATCTAGCGTGGTCAGCTGGCGCAGCTGCATGCATGGCGTCTCAGCGATCCAAGCGGGCGGCCAGGGCGGCCAGGGCCTCGGTGAAGCATGCCACCGGCGCGGTGGCCACCCCGGCGCCGATCTGCCCGGTGCCCGAGGACGAGTGCAGGATGCCGGTGGTGATCTGCGGGGTGATCCCCAGCTCCACCACGCGGCGCACGTCCACACCGACCGGGGTGCCACTGAAGTCCAGCGGCGGCAAGGTGAAGCGGCTGCTGGTACCGGCGCAGATCTGCTCGAAGGCCTCGGTGGCCCGCCTGGCGTCCGCCATCGAGCCGCCGAGGAACGCCGCCACGGCCGGTGAACCCGCAGCCGCCGGGCCACCGAGACCGACCAACTCCAGCACTGCGGAGTCACCGATGTCCGGGGCGGCGTCCTGCGGCCCGTAACCGGAGTAGTACAGCGCGTCGGTGATCGGCGGGGCATCGGTGATGTGCCACTCCGGCGAGCCGGCGAGCTTGATCCCGAACGTGGTCCCGTTGCGGGACATGGTCGTGACGATGCTCGACCCGCTCACCTGCTCGGCCCACAGGGTGAGTGCCTTGGCCGCGGCCATCGCCAGCGTCAGGAAGAAGAGATGGTTGCCGGACAGGAAGCGGGCCATCGCGCCGCGCTGCTGCTCCGGTAGCTCGGCTAGCGGTGAAAGCCAGCTGCGGATGAGCAGGTTGGTCGCGGCCTGGGTGCGCATGTGCAGGTCGTCACCCATTGAGACGCCCTGCGCGGCCAGGCTGAGGATGTCCAGCGGGCCCGCCGAGCTCAGGATCTGGCTCAGCGCCGGGCCGGCGACGTCACGCAGGAACCGCAGCCGTTCGATCGCCGCATCGGTATCCCGACCAAACCAGGCCACCTCCCCCGGCCCCTGGCTGACCGGCGCGTAGGAGCGAGTGTCACCCTCGCGGTCGACCACCACGAAAACCGGTGCGCTCGGACCGATCGCGCTGGCCATCGGCACCACAGCCTGGTGATGGTTGGCCGGGGTCAGTGCCACCTGGTCGCCAGCTAGCAGCCGCTGCGCCTCCTCGATGTCGGCGGCCCAGCCCTCAGCGATCACGGCGGCCCGCATCGAGCGGCGCAGCGGGTCGCACACCTGGCCGAAGTCGATCGCGGGTCCGCAGTGCAGCAGGGTGCGACCGGCCACCCCTGGTACGGCCTGCGCCACCGTGGAGACCTCGACGAGCTGCGGCACACCGGAATCCAGCCGCCGCACCACCTCGGTGTTCGCTGTATCCACGGCAGTCCCATGGTCGCCGTAGAGCCGGCTCAATGTCGCCACCGCGGCCAGATCACCGCCGGCAGGGATCCGCCAGTCGACGTGCTGCACCACCACGCCCTGCGCGCGCAGGGCGTCGGCGAACATCGGCAGCCCCACATTGACCACACTGAGTTCGTCCGGTAGCGCGCTCACAACCCCTCCGCTTTCTCGACGGCGACCCTGGCCGCTTCCAACAGCGCCCGTTCGGCCCGGTCGTAGGCCGCGGAGCGCTCGCCGACGACGACGTCCAGCTCGTCAAGCGAAGCCCGCAGGTTCCCCGCCATGCGACGCAGCGCGGAAGGCGCAGCACCACCCTCGGCCCGCCGGGACAGCACGATCTGCCACGGATCGAGCACCTCGGACAGATCGGCACCGCCCAGACCCCAGGACCGTCCGGTGTACTCGCGGGCAACCTCGTCGATCATCTCACCGGTGATTTCCATGCCGGGGATGCCGGCCCGGCTGGCCGCCCGTACGGTGCGCCCGACGACGACGTAAGCGGTGCGGTAGTCCACCGCGCAGCACTGCACCAGGTGCTCGGCGAGGTCGGTGGACTGGGTGTAGCCGGCGCGCAGCTCCTCGGCCATCCGTTCGGCGTTGACCCGCATCGTCCGTACCACCCCGGCGATCAGCCGGGTGATCCGCAGGCACAGGTCGAGCGCCCGTGGCACCTCGCCGTAGGCGAAAATCAGGTTGTCGCTCCGGGCCGATGGGCTCTTGGCCACTGCGAGGAACCCGGTCAGCCGTCCGATGACGACCCCGGAGGCTCCCCGAATGATAGCCAGCGAATACGGGTTGCGCTTCTGCGGCATGAGCACGCTGGCCCGGGTGTAGGCGTCGGCCAGGTCGACGAAGTCGAACTCACTGCTCGACCAGATCTCCAGATCCTCGGCCAGCTTGCTGAACCCGGACAGCAGGCTGGCCGCGGTGGCCAGCACATGGATCAGACCATCGATCTGCCACATCGCATCGCGGGTGTGCTCGATCACTCCGGCGAACCCGAGCGCGTCAGCTACAAAGCCGCGGTCGGAGAGCAACCGGGTGCCATTGACACAACCCGCGCCGCCCGGGCTGCAGTCGACCCAGTCCAGCTCCTCGAGCAGCCGGCGGGCGTCCCGCACGCAGGCGTACACAAAGGACAGCAGGTAGTGCCCGAACGTCGAAGGCTGGGCCTGCTGGAGATAGGTCTGGTCGGGCATCAAGGTCTCGGCGTGCTCCTCAGCCCGGTCGACCGCCACCCGGGCGAACGCGACGGCCTCGGTGACCAGCTCGACAAGCTGGCGGCGCAGGTGCAGTCGCAGCGCGATCCGGGCCGCCTCCCGCCGGGGGCGCCCGGCGTGCAGCCACCCGGTGACGTCGCCGATCCGGGAGATGAAGTAGTGCTCGCGGGAGTTGTATGGCTCGCCGTAGGAGGGGTCATAAGGGAACTGCTCGGCAGGCACCTCGTACACCTCGAGCAACAGCGCCAGCAGCTCGCGCTGAGCCGCCACCGGCACGAGGCCACGCCGGGCCAGGTCGAGCACGTGGGCCAGGTCGGCCAGGTTCAGCCCGTTGTGCAGGAATGAGGCGTCCGCGTTCTCCAGCGTGAAGCCGGACTCGACGAGCTCCGGCGCCGCCCCGGTCTGCGGCGGACCCTCCGTGCGTCTGGTTGTCATATCCGCCCTCCCAGCGCTGTCACGGCCGGCAACAGACCTCCGGTATGCCAGAACACCACGGGTCCTGCGACGCTGCGGACCCGCTGGGTCAGCACCGCGAACGCCTTGGCGCTGTAGGTGTGGTCGAGCAGCAGGCCCTCGGTGTGCAGCGCGAGCCGGGCAGCGGCCCGGTCGGCCGGCGACGCGACGCCGAAGCCGGGCCCGCGAGCGTCGACGATCTCCAGCCGCCCATCGCGGGGCGGCGGGGTGCCCAGCAGCCGGGCGCACCCGTGCGCCAGCTCGTGCACCTTGCCGGTGATCTCCGGCAGCGATCGGCTGACCGACACCCCCAGCACCGGCCACGGCGGTCCGGCGGCCAGCAGCCCGGCGCAGCTGGCGCCGGAGCCGACGGCCAGCACCACCAGCGCCGGGCCGCCCGGCGCGGACCGATCGAGCTGGGCCGCCAGCTCGGCTGCCGCGACCGCGAACCCGACCGCGCCCAGCGGGGTGGACC
>JBOHFK010000122.1:0-17771 GCA_050699635.1 Pseudonocardiaceae bacterium | reverse complement strand
CCCCACGACAGTCGTGGGGCGACCTCTTGGAAACTCACCGCAGAGTCGGTGCTGCGTATCCAGTCTCGACGGGTCCTGCGTCAAGCGTTGTCAGCGGCGCCCGAGAACCCAGCCGCGCAGCAGCGCTGCAGTCACACCGGCCAGCATCAGGACCGCCACCAGGATCGGCAGCGCAATCCGCTCAACGCCGCTGGCAGGAAGAGCTGATGCGCGACCGGCCGCGGCGACGTCGTTGGCTGCGGCGCTTTGCTTACCCAGCCCCGAACTGCCGTTACTCACCGATGGCGTACCGAACAGATCCGCCGTCAGCACCCCGGCCGACAGCTTCCCGAGCGCTCCAGGATGACCGATCGACAGCAGGTCAGCGTAGTTGAAGCGGGGCAGGCCACTGTTGTACATGCCGAGCATGAACTGGGCGTCGTTCGGCATGAATGGTCCGAAGGACGGACCCGACGCCGGTGAAGCCAACGTCGGCACCGCGCCCGCAGCGGGCTGCGGCTGATCCGCCGGTGCCGCCGGCGGCGACGCATTCGGTGCCGGTGCGGCCGGCTTACCCAACAACGGAACCTGGCCGGTCACCCCCTGGAGCGGGGCGGCGGCGGGCGCAATCAATGCCTCGACCGGAGCCGTGACCGGCGACAGCGGCTCGGCAGTGATCAAGCACGCCGGCGCCACCGGGCCCATCGCCTCCCGTAGCACGGAGGTGGCGTCGAAGGTGCGCGACCCACTAGTGGGCACCGAACCGACGTCAAACACCGACAAACCTGCCAGCCGGACACCCACCCGCTGCCCAGCGTCACCACGCACCGTGTCCCCGCAACGACCCACCAGCATCGGCGCGGGTGCTCCGGCCGAAGTGGATGCATCGATGAAAGCGGTGGAGGGTGCGGCGAAGGCCGCTAAGCCCCCTCCGAAGGTGCTGACAGCGCACAGTAACGTGGCTGCTCCAGCAACCGTGGTCACCCTCGCCCGTGTCCCCATAAGGTGCCTCCGTGTCGCTCTGTACCTGGTTGTGTCGTCAGGGTAACGACGATAGAGCCTCTCTGTGACGATAACCAGTACTTTCAGTAGATCGTGGTTACTCTGTGCACTCACCGTGTACTGTGCGGGTACGCCGTTCAGCTTAGAGTGACTCCTCTAGGCTACGAAGATGCGAATTGGTGCCCACGTCAGCGACAACGACCCGGTGACCGCGACTACACAACGTAATGGTCAGGCGATGCAGTTTTTCCTCTCCGACCCGCAGGATTGGAAGGCTCCCGGGCCACATCCACACACCGCCGCGCTACTTGAGGCCGGTTTGGAAGTCTATGTGCACTCACCGTACGTCATCAATGTGGCGTCGCTGAACAACCGCATCCGCATGCCGTCACGCAAGCTGGTGGCCCAGCACGCCGCGGCGGCCGCCACCGTAGGGGCCCGCGGTCTGGTGGTGCATGGCGGGCATGTCACCAAGGCCGACGATGCCGAGCAGGGTTTCCAGAACTGGCGCAAGATGTTCGACCGGCAGTCGGCTGACGGCGGGTTCGCGACCCGGATCCTGGTGGAGAACACCGCCGGCGGAGACAACGCGATGGCGCGCCGGTTCGAATCGCTGGCCCGGTTGTGGGACGCGATCGGCGACTACGACGTCGGCTTCTGCTTGGACACCTGCCACGCATTCGCCGCCGGCGAGGACCTGGCCGACGCCGTCGACCGGGTCGAGGCCATCACCGGCCGGATCGATCTGGTGCACTGCAACAACTCACGCGACGAGTTCGGCTCGGCCCGTGACCGGCACGCCCCGCTCCGCGAAGGCACCATAGACCCCGCACAGCTGGTAGCCGTCTGCGCCGCCGCGAACGCCACCGTCATCCTGGAGACTGACCCCACCACCCAAGCCGACGACATAACCTGGCTGAGAGCCCAGCTCGCCTCATGATCACCCGACATGGAGACGACTGACCCGTGGGCGGTAGATGTCGCGGAGGATCAGGGCGGCTAGCAGGACGACGGCGGTGTCGCGGATGAGGACGGCGGCCAGGAACGGCTCGATGGGCAGGCCCTTGTAGTCGGGGCCCAGGTAGTAGAGCATCCGTGGGACCCAGAGCAGCGCATCGACGGCCATCCAGGCCAGCACCGGTTTCCAGCGGGGGATCGCCAGCACCGCCAGCGGGACCAGCCACAACGAGTACTGCGGGCTCCATACCTTGTTGACGAGCAGGAAGGCGCTCACCACAAGGAAGCCCAGCTGACCCAGCCGCGGCGGCCGCGGTGACGTCAGGGCGACCCAGCTGATCGCCCCGCAGGCCAGCACGAACAGGGCCGTGCTGACCAGATTGAGGGTGACCGGGATCTGACCGTTGCGCAGCACCCCGTCGAAGCCGGGCCACCCGGTGAAGGCGGACACCGCGTTGTACAGCGAGTCCGGGTCCGCGCCGCGCTGGTTGTTGAGCCGGAAGAACTCCGCCCACCCGGACGGGAACAGCACCGCGATCGGCACATTCACCACGGCCCAGGCAATCGCGGCCGCGGCGAGGGCCTGCAGCCCGGGACGCAGCCGGCCGGCTCGCACGCACAGCAGCAGGATCGGGCCCAGCAGTAACGCAGGGTAGAACTTGGTGGCTGCGCCCAGTCCGAGCAGCACCCCGGCGAGCACCGGACGTCGCCGCGCCCAGGCCAGTAGGCCAGTGGTGGCCAGCGCGGTGGCCAGCGCGTCGAAGTTGGTGAAGGCATGCACCACCACCAACGGCGATAACGCGGCCAGCGCGGCGTCCCAGGGCCGTCGCGGCGACAGCCCGACCAGGGCCCAGACCGTCACCAGCCAGGCAACGGTCAAGCCGAGCGCGCTGATGTGGAAGTGCACGATGGCGGGAGCCGAGGTGGGAAGCCAGCCGGACTGCGCGGCCGCTACCCAGGTCTGGGCCAGCTTGGCAACGGCCCACTGGTACAGGCCGGTGAGTACCGGGTACTCCATGTACCGCACCTGGGCATCGGGCTGGCCCGGATGCTCGACCCAGGAGGCGGCGTACGGGAATCCGGCCAGCCCGGGACGGTCCAGCCGCTCTGCGTTGTAGAGCGGGATGGTGTCCGAGTAACACATCGCCAGGTACTGGCGACCGTCGCGCCAGTCCACCTGGAGCACACCGGCACTGTCGCGATAGCTCTGCGCGCACGGCGCCTTGGCCAGCCAGCCCAACGCGAGAGTGATCGTCGCGAACAGCAGGACCCCCCGCAGCGGGGTCCAGAACCAGTGCCGCCCGAGCACCGCGTGCCGGCCCAGCGGACCACCCACGATCCGGCTGGCCCGCGCGACCAGCGGATCGGTCCAGGTGGGCGGCACCCGCTGCCGCGGCGTCAGCGACGATCGATCGAGGCGAGCGCCGGCCCTCGAAGCACCGCCACCCGAGTCACGATCAGAAGTGCCGCGGGCGACCCTGGCCCTCATTACCCTGGTTCGGATTGTCGTTCAGGGCCGGATCCTGACCCTGGTTGTCGTTCTGACCCTGATTGTCGTTGTTGTTTGGCCCAGTGTTGTTATTTGGCCCAGTGTCGCAGAACGGGAAGCACGCGTTGCGCCGTTTGGTCGGCGTGGTGTTCGGCTCGATTGGCGTGGGGACCAGATCCCCGAAGTTCGGCTCGGTGGTGGCAGTGGGTGTGGTGTCCCGCGGCTGCCGGGTCCGCGTGGGGGCCGGCTGCTCGACGACGGGAGGCGGCGGCGCCGGACCGATCAGCGTGAACGGCGGGAAAGTCTCCAGGGGTGTGCCCATCAGGTAGGAGTTCATGAATCGCTCCCAGATCAAACCCGGCACCCCCCGGCCGAAGACGTCGCCACCGCTGGCGTTCTTGATCGCGGTGTTGGCCGGGTCACCAACCCACACCGCGGTGGAGATCGAGGGTGTGTAACCGACCGTCCAGGCGGCGGAGTTATCACCGGTCTCGCCGCGTTGGTGAGTACCGGTCTTGGCGGCGACCTGCCGGTCGCCGGTCAGCGGGATCTTTGAGCTGCGCGCGACGTCGGTCAGCGTGGCGGTGACGTTGCGGGCCAGCTGGGTGTTGCGAGCGGTGTCCACCTGGTCGAAGCCCGGTTGCGGCTTGTCGACGTGCTGGAAGTCGATGGTGCCGTGGGAGTTGGCGTACTGGCGGACGAAGAAGGGCTCGTGGCGCATCCCGTCGGCGGCGAAGGTCGCGTAGGCGCTGGCCATGTCGATGGTGTGCACGGGGTACTGGCCCAGCGTGATGCCCACCCCGGGCGCCCCGCTGTCCGGCTCGGACATGGCGCGCTTGCCGTTGATCTGCTCCGGGATCCCGGCCTGGATCGCGGCGTCGCGCACGGCTTGCGGCCCGACGGCCTGAGCCAGCCGGACGAACGCGGTGTTCACCGACTGGGTCATGGCATCGTGCAAGGTCAGCTGGGGGTAGTTGCGGCTTTCCGAGTTGTTGAAGGAATGGCCGTCGATGACCAGCGGAGAGTTGCCGTCGTACGTCGAGTTCATGCCGATGTCGCGTTCCAGCGCGGCGAGCATGGTGAACGGCTTGAAGGCCGATCCCGGGTTCCACGCCGGACCTCCGGCCAGGTCAAAGCCATCCCCGTCCGATCCGCCGTAGTACGCGATCACCGCACCGCTGCGCGGGTCGATCGCGACCAGCGACGAATGCAGGTTCTTCGGCTGCCCACGCAGCTCGGTGAGCACGGCATCGCGAGCCAACTGCTGCGCCCGGGGATCGATGGTGGTGGTGATCCGGCCACCGTTGATGGCCAGCTGCGCCCGGCTGATGCCCTGCTTGTCCAGCTCCTCCATCACCCGGTCGACGATGTGCGCGCGGTCATCGGTCGCCGCACCGGGGGCTTGACCCGGCGGGACGGTGTCGGGGTAGAGCCCGACGCTGCGATCGGCCGGGGACAGCCAGCCCTGCTCGACCATGCCGTCCAGCACGAAGTTCCATCGGGCCTGAGCCTGCTGCAGGTTCTTGGCCGGGTCCAGGCGGGACGGGGACCGGATCGCGGCGGCCAGTACTGCCGCCTCGGCGACGGTCAGGTTCTGTACGTTCTTTTTGAAGTACGCCTGGCTGGCTGCCTGGATCCCGTAGGCGCCGCGGCCGAAGTAGATGGTGTTGAGGTAGTCCTCGAGGATCCGGTCCTTCGACTCCTGCTTGGTTATCTTGGCCGCGACGATCACTTCGCGGAATTTCCGGAAGATGTTGTACTCGTCGTGGCCGGTGGCCACCTTGATGTACTGCTGGGTGATGGTGGAGCCACCGCCACCGCCACCGGTGAGCTGACTCCAGGTCGCCCGGGCGATGCCGGTGATGTCAAATCCGGGGTTGGATCGGAAGCTGCGGTCCTCGGCTGCCAGCACGGCGTTCTGCACGTGGGCCGGCACCAGTGAAAGGCTGACCGGGATCCGGTTGCCCTCCTCCGGCACGTAGCGGCCGACCTCGGTCGTCCCGTCGCTGGCCATGATCGTGGTGACCTGCTTGCGCTCCGCTGCCAGCGCCGCCGGAGAGGGGACGTCGAGGAACACCCAGCCCGCGAAGAACCCCAGCACCGGCAGCAGGACGCACAGCAGCGCACCGACCAGCGCGATGTTGCGCACCAGGCGCCAGCGCGGGGGCCAGCCCAAGCCGCCACCACCACCGAAGGTCGAGTCGGGTGGCCAGTTGGGGCCAGCACCATCGGGCCCCATCGACGGCGCCGGGTGCGTGAGTAGCTCGGGCTCTCTGTCGAGCGGATGTGCAGGTATCTGGTCTGGTGATCCGTACGGACTTAACCGAAACTGCCCTGACCGAGCTTGGGCGAACCGCTCAGGCGGGTAGCTAGCTACCGGCGGCCGTCTGATTGCCGGCTCGGCCGGCGGCGGTCGGCCGCCGTCATGTCGCTGGTCGCTCACGCGTTGTCCTCCCAGACCGGTAGTCGGCTCGCGAGGGTTTCGAGCTGGGCACACTTAACCAGGGACACGTCCCAGGCTCATGTCGGGCTCAGTCTCACGTCGGGTTGCAACCTCACGTCGGGTTACAGCCTCACGTCGGGTTACTCCGCCACGGTCCGCCGGCGGGACCGCCTACTGCCTACACCGCTGGTTCCCAGGACGTACGACTGCACTAAATGGTTCCAGCTGCACGTCCGGCACACCTCGACGGCAAAAACGCTGAACTCCTCGTACAGCGCCGCCATCCGGTGCAGCTCATCGGTGGTCCTGGCCGAACCTGCCGCATGCTTGAGTTCGTCACCGTACACCCACGAGACCAGCGTCAGGGACTCCTTGCGGCACATGGGACAGGTGACCGTGCTGGGCTCACCGTGGAACTTCGCCGCTCGCAGCAGGTACGGGGTCGCGTCACAGACCTCGGTGAGACCAACCCGGCCGGCATAGACCTCCGCGAGCAGCGCACGCCGCTGCAACGCGTAGTCCACGACCTGTCGTTGGGTCCGCATGCCCAACAGACTACGCAACCGATGGGTGATCACCGCTCGGGCGTTCGGGGGTACCCCTACCGGCGCACGGCCTCGGTGATGTATCGACGCGATATAGTGCGGCTATACGTCGCCAGGGCCTGTCGGAGGTACCGCATGCTGGAGCTAGCGGTGCTCGGGGTGCTCCATGACGCCCCGATGCACGGCTACGAGCTGCGCAAACGCCTCACCGGGCTGCTCGGGGCATTCCGCGCCTGCTCCTTTGGATCGCTGTATCCCACGCTACGCCGACTGCAGCGCTCGGGCTTCATCGTCGAGGATGACGAGCCTATGCGGGACCTGCGCGCCAGCACCGGATGGTCGTGCCGTGGCCGGCGGGTGTACCGGCTCACCGCCGACGGCAAGGAGCGCTTCGCCATTCTGCTCGCCGATGCCGGCCCACAGACGTGGGAGGACCATGGGTTCGGCGTGCACCTGGCGTTCTTCTCCCGCACACCGGCCGAGGTCCGGATGCGGATCCTGGAGGGCCGGCGGCGCCGGGTCGAGGAACGCCGGGAGGGGCTGCGGGCCACCCTCGCGCGCACCGGGGACCAGATCGACCGCTACACCCTGGAACTGCACCGGATGGGCCTGGAAACCAGTGAGCGTGAAGTGCGCTGGCTCAACGAACTGATCGCCCATGAGAAAGCCAACCCAGAATGACACCGAAAGGGCGGACCATGACTGAAGGCCGCGACGCCGGTCCCGGGATCCGGGTCGCCATTGTGGGCGTCGGCAACTGCGCTGCCTCGCTGGTACAGGGCGTGCAGTACTACCGCGACGCCGACCCCACAATCCGGGTACCCGGCCTGATGCACGTGCGTTTCGGCGCATACCACGTCGGGGACCTGCAGTTCGTCGCGGCGTTCGACGTCGATGCCAAGAAAGTCGGGCGTGACCTGTCCGAGGCCATCGTGGCCAGCGAGAACAACACCATCTCGATCTGCGATGTGCCGCCGCTGGGAGTCACGGTGGCGCGCGGGCACACGATGGACGGCCTGGGCGAATACTACCGGGACATCATCACCGAGTCCGACGAGAAGCCGGTCGACGTGGTTGCCATGCTGCGCGAGTCGGGCGCCGAGGTGCTGGTGTCGTACCTGCCGGTGGGCTCGGAGGACGCGGACCGCTTCTATGCCCAGTGCGCGCTGGATGCCGGCGTCGCGTTCGTCAATGCGCTTCCGGTGTTCATCGCCTCCGATCCGGTGTGGGCGGACAAGTTCACCTCCGCCGGTGTACCGATCATCGGCGATGACATCAAATCCCAGGTCGGGGCCACGATCACGCACCGGGTGCTGGCCAAGCTGTTCGAGGACCGCGGGGTCGAACTGGTGCGCACCTACCAGCTCAACTTCGGCGGCAACATGGATTTCATGAACATGCTGGAACGCAAGCGGCTGGAATCGAAGAAGATTTCCAAGACCCAGTCGGTGACCTCGCAGGTGCCGCATGAGATGGACAAGGCGGCGGTGCACATCGGGCCTTCGGACCACGTGCCGTGGCTCGATGACCGCAAGTGGGCCTACGTCCGGCTGGAGGGCCGGGCGTTCGGTGACGTGCCGCTGAACATGGAATACAAGCTCGAGGTCTGGGACTCGCCCAACTCCGCCGGCGTCATCATCGATGCGATCCGCGCCGCGAAAATCGCGCTGGACCGCGGCATCGGCGGCCCGGTCATCTCCGCGTCCTCGTACTTCATGAAATCCCCCCCGGTCCAGTACTCCGACGCCGATGCCTACGAAGCCGTCGAGTCCTTCATCCGCGGCGACGAGGCAACTTCACCCCGACATGGAGACATGTCGGGGTGAAGTGCGCTCGAAAAACCCCGATATGTCTCCATGTCGGGGTCGGGCGTCCGTACGAACGGTGCGGAGGCCCGACCTGTTTGCTCGTCGGTCACGGACACTTCACGAGACTGCCCCGCAGAGGGGGGAAATCGGGATCAACGCTGAGGAAGCTGTCCTGCACCCATCCAACTTTGCCCGTGGCTGTGTCACGCAGATAGGTCCAGGTACCGCCCTGCCCGTTGTCCCAGCAATAGTAGTCGGCTACTTGACCGCGATTACCCTCCCCAACGATGGTGCAGCCCGGATTCGGCGTCACACGGGGCCCGGTGCGGATGTGAACACCATTGCCGGCGAAACGCCCATTCTTCCGATCATGGTCCCCTTCATGCGTACCACAAGCCGGAATTCTTGCGGCGGCCGCATCGTTTGGCGCCTGCAACTTGGCTTGTGCTCCGGGATCGGCAGAAGGTCCCCCACCAGGACTCGATGGGGCCGGTACGTCGGAACTGGGCGGCGGTGGCGGAGGGGGTGTGGGGCCGGCCAACGCCGGGCTCCCGACCAGCCCGAAAGCACTTACCGCTAACAGCGCCGAGGCTGCGATCTTTGCGATCATCACGTACTCCGGGAGTTGAGGCGGGCTTCTTGCCCGCATTCCTTGACAGCCAGCCGCCGAATATATTTCGGCAGGCTTCTTCAAGAATGCTGGCCATCAGGGCCTTGGTCGTCATTCTGACAGACCATTTTTCGTATGCCACAGGTCCCGCAGTGCTACTGCATAGAACGAAGCAGCCCGGAGTGCTCGTACAGCTGAGGTCGGATCGATCGTGTCTTTCACCTACCAGTGGTCATCCTGTCGAACTACATCAGATGATGTACTTCAGCAGAACCGCTGCACCTACAGACGGAAAAATAATGTCATCCCCCATTAAAACTTGCTGCTGAGTCAAGCCGTATGTAACGCTCTCATCGGACTTTACGCACGGCGCCTGACCTGCGCTGACGCTGACGCTGAGGAGAAGAACACGATAAGCATTCTCGAGAAATTTTCCACGGGTGAGACGCTCGACAGCGCCACCGTCAAGTCATTATGCGGACGCACCGCGACGGTGGCCGGGACACTCCTGATGGCCGCCTCATTCGCGCTGGTCGGAGCCACCGCCGCGGCAGCAGCGCCGTCGAGTCACGTCCTGTCACACTGCATTGATCAATGGCCTAACACATGTCCCGGATGGCCCTGGGTGGCTACCCAGGCACACCTCGTGCGACGGCGTGCCTGGTATGTGTGACGGAGGGCACCCTTGGCCTGGGCAGGGGAATCCAGATCATTCGCCGCAGCGTCCACGCGCCGCACCGGTTACTCTCTGCGAGGGTCAAACCCCGGGTATCTGCCCCGGACCAGAAACCAGCGGGTCGTAGTGTCAGCCACACTCCGGTATTGAGGAGACTCGATGCAAGCTCCCGGCTGGACAACCAGAAACAATTACCTGGCATCGCCGGCAAAATGGGACGTTCTATTACTTCCGGCACTTTTCTTGTTCAACTGTTTCACTTTTTCCGCGTGGCTCGAGCTGGCGCAGTCGGGAACCAAGCCGTGGTTGATTCTGGTGTGGCTGTACGGGCTCGCCGGACTCATCCCGTTGGTCTGGCGGGATAGGGCACCGCGGACCGTTTTCGCGACGCAATGCGTGCTCACCGCGGCCGCGTGGCCGATCATGACGCACTACACTCCTACGGTAGGGATTCCGGTCGCGCTGTATGCGGTCTCAGCCCATTGCGGCCGGAGAGCCTCCGCGCTGGCGATGATGGCATCTTTCATCCCGACCGCGCTGGCTGGCTCCGTGGCATTCAGGGTCTACGCCCACTTTGGTGCACAGCTCATTCACCGGAAATATGGTGTTCCTGGTCCTCATGACCCTCGCGGCGTGGGGTGCCGGCCGCCTGGCGCAGGCCAGTCAGCGCCATGTCCTCAAGCTTGAACGGGAACGCAAGACCGCCCAGGAGGCGGTCCTGGCGGAACGACGCAGAATCGCCCGCGAGTTGCACGACATCGTCTCCCATGCGGTTGCCGTGATCATCTTACAAGCCGCCGGTGCAGCCCGGGTCGCCGATACCCACTTTTCCCAGGTCAAGCAGTCATTGGCAGACATCGAGACCACCGGCAGGCAAGCGATGACGGAGTTGCAGCGCCTCCTCGGGGTACTCGACGCCGGCGAGCCCGCGGGCATCGTGGCGCGCGTCGTCGAACTCGGGCCCCAACCCGGGTTGCGCGAGCTGCCCGCGTTGTTGGCCTCGCTGCGGGCAACCGGGATGCCGATCACCTTCGATGTCGAGGGAACCCCGCGTGACCTGGACCCGAGCGTCGATCTGGCCGCATACCGGATTGTCCAAGAAGGACTGACCAATGCCCTCAAACATGCCGGCAGGGACGCCAAACCGCGCCTGCGGGTGGTCTGGGAAATCCAGCACCTGATGATCGAGATCGACAATGCGACCCATCCTGGCGGGGGGCACCGGGAGCGGCAGTTCTCCGGCGGCCGTGGCCTGGTGGGCCTGCGAGAGCGGGCCCACGCGGTCGGGGGGCTCCTGGTGGCCGGACCCCATCATGACGATCGTTACCGCCTGACCGCCATGCTCCCGCTGTCCGACCACCTCAGCGCCGTCACCCCTGAGCCACGGGTAGCCCCGTTAGTGATGGCCAGGGTCGGCGCAAATTCAAGGAAGGTGCCAACATGATCCGTGTCGTGGTAGCTGATGATCAGACGCTGGCCCGGGCGGGCATCGCGATGCTGGTCAACGCCGAGGACGACATCGCGGTCGTCGCTGAGGCCGCCAACGGCGACGACGCCCTGGCCCTGGCCCGCGCCCAGCGCCCGGATGTGATCCTCATGGATGTCCGCATGCCGGGCACCGATGGTGTCACCGCAACCCGCGCTGTGATCAACAGTGGGCTGGTCGCGCAGGGCGGTCAGCCGATCGAGATCCTCATTCTCACCTCGTATCACATCGACGAGGCCGTCTATGCCGCGCTGCGCGCCGGCGCCTCGGGTTTTCTGCTCAAGGGTGCCGCCCCGGCCGAGATCGTCAACGCGATCCGGGCGGTCGTCGCCGGCGAGGCGTGGCTTGATCCCGCGGTCGCCCGCCGGCTCATCGATGAGTTCGCTACCCGGCCTGAGCACGTGCCCAGTCCAGCGGAGATGGCCCAGCTCACCCCTCGTGAGCGGGAAGTCCTCGCTCTGCTGGCGCTGGGCATGTCCAACTCCGACGTCGCCACATATCTGGACATCAGAGAAACGACCATGAAAACGCATCTGGCTCGATTGATGATGAAACTGGACGTCCGGGAAAAGGCGCAAGCGGTGGCCGCCGCTTACCAAACCGGACTCGTCGCGCCCCCAACCCAGCCCATACCACACCGCATCCTCGCTTAGCTGCTAGCCGGTGTCGCGAGTCGTCCCGTGGTGCGGAGCTGAGTGCCCGGCCGGGCGGGGAGGGGTGGGGTGGGGTGGGGGGTCCGCCCGGCCGGGCGATTGGGGGGGTGGGGGTACTTTCAGTCCTGGAAGACGTCCTTGACCTTCTCGCCGGCCTGTTTGACGTTGCCCTTGACCTGATCGGCGTCGCCCTCGGCCTCAAGCTGCTCATCGTCGACAGCCTTGCCAGCCATCGACTTGATCTTGCCCGTCAGCTCCTCGGTCATGTTGGAGATCTTGCTTCCGATACCCACCAGGTGCTCCTTCATAGATGTACTTGCGATGTGGTTGCCCAGCAAGATTGGCGTTGATCGTGGCTTCACCGAAGCCGAAAAGGCACCCTTCTCTCCAGTGGCCGTCACCTGTTTCTGCGGATGAGAAGCCCTAGCACCGTGAGCACACTCAGGGCAGCCGCTGCGACCGGCACCGGTCTTCGCCGGACCGTTCCTGTCACTTGTCTGATACGCCGGTGCTCGATACGCCCGTCCCCTGGCGGCGCCAGCTTTGCGAGTGCCTGGTTGGTGACACCTCTCGCGTCCAGGATCACCCCGTCGGTCTTGTCCTGCAACGCCTCGGTGCCTGTCTGCAGGTGCAGCCTGACGACGTCTACTGTGGATTGAGCGGTGTCCTTGACGTTATGCATCTTGTCCTTGACTCGTGCGGGTAAGACCACCTTGTTTGCCAGCGCTCTCATGGCTCGCACTCCCCTCTACAGCGACGGACGACGTCGGTTGGGACGCCGGTTCGGTCCTTGACGACCTGGCCCCACAGGCGAGGCCGCGGTAGCAGTCAGTTACCCCGTCTCACCCCCCGTAAAGCCGATTCGTCAGATGAGACGGAAATTTTTTGCGAGCGATCCGGAGTAGCCTCAGACCTCGTCCAATGACGCGGGGAGGCGAGGATGCCGACGCCTGATGAACAGCTGCCGACCACTGGCACGGCCGAACACGGCAGCGCGCACGACCCTGAAGCGGCTGAGGCCTACGCCGAGTCAGTGAGCATCGATCCCTCCCCCGACGAGATCGACGAGTACTTCAAGATCGCTGGTGGAGAACCCCTGCACGAGCAGCCGAAAACCACCCCGACCACGAACGCCGGCGAGTAAACCCGGTAGCTGTCGGCACGGGTCGCCCGCAACGCAGGTGCTCGAAGCGCGGTCCGGCAGCTGATCAATCGCCCGGAGAGCCGGGAGGCTAACGCCGGACCCCAGAGCGGGGGGTCATCTTGATCGGTACCGCGGTGAGTCTGAGGTGGCCGAGCCTGTCAGAGCGCCGTCCATCCGACTCATGATCACCGTTTCGGAAGATTGAGCCGCGGTCAGCGCGGCTGATTCTTCCCAATCGGTGATCATGGACGACTGTGCCTTCGACACGGGCCGGGCGCCGCCCGTAGATGATCAGCAGCAGGTCGACCAGCGGGCCGAGCGGCGCGACACGCCGGGTTAGGGGACCAGGTTGACCAGGCGGCCGGGGACCACGATGACCTTGCGGGGTTCCTGGTCGTCGATCAGGGTGGCGATGCGGGCTTGGGCCAGTGCGGCGGTGCGGACCTCGTCGGGGCTGGCCGAGGTGGGTACCGTGACCCGGGTGCGGAGCTTGCCGTTGATCTGGATCGGATACTCCATGGTGTCCTCGACCAGGTAACGCTGCTGCGCCTCCGGGATGGGGCCGTGCGCCAGGGACTCGCCGTGCCCCAGGCGCGACCACAGTTCTTCGGCGAGATGCGGGGCTACTGGCGCCAGCAGCAACGCCAGGGCTTCGGCCACCACCCGCGGGGTGCCGGGACCTGAGCTGTACACCTTGGTGACGTGGTTGTTCAGCTCGATCAGCTTGGCGATCGCGGTGTTCAACCTTAACGTCGCGTAGTCCTCGCGGACGCCGGCGATGGTCCGATGCAACGCCCGCAAGGTGGCCAGATCGGCTGCGACGTCCGGATCCAGCGGCGTGTCCAGCACCCGTAGCTCACCGGTGGCCTCGTCGACCAGGTTGCGCCACAGCCGCTGCAGGAACCGGTGCGCTCCGACGACGTCCTTGGTGGCCCACGGTCGGGAGACGTCCAGCGGGCCCATGGACATCTCGTACACCCGCAGGGTGTCCGCGCCGTAGGTGTCGCTCATCTCGTCGGGCGAGATGGCGTTGCGCAGGCTCTTGCCCATTTTCCCGTACTCGCGCCGGACCTGCTGGCCGCGCCAGGTGAAGCTGCCGTCGGGTTCCTCGACGACCTCCTCGGCGGGGACGTAGACGCCCCGCGCGTCCGTGTAGGCGTACGCCTGGATGTAACCCTGGTTGTACAGCCGCCGGTACGGCTCCTCTGAGGACACATGACCCAGGTCATACAGCACCTTGTGCCAGAACCGGGAATACAGCAGGTGCAGCACAGCGTGCTCCACACCACCGACGTAGAGGTCCACGCCGCCCGGGTCGTCGGGGCCGTGCAGCTGGGGTCGCGGGCCCATCCAGTACTGCTCGTTGACCGGGTCGCACATCGCCTCGGCGTTGTGCGGGTCGATGTAGCGCAGCTGGTACCAGCATGATCCCGCCCATTGCGGCATCACGTTGGTGTCCCGGCGGTAGGTCTTGACGCCCTCACCCAGATCCAGTTCCACCTGCACCCAGTCGGTGGCCTTGGCCAGCGGTGGGGACGGCTCGGAGTCGGCGTCGTCCGGGTCGAAGGTGGTGGGTGCGTAGTCGGCCACGTCCGGCAGCTCGACGGGCAGCATCGATTCCGGCAGCGGGTGCGCGCGGCCCTGCTCGTCGTAGACGATCGGGAACGGCTCGCCCCAGTACCGCTGCCGGGCGAAGAGCCAGTCACGCAGCTTGTACTGCACGGTGCCCTCGCCGGCGGCGTTGGCTTCCAGCCAGTCGGTGATCGCTTTCTTGGCCTCCTCGACGTCCAGCCCGCCCAGGAACGACGAGTTGATCGCGGGACCTTCGCCGGGGTAGGCCTGCCCGTCGAAATCCTCCGGTGGGGCGACGGTGCGCACGATGGGCAACCCGAAGGATTCGGCGAAGTCCCAGTCCCGCTGGTCCTGACCGGGCACGGCCATGATCGCGCCGGTGCCGTAGCCCATCAGGACGTAGTCGGCGATGAACACCGGGATCTGCTTGCCGGTGGCCGGGTTGGTGGCGTGGGCCCCGGTGAAGACCCCGGTCTTGTCCCGGCTTTCCTGGCGTTCCAGTTCGGAACGCCGCGCGACTGCGCGGCGGTAGGCGGCGATCGCCTCTGCCGGGGTGGCGGCGGCGCTGGTCCAGCGGCTGTCCACCCCCGCAGGCCACTGCGGCGCGGCGATCTCGGAAACCAGGGGATGCTCGGGAGCCAGCACCAGGTAGGTCGCGCCGAAGACGGTGTCCGGGCGGGTGGTGAACACCTCAACGATGGTAGCTGCGCGATCTGACTGCCAGCTCCCGCCGACCGGGAACCGGATCCGGGCGCCGTGAGAACGGCCGATCCAGTTGCGCTGCATGGTCTTGACCTTCTCGGGCCAGTCGAGCCGGTCCAGATCGTCCAGCAGCCGGTCGGCGTAGGCGGTGATCCGCATCATCCATTGCCGCAGGTTGCGCCGGAACACCGGGAAGTTGCCGCGGTCACTGCGACCGTCGGCGGTGACCTCCTCGTTGGCCACTACGGTGCCCAGCCCCGGGCACCAGTTCACCGGCGCCTGCGACAGGTAGACCAGCCGCTGCGAGTCGATGATCTCCCGCTGCTCGTCACGGGTCAGCTCACTCCAGGGCCGGCCATCCGGGGTGGATCGGATGCCCTGGGCGTACTCGGCCTTCAGCTCGGTGATCGGGCGGGCCCGCCGCGCGGCCGTGTCGTACCACGCGTGGTAGATCTGCAAGAAGATCCACTGGGTCCAGCGGTAGTACTCGATGTCGGTGGTGGCGATCCGGCGCCGTTCGTCGTGGCCCAGCCCCAGCCGGCGGATCTGGGTCAGGAAGGACTCGATGTTCGCCTCGGTGGTGCTGCGCGGGTGGGTACCGGTTTCGGCCGCGTACAGCTCGGCGGGTAGCCCGAAGGCGTCGAAACCCATGGTGTGCAGCACGTTTCGCCCCAGCATCCGCTGGTAACGGGCGAAGACGTCGGTGCCGATGTAGCCCAGCGGGTGCCCGACGTGCAGGCCGCTGCCGGACGGGTAGGGGAACATGTCCTGCACGAACAGCTTGTCCTGCGGCACCGCCGCGCCGTCGGGGGGACGCAGCGATCCCACCGGGTTGGGGGCGTGGAAGGTGCCGCGCTCGGTCCAGCGGCGCTGCCAGCGGCGCTCGATCTCGCCGGCCAGCGCCGCGCTGTAGCGGTACGGCGGGACTTCCCCGTCATCAGTGCTGCTCATGATCGTCCTTCCGGACCCGGCCGTGGTCATGCTGATAACCCCCAGGAAAAGCGAAGCCCCCCAGGCGCTGTGCTGTGTAAAGGCACTGTGCTGTGTGAAAGGCACTGGGCCGTGACAAGGCGCGGGGCCGTGAGGGGTCGCTGCGCTGGCCGGTTCGCCGGTCAGCGCAACCTGGGAAGGAGCAGGCGGGCGGTGCTCACGGCATCTACCATAGCGGGCCTCCCAACCGAGTTTCCGGCGCCGGTACGCTGATCGCCGTGCGCGTGTCCTTGCTGCTCGGGGTGCTGCTGCTGGTCGCCGGCGGGGGGCTGCTCACGGTCGGCCTGCTCGGCTGGCGGCGCCGGTTGCCGCGCAACCGGTTCGCCGGCATCCGCACTCCCGCGACGCTGCGCTCGGACGCGGCCTTCAGCACCGCCAACCGTGTGGCCGCCCCGCCGCTGCTCGCGGCGGGCGCGATCTGCGCCGCAGGCGGCGCGCTGGCCCTCGGCGCGGCTGGTCCCGCGCTCATCGTGATCGTGACGGTGGCTGGTACCGGCGCGGTCGGTCTGGTACTCGCCGGAGGGTTGCTGGGCCACCGGGTGGCCGCCGCCATCCCACCGCCGGCGGCTGGTTGCGCCGGCTGCTCCTGCGGCGGCAGCAGCTGCGCCTCGGTGTGACCCGCTCGGCGGCTGGGCGGTAGTTACTTGGGCAGCAGGGCGCGCACCGCGTCGATGGTGTCCGCTTCGGCCGGCGTCTTGTCCGGCCGGTAACGCTGCACCCGGGCGAAGCGCAGCGCAACCCCGCCGGGGTAGCGGACGCTGGTCTGCACGCCGTCCAGCTCGATCTCCACCACGAACTCCGGCGGCAGATACACCACGTGCCCGTCCTGGCGCAGCGCACGGGACGAGAACTGCTCGGTCTGCCAGGCGAGCAGCGCGTCGGTCATCCCCTTGAACGTCTTGCCCACCATCACCGGCGGCCCGCCGTCGGGGTCCCGCGCGCCGAGGTGGATGTTCGACAGCATTCCGGTGCGCCGGCCGTACCCCCACTCGGCGGCCAGCACCACCAGGTCCAGGGTGTGTGCGAGCTTGACCTTCTGCCAGGCCCGGCCTCGCCGGCCGGCAGCGTACGGCGCGTCCAGCGACTTGACCATCACACCCTCGTGCCCGGCAACCAGCGCCTCGTCCAGCAGCGCGGCGGCCTGCTCATTATCGGGCGCGAGCACGCCGGGCATCCGGTGTGCGGCCGCGACCCGGGCGAGCGCGTCGAGCCGGTCGGCCAGCGGCGCGTCGAGCAGATCGAGCCCGTCCAGATGCAGGCAGTCGAAAAACCGCGGCCGCAGCACGCCGGCGCTGGTGTTGCTCATGGTCTCCTGGAACGGGCGGGGCCGGCCCTCATCGGTCAGCGCCAGCGACTCGCCGTCCAGCACTGTAGAACGGCACGGCAAGGCGCGCGCCAGCTCGACCAGCTCGGGCACCGCGGCGGTGATGTCGCGCAGGCTGCGAGTGAACACCCGAACCTGGTCGCCGTCGCGGTGCAGCTGGATGCGCGCGCCGTCCAGCTTGTACTCGACGGTGACGCAGCCCAGCTCGGCGAGCGCATCGTCCAGGCTCGCGGCCGGCGAGGCCAGCATCGGGCGCACCCCCCGGCCGACCTCGAGCCGGAATGCAGCCAGTGCCTCGGCGCCGCCGATCAGTGCCGCCCCGGCGGTGACCGGGAGCCGGCCGGAGAGCATCAGCGCTCGGCGGACCTGCTCGGCGGGCACCGCCGCGGCC
>JBOHFK010000121.1:0-17811 GCA_050699635.1 Pseudonocardiaceae bacterium | reverse complement strand
TCGTGTTGGTGTTGGGCCGGCCGGTGACGGCTCGGGCCTTTACCGAGACGGCCCGCTCACTGGCCGCTCTGGACATCAACATCGACGCCATCCGGCGGATCGCCGACTACCCGGTCACCGGGCTGGAGCTGCTGGTGTCGGTGCCGAGCAACGGCGATCCCGAGGCGGCCGACGCCGCGCTGCGCGCCACCCTGGTGCGGCTGGCCGCACACGGTGAGGTCGACCTGGCCGTCGAACGGGTGGGTATCGCCCGCCGGGCCAAGCGCCTGGTGGTCTTCGACGTCGACTCGACCCTGGTACAGGGCGAGGTGATCGAGGTCCTCGCCGAGCACGCCGGCTGTGGGGCAGAGGTACGAGCGGTCACCCAGGCGGCGATGCGTGGCGAGCTGGACTTCACCCAGTCGCTGCGTCGCCGGGTCGCGCTTCTGGAAGGTCTTCCCGCGAGTGTGCTCGGGGAGGTGGCCCGTGCTCTGGAACTCACGCCCGGGACGCGCACCACAGTTCGGACTCTCAAGCGGCTGGGGTTTCGGTGCGGAGCCGTCTCGGGTGGTTTCACCCAGATTGTGCATCCCCTGGCCCAGGATCTGGGCTTGGACTTCTGCACCGCAAACGAGCTCGAGATCTACGACGGGAAGCTCACCGGGCAGGTCATCGGCCCGGTGGTGGATCGGTCCGGGAAGGCCGACGCGCTGCGCCAGGCGGCGGAGCATTTCGGGATCCCGCTGGCTCAGTGCGTGGCGGTCGGCGACGGCGCCAATGACATCGACATGCTCTCGGCCGCGGGCCTGGGGGTGGCGTTCAACGCCAAACCCGCGCTGCGGGAAGTGGCGGACGCCGCGATCAACCAGCCGTTCCTCGACGTCGTACTGTTCGTGCTGGGCGTGACCCGCGACGAGGTAGAGGCTGCCGACGCTGCTGAGGGACTGCTGCGCAGGGTGCCCTTGTGAGTGGCGATGCGACCGATAGCTCGTATTGCCACTCACGAGGCGCCGTTCTGGCGCCCCTGTACGCGAGTTGGCTGGGTCCGCCAGCGGACATGGTCGGCGAGGTCACTGACGAGGACCCGGCAACAGTGCGGGCGATGCCGCTGATCCTGCGGGTTGAGCGCAACGCCTCGCCGTCTCGCACGGCATTGCTGGAGGCCGCCGCGTCGGCGGCGGTGGCGCTGTGCCTCGACGAGCGGTCCCGGCCCGGCGGTCCGTGGAATCCCGAGGTAGCTCCCTGGGTGGCGGGTCGGATCCGCAAGGTCAGCCGGCGGGCCCGCGGCGCGCACTGGGTCGCCGTGACCGATCTGCCCGGCATCACCGTCGAGCGGGGCGGAGCTGAAGTGCGCGCCTTGCTGCCCTGGCTGGTGGCGGACACCCCGAGAGCGGTGACGCGGCTGCAGGTCGGTGGCACTGATCTGCCAGCCGACGATCCTGGTCCACCCCCGGACGGGTACCCGGTGCTCTGGCTCCCGCCGGAACCGGTGATGACCCTGGGCAAGACCGCCGCCCAGGTAGGGCACGCAACGATGCTGCTCGCCGCGCTGCTAGCCGTCCAAGACAAGCTGGCGGCGCTGGACCATTGGGCGGCCCACGGCTACCGCTGCGCAGTGCGGACCGCTTCCCCGCCACAGTGGGCCTCCTTGGCGGTGGGAGAACAGCCTGATCGAGCCTGGCGAGAGCGCGGAGTTCTCGCCGTTCGCGACGCAGGCTTCACCGAGATACCCCCCGGCACCGTCACCGTCACAGGCCACTGGCCCCTCTGATCCCGATATGGCGACATAACGGGATCTGTCGGGTGCCCTTGACCCCGTTATGTCTCCATATCGGTTCTCACGGGGTGTCCTCGGACTCCGATATATGTGCGGGGTTAGCCATCGGGGGCGTCGGGGCCCGCGACCGTGCTGATGATCCCGGCAGGGTCTATCTTCCGGATCCGGTTGCCGGCAAAATCGGCGATGTATATCGCGCCGTCGGCTTCGACGCTCACGCCGGCGGGGCTATAGAGCTTCGCGCCGATTGCTCGGCCGCCATCACCGGAGAAGCCGCGGCCGCCGGTGCCGGCGATGGTGGTGATGGTGCCTGCCGGGTCGACCCGGCGGATCCGGTTGTTCAACTCATCGGCGATATAGAGATTCCCGGTGTTGTCGACGGCCACCGCAGAGGGTGTGGCGAGCCGCGCATCGCGGGCCGGGCCGCCATCACCGGAGAAGTCGCGGACGCCGGTGCCGGCGATGGTGGTGATGATGCCCGCCGGGTCGACCCGGCGGATCCGGTTGTTCAACTCATCGGCGATATAGAGGTTGCCGGCCCGATCGAACTGGATCTGAGATGGGCTGGCGAGTTGGGCTTGGGTTGCGGGGCCGCCGTCGCCGTCGACGCCCCTGGTCCGGTTTCCGGCCACGGTGGTGATGATGCCCGCTCGGTCGACCCGGCGGATCACGTCGTAGTTGCCGTCGGCGATGTAGAGGCTGCCGTCGCCGCTGAGCGCCAGACCGTCCGGACTGCTCAGCGTGGCCTCAATGGCCGGAGTGTTGTCCCCGGAGTACGAGTCCCTGCCGGTCCCGGCGACTGTGGTGATCTTGCCCTCCGGGGTCACCTTGCGAACCCGATGATTGTCCGTATCGGCGATGTAGAGGTTTCCAGCGGGGTCGAGCAGGAGGCTGGTCGGCCTGTTGAGCTTCTGGTTGATGGCGTCGCCTCCATCGCCCGAATAGCCGGGGAGGCCGGTGCCTGCGATCGTGGTGATGGTGCCGCTCGGGTCGACCCGGCGGATCCGGTGATTATCGGAATCGGCGATGTAGAGCCTGCCGAGCTTGTCGACGTGGGCAAGGTACGGGCCCCGCAGGTGGGCATGGGTCGCGGGGCCACCGTCACCGGGATAGTCGGGGCCGGTGCCGGCGGTGGAGGTGATGGTGCCGTGGTGATCGACCGTGCGGACCCGGTAGTTCCCCGAGTCGGCGATCACGATATTGCCGTCGCGGTCAATCACGAGGGCGAGCGGGAGGGCGAGTTGGGCGGAGGTCGCGAGCCCACCGTCTCCGGAGTATCCCGGGATGCCGTTGCCGGCGATCGTGCTGATCCGCCCGCCGGGGTCGACCTTGCGGATCCGATCGTTGAAGGTGTCCGCGATGTACAGGTTGCCTGCCTGATCGACCGCGACACCGGTCGGGCCGTTCAACTCAGCGGCGATGGCCGGCCCGCCATCGCCCACGTCCCCCGGGGTCCCGTTGCCGGCGACCGTCGTGATCGTGCCGGCCGCATCGACCTTGCGGATGCGAAGGTTGGGGCGGTCGGCGATGTAGAGGTTGCCCGCATCATCCACGGCTACTGTTACCGGGTCGCCGAGCTGGGCCTTGGTGGCCGGACCCCCGTCCCCGCTGAAACCCGACTCACCGGTACCCGCGACGGTGGAGATCCGACCATTCTGGTCGATCTTCCGTATCCGGTCTCCCTCCGCGATATAGATATTGCCGCTCCGGTCGATGGCGACGCCCGTGGGATAATAGAGTTGAGCGAGCGCGGCCGGGCTACCATCCCCGGTCGAGTCCTGGGTGCCGTTGCCCGCCACCGTGGTGATCCGGCCAGCCGGATCGATCTTACGGACTCGATGGGCATTGGCATCGGCCACGTATAGGTTGCCGGCGCTGTCCACCGCAAGTCCCTGCGGGCTATCGAGTTGAGCCTGGTCCGCCGGCCCGCCGTCCCCGGAATAGCCCTCCGTGCCGGTGCCGGCGACCACCCGGATCGTCCCTGATGGTTCCAACTTGAGGATCCGGGGAGCACCGGCCGTGTCGAGATACACCCCGCCCGCCGGGTCAACGGCAAGCGAACTGACGATCCCGGTCAACCGGGTCGCCGTCGCCGAAGGGTTGCCAGAACCGGGCAACCAGCCGAACGCCAGCACCGCCACGACGAGCACCGCCACGACGAGCGCGGCCACGAGCGCCGCGGCGACCGCACCGATCCCGACCATCGTGCGGCGGTGGGTGGGTGCGGTCCCGGAGATGATCGTCGGGAGCGCGGCCGGCGATGCGCTAAGGGGGCGCGCACCCGCCGCGGGCGGGCCTGGGGTTGCCGGTGGCGCGACCGCGCCGCCACCGACCGCGTCCCGCAACGCCGCGACGAACCCCCCGCAGTTGGGATAGCGGTCGGCGGGCTCCTTCGCGAGGGCCTTCGCCAGGACCGCATCGACCTGTCCGGGAAGGTCGGCCCGGCGGTCGCAGATGCCAGGCGGCACCCCGTAGAGGTGCCCGGCCATGACCGACTCGATGGTGTCACCCTCGAAGGGTGGCGAGCCGATCAGGCAGGCATAGGCGACGCAACCCAACGCATACACATCGACCGCCGGTGCCGCCGGAACACCGCGAAACCGCTCGGGAGCCATGAAGCTGGGCGTACCTGCGACTATGGTGGCACTGAGGGCGCCCGTGGAGCGCCGGGTCAGGCCGAAATCAGACAGATAGACATGCGCCACCCGGCCTACTTCGGCGATGCGATCAATCAGAATATTCCCCGGCTTGACGTCACAATGCACCAAACCGCTCGCGTGGGCCGCGTCCAGCGCTGAGGCAACCTGCTCCAGAATCACACAGGTCCGCGTCACGTCGAGGCCACCGTTAGAATCCCCGATCACCGTAGCCAGATCGGGACCCTCAACCAATCGCATGGCCAGATACAGCACACCACCGGCCTCGCCGGCGTCGTAGACCGGAACAATATGCGGATGGTCCAACCCGCCGGCCATCAGCGCCTCACGCTCGAAGCGACGCTGGAACTCCCGATCAGCGGCCAACTCCGGAGCCAACAACTTCAGCGCAGCGGTCCTCCCCAGGCGCAGGTGCGTCGCCCGGTACACCACACCCCCGCCGCCACGCCCGACCAATGCATCGATGCGATAACCGGCGACCTGGCTGCCCACACCTGTGATCACCCCCCCTCGCTCCCTTCGCCCGCCCTCTCAGGGATTCCCACCAGCGGCAACGCTATGCCCAGATCATCCGGCGACTGACCCCGTACCAGCAAGTGGTGCAGCTAGGTGGTGACGAGACGGGTTAGCGCGGCGCGCGCGACGGCGGGGTCGGTGGTAGGCCAGAACGGGGGGAGTGAGGCACGCAGGAAGGGGGCGTAGCGGGCGGTGGCCAGTCTAGGGTCCAGGACCGCCACCACGCCACGGTCTTCGGTCGAGCGCAACAGCCGGCCGGCGCCCTGTGCCAACAGCAGAGCGGCGTGTGTCGCGGCCACCGCGAGGAAACCGTTGCCACCGCGGGCGGCCACCGCACGCTGCCGCGCCGAGCTCAGCGGGTCATCCGGGCGGGGGAACGGGATCCGGTCGACCACGACCAGCGACAGCGACCGGCCCGGTACGTCGACGCCCTGCCACAGCGACAGGGTGCCGAACAGGCAGGTCACTTCGTCCTGCGCGAACTGCTGCACGAGCAGGCCGGTGGCATCGTCACCCTGGCACAGGATGGGCAGCTCCACCCGGGATCGCAGCGCTTCGGCGGCCTGTTTGGCGGCTCGCATCGAGGAGAACAGGCCCAGGGTCCGCCCACCCGCAGCGGTGACCAGGTCAGCGAGCTCGTCGAGGTAGGCCGGCGCCAGCCCGTCGCGGCCCGGTGGGGGCAGGTGCGCGGCGGTGTAGAGGATCCCGGCGCGCTGGTACTCGAACGGCGAGCCCGCATCCAGCCCAGCCCACGCTGGACTGTCGTCATCGGCCGGTGGTGGCCGTTGGGTGGCCGTTCCGGCGGCGGGGGCGGCGGCCGGCCGCTGCCGGGGCAGTCCCCACTGTGCAGCGAGCGCATCAAACGTCCCGCCCAGCGTCAGGGTGGCCGAGGTGAGCACCACCGTGCGTGTCGCGAACAGCCGCTGCTGGAGGAGCTCGGCGACGCGCAGCGGCGCCATCCGCAGCACCCGCCCGCGCACGGTCTCCTCCGCCAGCCACACGACGTCGCGCTGGTCGGCCGCGCTGTCCGGGAAGGCGACCAGAGTCCGGGCGGCAGCCGAATACACCTGCTCCAGCGCGGCCAGCGCCAAGCGGCGCCGGGCCGCGGCGTCGGGATCTTCGCGGCGTTCCCCGCCTTGGGGGCCGCTGCCCAGTGCGGTGGTGCAGTGGTGCGCCGCGTCACGCACGGCGGTGAGCCCGGTGGCCACGGCTGCGCCCAGGGTGTCCCAACGCTGCACCGGCGCGTCGCCGAGCAGCAGCGCCAGCCCGTCACCGGCGGCGGCCAGCTCATCGGCGATCTGCTGATCGATCAGCCGGGCGCAGCGACGGGCCGCGGACTCGACCATCGGCGCGGTGAGCTCCTCGGTGGCCGCGCTGGTGACCCGGTCGACCAGATCGTGTGCCTCGTCGATCACCACGACGTCGTGGTCGGGGAGCACCGGCCGGTCACCCATCGCGTCGATCGCCAGCAGCGCATGGTTGGTGACCACGACGTCGACCCGCCCGGCCCGGGCCCGGGCCTGTTCGGCGAAACAATCCATTCCGACGGGGCAGCGGGACAGACCCAGGCACTCCCGGGCGCTGACCGACACCTGCCGCCAGGCCCGGTCGGTCACGCCGGGCACCAGCTCGTCGCGGTCTCCGGTATCGGTGTCTGAGGACCATTCGTGCAGCCGGGCGATCTGCCGGCCCAGCATCGAGGTCGGGGAGGCGGCTGCCGCGACGTCGAACAGGTCCTCGCCCTCGTCGGCCGGCCCGGTGTTCAGTCGGTGCAGGCACAGGTAGTTGCGCCGACCCTTGAGGATCGCGAAGCTGGGCGCTTCGCCCAGCAGTGGTTCCAGGGCACTGGCCAGCCGGGGCAGGTCACGGTCCACCAGCTGACGCTGCAACGCGATGGTCGCGGTGCAGACCACCACGGTGGTCCCGGTGGCGACGGCGTGCCGGATCGCCGGCACCAGGTAGGCCAGCGACTTGCCGGTCCCGGTGCCGGCCTGCACCGCCAGGTGCTCGCCGGTGCGGATCGCCCGGTCCACCGCCTCGGCCATCAAGACCTGACCAGCCCGCTCACGGCCCCCGACAGCGTGCACCGCCGCCGCCAGCAGCTTGCCGAGGTCCGGCACGGTGGTGGCGGGAACAGGCACAGCAGCAGAGGCTACCGCCAGCGTGACACTCCTGATGGATCCCTATCGGCGGCCACGACGCTGGTCGTGACTCCGCGGGATCGGCTACTCGACTGGCCGCCGTTGACTCCGGATGACGATCGGGCGTACTTTTTTCATTTACCGTTGAAAATGGGCTTGGGGCAGGGAGGAAACCATGGCCCAAGCGATCGAGGTCCGTGACCTCGTGGTCACCCTCGGCGGCCGGCGCGTCCTGCACGGCCTGACATTCACCGTGCTCACCGGACAGGTGACCGGGTTGCTGGGGCCCAGCGGCTGCGGCAAGACCACGCTGATGCGCTGCCTGGTCGGAGTCCAGCAGATCAGCTCCGGAGCGGTCCGGGTGCTCGGAGCGCCGGCCGGATCAGCGCAGCTGCGCCATCGCGTGGGGTACGTGACCCAGGCCCCCTCGATCTACAACGACCTGTCGGCGCGGGACAACGTCCGCTACTTCGCCGCCGTGCACGGGACCTCACGCGCCGCTGCCGACCAGGCGCTGGCCGACGTCGCCCTAGCCGACCGCGCCGGTCAGAAGGTGGGCACGTTGTCAGGGGGAGAGAGGGCGCGGGTATCTCTGGCGTGCGCGCTGCTTGCCGGGCCTGAGATCCTCGTCCTCGACGAACCGACCGTGGGCCTCGATCCGGTACTGCGCCACGAGCTGTGGGCCCGCTTCCACGCCCTCGCCGCCGCGGGCACCACCCTGTTCCTCTCCAGCCACGTCATGGACGAGGCCAGCCGCTGCGACCGGCTGCTGCTGATGCGCGACGGGCGCCTTATCGCCGACGACACCCCACAGGCCCTGCGTGCCGCCACCGGCACCGGCGATCTGGAAGAGAGCTTCCTGCGCCTGATCCGGCGCAGCGAACCCGGCGCCATCCCACACCCGCCCGTCCTCCAGCGCCAGACGGTAGACGGGGAGGTGGCACGGTGATGCACCTGATGTCGCCACGGATCACCGCCGCGACCGCCCGGCGTGTCCTGGCCCAGCTGCGCGGCGACCGTCGCACCGTCGCCCTGCTGATGATCGTTCCGAGTGTGCTGCTGGTGCTGGTACACGAGATGTTCGATTCAAAGTCCGTCTTCGACCGGGTCGCGCTGCAGCTGCTCGGGGTCTTCCCGTTCACCCTGATGTTCTTGGTCACCAGCGTGGCCATGCTGCGGGAACGGACCAGTGGAACCCTGGAGCGGTTACTCACCACACCGATGTCCAAACTCGACCTGTTGCTCGGTTACGGCATCGCCTTCGCCCTCGTCGCAGCGGCCCAGGCAGCAGTCACCTGCGCGATCGCTTACTGGCTGCTCGACTTGTACACCCCCGGAAACCCCGGGCTGGTCGCCATGATCGCGATCGCCAGCGCCGTCCTCGGCATGGCGCTGGGCCTGCTCGTCAGTGCCTTCGCCACCAGCGAGTTCCAGGCGGTGCAGTTCATGCCCGCGGTGGTCCTGCCGCAGATCTTGCTGGGCGGACTGTTCGTACCCCGCGAGCAGATGGTCGGCTGGCTGCAAACGATCAGCGACGTCCTGCCGGTGCCCTACGCCATCGATGCGCTGGACGAGGTGGGAAAGACCTCCCTCCTGACAGCCGAGCTGCTCCGCGACACAGCCATCGTGATCGGTGTCGCGATCGCCGCGCTGGTGCTGGCCGCGTCCACACTGCGGCGGCGCGCTGGGCCGCCGCAGCGCTCCACGCGCCGGGTGCTGCTGGTCATCCCGCTCGTGTCGCTCATTGTCGGCGGCGCCCTAGTGGCGAACTATGCCCTCCAAGCCCGCAGGTATATCTCCACCGACAACGCTCAAATCGACGGCGACAAGATCCCGGTTAAGGCCCCCGTCGACGGTACCCTCCTCGGCTGGCGCGCCACCCAGGGCAGCACCCTGCACAAGGACCAGGCCATCGGCCGCATCCAGATCCGGGAGGGATTCGCACAACCACAAAAGGTCATCCAGGCGCCCGCCGACGGCACCGTCACAGTCGACAACGGGGTCGAAGGAGCCTTCATCACCGCCGGCACCCAGCTGGCCGTTGCCTACGATCTGTCCGAGATCTTCGTCACCGCCCGGCTCGATGAGACCGCCATCGGCGATGTTCGCCTCGGCCGGCCGGTCGACATCCTCGTCGACGCCCACCCCGGCATCACCTTCACCGGTTATGTCTGGGAAATCCAACGTGGCACCGCAGGGCAGTTCTCCCAGTCCCCCCAGGAGAACACCACCGGACAATTCCAGAAGGTCACCCAGTGGATCCCGGTGAAGATCTTGATCACCGATCGGCGGAACCTCACCCTCGTACCTGGGATGAACGTCACCGTAAAGATCCACAAGAACTGAACGGTTCCGCCGTGCTCAGCTGAATCGGGTGGGGATGGCGGGGTCGCCGGGGGACAGGCGGCGGCCGTCGGGCGGGAGGGTGATCAGGGCGGCGGCGAGGTGCTCGCGGGATTCTTGCAGGGTTGGAGGACGGCCGACGGGCCGGCCATCGCGGAGCAACGGGACCGGCAGCAGGCGGTCGCCCGGCTCGGGCTCGGGTTGCCGGCCATGGGTGAATACGACCTCCTCGACGGCGGTGCCGCTGTCCTTGTG
This sequence comes from Pseudonocardiaceae bacterium, assembly GCA_050699635.1. GTDB lineage: Bacteria > Actinomycetota > Actinomycetes > Mycobacteriales > Pseudonocardiaceae. The sequence continues at coordinate 8,143 of JBOHFK010000121.1, read as the reverse complement.
CCGGCGCAGCGCGCTTTTGGCCCCGCCCCTAGTGATCTTGGACGGGCTGCGCTTGGCCACTGGCTGCCCGTCGACCTCGACCAGCTTGTAGACCATCCCCGCGGTCGGCACACCAGATCCGGTCACCACGGAGGTGCCTACCCCATAGGAATCCACCGGCTCGGCGCGCAGCGCCGCGATGGAGTGCTCGTCCAGATCCCCGGAGACGACGATCTGCACGTCCGGCGCGCCCAGCCCGTCAAGCTGCTCCCGGGCCTGCCGGGCCAGCTCCCCGAGCTCCCCGGAATCGATCCGGATCGCCCGCAGTCCCGGGCCGGCGACCTCGATGGCCGTGGCGATGCCCTGGGTGATGTCGTAGGTGTCCACCAGCAGGGTGGTGTCGGTGCCCAGCGCCGAGACCTGCGCGGCGAAGGCGTCGGCCTCGCGCTCGTGCAGCAGGCTGAACGCGTGCGCCGCGGTGCCGGTGGTGGGGATGCCGTATCGCTGCCCGGCGGCGAGGTTGGACGTCGCGCTGAATCCTCCCAGGTAGGCCGCCCGGGCGGCGGCCACCGCCGCTTCTTCGTGGGTACGCCGCCCGCCCATCTCCACCAACGGCCGGCCACCGGCGGCGCTGGTCATCCGGGCCGCCGCGGTGGCCACCGCGCTGTCGTGATTGAGCACCGAGAGCACCAGTGTCTCCAGGATCACCGCCTCGGCGAAGCTGCCGGTCACCGTCAGCACCGGGGAGCCGGGGAAGTACAGCTCACCCTCGCGGTAGCCGTCGATGTCGCCGTGGAACCGGTAGCCGGCCAGCCAGTCCAGGGTGCGTGGGTCCAGCATGCGGTGCAGGAATGCCAGTTGCTCGTCGTCGAACCGGAACCGAGCCACCGCGTCGAGCAGCCTGGGGACACCGGCCAGAACTCCGTAGCGGTGACCGCGCAGCCCGCGTGCGAAAACCTCGAATGTGCAGCGCCGCAGCGCTGAACCGTCAGCCAGGGCACTGGCCAGCATCGTCAGCTCGTACTGGTCAGTGAGAAACGCGGTGCTAGCCGGCTGGCACGGGGGCATCTGGAGAGCGTATTGGGCGGCCTTGGTGGGAACATTGAGTCATGACCACACCAGTCGAACTGGAACAGACCCAGGTCGACCCAGTAACGGACGAGGCAGGCGTCGCGGAGAGGCCTTGGTTGTCGATCGTCTGGAACGACCCGGTGAACCTGATGTCCTACGTCACCTACGTCTTCCAGCAGCTCTTTGGCTTCAGCCGCGACGAGGCCACCAAGCTGATGCTCGATGTGCACCACAAAGGCCGGGCCGTGGTGACCAGCGGCTCCCGGGACAAGGTGGAGATCGACGTCGCGAAGCTGCACGGCGCCGGGCTCTGGGCGACCATGCAGAAGGACTCGTGAACGGCTGGCGGCGCCGCGGCGGCGCCCTGGTCACGACCCTCTCCGAGCGGGAGGCGGGGCTGCTCAGGGGGCTGGTCGGCCAGGTCCGCGAGCTGCTCGCGGCGCGGGTCGCGGCGAACCCGCAGGACGAGCTGGCCGAACTCACCGGCATCATCGCCGGTCCCACCACCGCCCCGGACGACCGCGTGCTGGCCCGGCTGCTCCCCGACTTCCACCGCGAGGACACCGCCCTGTCCGGCGGTCTGCGGGCACTGCACGAACCCGAGCTGGTGGCCACCAAAGACGGCGCGGCCGAAGTGGTGCTGGACACCTGCCCGGCCCGGGGTGGGCGGCTGCGGCTGTCCGAGCAGCAGGCGCAGGCCTGGCTCACCGCGCTCAACGATGTCCGGCTGGCATTGGGCACCGTGCTCGAGGTCACCGAGGACATGCCCGACGAGCTGGCACCCGAGGACCCCCGCGAACCGCACCTGGCGGTCTACCACTGGCTGACCTGGGTGCAGGATTCCCTCATTCAGGCGATGGTCAGCACGTAGGATGAACTGGTGCTGAGGATCCGCCGCGATCTCGTCGACGCAATGGTGCAACACGCCCGGCGGGACCACCCGGACGAGGCGTGCGGCGTCCTTGCCGGCCCCGCGGGTTCGGACCGGCCGGAACGGTTCATCGACATGACCAACGCTGAGCGTTCGCCGAACTTCTACCGATTCGACTCGATGGAAGATCTCCGCCTTGAGCGTGAGCTCCAGGCCCGGGACGAAGAGCGGGTGGTGATCTATCACTCCCACACCGCCACCGAGGCGTATCCCTCGCGCACCGACGTCACCATCGCCGGTTACCCGGAATCGCACTACGTGCTGATCTCCACCCGCGATCCGGACAGCCACGAGCTGCGCTCCTACCGGATCGTCGAGGGCGCGGTCACCGAGGAACCGGTCGAGGTCGTCGAGTCGTACATGTTCTCCCACACCGGTGCCGACGACGTACCCGACCTGCCCTGATCCGCGCACCGGCTCGTGCCCTCCTCGGAATGCCCGGGCCCGGTTGTGCGTACTTTTACTGGTGAGCCGATCGCACTCAGAGGAGGATTCGAGAATGGCCGTCACCGTCTCCGTTCCCACCATCCTGCGTACCCACACCGGAGGCGAGAAGTCCGTGGAAGCCGCGGGCTCCACCGTCGCTGAGGTGATCGAGGACCTGGACAGCCGGCATTCGGGTATCAAGGGCCGGCTGGTGAAGGACGGATCCCTGCACCGGTTCATCAACGTCTACGTCAACGACGAAGACGTCCGCTTCGCCGGTGGCCTGGCGGCCGCAGTGCGGGATGGTGACAACTTGACCATCCTTCCCGCGGTGGCCGGCGGGCAAGATGGTCGTGAGTGGCATTCACTGCTCCAGCGCTGAAGGCCACTCACGAGCGCGACCGAAGGGAGCGCCATGGCCCGGTATGCCTCGCTGCTCGCCGCGGTGGGTGATACGCCACTGGTCGGGCTTCCCAACCTCTCACCATCAGCCCAGGTGCGACTGTGGGCGAAGCTGGAGGATCGCAACCCCACCGGCTCGGTGAAGGACCGCCCGGCGCTGGCGATGATCGAGGACGCGGAGCGTACCGGCCGGCTCACCAAGGGCTGCACGATCATGGAGCCGACCTCCGGCAACACCGGCATCTCGCTGGCGATGGCGGCCAAACTGAAGGGCTACCGGCTGGTCTGCGTGATGCCGGAGAACACCTCGATCGAGCGGCGGCAGCTGCTCGAAGCCTACGGCGCAGAGATCATCTACTCGCCGGCGCCGGGTGGATCCAACCAGGCGGTGGCCCGGGCCAAAGAGCTGGCCGCGGCGCACCCGGACTGGGTCATGCTCTACCAGTACGGCAACCCGGCCAACCCGGCCGCGCACTACCGCACGACCGGCCCGGAGATCCTGCGTGATCTGCCCACGGTGACTCATTTCGTCGCGGGCCTGGGCACCACCGGCACACTGGTCGGAGTAGGGCGCTACCTGCGCGAACACAAACCGGACGTGCAGATCATCGCGGCGGAACCGCGTTACGGGGAGCTGGTCTACGGCCTGCGCAACCTCGACGAAGGGTTCGTGCCCGAGCTCTACGACCCGGCTGTGCTCACCGGCCGATACTCGGTCGGCTCCTTCGACGCATTGCGCCGCACCCGCGAGCTGCTGGAGCACGAGGGCATCTTCGCCGGGATCTCCACCGGCGGGATCCTGCACGCCGCGCTGGCCGTTGCCGAGAAGGCGGCCGGCACCGGCGACGCAGCCGACATCGTGATCATCGTTTGCGACGCCGGCTGGAAGTACCTCTCCACCGGCGCCTACGCCGGCGACCTAGAAGAAGCCGCCGCCCGCCTCGAGGGCCAACTCTGGGCCTAACTCCCGCCCTGGCCCGCTGAATGCGCCGGGCACCGCAGGACAGGGTTTCTCAGGACACAGGATTCTCTCAGGGTGCGCGGGTAATGTCGGGGCGTGCCGGAGGTGCGCTCGGTGGGTCAGGGTCGGTCACGGGTGATACCCGCCCGACCTGGGCAGGCCGCGATGATCATTGCCGCATTCACCGGTGTGCTGTACATCACCGAGGCGGTGGACACCTTGCTCGGGGGCGCGCTGGATGCCGATGGTATCCGGCCCCGACAGCTCGACGGCCTGGACGGGATCCTGTGGGCCCCGCTGCTGCATGCCGGTTGGCAGCACCTGGCGGCCAACACGGTGCCGGTACTGGTGCTCGGGTTTCTCGCGTTGGCCAGCGGTGTCGGACAATTCGTTGCAGTGACCGCGACCATCTGGCTGGTCGGTGGCTTGGGGACCTGGCTCATCGGAAGCCCTCACGTGCATCTCGGCGCCTCGATACTGGTTTTCGGCTGGCTGGTGTTCCTCCTGGTGCGAGGATTCTTCGCCCGCAGCCCGACGCAGATCCTGCTGGCGGTGGCGCTGTTCGCGGTGTGGGGCGGCATCTTGTGGGGCGTGCTGCCCAGCGCTGCGGGGATCTCCTGGGAAGGGCACCTCTCCGGTGCGGTGGGCGGGCTGATCGCCGCACAACTGTTCGCCAGGGCTGATCGCCCCCGCATCGACACCACCCGCTCGCGCAGTGATCAACCGCGGTTGAACGGCTCGTGATCGGGCCGGATGCCCCGATCGGGGTCTTCGACTCCGGCGTCGGTGGGCTCACCGTCGCGCGCGCCATTGCCGATCAGCTGCCGGGCGAGCGGCTGCATTACGTCGGCGATACCGCGCACGGGCCGTACGGCCCACTGCCCATCGCGCAGATCCGCTCACATGCCCTGGCGGTGGCCGACGAGCTGGTGACCAGCGGGGTGAAGCTGCTGGTGATCGCCTGCAATACGGCGTCGGCGGCCTGCCTGGCTGACGCGCGGGAACGCTATTCCATCCCGGTGGTGGAGGTGGTGCGCCCGGCCGTGCGGCGGGCCGTCGCCGCGACCCACTCCGGCCGGGTCGGCGTGATCGGAACCCGGGCCACCATCCGGTCCCGGGCCTACCACGACGCCTTCGCCGCAGCCCCGCACATCGAGGTGACCGGGGTGGCCTGCCCGCGGTTCGTGGACTTCGTCGAACGCGGGATGACCTCCGGACGCCAGATGCTCGGCCTGGCGCAGTCCTACCTGGAGCCACTGCAGCGGGTCGGTGTGGACACCCTCGTGCTGGCGTGCACGCATTACCCGTTGCTCACCGGCGTGTTGCAGATCGTCATGGGCGACGGGGTGACCCTGGTGTCCAGTGCGGAAGAGACCGCCAAGGACGTGCTGCGGGTGCTCACCGAAGCGGAGTTGCTGCGCACCGAGGCCGAGGAGCCCGAGCACCTGTTCGCTGCTACCGGTGATCCGGTGTCGTTCGCCCGGCTGGCCCGCCGTTTCCTGGGTCCCTCGCTGGCGGTCACCGCGCCGGCCGGGGACTGAGGATAAGGTGAGAGATGCTGCTGACCGTGCTGGGCTGCTCTGGCAGCGTCCCCGCTCCCGGGTCCCCGGCGTCTGGTTACCTGGTGCGGGCCGCGGAAACCAGCGTGGTGCTCGATCTGGGCAACGGGGCCTTCGGCGCGCTGCAACGCCACCTCGACCCGTTCACCCTCGACGGGCTACTGCTGTCGCACCTGCACCCGGATCACTGCGCCGATGTCTCCGCGATGACCGTCTACCGTCGGTACCACCCGAACCCGCCGCCTCATGACGCATTGCCGCTGTACGGGCCGCGGGCGGCCGCCGAGCGGCTGGCGGCCGCCTATGCGCCCAGCGCCGAACAGCGCAAGGCAACCGACCTGTCCGACGTCTACAGCTTCCGCTGTTACGGCGAGAAAACGGTGATCGGGCCGTTGGAGGTGCGCGCATTGCCGGTCGAACACCCCTGCGAGGCCTACGCGCTGCGAGTGGGCCACGCGGGGCGGTCGCTGGTCTTCTCCGGCGACACCGGCCCGTGCCGGCAACTCGTCGAGCTGGCCACCGGAGCCGACGTCCTGCTCGCCGAGGCGTCATGGCCCGACCGCCCGGGCAACCCACCGGGAATCCACCTGTCCGGCAAGGACGCCGGTGAGGCGGCCGCAGCCGCGGGGGTCGGCCGGTTGCTGATCACCCACGTGCCCCCGTGGACTGATCCTGATCACGTGCTCACCGAAGCCAGAGCTGCCTTCGACGGGCCCACCGAGCTGGTCCGTCAGGACACCCACTACGAAATCTGATGGCTCGGCCGTCGGGCAGTCTGACGGCTCAGCCGTCGCGATCTGAGTTCACTGGCGTGAGTACGCTGGCGCGGTGGCACGAGCTGACGGCAGGACCGACGAGGAGCTCCGGGACGTGCGGATCACCCGAGGCTTTCAGCGGTGGCCCGCGGGGTCGGTGCTGATCGAGGCCGGCCACACCCGGGTGCTCTGCGCCGCCAGCGTGGTCGAGGGTGTACCGCGGTGGCGCAAGGGTTCCGGGCAGGGCTGGCTCACCGCGGAGTACGCGATGCTGCCCTCCTCGACGCACACCCGCAGTGACCGGGAATCGGTCAAGGGCCGTCTGGGGGGCCGGACGCACGAGATCAGCAGGTTGATCGGGCGGGCCCTGCGGTCGTGTATCGACCTCGCCGCGCTGGGGGAGAACACCATCTCGCTGGACTGCGATGTGATCCAGGCCGATGGGGGCACCCGAACCGCGGCGATCACCGGGGGCTACGTTGCGCTGGTCGACGCGGTGACCTGGTTGCGGGCCGCGGGGAGGTTGCGCCACCCAAACCCGCTGTCCTGCTCGATCGCTGCGGTGAGTGTCGGCGTGGTGGATGGCCGGGTCCGGCTGGATCTGCCCTACGAGGAGGACTCCCGCGCCGAGGTCGACATGAACGTCGTGGCCACCGACAGCGGCACCCTGGTCGAGCTGCAGGGCACCGGGGAAGGAGCCACCTTCGCCCGGTCCACTCTGGACCAGATGCTGGACGTGGCGCTCAAGGGCTGCCAGGAGCTGACCGCAATCCAGAACACTGCGCTGGCTGCACCCTACCCCGGCGAACTCCCCTCGTCGTGAGCCCGGTGCGGTTGCTGCTGGCCACGCGCAACCACCAGAAGCTGGCCGAGCTGCGCCGGATCCTGGCCTCGTCGGAACTCAGGGGCGTCGAGGTAGTGGGGCTCGACGATGTGCCCCCGTTCCCGGAGGCCCCGGAGACCGCAGCCACCTTCGAGGCAAACGCGCTGGCCAAGGCCCAGGATGCGGCAACCGCTACCGGGCTGGCCACAGTCGCCGATGATTCGGGCCTGGCGGTGGAGGCGCTGGGGGGCATGCCTGGGGTGCTCTCGGCCAGGTGGGCCGGCCGGCACGGTGACGATGCCGCGAACCTGCAACTGGTGCTCGATCAGCTGGCCGACGTCCCGGACGATCGCCGTGGCGCCGCGTTCGTCTGTGCCGCGGCGTTTGTCGTGCCCCCGGCCGGGCAGACCGTGGTGCGCGAATGCTGGCGCGGCACCCTGACCCGGGCAGCGCGCGGCCGCAACGGCTTCGGCTACGACCCGATCTTCGTGCCGGACGGTGATCGGCGCACCTCCGCCGAGCTGGACCCCGCTGAGAAAGACGCCGTTTCGCACCGCGGGCAGGCACTGCGGGCATTGCTGCCCGCGGTGCGCGCCTGGGTCGCGGATCTCGTTTCTGGACAGCTGTGAGCTCAGGAGACGACCTGTACCGCCTGGCCCACCGATAGCGTGTTGAAGAAAGTCGTTGCGGCATTGCGGCTCAGGTGGACACATCCGGCCGAAGGGACTCTCAGGCTACCTTCGTGAAAGGCGATACCGCTGCTGGTGAAGAACACCGAGTAGGGCATGGGTGCGTTGTTGAAGATTGTGCTTCGGTGGTTCTTGTCCTTCCACAACACCCGGAACATGCCAGGTGGCGTGTTCTGACCGGGCTTGCCGGACGTGATCGGGACCGGTCCATAGGTGACCTGGCCACCGCTCATCAGCCAGGCTCGCTGGCTGCTCAGGCTGACGCAGGCTGCGGCGGACGACCCGCATGGCGCGGCAGCTGACCCAACTGCGGCGGTGGCGACTGCTGGAGTCACCACCGCGCAACCCACCGCGATGGTGACCGCTATTACGGATTTGCGCAATAATCTGATCATCGAGACCCCCTCGGTAATCGCATTAGCGTACAACTTGCGGGGCTCGTCAAACAGGTTTCGCTGTCACATGGTGTGGCTCTCACGGGGGGCTGGTGCCGGTCTCACGGGTACCCGGCTGCCCCTGGACGGGGGAGGACTGTCCAGGGACGACC
>JBOHFK010000120.1:0-18110 GCA_050699635.1 Pseudonocardiaceae bacterium | reverse complement strand
GGGCACCACAACCCCAGCCACCCCATCCAGAGTCGCCCCCACCACCAACCCACAACTACTACCCTCAACCCCACCAACCAACGGTGTTGCGTGGACTCCCTGAACCCAAGCGCCAAAAATGTCGGTAGCGTCGAGTTCACGGCAGTACTCCGGGCAAGCCAGCGACATGACTCCTCGGGCATGGGGCCGAAGCCCGGCTAGTGTTGTAGTCATGCCTCGGAGCTGGGGCTTAGAGTGCGCTCGAAGTCAAGCCGCAGTCGGTAGCCTGACCTGCTCGATCAGCCCCCAGGCGCGCCTGAGCAGCGGGCAACGAGCAGGAACGACTTGCCCTCACGGAGGCCCACCACGGCGAGACTCCGTGATGTCGGACTTACGCTCCGTACGGTGTGGCGGTCAGCGTCAGGCAGGCCACCCGGTCACTGGTCTGCCCACCCTGGCCCGAGGTGGCCGTGGTCTCCGCCTGATCGTGCACCACGAGTGACCCCGGCCCGCGGTCGGTGAAGACGAACGGCACGGTGGCGTGCGATGTGCCTGAGCCGCTGGCGTCGGTATGCACATCCAGCCAGATTTCGTTGGTTGCGCTGGAGTATTCGGGGTTTGTCGACGGCTTGCCGGATGCGGCGGCGGCGGGATCGATATGGTCCTGGAAGCGCGGCCCTTCCCCGCCCGGGACGCCGCCGCAGGTGTTGACGTGAGCGACCACCGAATAACTCCGGTTCGGCACCAGCCCGGAGACGGTCAAATCCGCGATGGTGGTCTCGCCCGATGGGGTCATAGTGGCCTTCATCTGCCCACCGACCGGTGCCAATGCCGGGTTGTAGGTGATGGCTGTGGCCGGGCTGGCCGCGGCGATCGAGCCGTCACCGCGGACGCCGAACGCGGCATATTTGTCCACACCGAGGCCCTCGTAAGCGCAGGCCGTGGGCACGAGTGTCGTGACAGCCGCGACCATGGCCAGCGCAAAGCGCCGGCGAACCGCGGAATGGGCGATCACGTGCTGTGCGGATTCTTCCGCGCTGGAATACTTTACGTAACTATGATCATTCCAATGTAGTCCCCGCATGGGGGTATAATGCATGAGCTGGTGTGCCTGTGGCGAGCAGAACTACACGTTCGGTGATCGTGGCTCGATACGTCTGGACACCCGCGACTCTGTGTGTCGGTCACCGGTCCGCGGGGTAGCCAGCACGACGCAGCGCATCAGCGATCGCGCCGCCGGCCGGTGGGGTCCGTGCCGATGGGGTCCGTGCCGATGGGGTCCGTGCCGATGGGGTCCGTGCCGATGGGGTCCGTGCCACAGTGCTCCGCACCGGTGGGCGCTTGGCGGTCTTGCGAGGTGGCGCAACCGATGGTGGCGCCTCCGCCGGATCGTCCAGCCGCAGGGTGAGGCCGATGCGGTTGCGGGGCACGTCCACGTCGAGCACCTTGACCCGCACGATATCGCCGGGTTTCACCACGTCGCGCGGGTCCTTGACGAAGGTCTTGGACATCGCCGAGACGTGCACCAGACCGTCCTGATGCACACCCACATCCACGAAAGCACCGAATGCCGCGACGTTGGAGACCACGCCTTCGAGCACCATTCCCGGCGTGAGGTCAGAGATTTTCTCGACACCCGCAGCGAAGGTCGCGGTGGCAAACGCCGGTCGCGGGTCCCGGCCGGGCTTCTCCAACTCGGCGAGGATGTCGGTGACGGTGGGCAGGCCCACCGCGGCGTCGACGAAGTCAGCCGGACGCAGACCCCGCAGCACCGCGGTATTGCCGATCAACATGGCGATGTCGGTGTCGGCTGCGGCGAGGATGCGGCGGACCACGGGGTAGGACTCGGGGTGCACGGCCGAGCGATCCAGCGGGTCATCACCGGCGGGGATGCGCAGGAAGCCGGCGCACTGCTCGAACGCCTTGGGGCCCAGCCGCGGGACATCGGCCAGCCCACGCCGGGTGCGGAACGGGCCGTGCGCGTCCCGGTGGGTCACGATGTTCTCGGCAAGCCCCACGGTGATACCCGACACCCGCCGCAGCAACGGCGCGGACGCGGTGTTGACGTCGACGCCGACGGCGTTCACACAGTCCTCCACCACCGCGTCCAGCGAGCGGGACAGCGCCGCCTCGGGCAGATCGTGCTGGTACTGGCCCACCCCGATCGACTTGGGATCGATCTTGACGAGCTCCGCCAGCGGATCCTGCAACCGGCGGGCGATCGACACCGCCCCGCGCAGCGACACATCCAGCTCGGGCAGCTCCGCAGACGCGTGGGCCGACGCCGAGTACACCGAGGCGCCCGCCTCCGACACCACGGCCTTGGTGATCCCCAGCGGCGTAACCAGCTCGGCGGCGAGCTTGTCGGTCTCCCGGGAGGCGGTGCCGTTGCCGATCGCGACCAGCTCGACGTCATGCGTCGTGACCAGCCGGCGCAACACCGCCAGCGCGTCATCCCAGCGTCGTTGCGGTACGTGCGGGTAGATGGTGTCGGTGGCCACCACCTTGCCGGTCGCGTCGATGACGGCGACCTTGACCCCGGTGCGGTAGCCGGGGTCCAGGCCCATGGTCGCCCGGGCACCTGCGGGCGCGGCGAGCAGCAGGTCACGCAGGTTGGTGGCGAACACCCGCACCGCCTCGTGCTCGGCCGCCTGGCGCAGCCGCATGCGCAGATCGATGCCCAGGTGCAGCAGGATCCGGGTCCGCCAGGCCCAGCGCACCGTATCCGCCAGCCAGCGGTCGGCCGGTCGACCCCGGTCCTCGACCCCACGGTTCTCAATACCCCAGTGCGCCGCGATGGCCTGCTCGTAGCGGCCAGGTCCGCCCCCCGGCGCCGGGTCCGGCTCGGCCTCCGGGGAGAGATCCAGGACACCTTCCTTCTCACCCCGGAACAGCGCCAGGATGCGGTGCGAGGGCAGCTTGGTGAAAGGCTCGGAGAACTCGAAGTAGCCCGCGAACTTCGCGCCGGCCTCCTGCTGGCCGTCGCGCACCCGGGAGACCAGCCGGCCCCGCGACCACATCTGCTCGCGGAGCGGCCCGATCAGGTCGGCGTCCTCGGCGAAGCGCTCCACCAGGATCGCCCGGGCGCCCTCCAGCGCGGCGGCGGCATCGGGCACGCCGGCTTCCGGATCGACGTAACCCGCCGCGGTGGCGGCCGGGTGCTGGGTGGGATCGCTGAGCAGCGCGTCGGCCAGCGGCTCGAGCCCGGCCTCCCGGGCGATCTGCGCCTTGGTCCGTCGCTTGGGCTTGTAGGGCAGGTAGAGATCCTCCAGCCGCGCCTTCGAATCCACCACCATGATCCGCGCCTCGAGCTCGTCGTCGAGCTTGCCCTGCTCGCGGATCGAGTTGAGGATCGCCGCCCGGCGCTCCTCCAGCTCGCGCAGGTATTGCAGCCGTTCCTCCAGGGTGCGCAGCTGGGCGTCGTCCAGCCCGCCGGTGGCCTCCTTGCGGTACCGGGCGACGAAGGGCACCGTCGCCCCGCCATCGAGCAGCTCGACGGCAGCACCCACCTGCCGCTCGGGCACGCCCAGCTCGTCAGCGATCCGCTGGTTCAGCGAGGTGGCCATAACGCACACACTCCCTCATCGTGTCGAAGCCGATCACGGTCTGGTCTCGTGCCGGTAACCGGCCGCCGGGGAACGGTAGCCCGACGGCCCACCGCGCCAGTACCCGAATCCGCCATTCGGCTCCGAATGACGCGGTGCGTCAGAGGCGCAGTCTGTAACACCTCGCCACAGTGTCCGATTACCACCCTGGCCGATTACCACGCCGAGGCTCCCCTCGACGAGCGGACCTGACCCCCAGCCAGGGAGGGTGTCATGTGGCAGACCAGGACAGTGCCGGGGTCGTTGTCCGCCGTACCCGCACGGGGCCATCGAAGTTGGGTTGGTCGGATGATCGCGCTGCTCGCGGGGGTGGCCATGATCGGGGCGACTGCCGCGTCGCCGGCGTCGGCCAGCCAGGCCGCCTCCGCGGTGGACTACGTCGCGTTGGGCGACTCTTACTCCTCCGGGGTCGGTGCGCCACCGTACGACCTCGACACCTCCTGCCTGCGCAGCGCGCAGAGCTTCGCGCCGCGGTGGGCCACGGAGCACCATCCCGCCAGCTTCGGATTCGCGGCCTGCTCCGGGGCCACGACCGCCGACGTGCTCGCCACCCAGATCCCGGCCCTGCGGCGCGGCACTGACCTGGTGACGATCACCATCGGCGGCAACGACGCAGGGTTCGCGCCCGTGCTGCAAACCTGCACCCTCGCGACCAGCGACCGCGAGTGCATGGCCGCGGTCGACGCAGCGGAAGTCTTTATGCTGACTGTGCTGCCACACCGGCTGGCGCAGACCTACGCCGCGATCCGCCGGGCCGCGCCGCACGCCAGGGTGATCGTGCTGGGCTACCCGCGGCTGTTCGATCTGGCGCCCAGCTGCGCGGACCCGCACGTGCCGAACCTGGCCCGCCGGACCAAGCTCAATCAGAGCGCGAAGGTGATCGACGGCGTCATCAGGGCAGTCAGCCGCCCGTTCAGGTTCGGCTTCGCCGACGTGCGCGGCCGGTTCGCCGGCCACGGGGTGTGCTCTGCCCACCCATGGATCAACGGTCCGAGCGCGCCCGCCCTGCTCGGGCCGTACCACCCCAACCAGGTGGGCTACCACGACGGCTACCTCGCCGCGCTGGACGCGGCGACCGCCCGGGGCATCGCCGCCGCCTGAGCCAGACCGTGCAGCGATGGTGCGGGTCGTGAACTCGACGCCACCGAGGTTATGCGCCGTGAACTCGACGTCACCGACATCCCACCGCACGGCGCAGGTCGGTGGCGTCGAGTTCACGGCGCTGGAGTACGCCACCCACATTGCCGAACTCGTCCACCGCGCCGAAGCGATCACAGCCAGCACCTGACACCAAGTATTTTGCGGATTCTGCGCGTGCCTAACCCTCACCTCACCAAAGCAGTGCCTAACCTACGACAACTCAAGTATCTATTCCCTACTCCGGGAGTTCGTGATGGTGGCGTGGCAGACCGTGTTCCCGGGATGGACCAGACGCTGTGGTGGCAGGGCATCGCGGGCCTGGGGAGCCATCGGCGCGGTGGCGGTCACGCTGCTGGCGGCGAGTTGCGGCGGCAGCGCCGACGCCGGCCAGCAGACCAGGAACTACTACATCGGGGCCGACGAGGTGGCCTGGAACTACGCGCCGGCCGGCACCAACATGTTCGCTGGAGCAGCCTTCGACGACGCCGCGAACAAGTTCGTCCAGGCGGGGCCGGACCGGATCGGCGCGACCTACACGAAATGCGTCTATCACGGCTACACCGATGCCAGCTTCTCCCAGCAGATCCCGAGGCCGGCCGACCAGCAGTACCTCGGGATGCTGGGACCAGTGATCAGGGCCCAGGTCGGCGACACCGTCAAGGTGACGTTCAAGAACAACTGCTCGTTCCCGGCCAGCATCCATCCACACGGCGTCTTCTACAACAAGAAGGATGAGGGTGCGCCCTACAACGACGGACGGACCGCGGCGGACAAGACCGGCGATGCGGTAGCGCCCACCAGCAGTACGTCTACACCTGGGAAGTGCCCGAGCGGGCCGGCCCGGGACCGATGGATGGCAGCTCGGTGATGTGGATGTACCACTCGCACACCGACGAGGTCCCCGACGTCTACGCCGGCCTGATGGGACCCATGGAGATCACCGCGCGGGGCAAGGCGCGTCCCGACGGCAGCCCGAACGACATCGATAAAGAGTTCTTCGCGCTGTTCATGGTGATGGACGAAAACTCCTCGCACTATCTGGACGCCGAACGGACCAAGCTGGCCAAACCGCCAGCGGCCGATGACGCGGGCTTCCAGGAGAGCAACAAGATGCACTCGATCAACGGATACGTGTACAGCAACGGGCCAATGATGACCATGCGCCAAGGGCAGCGAGTGCGCTGGTATGTGATGAGCATGGGCAACGAGGTGGACCTGCACACGCCGCATTGGCATGGCAACACGGTGATCGCCAACGGCATGCGGACCGATACTGTGAGCCTGCTGCCGGCCACCATGATGACCGCCGACATGGTTCCCGATGATCCCGGGATCTGGGGATTCCACTGCCACGTCAGCGACCACATCATTGCCGGCATGCTGGCCCGCTACGAGGTTCTTCCCGCCCAGTCCCAGTGAACCTGGCACGGCAAGTGCCGGCCGGGTACACCGCGGCTGACTGTCACTGCACTGCGAGATGGTCCAGGCAGTCGTAGGATTTCCCCACAGTTTCACCGCGTTATATGGCTAGGTGGTCCACATCGAGATGGAGCTCGACGTCACAGTGCGTCGGCACGGGCCGGTGGTGATCGTGCACCCCCGGGGAACGCTGACGCTACGTACCGCTACCGACTTGCGTCGGGTACTGCGCAGGGAGCTGCTCCACCACGGCCGGGTCATCGTCGACCTCGACGGGTTCCGGCTGGGGCCGCAAGCGTGCTGGGTGATGATCTTCCCTACAGTGCTGGCCGAATGCGGCGGCTGGCCCGCCGCGAAAATCGCGCTGTGCCGGCCGGACGCGGAGATGAGCCAAGCGTTGGCGACGCTCGAGGTACCCGCCTTGGTACCGGCCTATCACCTGCAGCTGGAAGCCAAGGCTGAGATCGACCGCCGGCCCGACGTCGTGCGCCTGCAGACCGGGTTGCCGGCCGACGTGTCGGCCTCGGCGACCGCTCGGCGGATGATCCGTGACACGTGCCCGCTGTGGCAGGTCGATCACGACCTCCAAGACACCGCCCAAGTCGTCGTCAACGAGCTCGTCGACGTCGCCAGCGGACCCGCGGGCACCGCGGCCGAATTGATCCTGGAACGAGGTCCGCTGGGGTTGCGGCTGGCCGTTGCGGATGCCCCGTCGACCCGGCCAGAGCAGCGCGCGACCGACCCACTGCACAAGGGATTAGGCCTGGGAATGGAAATGCTCGGCAACCTCACCACCTCGTGGGGGGTCGACGTCGCGCCCGACCGCACGACCGCATGGGCTGTGATCATCAACTAGGGGCTGGCCTTCGAGCCCGCCAAGCTGGTTTTATCATGATGGAACCGGCCCGGTCGGTGAGCAGTCCCCCGTATCCCCGCCAGAAAGGAATGCAGTGAACACGCAGGTCGAAACGCTCGAGTTCGAGGCCGAGGCGCACCAGCTGTTGCAGTTGATGGTCCATTCGATTTATTCGAACAAGGACACCTTCCTACGGGAGCTCATCTCCAATGCCTCCGACGCACTGGACAAACTGCGACTGGAAGCGTTTCGCGACAAAGACCTGCAGGCAGACACCACCGATCTGCATATTGACATCGAGATCGACAAAGAACAACGGGCACTGACCATCCGGGACAACGGCATCGGCATGTCACGCGACGAGGTGGTGGTACTCATCGGCACCATCGCGAAATCTGGCACCGTTGAATTTCTGGACAAACTGAAAGAAACGAAAGACGCAGCCGCGTCGCCGGAGCTCATCGGGCAGTTCGGGGTCGGGTTCTACTCCAGCTTCATGGTGGCCGACAAGGTCACGCTGCTGACCCGACGCGCCGGAGAAAATCACGCCACCCGCTGGGAATCCGGCGGGACGGAAACCTACACCATCGAGACTGTCGACGATGCACCGCAAGGTACGGCGCCACCGGGAACCGCGGTCACCCTGCATCTCAAACCGGAGGACAAGGACGACCAGCTCCACGATTACACGGACAGCTGGAAGATCAAGGAGATCGTCAAGCGGTACTCGGACTTCATCGCTTGGCCGATCAAGATGGCCGTCGAACGCACCGACAAAGACGGCGAGACGACGGTCGAAACCGAGACGATCAACTCGATGAAGGCACTCTGGTCGCGACCCAAGAGTGACGTCGGCGACGACGAGTACAAGGAATTCTACAAGCACATCAGCCACGACTGGACCGATCCCCTGGAGACCATCCGGCTGCAGGCGGAAGGAACGTTTGAATACCAGGCGCTGCTGTTCATCCCGTCCCATGCGCCGATGGATCTCTTCATGCGGGACCGCAAGCGCGGCGTCCAGTTGTACGTCAAGCGCGTATTCATCATGGACGACTGCGAAGCGCTCATGCCGGAGTACCTGCGCTTCGTCAAGGGCGTGGTGGACGCGCAGGACCTGTCACTGAACGTGTCACGGGAAATACTCCAGAAGGATCGCCAGATCCAGCTGATGCGCAAGCGTCTGGTCAAGAAGGTGCTGGCAACGGTGAAGGACATGATGACCGCCAACGTCGACCAGTACCAGACGTTCTGGAAGGAGTTCGGCCGCGCCATCAAGGAAGGGCTTCTCAACGACGTCGACAATCGCGAAACGATCCTCGAGATCGCGTCATTCTCCTCGACGCACGACGCCGAGCAGCTGACCACGCTCCGGCAATACATGGAGCGCATGAAAGAGGGACAGCAGCACATCTACTACATGTGCGGCGAGTCCCGGTTGATCATCGAGAACTCGCCGCACATGGAAGCCTTCCGGGCCAAGGGATTCGAAGTGCTGCTCCTGACCGATCCAGTCGACGAAATGTGGGTCGATTCGGTCCGAGAATTCGATGGCAAGCGGCTGCAGTCAATCGCCAAGGGTCAGGTCGACCTCGACACAGAAGAAGAGAAGAAAACCACCGAAACCGAACGCGACCAGCAGAAGGACGATTTTGCCGCCCTCCTGTCCTGGCTGACGACCACCTTGGAAGCCGACGTCAAGGAAGTGCGGCTGTCCTCGCGCCTCACCACCTCGCCGGCCTGCATCGTCGGAGACACGCACGACATGACGCCGTCCCTGGAGAAGATGTACCGCGCCATGGGACAGGGCATGCCGAACATCAAGCGCATTCTCGAACTCAATCCCACGCACCCCCTGGTGACCGGACTGCAGAAAGCCCATGCCGAGCGCAAGGACGACGCCGGCGAGAAGGAAACAGACCTGAAGGAAACAGCCGAGCTCCTCTACGGGATGGCACTGCTCGCCGAGGGCGGTGAACTGAGCGATCCGTCACGTTTCATCCGCCTCCTGGCGGATCGCCTGGCCCGGACCCTGGAGCACTAGCTCATTTCAGCCCAGGCCCGGGCGTGCGCGGCGCCCTGAGCACTGGTTGATCACGGTTTGGGTGCCTACAGTGACACATATTGTCGTCGTAGGCACCCAAACCGTGATCTTCGCAGGGGGTCGGAGGTCAACCGTCCCACTCACACAGCACCTCCTGCAGGACGGACAGTGCATCCCCGCTGATCTGCTCCGCCACCGCTGACCCCCGGGCACGATCAACGACGAGCGGCGGCGCCGGGTCGCGCTGCAGGAGTTCTCCCGCCAGAACCCATTCAGGTAGATCTCATCTACCCAGTCGGTGGTGGTCCGCACGCCCCGCAGCGGCGCGTCCTCGCCCAGTGCGATTCGAGTGAAGGCAAACCCCACGTCCTTCGCGAGATCCAGCAGCCGCTTCGCGGCCGTCACCTCCGGGCTATCCCTCATCGGCCCTCCCCCGATCGCCCTGCGGGGAAGGCGGAGCAGGGTCCGGCTGGCCGCCAGGAGACTCGGGGGTGCTCGACCGGCGGCCAGCCGGGGTCTTGGGGCGCGACGCGAACCACGCGGTCACCAGACAACCTGCTGACAGGGGCGGCATCGGCCGCGCCCTGAGGCGGTCAGGCTCGCGGCCAAGACCTCAATTCCGCAGAGGGCGAGGTAGCGGCCCGAGTGGCGATGCTCTGCCGCGGACTCATCGGTCACCAGGTGCTCGATGTCGGTGTGTGCGTCGGTGATCCCTAGCGGACGCGGACCGCACTGCGCCGGTATCCGGACGTGCACAGCGCCATCCCGGCGTCGGTGTCTTCCTGGCATGCGACTCCGCTCAACGGAGAGTGTCAAATGACTCTTGTCATTGGACATCATACGATGACAAGTAGCCAAAAGACAACAGTCGAGGCAGGGGCGATCTGGTGGGACAACAGCGCGGGGTCGACAATGGCGGGCGACGAGTGGTCAGAGAGGACGGGACGATGGCGAGTGGGGGTCCTGCAGTCCCCGCCCGGCGGCTGGGCAGGGAGCTCAAGCGACTGCGCGAGGCACTGGGCAAGACTCAGGTGGAGGTAGCTCAGTACGTCGGCACCCCGTCGACCACGATCTCCAAGATCGAAACCGGCGAACGCAATTCGCCGATCCCGCACCTGAAGCTGATGCTCCAGCTGTATCAGGTGGACCCCGACCATGCCGAAACGTTGATCAAACTCGCGGAGCAGGCGAGAGAGCCTGGCTGGTGGGTTGACTACAGCGGCGACCTGCCGAAGTGGTTCAGGGAGTACGTTCGTGTGGAGAGCGACGCCAGGCAGGTGTGGACCTATGAGCAGGGATACATCCCGGGCCTCCTGCAAACCAGGAATTACACCGAGGCCATCATGGTCGCTACCAAGACGCCGAGTACTCCTGAGAGTGCCGAGGGGTTCGCCCGCGTGCGTGCCACGCGTCAGCAGAGGCTGAGCGGGGAGGGGCCATTGGTACTGCGCGCGGTGATTGACGAGGCCATTCTTCGCAGAGTGGTTGGCGGGGCTGAGGTGATGCGCGAGCAGATCACGCGGCTGCTGGAGGCGATGTCACAGCCGAATATCACTGTGCAAGTCCTGCCCTTCTCCGCTGGCGCTCATCCCGGTTTGACCGGGTCGTTTATTGTGCTGCGCTTTGCTGAGAAGGCACTGAACTCGGTCTATGTCGAACTGCGCGGCAGCGCGGTCTATCTCGAGACAGAGAAAGACATCGACGTGCATGAGTCGACATTTGAAAGACTCTCCGAGCTCGCGCTCGGCAAAGAGGACACGACATCGCTGCTCAGCGAGATAAAGAGAGGATATTCATGATGCGAGGCTTGCGGTGGTACAAGAGCAGCTACAGCAGCGACCAGGGCGGCGCCTGTGTCGAGGTCGCCAACCTCGACACAGGCCCGGCCGTGCGGGACAGCAAGGACCCCACTGGACCGGTGCTGACGTGCAGCCCGGCCCAGTGGGTTTCGTTCACTGCTGCGATCAGCCGGGGGACGTTCGGCTGATCGCATGGTAGCGGGTATGGCAGTAGCACCCGGGCGCCCCTTGCTCGCTGGTATCGAGCGGGGGCGTCTTTCACTCATGACGCCAGTCTCGTGGGCTGATGTCGCTGTGCGTAAGGTATGGATCCGCAGAGTGACAGCCAACCGGGCGTGGAGACTGCCGGCGGCGCCCTCACCTGCGGAAACGTTTCAGCGAAGGGTGAGACATGGAGTCTGGACGGCAGCGCTTGTCCCAGCGCCGCAAAGAAGCCGCGCTGCCTCAGGGGTTGCGCAGTGACCGCTTGGCGGCGCAGCGCCCCACTGGGGCCCGATGGGAGACCGGCGACACCGAGCCGCCGCCGTCGAGCCGATCACACGTGGCCAGTACGCCGCAGGTGCCACTCGCGGAACTCGCCAGATTGTCTATCGAATCCATGACCGATGTTCCTGAGCCGGCCCAGACCGAGCGCCCGAACCGGCCATCCTCATCCGTCGTCCCCGCGAGGTCGTGGTGGCTGCCTCGATTGCCGGCCGCGGGTGTTCTCGCCGCAGCCTTCGCCGGCGGCACAGCGTCCCTGCTCTTGTTCCCGCCCCACAGTGCCCCTGTCCCAGCGGAAGTTGCCGTCACTCCCGCACTCACCACGCCCGTCGCTGTGAGCCCGGCATCCGATCCCGACAGCGGCACCGGCTCGCCTGCCAAGGACACCATCCGCGTCCACCACCCCGCACCCGCCAGGGAGCGGGCCAAACCAGTCGATGGCGTCACTCCGTCACCGACCGACACCGCGCCAAAAGCTTCCGGTATCCAGAGCGACCACCGGGTCACCATCCAGCGCAAACCGGCGGTGACTCCTTCTCCCGGCGCCCGACCAACTCCGGCTGAAGCTTATGAGGCTTGGTCGCGGGCGGCTGGGTTCGACGCAAACGATCAACAATGGCCACGCCTCCGTCCAGAACCTCCACCCCATAGATGACCAAGTCCGGCCCTCGCCGCCAGTCAATGCCGGTTCTGGAAGTGGGCAGCCACGACGGCTGCGGGTAGGACCGTGTTGTAGACGGCGGCATCAGCGACACTGCCGGAGAAGGAGTGCACCCCGCTCTGTAGCGCCCCGAGCCGCAGACCGGGTGCGGAGGTGAGTCGCTGGGTTCCGCCGTGAGCAGTGGCCACCTGGGCGCCGTCGATGTACAGGGTCAGGGTGCCGGTGACCAGGGCACGAGTGAAGACGACGTGGTGCCAGGCGCCATCGTTGAGCCCCGCGGCGGAGTGGATGGACGTGTCCGGATTGCCGGTGCCGGCCCAGACCTGTCCGGTGGCGTCCAGGGAGGTGCCGAAGTCATCGACCACGCCGGGTACTTCAGCATCCAGCAAGCCGGCGCCCTGCCACCACTGCATTACACCGGTGCCCATTCCACCGCCGGGGCTGGCGAACCACAGCTCCAGGCTGAAGTCGTCCCGGATGTCGCGGGGCAGTAGGACGTACTGGTCCACCCCGTTGAAGGTGACCGAAGTGGCCGCTCCGGGGCCCGGCGCGCCGAGGCGAGGGTGGTTGTAATAGCTGCCGTGGTGGGTGGCGGCGACGTCGAAGGCCACGGTGCCGGCCGTTTCGGCCAGCGGCCAGTAGGCGACCAGCCCCGCGGTGCCGAGCACGGCCTGGGCGTAGGAGCCGGCCGGGATGGCGGCGGCCGGGGCGGCGGCCAGATGCACCCAGCTGGCCACGGAGGGCACCCGGTCATGGTCGGTGAGGAAGAGCATGTACCAGCCCGGAGGCGCCAGGTTGGGCTCCTCGGTGACCCGCACCTGGATCACGTCCCCGGCCTGGGCGATGATCGGCAGGTCCACCAGCCGTTGACTGGTGTTGAACGAGTGCGTGGTAACCCCGGGACGGATCAGGCTGACCCACTGGATGTTGCCGGCATTGGGCGTGGAGATGGCGACGGTCTGTCCATAGCGCCACTCGGTGGGCACTGCGTCGATGGTGGGGCGGGGGCCGCGCGAGAGGTAGGGCGGGGAGTAGACCTCCATCCGCAGTTCCTCGTTCGGGTCCGGCGGTTCCCAGTTGACCTGGGTGCCCTGAGCGGGGTTGCCGCTGGCGGTGATGACCCGACCATCGGGCAGCAACAGCGCCACCGAGTGATACATCCGGGTCACCGATGCTTCGGCCAGCTGGGTCCAGCCCAGTTCCGGATGCTGCGGGTCGAAGATCTCGGCGTGGTTGGTGGCTTCCGCCTGTTGCTCGTTACGTTGGGAGCCGCCGGTCACGAGCACCGTGCGGTCGGGGAGCAGGGTGGCGTTGGGATGTTTGCGGGGAGAGTTCAGTGCCGCTACCGCGTGGTAGGCCGGCGCCGGCTGGGTGAGGTCGATGACGTCCACGTCGGCGATGGCCTCATCGCCCCCGGGAGCGCCACCGATAATCATCACTTTCTGGTCCTGGGCCGGGGGCAGCAGCACGGTGGCGCACTGGTCCCGGGCATCCACCCGGGTAAGACCCGCTACCGGGCTGATGGTGGCCGGGCTACGGGTCAGGTCCAGCCGCAGCGGAGCGGCCGGTCCGTCGTCCATGTGACCGCCGGCGTAGAAGACCGATCCATCGGCGAGCAGGTACAGGTGGGCATACAACGGCAGGCCCCCGAATCCGGGAGGCATGGCCAGCCGCTGCCAGAAGTCGGCGGCCGGGAAGAAGCTCTCCACCGTGACGTTGCGCGCGCCAGCACCGTTTTCGTCCAGACCCGCGGCAGCCAGCACCCGCCCGTCCCCCAACGTGATCACACTGGGGTACCAGCGGCCGTGCGCCATCGGCCGCACCACCGCCCACTGCTGTGAGACGAGGCTGAACACCAGAGTGTCCGGCCGGCCCGCGAACGGCTTCACACTGTCGGCGTAGGCCAGGGTGCCGCCGGTGGAGAGCACCTGGCCATCAGCCAGCATGGTCTCCCCACCGCAGAACAAGTCCAGCACCTTGTGCTGTGCATCGCGAGGTGTCGCGGGATGGAAGAAGTCGGTGTCCTGGCCGGGCGGTGGGCTCAGCGTTGGGTCCCACACCACGCTGGTCCAGAACTTCAATGCGGTGTTGCCGAAGTTGGGGTCCCCAAAGCGAACCGCGCTGTTACCCGAGCCGGCCGCGAAGAGCACCTTCCCGGTGGGCAGGAGCGCTGCGTGCACCGCCAATACCTCGGAGTGAACCAGCACTCGCCAACTGCCCTGGACTCCCGCAGCTTCCGGGCTCAACGCCTGGGTGCCGTTGGGCACCGCGATTGCCCTCGACACACCCTTGGGCGAGCCGATCTGACGTGATACATCGGTCATGATGGTCACCAGCTTGAGCTAGGCCGTGGTCGGACCGCGGATCCGGCCCGCTCTGGTAGAGCCCGTGTCGGGGGACGTTGATACACCGGGGCGCTTATGGTGGTGAGGACAGCCCCGCGGGTGGGCAACAGGAGAACGCTGATGACGCAGTGGGACGGTCGCGGGTTGCCACCGGTGGCCGCCGAGCGGATGCGGCGCTTCGCCAGCACCGGACTGCGAACGTCGCTGCTGACAGTGCCCGGGGCTGTCGGGGTGCAGTCGGTCGGCTTCGACCCGGTCGGCGAGGTGATGGGCTGCATAGTTCAGCACATGGGGTGGAGCGGTTTTGGGGGCTGTGGCTACTTCGGCGGGATGGGAGCTCTGGGCGGTTTCAGCGGTTACGGGCTCGGTGGCGGCACCGTCACGTCGTCGGGACGAGCGGGGTTCGTCGGATTCGGGCCCTATGTCGATGCGCTGTACCACGGTTATGGCACCGCGCTGGCCCGGATGACCGAGGAGGCCGCCGCGATGGGCGCCGACGGCGTCGTGGGAGTGCGGCTGGCGGTGTCAGATCTCGGCAACGACAACCGTGAGTTCGTCGCGTTGGGCTCCGCGGTCCGGTCGCGGTCCCGGCATCGTCCCGCGCACGTGTTCACTACCGAGTTGGCCGGGCAGGATGTCGCCAAGCTGCTGCAGGCGGGTTGGGTGCCCTGCGCGCTCGTCTACGGAATCTCGGTGGCTATTCGGCATGACGATTGGAGCACGCAGCTCCAATCGTCATGGGGCGCCGGGAACACGGAGGTGTCCGGCTACACCGAGCTGGTCACCCACGTGCGCGCCGATGCCCGGCACCGCTTCGACCAGCACGCTCGCTCGACGGGGGCGCAGGGGGCGATCGTGTCCTCGATGGGTCTGCAGATCCGGGGGATCGAGCCGGGGGAGAACCATCGTGACCACGTCGCCGAGTCGACGGTGTTCGGCACCGCGCTGGCGAGCTTTCACCGAGGGGCGACCGCCCCCACCCGATCGTTGACCATCCTGCCGTTGCGATAGCCGCCGGCCAAGAATCAGGAGCCAGTGATGACCGCCGATCCCACCGCGTTGGGTATCCCCGAGGACGCGATGCGCCGGCTCGCCGAGATGCGCCCTGGGCAAACTACCAGCCTGTTCACCTCGGATCTGTCGGTGAACGAGTTCCTGCTGGTTCGCGAGGCCGGGTTCCGCCCCCTCGGGCTGGTCCTGGGCACCAGCATCTACCACGTCGGGTTCCAGATGGGCCGGTGGAGCAGCAACCAGGAACTGACCACGCTGTCCCAGGCGATGTACCACGCCCGTGAGCTGGCCATGACGCGGATGGAGGCCGAGGCTGACCAGCTGGGTGCCGACGGCATCGTCGCGGTACGGCTGGACATCGAGTTCAAGGAGTTCGGTTCGGACATCGCCGAGTTCATCGCGATAGGCACCGCGGTCGTCGCCGATGAGCAGCAGACCCCCGACGGGCAGTCCTGGCGCAACAATCAGGGCCAGCCGTTCACCTCCGATCTGTCCGGCCAGGACTTCTGGACGCTGATCCAGGCCGGTTACGCCCCACTGGGCATGGTGATGGGCTCTTGCGTATACCACATCGCGCACCAGCGGTTCTGGCAGGCGATGGGCAACATCGGTCAGAATGTCGAGCTACCGCAGTTCACCGAGGCCCTCTACGACGCCCGGGAGCTGGCGATGAGCCGGATGCAGGCCGAAGCCGAGCAGCTGTCGGCCGAGGGCATCGTGGGCGTGCAATTGCTCTCGCTCGGGCACCGGTGGGGTGGGCACACCACCGAGTTCTTCGCGATCGGCACCGCGGTGCGCCCGCTGCGCGTGGATCACGTCATCGCCAAGCCGCAGCTCGTCCTCCCGCTGACCGACTCGTGATCGGTGGCACCTAAATGACGATCGAACCCAGCGGATTGGGACCGATGGGCGACGTCCAGCTGCTGGCGTCGATGCTGCGTGCCGACCGGGCTGAGGTCGCCTCCTACGCCCGGGTGCTGAGCGGGGCGCTGGCTGCGGCGCTACCGGCGGGCATGGTGGAGCTGGGCTATCACCGCAGCGTCGGCGACCGGTTGGCGGGCCGGCCCGGCCGCGCCGTTCGGGTCGTGGTGCACGGCGAGAATCGCGACCTGGAACTTCGGGAAGGCCGCAACGGCCAGATCGAGGCGGAGTTGCAGCAGGTGGTGCGCGCGGTGGTGATCAGCCGTCGCAGTATCAGCGTGGATGAATGGCTCCAAGCGCTGGCCGAAGACATCACCCGAGCGGCCGCGCGGGACACCGCCGCCCGAGCGGCGCTGGAGCGTTTACTCCGGTCTTAGTGCCCGATGATCTAGTCGGTTTGACCTCATGTGACCTCATCAGCCTTTGCGTGTAATGACCCCGGCGCGCAGTCAGGGCGATCCTGCGCCGGGGTCACCCAACTCTATCGATCTAGAACCTGAAGATCACCGTGTTCGACGTCGACGGCTTGAACTTCGCCGGGTTAGTTGGGGTGAACACCGCCGTCACCGAGTGATGGCCCGGCGGCAGGGTGGTGAACGGGCCGATGGCCACACCGCCACTCACTGGCACCGGGCCACCGAGGTTGGTGTTGCCATCCTTGAACTGGACGGTTCCGGCCGCGTTAGACGGCGACACGTTAGCGATGGGGATCACCAAGCCACCCAGATGGAAGGGCAGCGGAACCTGGATCACCGACAACGTGGTGGTTGTGGTGATCAACCCAGGTGTGGGTGTCGGTGTGGGTGTGGGTGTGGGTGTGGGTGTGGGTGTGGGTGTGGGTGTGGGTGTCGGTGTCGGTGTCGGTGTCGGTGTCGGTGTCGGAGTCGGAGTGGGGTTGACCGTTGTGAAGCACATGGCGAAGGTGTGGAGCTGCATGGAGTTTGCCGCTGGCAGGTTCTGGCCGCCGGCCTGCAGTAAAGCGCTCCACGCAGTGGGGTTGGTGGTGCCGTCGGCGACGTCGGTGGGCGGGGTTCCCGGCCCGGTCGAGGGGTAGCTGCCCCGCATGTGGAAGCCCTGCTGGGGCTGGAGGCCGGGTGTCCCGTTGACGGTCTGGTCGATTTTGTAGCCGCCGCCCAGCATCCGGGTTCTACTCGGGCACACCGCGGTGGCGGTGGTGATCGTGGTGCCGGGCTGGGCATCGGGACCGGACAGATCAACCCGACTCACCCCGACTGGCGGGATCGGGTCGGAGGTGCACAACGCCAGTGAGGTCACCGTGTCACTCGCGGCGGTGATACCGGCCGAGCCGTAAGCACTCCAGGATGTGGCGGAGGTCGATCCGTCAGCTGCCGGGGCTCCGGAGGAGTCGGAGGGGTAGTTTCCCAGCGGCTTGAGGTTGCCGTTGTTGCCCGTGGTGGTGCCGTCGTTGATCTGGTCGGGGGTGTTGGTGAAGGCTCCCCCGCCGATCAGCGTGGTCCCGGCAGGGCAGGTGGCGATCGTCAAGTTGGGCGGACTGACCTGCTGAGCGGCGTTGGCACCGGTGGTGGTGGTGGTGGTGGTGGATTTGACCACGGTGTGGGTCGGGGTGTTGCTGGCGCACAGGGCATACGCGGTGGCTTGGTCGCCGGCTTCGGCTACTCCGGTGAAGTTCGCGATGGCCATCCAGCTGCTCGGATTGGTGGCTGCGTCGGCCACCGGCAGGTCGACTGGGGAGGCCCCGGTGGAGGGGTTGGTTCCGCCGAGCACCAATCCGTTGGTGGGCAGCGTCGCCGGGTCCGCGACGTTGCGCAGGTAACCTCCACCGCCCACCAAGGTTCCGGTCGGGCAGCTAGCCGTGCGGGTGACCC
>JBOHFK010000119.1:0-18131 GCA_050699635.1 Pseudonocardiaceae bacterium | reverse complement strand
GCTGGTGGTTCACCAGCAACGCCAGGGTGCCAACGGCGATCATGGCGATCACCAGAAGGACCAGGATCGTTGCATTCGAGCGCACCCAGCGAATGTTCATCTATGTGCCCCCTGGCTGACTCCGCAAAATCCGTGCAGATGACAGAGAGTGCTGGCCCCGAACCCGCCTCAGCGTAGGTCGCCGTTCAGCGGGGGGTCAAGAGCTGGACACCTGCTGCGACGAAACGGACCCTCACGGACATTATCCCGGCCGATGGCGGAGCGCGGCGCGAGGTGCCGGGCACGGGACCGCATGGAGACCGAGGAACTGTTACTATAACGGTGTTACAAAACTGAACGGTTCGCGCTGGGAGGATGACACCGTGGGTAACGATTACCTTGAGGGCAACTACGCACCGGTGCAGCGCGAGTGCACGATCACCGAGTTGGCGGTCACCGGGGCCATCCCGACTCACCTCGACGGGCGGTACCTGCGCAACGGACCGAACCCGATTGCCGAGGTCGACCCGGAGATCTATCACTGGTTCACCGGCGACGGCATGGTTCATGGGGTGCGCCTGCGGGAGGGCCGGGCCGAGTGGTATCGCAACCGCTGGATCCGCACGCCCGCCGTGGCGCACGCGCTCGGCGAGGCGCCACCACGCCGGGCCCCCATCCGAACTGGCCTGGAACTGCTGGGCGCCAATACCAACGTGCTCAGCCACGCCGGTCACACGCTAGCCTTGATCGAAGGCGGGATCACCAACTACGAGCTGACCGAGGCCCTCGACACCGTCGGCGCGTGCGACTTCGACGGCACCCTGCGCGGCGGCTACACCGCGCACCCCAAGCGTGATCCGGACACCGGGGAGCTGCACGCGGTGTCCTATTCATTCGGCCGCGGCAATCACGTGCAGTACTCAGTGATCGGCGTCGACGGGCGGGCCCGCCGCACGGTGGACATCGAGGTGACTGGCAGCCCGATGATGCACGATTTCTCCCTCACCGAGAAGCACGTCGTCTTCTACGATCTCCCCGTCATCTTTGATCCCCGGCAGGCCGCCACCGTCTCCGTGCCGCGTGCGCTGCGGGCGCCGGTCAGGTTGATGCTGTCTGCGCTCATCGGCCGGGTCCGGGTGCCCGATCCGATCATCGCCATGGTCGGCCGGGGAATGCGCGGCAACGCGACCCTGCCCTACCGGTGGAACCCCCACTACCCAGCCCGGGTGGGCGTCATGCCGCGCACTGGTGGCGCCGCGGACGTCCGCTGGTTCGATGTCGAGCCCTGCTACCTCTTCCATGCCCTCAACGCCTACGACGAGAGCGACACGATCGTGCTGGACGTCGTGCGGCACCCCCGGATGTTCGTGACCGACCTGCACGGACCCAACGAGGGTCCCACCACGTTGGACCGCTGGATCGTCGACCTGGCCGACGGCAAGATCCGGGAGACCCGGCTCGACGACCACCCGCAGGAGTTCCCGCGGATCGACGACCGGCTCGCTGGGCGACCACACCGCTATGGGTACGCGATGCAGACCTCCGGTGGCGGGGGCAACGCCGGTGCTTCGGTGCTCAAGCACGACCTGCGCCGTGGTCTGACTACTGCCCGGCGGCTGGGAGATCACCAGAGCATCGGCGAGGCCGTCTTCGTGCCCCACTCACCGCAGTCACCCGAAGACGACGGGGTGCTGATGGCTTTCGTCTACGACGCCGGCACCGACCGCAGCGACCTCGTCCTGCTCGACGCCGGCACCCTCGAGACGGTCGCGGTGATCCACCTGCCGGTCCGCGTCCCCTTCGGCTTCCACGGCAACTGGCTGCCCAGCGCGCCGGAGCCGGTGCCGCCCCACTGACTGCCGCCACGCTGAGTGCCGCCACGCTGATTGGAGCTAAATGGGGCGGCCGCGATGCCTGCCGCGACCGGCGAGAGCGATCCCGAGCAACTGGGCGAGCAGCAGTACCTCCTTTTCGTGTTGCGACGACAGTTCCCCCGGGTGGAGCGCGTCGAGGGTCAGGAGGCCGAAAATCTCGGTACTGGTGGCCACCGGGACGGAGATGTAGGTCTGGTAGTTGTAGTTCCGATCAGCCGGGAATCTCGTGGGATCTTCCAGGGCGATATTCTCTTTGCGCTCCGGCCGCCGCTTCTCCAGTAGTGTGAAGATTTCCAGATGGCTGGGGTCTGCGCTGGAGAACTCCGTTCGTGGTCTGGCGTCGCGTCCCGCGTATATTCTGCAGATCAACTTTTTCTCGTGGCCATGGTGCTCGTAGTCGAAGAAGCACGAGCGGGCTCGTGGCACATCGGTGAATTGAACCACCGAGTTCACCACCGCCTGCTTTGCTGCTCCTCGTGCCTCCGTATGACCGGCCTCACTTGGTGCGGTGATGACCCGGTCGAAGATGTCGGTCAGCGGCAGTAACACAGATCGCAGCGCGAGTTGGTAGTTGGTCACCGCCAGTTTGGCCAGTTGCTGGGCGTCCTCTCTGGCTTGCACCTCGAGCCAGGTCTGACGGGCGGGCAGCAACAGCGCTATCACCGTCGCGGCGGTGCCACCAACCTTGATTGACATGCTGGCCAGCGGCGACAGGTGCTCGCCGGCCTGAACCTGGGCGATGAACGCCGCACCGGCACATGTTGCGGCGACCAGCGAGCCACCCCACCACCGGAGCCAGGGCGGAATACTACCCGTGATCATATGGCGGACTGTATCCGAACGAGTACTGTATTCGATCGAGTGAGGGGTGATAGCGCCTGGTGAGGACCATCGCGCGACGCGTAACGATCTGTTACCCTCAATCGACACACGGGTGTGAGAAGGCTCCGGAGGTTGCTCGCAGGCCGCTGTGCTGCTTCACTAGTGGAACTAGGTGTATGGACTGGACTGTGTCTCAGTACGTCGTGCGTCTCAGTACGTCGAGCGGTCGGAGGTCATCGTGGCGACAGGCAGGGTGTCCCGTCAGACCATTCCGAGCGTAGACACTGAGATCAAGCAGGCTGCGGATGACGTCATCCGGGATCCTGACGCCTACTTCGAACGCCAGCGAGCGCTGTGCGCACGGGAAGCCGAAGCGTACGTAGGCCGGGAACTCGCGCGGGCCTACTCGATCCGCCGCCGCGCCGGTGTGTGGGCCTCACTGGCCAGGTTGTCCCACGGCTGAGCCGAACATAGAGCCCGAGCCGAGCACAGAGCCTGATCCGGCGTCGCCTGCGGTACCGAGGGATCGGCACCTCGCCTGGGACGGTTGTTACAACGCCCGAGATCTGGGTGGTCTGCGGGCCGCAGACGGCCGTGAGATTCGCTGGGGCGCCGTTGTTCGCTCGGAGGCTCCCGATCTGCTCACCGCCCAGGGCTGGTCGGCGGTGCACGAGTACGGTATCCGCACCATCATCGATCTGCGCAACGACGACGAGGTCACCCATCTCCCGCTTCGCCCGCCCGGCCTGCCTGTTGTCCGGCGACCGCTGGACGCCGCGCAGGACAAGGAGTTCTGGGACCGCTGGGCCACCGCCGGGCAATTCGGCACGCCAGTTTATTACCGTCCGTTTTTGGATCGCTTTCCGCAGCGAATCGCGGGTGTCCTCAGCGCGATCGCCAAGGCTGCTCCCGGCGGTGTCCTGGTGCATTGCGCCCAAGGCCGTGACCGCACCGGGCTGGTTAGCCTGATATTGCTCGCGGTGGCCGGCGTCGCTGCCGAAGACATCGCTGCCGACTACGTCATGAGCACTCATCGTCTGACACCGCTGTTCGGCCGACTCGGCCGGACGGATCAAGGCCCCGCGATCGAAGAATACTTAGCCCGCGCAGGAACGTCTGCTCAAGAGATCATTATTTCCACGCTGGCCGGACTGGACGTCAGCGCCTACCTTCGCGACGCTGGGCTCGCTGACGGAGTCCTTGCCGAGCTCCGCTCGCGGCTGCTGGATGAACCCGGGATCAGCGGTCGGCAGCCGCGGAGGCAAGCTTGACGGTCAGCGGCAGGGTGAACGACTGCCCCTTGCACCGGCTGTCCGTGGTGGCCGCCATTGTCACCGAGAGCTCATAGGTCCGGATACTGCCCGGTCGGATGAAGCCCACCGGACCTTCGAGGCCGGTGCTGGTGATAGTGCCAGCGGGGCAGCCACTGACGGTGGCCTTCGACGAGCCCGCGCTGATCGAGTCCACCCGGACGCCGTAGTCGTTCGAGTTGTTGATGTAGACCGGGAGTGTGGTGGTCGCCCCGGGAGCCAGCGGGCGAACCTGATCGTCCGGGCTGACTGCGAAGTCAACGGTGGAGGTCGAACCGCTTGCACCGCCGCCGATGGTCCCGACGAAGAAGCCCACGCCAACGAGTGCGAGACAGATGAGCAGGGCCAGCCCGTCGAAGACATTCAAGCTACGGACGGTGGCACCCAAGCCACCTTCCACTCCGCTGTCTTCCACCGTGCTGCTTCCCACCGTGCTGTTTCCCACCGTGCTGTTTCCCACCGTGCTGTTTCCCGCTGGGCTGCTTGCCATCGGCTTGCTTGCCATTGGGCTGTTCCCCACTGTGGACTCCCTTCAGGCACCCTGTCGCCGATGCTGCAGTCACCGAGGCCCCGGGCTGCACGTTATACGGAGTAGCGACGCAGTAGCTCACGGATAGTACCCGAAGCGCTGCGCTGTGTTGTATCCAGGGAGCCTATGTCGTGGCGTGTACCCAGGTGAGCTTGCCGATGACAGGGGGGCTGAGCACGAAGGGGTACAGGTCGTCGCGGCCCATGCTGCGGTTGACCGCGTTGAGCGCGTAGGACAGCGGCAACCAATCAGCCAAGATCGACTCGAACGTGTCGCCGTCCACGTTCACCTCGGGGTGGGCGGACAGCGTCTTGTCGCGGCGGTCGATGCGGACGCCGAAGGCGGCGGCGGTCTGCAGGGTGTCGCGGATGTGCAGGTACTGCGCGAATGTCTCGGCCCAATCCTCCCACGGGTGCATCGTGGCGTAGGCGCTGACATGCTCGGCTTCCCATCCGGCGGGTGCGCCCTGCGCATAGTGGCGCGCCATCGCCTCGCCGTAGTCGGCGCGCTCGTCGCCGAACAGCTCGCGGAAGGCAGCCAGCCGCCCGGTCCGCTCGACGAGGACCGGCCAGTAGTAGTGCCCGGTCTCGTGCCGGAGGTGACCGAGCATGGTGCGGTAGGGCTCACCCATGTCCTGGCGGACCTGTTCCCGATGCGGGTCGTCGGACTCCGCGAGATCGATCGTGACGATCCCGTCTTCGTGACCGGTCACCACGCTGTCCTCCCGGCTGGACAGCAGGTCGTAGCCCAGGCCGCCCGGCTCGTCGGCCCAGGAGCTCAATGGCAGTCCGAGCTCCTGCAGCTGGAACACCAGCCGGCGTTTGGCGGCCTCGGCGTCGGTGAAGGCCCCCATCGCGTCCGTGTCCGAGTCGGCGGGCCGGGTCCGGGTAAGCCGGCACGAGGTGCACAAGGTGCCGGCATCGGTCACCAGCCAGTTGCAGGCGGCCAACTGCTGGTTCGCGCAGCGCTGGGCGCCCGTGGCATCCACGAGCATGCGCCGCCGGGGGTCGAACCCCAACGCCAAGCCGCATTTCAGACATTCCGTGTTCTCGAAGAACACGAGCTGGTCACACTGGGGGCAGGTGAAAGAGCGCACCGTCTCTCTATACCCAATCAACCGCGCAACTAGCCGACGAGTGGCTCTAAAACACCCGTCGTGATCCACTTCCGCAGCGTTCACCAGCGGGGTGACCGGTAGCCTGGAGTCACCTCCTCACCGGAGGTCCCGTCCTAGGCGACGGTCTTCATTGGTGAGGAGGAACCTGGTGAGGAGTGGTCTTGCCTGATGGACTTTGACGATGCGCGCACGATCGGCCAGCGGATTGGGCAGATCCGCTACGCCAGAGGCAAGTCACTACGGGTGGTCGCGGCGCTGGCCGGGATCAGCGCATCGCACCTGTCCCGCATCGAGCGTGGAGAACGAGCCCTGGATCGCCGCTCGGAGACCGTCGCGTTGGCTGACGCCCTGCAGATCTCACCCTCGGAGTTGACCCGTCTTCCGGTGCCCGCGCCGGGCAACGGGAGCACCGACGCCGCGATCCAGGCAGTGCGGCGTGCGCTGATGGGTGTCAGCCACGGGTTACCGGGCGGCCAAGTGCTCCGCCCTCCCTGATCGGTGGGGATTCGCCCCCCACCCGGTTGGCCAGCGTCGATGACTACCAACACACGCGTCCGCCCATCGCAACCCCGACCGGCGCTCCCGTTGCTTCGGTGGGTGTGCGTTCGCGGCCCTCATTGGAGGATCGGCTACCGGACGTCCGGGCTCGACGTGGGGGGCGTGAACAATGTGCTGATGACAGTATCGGCGACGATCCGACCAGCAGTGGCTAGCGATCTCGAGGCCATGCTCAAGCTCGCCGAAGCTAGGCGCAGCGAGTACGCGAAGCACCAACCGATCTTCTGGCGTCCAGCACCCGACGCCGTCGCTCGACAGCGACCCCATCTGGCCAGACTGATCCAGGACGACGCAGCCATAACCGTCGTCGCGGATACCAACCGCGGGGTCGCCGGCTTCGCCATTGGCACCGTCGTTCCGGCGCCTCCGGTCTATGACCCTGGCGGTCCAACGTGCATCGTCGATGACTTCATCGTCGATGACCCTGAGCGTTGGCCCACGATCGGGGTCGACCTCCTTCGTTATGTCCGGCAAGCGGCGCGGCGGCAGGCAGCGGCGCAGATCGTCGTTGTGTGTGGCCACCTTGATGGCCCTAAGCGGACCGCCTTAGAAGCCAGCGGGCTGAGCATCGCCTCGAACTGGTGGGTTACCCCCCTGGGCACTGACTGAGACCACGCCGCTGTTCAACGCTGCCAGCACGGCGCTGCTGGAAACTCCTGATAGACCTGTCGACCACTGCCGGGGCCTCGCAACCAACAGCGGGCCCCTCGCTGTTCGAGGGGCCCGCTGTTTCGAGCTGGTCAGTGCTTAATCGTCCCAGCACCAGCGGTGGTGATGGTCCCAGTGGCCGTGGTGGTGGTGCTCGCGACGGTTCCGGTCCCAGTCGCGGTCGTGGTCCCGGTCCCAGTCGTTGTTACGGCCAGCGGAGTACGGCGTGAACACTTCAGCAACTCGCATCGTTGCGATCCCTTCCCTCGGTGGGGGACGGAGTCTCCCCGACGCGTCCCCTGTAGTAGTTATCGCCGTGCGTCACCGGGAGGTTCATAGTTCGGGCCGAACTCCCATGTAATTCCCAGGGAAGGTGACGTTAAGTGAGGCCTGGTGGGATGCCGCGAACACCAGGGCCGAGCGCTGCTAGTCCGAGCCGTCCACCGGCACCACGTCGACGGTTACTCGCAGGGTGTGGTCGTCGGCCTGGGTGAAGATGACGCCCTTGAGGGGGCACGTCGGCATAGTCGCGGCCCCAGGCGGTGGTGATGTAGCGGTCGTCCACCAGTTGGTCGTTGGTCGGGTCGAGGTCGATCCAGCCGGCGCCGGGCACATCGCACGTTCCAGGTAGACCGGTGCGGCGGGTTTGAGCCAGAAACCGGCGAGATCCTCCGGCTCGGAGGCCAGCACCCAGATGTCCTTGCTCAGCAGTCCTGTGTCGCTCAACCCCGTGCCGCTCGCCAGGAACGGGCTGCCGGCGCCCGCTGCGACTCGGACCAGCCCCCCGGGCATCGCGACATAGGAGTCGTGGCGGGCGACCAGGAACGCTCGCAGCACGGCCCGGCGCGGCGCCAGTCCGTCCTCGGTCAGCGCGGGCACGGTGCCCAGGTCGAGCCGTTCCTGGCCGACCCAGTTGTACGGGCGCGCCTCGATCTGGCGCCGCAGCTCCGCGCGCTGGGCGGCGCTGAGCTCCCAGCCGAGCAGCCGCTGCGCTGTGGTCAGAATCCCGGCTCGGCCGGTAGTTGGATTGCCGGCGGTGGCAGGTTCGCGCGTGATCGACTTCACCACCAGCCGGTTGAGGTGCCGCAGGACGTACCGCCGCGCCTCCGGCTCGCCGCACCACCAGGTCGGCACCGAGTCCAGTGCCAGCGGCTCGCCGAGCAGCGCCTGGCACAGCCGGGGCAGCAGCGGGAGCAGGCCTGGGTTCTCCAGCACCCCGCTGCCCAGCGTGTTTACCACCGACACACTGCCCAGCCGGCAGGCCTCCACCAGGCCTGGCACCCCGAGCTGGGATTCCGAGCGCAGCTCCAGCGGGTCGCAGTAGGAACTGTCAACCCGGCGCAGGATCACGTCCACCGGTTTGGGCCGCCCGAGTGAACGCATCCACACCCGTCCCTCGCGCACGGTGAGACGTGGGCGCGGTGGCCCACCTCGCAGCACAGGTAGGTGGGCACGTTCGCGATCTTCGGATCCTCGCCCAGGTAGTAGCGGATCAGGGCGGGAACGAAGGCGTAGACGGCCTTGTCGTCGGCCACCCCGGCGCCGGGCGCGTTCGCGATGGCCACGGTGCCGGCCCGCCAGGCCCGGATCAGGCCAGGCACCCCGACCAGCGAGTCCGGCCGGAACACTTCGGGGTCGAGCCACTGATCATCGATCCGGCGGTAGATCACATCGACGCGGACAGGTCCACTGACGGTGCCGACGTAGACGCAGTCGTCGTCGACGATCAGGTCGCTGCCTTCGACCAGGTAAGCGCCCATCTGCCGGGCCAGGAAGACGTGCTCGAAGTACGCCGAGTTGTAGACCCCGGGAGTGAGCACCGCGATGGTGGGCCACTCGGTGCGCCGTGGTGCGAGTGCGGCGAGCAGCTCCTGCAGCCGGTTGGGGTAGCTGTCCACCGGGTGGATGTCCAGGTCGCGGAACAGGTCGGCGAACACCCGCTTGGTGGCTCCATTCCTGGGTGGAGATCACCCGGGGGATCACATCGAAGGGCCAGGCCCGGTCGCTGTTGTCGGCGTCGGAGTAGACGGTGAAGGTGATGCCCATGGCCTTGATCGCCAGCTCCGCTGCCCGCTGGCGGTCGAGCAGGTCATCACCCAGGGCGGCGAGGTAGCCGATCACGCCGCTGCTGGCCTCGCGGGGGCGCCCGCGCACGAGCATCTCGTCCCAGCAGCCCGGGCTTCGATATTCGGCCCAGCGCACTGCCGGGCCTTGGCAGCGTGCGTCCATGCCGGGACGAGGGGAGAGGTGAACCGTGGTAGGCATTCGCCGGTCGCGGATAGGCATCCCTCGATCACCTCCGCACCTAGCATCGAACAAACCTGTATCGGTCAGGTTTCGGCGTGGACACGCTCACGAGCCGAAGCGCACCGGCTGGCCGGTGGCTTCGAGCACGGACATCCAGAGATCGCCGTGCGGGTCGACCTGGTTGCGTTTGCTGACCGCCAGCGCCATCGGGAGGTGCACGAATCGCCGGCGCCACCGGCCGACGACCATCTCGGTGCGCCCGGACATCGCGGCGTGCACCGCGGCTTGGGCCAGGCGCACGCAATAGACGCTGTCATAGGGGTTGGCCGGCACGCTGCGGATGGCGTAGCTCGGGTCGATGAACCGGATGCAGGCCTGGATACCGGCCGCGGTGAAGTGCTCAGCGAGTCGCCACCGCAGGAATGCGCAGATGTCGCGCAGCCCGGCGTTGCCCGAGGCGTCGCTGCTGGCCGCTTGGTCGGCGAGCAGTTCCTGCCCGGCCCCCTCGGCGGCGACCACCACGGCGTAGCCGCGCTCGCGCACTCGTTGCTGCAGGTAGCGCAGTAGGCCGCGCTCGCCGTCGAGCTGGAATTCCACCTCCGGGATGAGCACCACGTCGGCGTCGGTGCGGGCCAGCGCGGCATAGCAGGCGATGAACCCCGAGTGCCGCCCCATCAGCTTGACCAGGCCGATGCCGTGCGGGGTGGATTTGGCCTCGACGGTGACCGCGTGGATCGACTCGGTGGCGCGCGCGAAGGCGGTCTGGAACCCGAAGCTCTGATCGATGTAGGGGATGTCGTTGTCGATCGTCTTGGGCACCCCGACCACGGCGATCCGCGCGCCGCGTTCGTCGATCACCTTCGCTATCTGCATCGCGCCGCGCGTGGTGCCGTCGCCGCCGATCACGAACAGGATGTTGATCCCGAGACGCTCCAGGCAGTCGACGATCGCCTCGGGATCCTGCGGGCCGCGCGAGGTTCCCAGCATGGTGCCGCCCTCGACGTTGATGTCCCGGACGCTCTGCGGGGTCAACTCCACCACCTCGTGCTGATAGGAGGCGATGAAACCCTGGTAACCGTTGCGGAAGCCGACCACGCGGCGTACCCCGTAGTGGTTGGTCAGGTTGCGCACCAGGCTGCGGATCACGTCGTTGAGGCCGGGGCACAGCCCACCGCAGGTCACAATCCCGGCGCGGGTCTTGGACGGGTCGAAGAAAATCTGCCGCCGGGGACCGGCCGGCTCGAAGCTGGGCAGCTCGGTCGCTGACCCACCGCGCGCCCGCACCGTGCTGAGGGTGTCATCCAGCAGCACCCGGTCGCTCTCGTCGACGTAGTGCTCCGTGGTCTTCCGGGTGTCCAGCAGGGCAGCCAGCGGGGAGTCGATCCGGGCCGGTCCCAGGGTCCTGATCGACAGATCCGGGCTGCCCGTGGTTGGGTTGGGCTGGATTGGATCTTTCTGGTTTATCTGGCGCGCGGCGCGCAAAGCCGCGATCTCGTGCACTCCACCGGTCACCGGTCGCTCCTCACCGTTCGACGGTGGCCACCTCGCGACGGTGAGAACGTGACCTCATGTGCCACCCCAGCATGTCAAACCTGTGAGCGGCGATGCGAGCCATGGCTCCCTGCTCGGTTTACTTTGGCGGTGCCAACACGATGACGTCGCGTGTATCACAGATCTGCCATATGCCGTTATCGAGCCGCACCGAGAACAAGCCCAACCGACCGATCGAATACTCGGGGTGATACGAAATCACGGTCCCAGTCCATTGATTCCCGTCCCGGAGCTGCACCCGCGTGCCCGCCGGCAGTCCCGCTCCCGATACCGCGGCGATGCCTGCCGCCGCCCCTGCTTTCCTCGGACCTCCTTGTGTCGTCATGCCCACGCCGCAGCCCTGCCCGTCACGTCGGACCGGCCCGCAGCGGACCTGCTCGACCGCGGCTTGCTACCAGCCACCGTGATGCCCGAGGCCCCACCGAGTGCCCTCATGCCTGTGGGCCGGATCACCCACGTGAACGGAAACGGCACGAACAACGACATGACTGCCTGCTCTCCTGGTCTGACAGCGGGTAACCGCCCGCCACGCTCAGCTTGCGGGCTACCCTGGACCGGACGCCAGCAGATGCGGCATGCGCGCATTACATGCGCATATTCAGGAGGGTGGCGAGGTCGGTGGAGATGTTCGGCGACACCCTGCGACGCCTCCGCACTCAAGCCGGTTTCAAGCAGGGTGAACTGGCCAAACAGGCCAACTGGAGCCAAAGCCAGATCAGCCGCACCGAACAGAACTCATTCGTGCCCGACGAAAGCACAGTCCAGCGACTGGACCGGGCACTCAAGGCCGATGGTCGGCTCATCGCCGCCTACACCACCGCACAGACTCCCGCCCCTGGGTTACTTCACCCGGGGCGCGATCCGCTCATGTTGAGCGACCTCATCCGCAAGATCCACCGCACCGACGTGGGACGCGACACCATCGACCAACTCACCGTCATCACTGAGCAATTGTGCTGCGAATATGTCTCCCGACCTGCCGACGAGCTTCGCGCCGACGCACACCACCAGCTCGAGTACGTCCAGCAGTTGCTCCAAGGACCCACCAGGCTGAGTGAGCACCGCGAACTACTGGTCATCGCTGGATGGTTGTGCCTTCTCATCGGCTGCCTGAACTACGACCTCGGCCTGGCCCGTCACGCCGAGACCGCTCGCACCTCAGCGTTCCAACTCGGGCGGGAAGCCGGCCACGGCGAAATCGTCGCCTGGTCATTCGAAATGAGCGCCTGGTTCGCTATCACCCAAGGCCGGTTACGGTCAATCCCTGACTACGTCGACGCTGGCATCAACGCCGCGCCGCACGCCTCCGTCGCCATCCAACTCGCCGCCCAGGCCGCCAAAGCGCAAGCCCGCATGGGCAACCGTAGCGAGGTGCGGCGTGCGTTGGACCAAGGCGCCCGGCTCCTCGGCGACCACGAACACCCCTCGCGACCGGAAAACCACTTCGTGATCGACCCCACCAAGTGGGACTTCTACGCCATGGACTGCTACCGCATCGCCCGCGACGACACCCACGCCTCCGAAAACGCCCACGAAATCCTCCGGCTCTCCGCCCGCCCCGACGGCACCGACCGCAGCCCCATGCGCGCCAGTGAGGCCAAACTCACCCTCTCCATCGTCTCTCTCCGGGACCGCGACATCGACGGCGCGACCGAATGGGCACGCAAGGCATTCAGCACCGACCGCAAATCGGTCAACAGCCTGTCCACCGTCGCCGACGAGCTGTACCACGAAGCCCGCGCCCAGTACAACGACGACCCCGCCATCAGCGCACTCAACGACGTTATCGCCTCCTTCTACGCCGCAGTATCGGACCGATAGCCCACCAGACGAGCGCGCGCCTTCGCCTGCTGCCGAATGTGACTATGTGGGATCAAGCGCGCTGCCTGCGGCGGCGCGGACGTGGCTGAGTCCACCGTGATACTTGCGTGCCTGCTCGGGCCCGTCCTGCTTGCTGCCTGCGTTGCCATGACCGCTGCGCAGCCCGTCGCGCGCGTGGCCCAGGATCGCGCGGTGCCGTGCCGGGTAGGTTGCGCAGTCCGAGTCCGCGACGCCACACGGGTAACAATTCCGACAATTCGGACGACAATATTGGAGGAGGGGTTGGCCTAGGCGGAAGTTGACCTGCATGGCGGCCGGGCTTGAGTAGCGTGGAGGGCGCTCCGGCGGCCCGTCGCGGAGGGGCCCGGGGGGCGGGTGAGCGCTTTGTCGGCCGTGCCGGTGAGCTGGTGTGTTTGGACGAGCGGGCCGCCGAAGCGCGCTCAGGGGCGCCGCGGCTGGTGCTCGTCGAGGGTGCGGCGGGTATCGGGAAGACGGCGCTGATCCGGCGTTTTGTGCCCACGCTGGACGGGTTCACCGTGCTCGCGGCCTCCGGCGACGAGTCCGAGCTGCGCCTGACTTATGGCGTCGTGACCCAGCTCCTCGCCGCCACGCCGGCAGCGGTGCGCAGCGAATTCCCCCTGCTCTCACCCGGTTCCGTCGATCACGCCGCCCCGTTGGCGGTCGGTGCCGAGCTCCTCACGCTGCTCGGTGAGCTGCAGGCGGGCGGCCCGGTGGCGGTGGTGGTCGAGGACCTGCAGTGGGCCGACCGGGCCTCGGCGGAGGCCCTCGCGTTCACCCTGCGCCGGCTACGCAACGACAACGTGCTGATCCTCGCCACCGCCCGCGCGGGCCCAGCCGTACCCGTATTGGACGAGCGCTGGGAACGCCTGCTGCGCGACGACGAGTGGACCACCCGGCTGCGCCTGAGCGGGCTCTCGGTGACCGAGGTCGTGGCCCTGGCCGCTGCGCTCGGCCTGCGTCGGTTGTCGCGGGCGTCAGCGGAACGGCTGCACGGCCACACCTGCGGTCATCCCCTGCACACCCGGGCGCTGCTGGAGGAGCTTGCGCCAGAGGCGTTGGCGCACCCCGATGCCCGGCTGCCGGCACCGAGGTCCCTGGCCGCGGTGGTGCTCAGCCGCCTGGCCGGGTTGCCCGCACCGTCGCGGGACCTGCTCGCGGCACTGGCGGTGCTGGGTGGTCGCGCTCCACTGGCGGTGGCCGCCGGAATGGCCGCGATCGTCTCGCCGTCGCTCGCGCTGGAACAGGCGATCGGCGCCGGGTTCCTGGACCGGTTGCCGGCCGGGATGTCGAACCCGATCACTTTCTGCCACCCTCTGCTGCGCGCAGCGATCTATGACGACCTGTCCCCGACCCGGCGCCGATCCCTGCACGCCGAGGCGGTGGGGCTGGTCGGGCAGCGGGAGTCCTGGGCGCACCGGGTGGCCGCCACCGAACATACCGACCCGGCTCTCGCTGTTGAGCTCGACGGCGCCGCGGCGGCTGAGGGTGCACAACATTCTGCCGCGGCCACCTACCTGCTGTGGGCCGCTGATCTCAGCGCGACCGGTCATGATCGGGAGCAGCGGCTGCTTACTGCGGTGGCCCGGATACTTGACCATGATCTGCCGCGGGCGCTGGCGATGCGCCCGGCGGTGCGCGCCTGCGCCGAGGGCCCGCTGCGCAGCTACGTGCTGGGGTCACTGGCCTACTTGGCCGGGGAGTTCGCCATCGCACTGCAGCTGCTCACCGGTGCGCTCACCGGTGCGCTGGATGCAGGCGATGACTATGTGGTCGCGGCGGCGGGGGTGCGCCTGGCCACCCACCACACCTTCCTAATTCAGGGCGGCGACGCCGCTGCCGCGGCCCGCACCGCGCTGGCCGCCGAGCCCGCCGACCCGCGGCTGTTCCGGCACGCTCGGATGTTCCTGGCGCTCGGGGTGGCGCTGGGCGAGGGCAGCGCGGCGGGTCTGGCGGAGCTGGCCGACCTGCCGGTAGCGCCGACCGGGGTCGCGGCCGCTGACGCGGACCTCCTGATCTCCCGGGGAGTGCTGCAGCTCTACGCCGCGCGGTTCACCGCCGCGACGCAGGATCTGCGCACCGGGATCCGCCGGGCCCGGGAGGGCGCTGCGCTGACCCTGCTGCACGGCGCCCACCGGCACCTGGCCGAGGCCCAGTATTACCTCGGCGCCTGGGACGACGCCGTGATCAACGCCGGGCTGGCGGTGTCGTTGGCCCACGACGAGGAGCGGGTGTGGGCCTACCCGTTGGTGCACGCCATAGCCGCCCTCGTTCCGGCCAGCCGCGGTGATACCGCGGCCGCGGCGTCCCACCTCGACCTCGCCCGGCATTGGGCACAGCGGCTGAGCGCACCGCTGAGCAGCGGCCTTCTGATCGCCCGCGCCGCGGCCGTCCTCGCCCAGTCCAGCGACGACCACCCCGGCATGCTCAGGGCACTGGAGCCGTCGGCCGGCGTCCCCCGGGTCGGGTTGCTGGCCGATGCCGGCGCCCCGTGGTGGCCGCTCTACGTCGAGGCCCTGATCGGGACCGGTCGACTGGACGACGCCAAGAAGCTGATCGAGGACTGGGGGACTCGTCTCGAGGGCGGTCCACCACACCTGCGAATGCTGTACGGGTGGTTGCATGGCTGGCTCTGCGAGCGCCAGGGCGCACCTGAGCAGGCTCGCCAGTACTACCTGAGAGCCCTGGCAGTCCCCGGCAACGACGCTCCACCCCTGCCGCTGGCCCGCCTGCAGCTGAGCTACGGCCGGCTGCTGCGGGCAGCGGGTGACCGTCGCGGCGCCCGCACCCAGCTCCAGGAGGCCCGGCAACGCCTGGCCGCCCTCGGCGCTGTCCCATACCTGCGGCGCGTCGATGCCGAGCTGACCGCCGCCGGGGCCCGCGGGCCCCGGCCCGGTACGCCGGACCCGCTGGGGTTGACCGGGCAGCAACGCCAGGTCGCCTACCTCGTCGCCCGCGGGATGATCAACAAGCAGGTGGCAGCCGAGCTCTATGTCAGTGCCAAGACCGTTGACTACCACCTCGGCCACACGTACACCAAACTCGGCATCACCTCCCGTACCCAGCTCGCGCTGCGCATCGGCGCCGACTTTTCGCCGCCGATGTCGGTCGAAGACTAGGAAAATGCCTGGGGCGAACACCCCAGATCACCCTGTTCAATAACTCCCATCGAGTATCACCCGATTGGGTTAGATTGCCTCGTTTTGATTACCGATGGTGAATAACAGGGAGATTGACCATGACCGGCAACAAGACCGACGACACGACCGGAACCGGGTGGCGGCACAGGCAGGCATCGCCATCGAATGGCACCCCACACGCCGCCGCGCCAGGTCGCTGGAGGCTCGTCATGTCCCGCATCCCCGCCCGTATCGTCCCGTTTCGGCACGGCACTGGCACCGCTGGTCACCGTGGCGGGATCACCAGCCGTGCCGGAGCGATCCCCGTCGTGGGTGGTGTGCTGCTGGTGGTGGTCCTGGCCATCGTGATGACCCTGGCGGCCGCGGTGCCCGCGGTGGCGGAGGGTTCCGGTGCGACGCTGGCCGAGCGCAGCGCGGCCGGGGCGGTGTTGCCGGTGGGCCGGGGCTCGGTCATCGACGCCGGCCAGTTCCATACCTGCGCGGTGACCAGCGCCGGCGCCGCCCGCTGCTGGGGCAGCAACAGCAGCGTCGGACCGGTCGACCCGCCGATGGACTTGGGCACCGTCACCGCTATCACCGCCGGTGTGTTCCATACCTGCGCGGTGACCACCGCCGGCACTGCCCGATGCTGGGGCGACAACACCTACGGGCAGGCCACCCCGCCGGGCGATCTGGGCACCATCACCGCCCTGTCCGCCGGAGGCATCCATACCTGCGCGGTCACCACCGGCGGCACCGCCCGCTGCTGGGGCAACGACTTCTACCGGCAGGCCAGCCCGCCGGGTGATCTGGGCACCGTCACCGCCCTGTCCGCCGGTGGGGACCATACCTGCGCGTTGACCACCACCGGCGCCGCCCGATGCTGGGGCAACGACGCCTTCGGGAAGGCCAGCCCGCCGGTCCACCTGGGCACCATCACCGCCCTGTCCGCCGGTTTGTTCCATACCTGTGCGGTAACCACCGCCGGCAGGGCCCGCTGCTGGGGCGACAACAGCAGCAGGCAGGTCAGCCCGCCGGCCGGTCTGGGCACCATCACCGCCCTGTCCGCCGGTGAATCCCATACCTGCGCGGTGAAGACCGCCGGCTCCGTCCGCTGCTGGGGCGACAACGGCGACGGGCAGTTGGGTGTGGCGCCGGCGTTCACCTCCGGGCCACCACCGGCGGGCCAGGTCGGGGTGGCCTACACCCACACCTTCACCGCCACCGCGGACCCCTCGGTGACCGGCTACACCCGCACCGCCGGGTCTCTGCCCCCCGGGCTCACCCTCAACCCGGCCACCGGAGTGCTCACCGGAACCCCGACCACCCCCGGCACCTTCACCGTCCACGTCACCGCAACCAACCAGGTCCACGCCGACACCACCCGCACCTACCGACTCACGATCGACGCCGCGCCACCACCACGACCGTGACCGTGACACCTCCGTCACCGGTGGCCGTGGGCGGCGCCGACTGCGCAGCCCAAGGCCGGTCGAAGACTAGGAAAATGCCTGGGGCGAACACCCCCCATCACCCTGTTAAATAACCCCCATCGAGTATCACCTGATCGAGTGAATTTCGTCGTTTTGATTACCAATAGTGAGCAACAGGGAGATTGACCATGGCCGGCAACGAGATCGACGACACGACCGGAACCGGGTGGCGGCACCTGCAGGCATCGCCATGGAAGGGCACCCCACCCGCCGTCGCGCCCGGTCACGGGGGGCCTGTCAGGTCCCGGATTTCCGCGCGTACGGTCCCGTTCCGGCACGGCGCTGGCACCGCTGGTCGCCGTGGCGGGATCACCAGTCGCGCCGGAGCGATCCCCGTCGTGGGTGGGGTGCTGGTGGTCTTGGCCATCGTGATGACGCTGGCTGCCGCGGTGCCCGCGGTGGCGGAGGACCACTGGGGTCGGGCATCCCGTGCGAGGCAAAGGATGCCGGCGATCCGACGGACACCACTTTCCCGGCGGTCGACTGGTGCTGGGTCGCGCCGCGATG
The DNA here is from genome assembly GCA_050699635.1 of Pseudonocardiaceae bacterium. Lineage (GTDB taxonomy): Bacteria > Actinomycetota > Actinomycetes > Mycobacteriales > Pseudonocardiaceae. The sequence goes on along the minus strand of JBOHFK010000119.1, from coordinate 538 downwards.
CACCGGCCGCGGCAGTGTCGCCGGCACCGATCCCGGCCGCGCCGGGCAGTCACGGTGTGGTCGTCGTGCACCTCGGCGTCCGGGGCCGGGCGCGGGTGGTGGCGCTGGGTGTGGTCGCGGCGGTGGTCATGATAGTGCTGGCCGCGCCCCCGGCGCTGGCCGCGCCCGCGGTCGGTTTCACCGGCCCGACGAACTTCCCCGCTGGCGCCGGGCCCTTCTCTGTGGTGGTGGGTGAGTTCAACGGGGACGCCCGCCCCGACCTGGCCGTCGCCAACCTCTTCTCGAATAGCGTGTCGGTGTTGCTGGGTGATGGGTCGGGTGGTTTCACCGGCCCGACCAACTTCCCCGCCGGCGACGGGCCCTTCTCTGTGGTGGTGGGCGAGTTCAACGGGGACGCCCGCCCCGACCTGGCCGTCGCCGACAACGGCTCGAATAGCGTGTCGGTGTTGCTGGGTGATGGGTCGGGTGGTTTCACCGGCCCGACCAACTTCCCCGCCGGCGACGGGCCCTTCTCGGTGGTGGTGGGTGAGCTCAACGG
>JBOHFK010000118.1:0-18238 GCA_050699635.1 Pseudonocardiaceae bacterium | reverse complement strand
TGCTGGGAGATGCCGGGGATGCCGACGGTCAGCCAGTCCTGGTCACCCGCGTGCCGGCCCAGGGCGAGGATGGCTTCCCGTTCGTCGCCGGTCACGCCGATCGCGGTGAGGTAGCTGGCGACGTCCTCCAGGCGCGGCACGCGCTTGCTGGTCTCCCAGTACGAGACCACGGAGTGTGAGATGCCGAGCCGGCGGGCGACCTCGCGCACGCTGACTTTGGCCGCTTCGCGCGCTTGGCGAAGGGCCCCAGCCAGCGCCCGGGCGCGGGGTGCGCCACCCGGTTCGGTCACGCCATAAACCCTAGTCGACGGCCGGTTACGCACAGTCCCCTGGCCGATCGGTTGCATTTCGGTCGCGACCATTGCATACTGGTCGCGACCGACGCTAGGGCTGCGTTCCGGTAGTCCGAACTGTACTCCGGAGGGCTGGCGTGGCTGAAGGCACCGAGTGGTCGGTCGAGTGTGAGGACGTGGTGGGCCGATCTCGGCTGGTAGTCATCGGTGTGGTCGACCGCCGCGTCTCGCTGCGCACCCCGCCCGGAGAGACCGCGATCATGACCTGGACCACCACCGAAGAACTGCGCCGACTCCTCGCCTTCGCGGTCGCGAGAGTGCTCCACGATGAGACCGCCTGACCAGAATGAGGAGTTGATCGCATGATCCCGGCGCCGCGGTATCGAGTTGGTGCCCCCGGCAGGAGCGTCGAGATGGGCGGCACCCCTCCCGCGCAACCGCCTCCCCTCACGCCGGGGGAGGCACTGGTAAAGCTGTTCTTGGACAACGCCGACAAGGGCGCCAACGCGGAAAACGACGTCTTCGTGGAAGAGCTGCTGAAGCGTCGGCGGGAAATCCAGGCGCTCGTCAACCCCAGCGGGCTATGACAAGTGACCGCCAGCATGGCGGCCTGCCGGAGACGACGCAGCGGTTCCTGGCCGGCCTGCCCCGCCACGGTGATCCGGTCGGTGCGGTGTGGTCTCGCCTCAGCGAACTGGAACGCGCCGGCAACGACCCGACGCTGGTCGATGCCTTACGCGCGGTGCTGCTGCCGCACCAACCACCGCGACATGGGCGCTGCCCAGCGTGCCCAAAACGGTGCTGGCGCCGTCGCCGCTGGCCCTGCGCCGTGTGGTGCCGAGCGCACCTGGCGTTGTTCAGCCCGTGCGTGGCAACCGCGGAGCGCCCGGCACACTGGGGTGTCGCCAGTGTCCGGGTGCGCGTCGTGAGTGATCCCTGGGTGGAGATCGAGGCCGTCTGCGGGGTGCACCGAGGCTCGGGCCGTCTCGTCGACCCCGAATTACCCCGCTGCGCCCGCTCGATGCGGTGAGGGTGCAGGATGAGCGCGTGATCGAGGTGCGTCCGGGTGGGCGTCGGCGGATTGATCGGGTACTGGACCCGGCGTTCGTCGCTGGGCTGGGGGAACTCGGGCTGGGTGAGGTGCGGGGGCGCCGGGACGACGCGGCGCAGGAAGAGACCGACCTGTCGTACCTTCGCCGGCTGTTGCACGCCCGGATCGACATCGTGCGCGCCGAGCAGCGTCGCCGCGACGAGGGTGGCAGCGCTCCCGTCGTCGCCGAGCTGGCTCGCATTCTGGCCGAGAATGCGGTGGGCCCGGCAACCGGTTCGGGCCGCCACCAGACCTTGCAGCCGTCACAGGCCGAGGCACACCGCCGCCACGTCGAGGTGCTGGTCGCCGATGCCGATCTTTCCGACGTCGGGTCGCGCAGCGACGCCGAGCTCGTCCGCGCGCTGGCGGCCTACCAAGCGGAAGAGGCGTCGGTATCCCAGCGCCGCCGTGAGGTGCAGCGGGTGGTCGATACCTGCAATGCCGACATCGGCTCCCGGTATGCCTGCGGAACCGCCTCGGTGGACGAGCTGCTCGCCGAGCAACGCGGGCTCACCGAACCAGGAAATCGGGGAGCCCCCGAGCCCGACCAGTGACACTGGCCACGACACTCCGATGAGGGGCCGCCGCGTCGCATCGACTGTGCGCAACCCTGTACGGTGGTAACCAACGGATGTTGTCGAGTGAACGAGGCCGCCGATCCCCCGGATGGCCCCGTCCCTGCATGCGAGGGGGTCGAGTCCATGGGGCGCGGCCGGGCTAAGGCCAAGCAGACAAAGGTGGCACGGGAGCTCAAATACAGCTCCCCGGTCACAGACCTTGAGGCTCTGCAACGTGAGCTGTCGACCGGCAACGGCGGCAACCACAGCAATGAAGACGATCGCGCCGATGAGGCCTACGCGGACGAGCACGAGGAGTACCGCCGCTGAGGCTGCGGCCCCGCCGAGACCAGGGCCCTACTGGGCTGGGCCTGGAGTCGGTTCGCCCAGCCACCAGTCAGCCGGCCGCGGTCAGAACCGGGGATGGTCCCCGCGGAGCACCACCCGGACGGAGTCCTTCGGCGCAACGTCGGTCAGGACGTCGCGGGCCTTACACACCTCGCCGAGTACCCACGTCGGCACATGCCGGGCGGTGAGCACGGCCAGCGCGCGATCCACTTCGTCCCGGTCGACCACCGCAACCATCCCGACGCCCATGTTGAAGGTGCGCTCCATCTCGGCGCGCTCCACCCGGCCCCGGCGGGCGATCAGCGCGAACTCCGCCGCCGGCGTCCAGCTGCCGCGTTCCAGCACCGCGATCAGCCCGCGGGGCATCACGCGCGACAGGTTCGCCGCCAGCCCGCCACCGGTGATGTGCGCGAAGGTCCGCACCTCGGTCTCCGCGATCAGCGCCAGGCAGTCCTTGGTGTAGATCCGGGTGGGTTCGAGCAGCTGCTCCCCCAACGTGCGGCCGAACTCCTCGACATGCCCATCCAGGGGCATCCGGGCGCCCTCCAGCAGCACATGCCGGGCCAGCGAATAGCCGTTGGAGTGCAGCCCCGAGGAACCCATCGCCACGACCATGTCACCGGGCCGCACGCACTCGGGCCCGAGGATGGCGTCCGCCTCGACCACACCCACTCCGGTCGCGGACAGGTCGTAGTCGCCGTCGTTCATCATCCCGGGGTGCTCGGCGGTCTCCCCGCCCAGCAGCGCGCAGCCGGCCTGGACGCAGCCATCGGCCATTCCCCGGACGAGCTCCGCGATCCGCTCCGGCACGATCTTCCCGACGGCGATGTAGTCCTGCAGGAACAACGGCTCGGCTCCGCACACCACCAGGTCGTCGACGACCATCGCGACCAGATCGATCCCGATGGTGTGGTGCACGTCCATCGCCTGCGCTACCGCGATCTTGGTGCCGACCCCGTCGGTGGAGCTGGCCAGCACCGGTTCCCGCCAGCGGTCCAGTTTGAGTTTGAACAGTCCGGCGAACCCGCCGATGGCGCCCAGCACTTCCGGTCGGCGGGCCCGCTCGGTGTGTGGCCGCAGCGCGCTGACGGCCTGCTCCCCGGCCAGGATGTTCACCCCGGCCGCGGCGTAGGTGGCGGGTGAGTTGTCGATCTCGGTCATCGCGGGCGCTCCAGGACACGGTTGACGATGGCGCGAGGGCTGGCCCTACAAGCTGTAACAGCCACGTTACCTGGCCCGAGGTTACCTGGCCCCAGGACGACTACCTGGCCCAGGACGACCCGGCCCGCCCCGGCTCGGGTCAGGGTCGGCGCAGGGCATCCTCAGCTCCTGCACCCACGGGCAGCACGGGCTCGGCGTCGCCGGCCACACCCCGCTCTACCGCATCGAGATCCTCGAGTAGGTGCTTGCCGATGGACTCCTCGGGTGGCAGCGGGATCGGGTAGCGACCATCGAAGCAGGCCGTGCACAGCCGGGAGGCCGGCTGCTCCGAGGCGGCGACGAGGCCCTCGAGGCCGACGTAACCGAGGCTGTCGGCCCCGATGGAGCGCCGTATCCCGTCCACGTCGGCGCCGTTGGCGATCAGCTCGGCGCGGGAGGCGAAGTCGATGCCGTAGAAGCACGGCCAGCGCACCGGCGGGCTGGCAATCCGGACATGTACCTCGATCGCCCCGGCCTCGCGCAGCATCCGGACCAGCGCCCGCTGGGTGTTGCCGCGGACGATGGAGTCATCCACCACCACCAGGCGCTTGCCCCGGATGACGTCGCGCAGCGGGTTGAGCTTGAGCCGGATGCCCAGCTGGCGGATCGTCTGGGAGGGCTGGATGAAGGTGCGCCCGACGTAGGCGTTTTTCACCAGGCCCTTCCCGTAGGGGATGCCCGAGCCCTGCGCGTAGCCGATCGCTGCCGGGGTGCCTGATTCGGGAACCGGGATGACGAGATCAGCCTGCGCCGGATGCTCCAGCGCCAGCCGGCGGCCGATCTCCACCCGGGTGGCGTGCACCCCGCGCCCGGCGATCGTGGTGTCCGGGCGGGCCAGGTAGACGTACTCGAACACGCAGCCCTTGGGATCGGGGCTGGCGAACCGGGAGCTGCGCAAGCCACCCGCGTCGATGGCCAGCAACTCGCCCGGCTCGACCTCCCGGACGAAGCTGGCGCCGACGATGTCCAGCGCGGCGGTCTCGCTGGCGATCACCCAGCCGCGGTCCAGCCGGCCCAGCACCAGCGGACGCACCCCGTGCGCGTCACGGGCGGCGTAGAGCGTGTCCTCGTCGCAGAAGACCAGTGAGAACGCTCCGCGCAACTGGGGCAGCAGACGCTGGGCGGCGTTCTCGATGCCGGTGTCCGCCGCGGCGGCGGCGAGTAGCGCGGTGATCAGGTCGGAGTCGGTAGTCGCCCGATGACGGGTGAGCGCGCCGAGTTTACGGGCCTGCACCAGCAGCTCAGCGGTGTTGACCAGATTGCCGTTGTGCCCCAGCGCGAGACCGGACCCGGTGGCCGTGGTACAGAAGGTGGGCTGGGCGTTCTCCCAGGTGCTCGACCCGGTGGTGGAGTAGCGGCAATGCCCTACCGCGATGTGCCCGGCCAAGCTGGAGAGCACCTGCTCGTCGAAGACCTGGCTGACCAGGCCGAGATCTTTGAAGACCAGGACCTGTGACCCGTCGGAGACCGCGATGCCAGCAGCTTCCTGACCCCGGTGCTGCAGCGCGTACAGGCCGAAGTAGGCCAGCTTGGCGACGTCTTCGCCGGGCGCCCACACCCCGAAGACACCGCACTCCTCGTGCGGTCCGGAGTAGTCGTCTCGACGGTCGGGATCGGGGTCTAGTCGGGGCTGTTCAATGCCCACCTGCGACTCCACGGGGGAAGTGTCGGGGGTCCTGGGGGTTTCTGGCCGACGCCTCCAGTCTACGGGGGTGGCTCGCGGGCTGCGCGCTACGCCCGGCGCCCGAGCAGGGCCAGCAGCCGGGTCTGGGCGTCGGCATCGGCGCCCACGGCCACTGGTGGTGCGAACATCTCGCTGGCGGCCAGGTGGTGAGCCTGGGGTTCGATGAAAGCCAGCACATCGCTCACCAGCCCCTCGTCGAGGTGCTCATCAGCCATGATGCCCCTGGCCAGGTCCCAGGCGTGCACGGCGAGGTCCAGGGTCATCTCCTGGCAGTACCCCTGCGCGGGGCGGCGCCCGTAGGACAGCTCAACGCTGCGCCGCAGCGCGCCGGGAGCCGTGAAAACCTCGAGTGCCGCGGCGGCAGCACTGGCCCAGGCCGCCACTGGATCGTCCCCGAGCTGATCGCCCGCAAAGCGGTCCCCGACGTCGTCCACCGTGGCCCCATCCAGCAGCAATGGCGCCCAGAGCTGCTCGGTAACCACGTGGTTCACCAACTCCCGCACATCCCACTGAGCGCACGCGGTCGGGTTGCCCCACTGGTCGGGCTGGATCGCCCGTACCCGCCGATCAAACTCCCCCACCGCTGTCACATATCGCCCCGACGTCATCTCTCCATCGTGGGCCATCCGCATTCAGCGGGCTCAGCGGGGTAATCGGGTGTGCCCGTCGCGGGCCGGTGTCGGTTTGACCGGAACCGGGGCCGTGGTCGCGGCCCGATCCTGCGTGTTGCCGGTCACCGCATGCACGTGCAGTTCGGTGAGGACCGCTCCCAGGTCCCGACCCGCCATCGCATAGCGGGCGTCATCGGCGTAGGCGTTGGCTTGCGCGGCAGCGTGGACCAGTTCCGGTAGCGGCCGGGCCGGTATGTCGGGTACATCGTCGAGGGTGGTGTCATGCAGGGCCGCACTGACCCCCGGGATGGTCGCGGCGGTGTCCGCGCTCTGCCGGTCCGGTGCCAGATACGGCCTGCCGGTCAAGTCCGCTACTGAGCAGCCCAGCGCGTTAGCGATGTCCTCCAGCAGGCCACGCCGATTGAATCCGCGACGCCCGGTCTCCAGCATCGACAGGTAGCCACCGCTGATACCAGCAAGCCCGGCGACAACTTCCAGGCTCAACCCGCGGCGGCGCCGGATTATCCGAGCCCGCGCGCCGATCATCAGCGCATCGTCAGCGTCCACCAGAACCTCTCCTCACCGGTCCCCCACCGATGCCCCGGGGCCGTCCCCCCGGGGCGGAAACCTCGGTGAGGAGGTTTCAAGGTTACGCGGCACGCCTCTTGCCGCATCGCCGGAGCACGTAGTGATCTACAGGTGGCGGGCACTCGCAGCGTGGACGCCACCTGTGCGGTAGCGCGTTCATTTAGTAAGCGGCCTTGTAAAATCGTCGCCGAGCCCAAGATCTTCCAGTACTAACGGGGCTTCGCCCCATACCCGACGAGTCATGTCGCAGGCTTTCCCGGAGCACTGCCGTGAACTCGACGCTACCGACATTTGGAGCGCCAAAAATGTCGGTAGCGTCGAGTTCACGGCGCGCGGTATCGCCGCACGCTGTTTGCGGGTCTGGAGGGGTCTGGAGGGAGCTCCAGACCCGCAATTGACTCGATCATGACGGCTCCGCCGTCTAAATCTCTTGGCAATCACATCGATCGCAATATACGTGATATCTATACCAATCCACTGACGGTCAACCGTTGCGTAGCCTCAATGGACATGCCACAGCCACAGAACGGATCGAGCATCAGATCGCCTTCACGGCTGCTCGCTGCGATGATGCGCTCAAGTAATTCTGATCGGGTGATATACCCCTCTACCAGCGCTCGGTTTGGGTCGCTGAGCCCGCTGAATGCGGTAACGGCAGCCAACCGGAGAGATCGGCTCGGGGGCCGGAGGCCGTGACGCGGCCCGTGGCGATCGCCTCAGCCCAGGTGAGGCGGGCGGTGACTAGTTCCAGCCAGGTGCGGGGGTCCGTTTCCACCAGGTTGGGCGGGTTGCCTCTGGTGTGGCGGGGACCCGCTCCGCACTGCACCGCGGCGAACGGCGGTACCCGCACCTCCACGGCAGCGCCAGGAGCGAGCTGCGCCAGCGTGCGAAGGCTGAGCCGGACGGCTCGCGCCAGCTCATTCCTGGCAGGCTCGGCACCTGCACCGTCCAACCACGCCTCGACCGAGCTCATCACTGACCGCCACGGTTGCCGAACAAGGCGGGGAGAGTGCCTTCCCATGCGCTGCGGAGCTCGTCGAGGGTGAGCGGAGCGAGGGGACGGATCTCCAGGATCGGGATGGGGTCGACTTCGCCTAGCTTGGTCACCGGCACCCCTCGGGCCGAGCACAGCAGCGCGACACGCGGAGCATGGGCGCGCGACACGCCGAGGAGGGTGCGGGCTGAGGACTCGGAGAACAGCGCGGTGAACGGGTCTGGGTGCGGGAGGCGGGTGATCTGGGCGCCGTGGCGGCTCAGCAGGCAGGCTTCCACCAGGGCCTGGGCCAGGCCGCCGTCGGACAGGTCGTGGGCGGCGCTGGCCAGGCCGTCGCGGGAGGCGGCGGCGAGCACATCGGCGATCGCCTGTTCGCGGGCCAGATCTACCGCGGGTGGGCGGCCGCCGAGGTGCCCGTGCACCTCGTGAGCCCATTCGCTGCCGCCGAACTCCTCGTGGGTGTCGCCGAGCAGCCACAGCTCGTCGCCGATGTTGCCCAGCCCGGTGGGGATCCGGCGGCGCACGTCGTCGATCACGCCGAGCACCCCGACCACCGGGGTGGGCAGGATGGCGGTGTCCCCGGTCTGGTTGTAGAAACTGACGTTCCCGCCGGTGACCGGGATGCCCAGGGCAGCGCAGCCATCGGCGAGGCCGCGGACGGCCTGCTCGAACTGCCACATCACCCCGGGGTCGGTGGGGGCGCCGAAGTTGAGGCAGTTCGTGACGGCCAGCGGGGTGGCGCCGGTGACCGCGACGTTGCGGAAGGCCTCGGCCAGTGCCAGCTGCGCGCCGGTGTAGGGGTCCAGCGCGCAGTACCGGGCGTTGCAGTCGGTGGCGATGGCCACCCCGCGCTGGGTGGTCTCATCGATCCGCACCATGCCGGCGTCGCTGGGTTGGGCGAGCACGGTGCCGCCCCGCACGTAGCGGTCGTACTGGTCGGTGATCCAGGCGCGCGAGCACAGCCCGGGGCTGGCCACCATCCGTAGCAATGTGGCGCGTAGGCCGTCCGCTGTGGACGGCCGGGTCAGAACGTCCGGAGTGGATGCTTGCAGGGCGTCCTGTGTGGATGGTCGGTGCACCGGGCGCTGGTAGACCGGACCCTGGTGGGCGACGGTGCGGGGCGGCACATCCACCACGGTCTGGCCGCCCCAGGCGATGACAAGGCGTTCGCCGTCGGTGACCTCACCGATCACCGTGGCGGTCACCTCCCACTTGGCGCAGACCGCCATGAAGGCGTCCACATCGCAGGGTTGCACCACCGCGCACATCCGCTCCTGGGACTCGCTGCACAGGATCTCAGCGGGCGTCATGCCCGACGCCCGGAGCGGCACGACGTCAAGACTCACCTGCATGCCACCGTCGCCGGCGCTGGCCAGTTCGCTGGTCGCGCAGGACAGGCCGGCCCCGCCGAGGTCCTGAATCCCGGCCACCAGGCCGGCCTCGAAAAGCTCAAGGCAGCACTCGATCAGCACTTTCTCCGCGAAGGGATCACCGACCTGCACGCTGGGCAGCTTCTTCCGCCCGGTACCGGGCGCCCCGGACTCGGCACTGAAGCTCTCGCTGGCCAGCACCGAGACCCCGCCAATACCGTCGCGTCCAGTGCGCGCACCGAACAGCACAATCTTGTTACCCGTGCCGCTGGCGTGGGCCAGCTGCAGATCGCTGACCCGCAGCACTCCGACACACAACGCGTTGACCAGCGGGTTACCCGCATAGGACGGGTCGAACCCGACCTCGCCTCCGATGTTGGGCAGGCCGAGGCAGTTGCCGTAACCCCCGACGCCGGCGACCACACCGGGCAGCACCCGGGCGGTGTCGGGCGCGCCGGCCGGCCCGAAACGCAGCGAGTCCGCGACCGCGATCGGCCGGGCGCCCATGGCCATGATGTCCCGCACGATCCCGCCGACACCCGTCGCCGCACCCTGATAGGGCTCCACATAGGACGGATGGTTGTGAGACTCGATCTTGAATGTGACCGCCCAGCCGTCGCCGACCTCGACGACGCCGGCGTTCTCCCCGATCCCGGCCAGCATCCGCTGCCGCATCTGCTCGGTGGTGGTATCACCGAAATAGCGCAGGTGCACCTTGGACGATTTGTAGGAGCAGTGCTCGCTCCACATCACGGCGTACATCGCCAGCTCAGCCGCTGTGGGCCGGCGCCCGAGGATCTCGATGATCCGCGCGTACTCGTCGTCGGCCAGGCCCAGCTCCCGGTACGGCTGCGGTTGGTCAGGTGTGGTCAGCACCCCTCGAGGGTATGCGGGGCGTTAGAGTGCACCCACGAGGAGGCGACGATGACTGATGCGCTGCTGCTAAAGATCCCGTCCGAGGGGTGGACCGTCGACGACCTCGAGGCTCTCCCAGAGAGCCACTATCGGCACGAGTTGACGGATGGAGCCCTGACCGTGTCGCCCTCGCCGTCGAGCCTGCATCAGGCCGTCGCCATGCGATTCGGCGTCCGGTTGGAGACGTCCGCGCCCGAGCCACTCGCCGTGACACAGGGGGTGGAGATCCGCTTCGGGCGGCAGCTGACCCGGATTCCCGACATCCTGGTGGTGCGCAGCGACCAGCCGGGACGGCACTGGTTCGCCCCGTCAGAAGTGCTGGTGGCCATCGAGATCGAGTCGCCGGGGAGTCATCTGGAGGACCGAGCAACCAAGCCTGCCCTGTACGCGAGCTACGGGATCCCGCATTACTGGCGGATTGAACTGGAACCGCCACTGATCAGCACATACGGCATCGGGCACAGTGGTGCTTACCAGATGACCAGCACAAGCCCGCAGCTGTCGGTCAGCGACCCGTTCGCCATCAACGTTGCGGTCGCCGACCTATTACCAAGCTGGGCAGGCCGCGGTGAGGCTCCCACCGTGCCCGAACAAGGTCTTTAGGCGCGCACCGAGCCGAGCACGACGTCGACGGCGGAGCGGAATAGATCCAGTCCGTCGGCGGACGGGCCGGTGAGCGGGTCGATGGCGTGCTCGGGATGCGGCATCAACCCGACCACCCGGCCGTCGGCTGAGGCGATCCCGGCAATGTCGTTGACGGCGCCATTCGGGTTGCCGCCGAGGTAGCGGACCACCACTCGGCCCTCGCCTTCCAGCGCGGCCAGCGTCGCCGCATCGGCCACATACCGGCCCTCGATGGATTTCAGCGGCACGACGATCTCAGCGCCAGGGCGATATCGGCCGGTCCACGCCGTCGCGGCGCTCTCCACTCGCAACCGCTGGTCGCGGCAGACGAAATGCAGCCCGGCGTTGCGCACCAGCGCACCTGGCAGCAGACCCGCTTCGCACAGGATCTGGAACCCGTTGCAGATGCCCAGGATCGGAGTGCCGCGACTGGTCGCCTTGACGACAGCGCGCAGCACGGGCTGGTGCGCCGCGATCGCGCCGGCCCGCAGGTAGTCGCCGTAGGAGAAACCACCTGGCACCACCACGGCGTCAACCCCGTGCAGGTCCTCGTCGGCGTGCCACAGCGGCACCGGCTCGGCCCCGGCGTAGCGCACCGCGCGGATGGCGTCGACGTCATCGAGCGTGCCGGGGAAGGTGATGACGCCGATCCGAGCCGCCCCCACTCCTTCGGTCCCGGGACTCACAGCTCGCGCACCGTCCAGTCTTCGATGACCGGGTTGGCGAGCAGCTCACCCGCGATCCGATGCAGGGTCTCGGCGCCGACATCCTCGTCAACGTCCAGCTCGAAATGCTTGCCCTGCCGCACGTCACGCACCCCGTGCACACCCAGACGGGGCAACGCACGCATGATCGCTTGACCCTGCGGGTCGAGGATCTCGGGTTTCGGGACGACGTCGACGACCACTCGCGGCATTCTGGCGAGGCTACCCGCGTGTGGCCAGCACGTGGCACCCTGACCCGATAGGAGGTAGATAACCGTGCAGATCGTTCACTTGGGGCAGTCCTGCGTCCTCGTCGAGACCGGGACAGCTCGGCTGCTGCTGGACCCTGGGGTGTACTCCAGCGGATTCGACGAGCTCACCGGGCTCGACGCGATCCTGGTCACCCACCAGCACCCTGATCATCTCGACATCGACCGGCTGCCCGCCCTGCTGGCTGCTAACCCGGCGGCGGAGCTACTGGTCGACTCCGGCTCGGCACCGGTGCTGACCGCCGCGGGCATCCCGCATCGGGTGGTCGACCCCGGCCAGCGACTGGAACTCGCCGGCGTAGGCATTGAGGTGATCGGCGGCGACCACGGCGTGATTCATCCGGACGTCCCGGTGGTGCCGAACAACGGCTATCTGATCGACGGTGATGCCGGCACCGTCCTGCACCCGGGCGACTCCCTCAGCGCTCCGGCACGGCCGGTCGATCTGCTCTTGCTGCCCACTGTTGCGCCGTGGCTGAAGATTTCCGAGGCGGTGGACTATCTACGCGCCGTCGCCCCGCCCCTGGCTGTGCCCATTCATCAGGCGATCCTGGCCAAACCGGAAAAATACTACGGATGGTTCCGCGAGCTCGCTCCCGCTGGCACCGACATCCAGATCGCCGGCCACGCGGAGCCGCTCAAGCTGTGACAAGTATCCGGGGGCGACGACCTGGTATGGCCGACGCCCCCGGATGGGACTAGCTGAGAAATCCTGCGATTACTTCGGTGCGACCACCTGACTGAGGAGATCCCCGGTGTCACCGAGCACGGGCAGACCGTGCAACAGGTCGCCCAACACCGACGGAAGCGCAGTGGTGGGCAGGGGCGGCAGTGCTGGCAATCCGAGCGCGGAGATCTGCGGAAGCAGATCCAGCGTCGGGATTCCCTGCTGCGCTGCCGCAGGATCCTTGCGGGCCGACGCAGCAATCATTTCCTTGATCACGCCCGCATTGCCACTCCGCAGCAGGAGCGGGTTCTGCTCGATGGCGTAGGCGTTGCCGTTGACCGTGCCCCGGAACGGAGCAGTACCGACCGCGTTGCTGATCACCGTGGTGTCACCATCGATGGTCTTGGCGGACCGGTTGATGTCATCGGCCTGCCCGGTGACGGTGACGACACGGGTCCTGATGTCGTACACGTTGTCCAGCACGGTGGCGAGCTGGCCATCGATCGAGTGCACCGTAGTATTGATCGACTTGGCATTGCCCAGAACCGTGGTCAGGCCCGGGCCGATCGTCTGCACGGCCTTATTGATCTCCAACACCGAAGCGTTGATCTGCTTCGCCGATTTGTTGATCGGACCAACAGTATCGTTCACCGACTTGAGGCTGGTGTCGATACTGCTGGCGTTATCCGCGATGCGACCAATGGTGGGGCTCAGATTCGAAGCAGCATCTCGGATCTGATTGGCGGTGTCCTGGACCTGGGTGAGAACCGGGACCGTGTTGAGCTTGCTGTTGATCGGAGTCAGCGAACTGTTGATGATCCCGACCCGGCTCTCAATCCGGTTGGCCGCAGCCAGAATACCGGTCAGGAAGATCACCGCGGTCAGCGCCCAGAGGATCACGATGACGAGCATGATCCCCGGGAGAGCCGTGGATGTTAAACGTCGCATCAGTCACCTCCTACGGGCGGCACTTGAACGGAGGCAGCAGAGCCGGCACCGGACCAGAGCAGATGTTGACAAGGTGCTTCTCAGCCTCGAACAGCTGGAGGTTGATGTTGAACAGATCCTGCTCAGCACCGATGAGGGAGTTGTTGATGTCGTTGACCTGCGGGGTCACCAAAGCGGTGCCTCGGCTGTCCGCATTCTGGATCGACTCCAGCGTGCCGTCGATCGACTGGGCCAGACCCAGCACATTGAGCAGCACGTTGGAGGTGTCCACCAACGATGTCGAGATGAACTGCGCCGTCTGGGCGACACCGACCAAGGTTCCCGAGGTGTCAACCAGCGAGTTCGTCGTGTTGACCAGCGACCCGGAGGTGTCCTTCAGCGACGCGTCGATGCTCACCGCCGTGCCCTTGATCGACACCAGCGAAGCGGTGGCATCGGCGACCTGGCCCCGGATTGGCTTGAGGGAGGTGTCGATGTCGGTCAGCGCTGAGTTGATCGTCTGGATGTAGTTGGGCAGTGGCGCAACGTTGCCCGTGGCGCCCGTCACCGAGCTGGACGCCGTGAACAGACCGTTGTCGATCGACTCCAGCGCCCGGACGATACCGATCAGGAAGCCGATGACGACGATGACGACGACCAGACCGATGGTGGTGAAGATCCACAGAAACCGAGCGAACGAGCTGGAACCAGCAGGAGGCGCAGCGGTTGACGACGTTCTCGAGAATTCCGTTGTTGTCATCTTCTATCCTCCTAGCAGGCCGGAACCGGCGGGTTGATCAAGCTGAGACGCAGCTTGGCATCGATGCAGCGAGAAGTGAACTCAATGTTGATGGCCTGACCGATGATGTTGCCGGCGTCAATCCGGATGTTCCTGGCAATGACGACCGTGCGAGCCAGGGCATCATTGATGTTTGCGGCGTCCACATCGATGCGCTGTGCGACGTCAAGGATGGCGGCAGCCCGGTTGTCGATCCCCTTGGCGGTACTGTTGATGGTGGCCGCGGTGCCGTTGACCGTCGCGACACTGCCGTTGATGTCGCGCGCCGAACCGTTGATCGTGGTAGCGACGCCGTTGATGGTGCCGGCCGAACCGTTGATGGTTCCCGCGGTCGTGTTGATCGACTTGGCCACGCCGTCGATGTCGCGGGCGGTGGCGTCGGCCGTGTTGAGCAGACCCTGGAGGGGCTTGGCGCTCTGCAAGATCGAGGCGGCAAGCTCGTTGGTCCGGTTCAACTCGATGACCGGGTTGGTCGCAGTGTCAATCTTGCCGGCGTTCCCGGCGATCGTCTGCGCCTTCTTATCGATGCTCTGTGCCGCCGCCAGCGTCCGGGCGAGCAGGGCGGCCGCTATGCCGATGACCAAGACACCGACAACGAGGATCACAACACTGACAACGTTGAACAGTCCAGCTCCTCCAGATCCCCTGGATCGAGCATCCGTTCTAGCCAACTCCACCACCGCTTCCTTAGTGCAGGATTTTTCATGCTAGGGAAGCGTGCTGGGCGAGGAGTCACGGCGCTATCTGAAACGAGTATCGCCGCAACGGCCGACGCCGCTGGACGCCCCCTTTCTCAGCACGCCTTCCCCGGGGCAGCTGCTCCCGTCAGGTACGCGGCAGCTTGGAGGATGTGGACCAAGAAAGCAAGCGGGTGACGCCTAGGGACAGAGCGTAGTGGCGTCCGCCATCTCCACGGCCACTCCCGCCCTGCGAGGGGGTCCTCGGAGCCCCTCGGGAACCATCATTGGCTCGCTTCCGCTCCAGTTTTGGTGATCACCACACCACGACTGAGCTGCAATGATGTCGGAACGTACGAGGATGGGGAAGAGTTCCCGGCCTCGACGTCCAACCGGGTATCTCTGCGGTTCAGCCACCGCGCGACCCGGAACCGGCAGTTACCCAACGTGACTCTCACGTTGAGTAGCCTGCCCGTTACATACCGAGGTCGAGCGTCGTTTCTGCTTGAAAATTACAGTAAGTTATGCATTCACCCTAGTGGGTGGATATTGGCTCATTCACCCGGAATAGTCACGCCGCGGGGCCCGAGCCGCAAGCCACAGCCAGTAGTCGGCAGAGAAGGTAGCGGCTCGGGACAAGAGCCATGGAACGAGGGGCCATGGACCGGGAGCCGTGGACCGAGGGGCCGCGCAACGAGGTGACTGGCGGACGTGGTGGCCGGCTCAGCTAAAGCGCCGCACCAGACGCACCAGCACCCAGGTTGCGATAAGCCAGACGGCGGCCGGCAAGCCGTAGTCGATGACAACCTGTGTCTTGGCGTTGTGCGGCGTGAACAGGCCTCGAAAGCCCAGTTGGAGACGATCCGCCCAGTACGCCACCAGCCTGGTGATGCCGTTCGCCGGGTTCGCATCGCCCAACGTGAGCGCGATGTGCGCCACCAAGATCACAACGAACAGCCCACCGACGAGCCGGATCACGGTCGCGAGGCCTGCGGCGACTCTGAAGCGCTTGGCGCGGACCGACGTGCGGCTAGAGCTCATGCCAGGAAGTCTGCCACGGCTGACACGGTGCGTGTAGGACCACTCACCGGTGATGGGTGGCGCAGTGCGGCGCCCATCACTCCCACCATCCGGGAGACCGGTTGCGTGACGGCCGGTCGTCCCAGCTACGGTGACCGGGTGGCACGCGCCCTCCTGCTTCGCTGCCGCGACGGGGTCTGAAGCGACCGGCCCCCCGTCGCGGAGTCGCTTGCGCGCATCCGCCGGTCGGAATTCCCGACCCGCCGAACGCCCCGACTCGGCCGAAAGCCCAGAGAGCGCAGCAGCAGAAATGACTCCTCAGTCCGCCGATATCGGCACCAGCACATTCGCCACCGGAAATTCCAGCCGTGTCCGGCTGCCCGAGGCTTCACCACCAGTTGACCAGGACAGCTGGAATCCGCAACGCGGTAGCGCGATGCCCATGCACCGCTACCGAACTTTTGCCCAGACCGTGGAACCGGTATCCCTGCCGGACCGTACCTGGCCAGATGTCACGATCCGCCGAGCACCACTGTGGTGCGCGGTGGACCTGCGAGACGGCAATCAAGCCCTGATTGATCCGATGAGCCCGGTCCGCAAGCGACGAATGTTCGAGCTGCTGGTGCGGATGGGCTTCAAAGAAATCGAGGTGGGGTTCCCCTCAGCCAGCCAGACCGACTTCGACTTCGTCCGCGAGATCATCATCGAGGACGCGATACCCGAGGATGTCCGTATCCAGGTGCTCTCCCAGTGCCGGCCCGACCTGATCGAGCGCACCTTCGAAGCACTGGAAGGCGCGTCCAAGGCGATCGTGCACATCTACAACTCAACGTCGATCCTGCAGCGCCGGGTGGTGTTCCGGGAGGAGCGCGAAGGCATCAAAAAGATCGCCACCTCGGCGGCTGAGATGTCGGTGGAGTACGCGGGTAAGTACTCAGGTACCGATTTTCGGTTCCAATACTCGCCGGAGTCCTACACCGGCACTGAGCTGAGTTACGCCGCGGAGGTGTGCAACGCGATCACCGAGATCTGGCGGCCCACGCCGGAGGCGCCGGTGATCCTGAACCTGCCGGCCACTGTGGAGATGGCCACCCCGAACGTCTACGCAGACTCCATCGAGTGGATGCACCGCAACCTGGAACGGCGCGACGCGGTGGTGCTCTCGCTGCACCCGCACAATGACCGCGGCACCGCGGTGGCCGCCGCCGAGCTGGGCTATCAGGCCGGCGCGCAACGCATCGAGGGCTGCCTGTTCGGTAACGGGGAGCGCACCGGCAACGTCTGCCTGGTGACGCTGGGGATGAACCTGTTCAGCCAGGGCATCGATCCCCAGATCGATTTCTCCGACATCGACGAGATCCGCCGCACGGTGGAGTACTGCAACCAGCTGCCGGTGCCCGAGCGCCATCCCTACGGGGGAGACCTGGTCTACACGGCGTTCTCCGGCAGCCACCAGGATGCGATCAACAAGGGGTTGCAGGCGATGCAGGCCGACGCCGCCCGGGCCGGGGTCGGGGTCGACGAGCACCGCTGGGAGGTGCCGTACCTGCCGATCGATCCCAAGGACGTCGGGCGCACCTACGAGGCCGTGATCCGGGTGAACTCCCAATCCGGCAAGGGCGGTGTCGCCTATGTGATGAAGGCCGAGTACCAGCTGGATCTGCCGCGCCGGCTGCAGATCGAGTTCTCCCGGACCGTCCAGCAGCACACCGACGCCGACGGTGGCGAGGTGTCGCCGCAGCAGATCTGGGGCATCTTCGCCGAGCAGTATCTGGACCGGCGCACTCCCCTGCAGGTGCTGCGGCACCGGTTGTCCGATGACGGCGCTGGCCACGACGAGATCTACGCAACCGTGCTGGTGGAGGGTGAGGAGCACCACATCACCGGCTCCGGCAATGGCCCGATCGCGGCCTTTGTGGATGCTCTGGCCGCACTGGGGTTCGACGTCCGGGTGCTCGACTATTCAGAGCACGCCATGTCAGCCGGCGACAACGCCACGGCCGCGGCATACCTCGAGTGCGCCGTCAGCGAGCAGGTGCTGTGGGGCGTCGGCGTCTCCGGGTCCATCGTCACCGCCTCGCTCAACGCGGTGGTATCAGCAGTGAACCGGGCCCTGCGCTAGCGGGCCTTTAGTTGCTGATCAGCCCTCGTGTCGCCGAGTTCGACACCACGGTCGTCCGGCGCGACTTCGGCAGCCCTGACGTCGAAGTCGGCGACACGACAGCACCGAGGACCCGGCGCAATGATCCACTGGAAGCGGGAGGAATCTCAAAGATCAAATTGACCGTTCCGTACACCTGAGACAAACGAGCACCACTCGCGATTGTTGAACCTCAGAGGCTTGCGAGCACTGTCCGTGCTGTCCCGCACCACGACATCGCCGCAGGACAGCACCGCCACCTCGACGCATCCCCCGGTGGTGCACCGGCTGCTCTTACGGAATAGCAGCACACTTCGAACCACGTCGGCCATCTGGGTTCCCTCACCTTGGTGACCATCTCTGCTCGACCAGAGTAGCTGACTATATCAGGATACAGAATTTGATCACGTAGGTATTCGAACATTTGTTCGACATAAATGCGTCGTGATTCTTGGGTCAATAGCCGTGGACGGCACAATAGAGAGCGCAACGATCACCAGTAGAACTTTGTTCCAGAGTACCATCTTCTTTTCCTCCTCTGGTACAAAATGGCGCCAAAAGTTTGGCCCCGCACTAGCCGAGAGGCTGGGCGCGGGGCCAAACTTTGAGAGCTCTCTAGCGACCAAAGGATCGCTAGACGTCGAAAACGCCGTTCTTCACACCCAGAATGAAGTCGGCCCACCCCCGGCGATTGATCGTGAGTGGATCACGCGCGCGGTCCGTGGTATCTCGCACGACGGCGCCGCCGCCAGGCAAGAACC
>JBOHFK010000117.1:0-18502 GCA_050699635.1 Pseudonocardiaceae bacterium | reverse complement strand
GCACGAGAGCACGACACACTGGGCACTGGAGCGCGACACGCGGGCAAGTAGGGTTGGGATCGTGCAGGTGCGAGTGGGTTCCGGGACTGCGGCTGAGGTCGTTGCGGGATGTGCGCGGCGGGCACAGCGCGCCGCCTCGAGCCTGGCCACGGCGTCCAGTGCGAGCATCGACGCCGTGCTGGCGGCCATGGCACAACGGCTGACCGGCTGCGCCACCGAGGTGCTTGCTGCGAATACCGCCGATGTCGCCGCTGCCGAGCAAGCCGGGATGACCCAGGCGATGATCGACCGGCTGCGGCTGGGCGAGGCGCGGATGACCGAGATGGCCGGCCAACTTGCTCTGTTCGCCCAGGTTCCGTTCCCACCACGGGAACGGGTTCTGGAAGATCGACCGGATGGTTTGCGGTTGATTGAACGCCGTCGCCCGGTCGGCGTGGTGGGCGCCACGTTCGAAGCCCGTCCCAATGTCACCGTCGATGTCGCATCGCAACTGGTGAAATCCCGCAACGCCGGGGTGCTGCGGACCGGATCCGCGGCTCTTCGCTCCGCGCTGGCCCTCAACGAACATGTCATCGCGCCGGCGCTGGCCGACGCCGGGCTGGACCCCGACGCCATCCAGCTGGTGCCCGACCCTCGCCGGGACAGCGCCGTCGCCCTCGTGCAGCAACCCGAGCTGATCCCGCTGGTCATCGTCCGGGGCAGCGGTGAGACCACCCGGATGCTGGCCGCCGAGGGAGCCCGCCACGGAGTGCGGGTACTGGCCCACGCCGCGGGCGGGGGAGTGCTGTACATAGACCCCGCCGCCGACCCCGCGCTGGCCGTCGAGCTGCTGGTCGGTGGGCTGGACCGGCTTGGTGTCTGCAACCGGGTCAACCTCCTCCTGGTCGCTGACCACACCCCGGAGGGGCTGTACGAAGCGCTGCTCAACGCCGTCCGGCAACACGGGATCGCGCTGTCGATGCCGCCACACGACCACCCGCTCGGGCACGAGTGGGCGCTGGACACCGGCCGGGAGGCGACGCTGACCGTGAGCAGGGTGAGCGGTCCGCGGCACGCTGCCCAGATCGCCAACCAGGAGACCTCCGGCCTGGCCGCCACGATCGTCACCAGCGACGAGGCCGCCGCCCGAGAGTTTCTGGACGGCTACGCCGGCACCGGGGCATTCTGGAACGCCAGCACCCGACTGCTCGACGGGTTCAAGCTCCGGCGGGTTCCCGAGACCGGCATCAACGTCGACCGGGTGCCTGGGCCGCGCGGCCCGGTGACCTTCGCCGACCTCTACCTGCGGCAGTTCGTCGTCATCCCGGCGAGTTCGTCCTCCGGATGAGATCGAGATAACCGGCGATGGCGAGCGCTGCCAGCGTCCACACCAGGGCCTGAAGTATCCAGGTGATCGCGGTGAACGCTTGGCCCAGCGGGCTGGACGTGTCGAAATCGCAGCGGTTGCCGATGGCCGCTGGTGCCAGCGGCAGGCTGCGGTCGATGCCCACTCCGATCTGCTCGATCACCGAGCACGGCGTGTTGGGATTGAGCGCTTGGCTGGTGTGCGTGGTGACATAGCGGCCAGGCCCGGTCAGCGTGTGCCCAGCGGCCAAGCCCAGGCTTGCCCCCAAGACCAGCACCAATAGCAGGGCCAGGACCGCGCGGCTGCTGCGATAGCCGTACCCGGCGAGCGCTCCCCACATCCAGTGGGCGATCTTGGTCAGCCGGCCGCCGAGTTCACCGCGGCGGTAGCGGTCCCGCTGCTGAGCGATAAGGACTTGCCGTGCGGTGGACTCCTGCCCACTGGCCTTCAACGCTGCGACGAGCTGCTGGTAGGGCTGCGGTCGATAGTCCCGAGTGTGGTGGGTGATCAGGTGCAGCCACTCGTGCCAGTTCACCGCATGAAGTGAGGTGTACGTGAGGCCGGACAGCGTGAGCCGATGCCCCGAAGTGCAACTCGATCGCGTGGCAGCGTCCTGCGGGCAGATGACGTTGGCGGGGAGGAACACGTGCTTGGCAGCGGCGTCCTCCAGATCGAGGACGGGGCCGGCCGGGTTGGCCAGTTGCGCGTGGCTGAGGTTGAGCTGGCCGCCGATGTGGGCATCGGCCAGCCGCACCGCGCCGTCCGGGCAGTGTCCGGTGGCGATGAGTCCCTCGGCGAACATGTCACTGTCGACCTGCAGATGGTCGCCGATCAGGGCATGGCCGCCTTGATTGGTCAGCTTCGCGTGGCTGAGGTTGAGTTGGCCGCCGATGTGGGCATCGGCCAGCCGTACCGTGCCGTCCGGGCAGTGTCCGGTCGCCGTGAATCCCTCGGCGAACATGTCACTGTCAACCCGGAGGTGGTCGCCGATCAGGGCGGGCCCGACGGGATTGGTCAGCTCGGCGCGGTCCAGATTGAGCTGGCCGCTGATATGGGCGTCCGGCAGCCGCACCACGCTGTCTTCGCCGTGCCCGGTTGCGGTGAACCCATCGAGAAACACCCCACCGTTGACGTCGAGGTGATCGCCGATCAGAGCCGGCCCAGCAGGGTTGATCAGCGTCGCGCCGTCCAGGTTCAGCTGGCCACTGATCTGCGCCCCTGGCAGCCGCACCGCGCCGCGCTCGTAGCGTCCGGTTGCGGTGAACCCCTCGGCGAGCACCAGCCCCCCGCCGACCTGCAGCCCATCGGCGATGAGAGCGGGTCCGGTTTGGTTGACCAGGTCGGCATCGTTGAGGTTGAGTTGCCCGATAATTCGCGCGCCTGGCAGCCGCACTGTGCCCAGCTCGCCGGCCCCGGTGGCGATGAATCCGCCGCCGAAGACGTCACCGTCGACGTGGAGCCCGTCACCAACGAGGGCGGGCCCGGCCTCGTTGCTCAGTCGCGCGCCGGTGACGTTGAGCTGGCCCCTGATGTGGGCACCGAGCAGCCGCACCGCCCCGTAGCGGCCCGCCCCGGTGGCGGTGAATCCGTCGCCGAGCAGCACATCGCCATCCACCTGCATGCCGTCCCCATCCAGCACCGGCAGCTGCGAGCCGGCCAGGGTCAACCACGGCAACCGGGCACTCACCAGGAGCACATCGTGGTCGAAGAAGCAGCCTCGCAGCTCGATCCCCACGGCGGCCGGGACATGGGTGAGATCAAGCCTTCCGGTGATCCGCGCTCCATGCAGGCGGACTCCCAGTGGATCAAGACGTTCGTCGCCGCGACCCAGCACCAGCTCCCGCAGGAGCTCGGCACGAACGATGTACCTGGGGTTTTCCGTAGTTTCCAGCTGCTCAACGGTAAGATTGCTGCACTCGACCACGCAGCCGGATCCCAGGGCATCAATGAGCGCGAGTTCTCTCGATGAGGCCTCGCTGACACTCCTGCTGCTCGCCAAGACTATCCCCATCGCCGGTTGCGCACTGGGGCTCAGCCTATCGCCGCCGGACCCGATCCCGAACACCTTCGCCTAGGCTGCGCGCATGTCCGGCCGCCGACTCGGAGTGATGGGTGGGACCTTCGACCCGATCCATCATGGTCATCTCGTTGCCGCCAGCGAGGTGCAGGCTCGTTTCGAGCTGGACGAGGTCCTTTTCGTGCCCACCGGCATCCCGTGGCAGAAGGGTGGGCGCGCGGTGAGCGCGGCCGAAGATCGCTACCTCATGACGGTGATCGCCACTGCGTCCAACCCGCGGTTCTCCACCAGCAGGGTGGATATCGACCGCCGGACCCCCACGTTCACCGTCGACACCCTGACCGACCTGCGCACCCAGTTTCCCAGCCACGAGATGTTTTTCATCACCGGCGCTGACGCGCTGGCTCAGATTCTGTCGTGGAAGCGGGTCGACGAGCTGTTCGAGTTGGCCCACCTGGTGGGCGTGACCCGCCCCGGATTCCGTCTTGACGGAGAGCATCTGCCGGACCGGGAAGTGAGCCTGGTTGAGGTGCCCGCCATGGCGATCTCGTCCACGGACTGCCGGCAGCGCGTCGGGCGCGGTCAGCCAGTCTGGTACCTGGTGCCCGACGGGGTCGTGCAGTACATCAGCAAGCGCAAGCTGTACCGGACTGACCAGGTGGGATCGTCCTCGCAAGACTCCTGAGCTGCATATACACCGTTTGGTAGCGTTGGCCGCCGTTGGCCGTCTGCGGACAGTTGGAGATCAACTATACCATTCCCTGTGGACGGTTGTGCGGTTCATCCGCTTGACCGAGATCGGGGGGTGCCACGGTGGAGAACATCGCCGCGGTGATCAACCGCGCCCGGCATGCTCGGGAAGTCCGGCGAGCAGTCATCGGGGGACGGACCGGGCCAGGATGGGTCAATGGACTGGAGTCGAGATGCATTGGTGACGCGCGGCTTCATCGGCTTTGTCCCCTTCGCTGAGCTGCCATCCGCCGATGTTCCGACCCGGCCGGGGGTCTACGTCGTGTGGCGACCCGTGAGCGTCGAGCCCACGTTTGTGGAGACCAGCTCGGCAGGGTGGTTCAAGGGCAAAGGCCTACGGCCAGCGGCCGTTCGCTAATCGTAGAAACTGAACATGCCCGAGCGGGGGTAGCTTCTCTTCGCAAAAAGGGGGAGTACGTCGGGACGGGGTCGACGAGGAAGTTCGCCACACGCCCACGGTAAAGATCGTTCCGAGCAACGCCACCACGCCGTCGTGATCCACGCCCGCACTATCCACCAGGGGCGCCGGGCGTAACCTTGTCGCTACCTTCTTGCCGAGGTAAACGTCCCGGGGTCACTCCCCGGGGCATCGGCAGGCGGTACCGGCGAGGAGAGTTCGTGGACATTGACGAAGTGCGGTCGATCGGCGCGCGTGCTCGGATGATCCGCCGTCGCCGCGGGTTGAGTCTGGAAGTGGTAGCTGGGCTGGCCAGTATCACCGCGGCGTACCTGTCGATGCTGGAACGAGGGCTGCGCGGGTTCAACCGGCGCGGGTTGATCGAGGACCTAGCCGATGCGCTGGGTTGTTCGGTGGTCGATCTCACTGGGCAGCCGTACCCACCGCCGGACCGTCCGACCGTCGCGGCGCTGAGCGCGCTGCCTGCTATGAGCGTGGCTCTGCACGAGTGCAGCCTGCTGGATTGTCCAGACCTGCCCGCTCGGCCCGTTGAGCAGCTCGCGGCGCTGGTTGCCAACGCTAATCGGCACTGCGACGAGACCCGGTATGACCTTGCGGCGCGCGACCTCGGCGCTGTGCTCACCGAGCTGCACGTGCACGCCATCTCCGGTCTTCCGGATGTTCGACGAGGCGCGCTCGCCGCGCTGGCTGAGGCATGCATCGTGGCTTCGGGTGTTGCTCGACCGCTGGGCAATGGGGATTTGTCCACACTCGCGGCCAGGCGCGCCACCGAGGTCGCCGTGCTGACCGGCCGGCCGGAGCTGGTCGCGCTGACCGGCATGGCACGCGTCGGTGCACTGGTGCGGCTGGGGGCGCGACGTCGGGCGGGCACGGTGCTCGCCGAGGCGTTGAGCGCAGCTGAGCCACACGCGGACCCCTCCGCGGCGGATACCGGACCGGCGGAGGGTTACGGCATGCTGCATCTGACCGGGGCGCAGCTAGCTGCGCGAGAGGGTCGAGCAGCGGACGCCGATACACACCTGACCGAGGCGCGCCAGCTCGCCGAGGTCACGGGGGAGCGCAACGCCTACCGGTACCACTTCGGCCCGGCCAACGTTGCGGCGTGGTCGTTGGCGATCGCCGTCGAACTGGAGCGCGGACCCTCGGTCGCCGACACCCTGGACATTTCCCCGGAGACTTTCGTTGCCCTGGATTCAGCCGACCGGCGCGCTGGGTTCCACCTGGATCTGTCCCGTGCCTACGCGCAGTCAGGAGGCGACCGGGACCACGCGGCGTTGCGGCACATCGACACAGCCGACCGGATCGCACCGACTCGATTGCGTAACGATCCGATCGCCCGCGACCTGGTGGTGACGCTGGACCGGCGCGCCCGGCGCCGGGTGTGGGAACTGGACTCGCTGCGTAACCGCTTCGGTGTCGGGAGCGCCAAGCCTTAACAGAATGTTGAGGTCGGGGGCGATCTAGACCGCACTCTCTGCCGAGTGACCAACGGCGCCACTGATGTACCCGCGACGCAAGCCCCCGCTGAACCTGTCCTCACGCCTGCACAGGCGTTGGCCGCGCTGTTTTTGGCCAACGCGGACCGTGGCGCCAACGCGGACAACGACTCCCTGGTGGTGGAGCTGTTGATGCGACGGCGGGCGATCCAGAGCCTCACCGGTGCGCCGAAGGGTGGCTACTGCGGGTCCTGCACCGCAATATCCACCCAGAGGACGAAGCGGTGACCGGGGCTGCACCGAAGCCGCGGGTGGTCCCGGGCGCGCCGCACTGCACGCTACGTGGCTACTCGCTGGGCTGCCGCTGTCCGTTCTGCAAATCCGCGAAGGCCGCCACCGTCCCGCCGGCCAGCGATACCGCCGGCACCGGCAAGGGCCGTACCCGGTGAGCCGGCACCCGTGCCCGCCGGATGACCTGTGCCCGCCGGATGACCCGTGCCCGTACTGCGGGACCACCAGCGGCGTATAGCCAATGTCCGCTCCACCCACCGCGCAGGTCTGGACGTGCACGGTGGGTAGGACGGATTGGGTGTGACCAGCTACTTGAGCCGCCTCAGCTTAGCCGCCGCTTTGGGTGCCCACTCGGCGTGGTCGCTGTCGATGGCGCGTTGGTAGGCGGCCTGGGCGCCTGCGATATCGCCCTGCTCGGTCAGCAGCATCCCCAGGCTGACCGCAGCCCTGGGTGCCTCGTCGGCGTGGTTGCTGTCGATGGCGCGTTGGTAGGCGGCCTGGGCGCCTGCGATATCGCCCTGCTCGGTCAGCAGCATCCCCAGGCTGACCGCTGCCCAGGGTGCCCACTCGGCGTGGTTGCTGTCGATGGCGCGTTGGTAGGCGGCCTGGGCGCCTGCGACGTCGCCTTGCTCGGCCAGGAGCATCCCCAGGCTGACCGTCGCCATGGGTGCCTGGTCGGTGTGGCCGCTGTCGATGGCGCGTTGGTAGGCGGCCTGGGCGCCTGCGATATCGCCCTGCTCGGCCAGTAGTACCCCCAGGTTCCAGGCAGCCATGGGTGCCTGGTCGGTGTGGCCGCTGTCGATGGCCCGTTGGTAGGCGGCCCGGGCACGGGCAACATCCTTCTGCTGCTCAAGCAGCCGCGCGAGGCTGATCGCCGCCGCGGGTGCCCACTCGGCGTGGTCGCTCTCGATGGCCCGTTGGTAGGCGGCCCGGGCGCCTGCGATATCGCCCTGCTCGGCCAGTAGTACCCCCAGGTTCCAGGCAGCCATGGGTGCCTGGTCGGTGTGGCCGCTGTCGATGGCCCGTTGGTAGGCGGCCCGGGCGCCTGCGATATCGCCCTGCTCGGCCAGTAGTACCCCCAGGTTCCATGCAGCCATGGGTGCCTGGTCGGTGTGGCCGCTGTCGATGGCCCGTTGGAAGGCGGCCTGGGCGCCAGCAACATCTCCTTGCTCGGCGAGTTGTAGCCCCAAGTGGTTAGCCTCGGACGCCTCGTCTGGATATTCTTTATTATCCCGGTCGGCGGCACGGGCGCCAGTCGTCGCGGTTGGTTCGGCGCCCTTCGGCGGGCGAGTTGGCAGAATCCGCTCGACTGCGTCGAGCAAGGTGGTGATATCGGAGCGAAAAGTCTCGTGGTCGAGTCGAACTGCGTTGCGCCGGGCAAGACCCTGCAATCCTTCAGGAAGGTCGCATCGGTCGGGCATTACAGCGCCATCGACCAGCACGGGAATTACGCGAATCTCGCGTTCTAAGGCAGCTCGGATTTCAAGGAGCACGAAATCGTCCGGATCGTCGAGCCTGCGTCGTCCCCGCCGGTCAGCGATCGTTGACCAGGTTGGACCGATCAGGGCGATCAGCACGTCGCAGGAAGCGACCTCTCGCGCTATCGCAGCGGCGAAATCGGCGCCCGGCTCGATCGTGTCGACATCCATAAAGACCTGCGTAGATCCCAGCCGCTCGGTCAACCGGTCAGCCAGCCGACCCGCAATATGACGAGTCTCCTCCCGTCGGTAGCTGAGGAAAACCGCTTGAGTCGTACCAGGCATCTATGGTGCTGCCTCTCCTGCTGTCTGGTGCTGGCGCGAGGTTCCAACCACCCACGTAATACGTCAATCTAAGACCCACCTCATCGAAGGTCTAGCTTGGAGTGGGCCCGCTGCGAGCGCCCCTGACGTACCGTCCCGCAGGTAGGGCCGCGTTGCCGCCCTGTAACACGTACGCTCATCTGAGGATGGGCGCGGACAACCGGGGGAGTGCTACGGTGCCGCGCGGGCGAGCGCCGGCCGCGGGTGCCGGGGAGATGGAGCGATGTGTCAGCCTCTGATCAGGCGCGAGCTCTTGCGCTGACCGCTGCGAACGCGGCGGCAGGCAAGAAGGCGCACAACATCACCCTGCTCGATGTGTCGGACCAACTCGTGATCACGGACTGTTTCGTGATTGCCTCGGCGCCCAACGAGCGCCAGGTCCAGGCCATCGTGGACGCCGTCGAGGAGAAGATGGCGGCCGCGGGGAGCAAGCCGGTGCGACGGGAAGGCGCTCGCGAGGGGCGCTGGGTGCTGCTGGATTTCGTCGACGTGGTGGTGCATGTGCAGCATGTCGAGGAGCGTTCGTTCTATGGTCTCGAGCGGCTGTGGAAGGACTGTCCGACTATTCCTTTCGATGTCGACGCCGCTGAGTTCGACGCTACTGAGTTCGACGCTACGGGGGCGGACGAATCGGAGTGACCCTGCGGCAGCTCGTGCTCTGGAGGCATGGCGAGACCGACTTCAACGCGGAGCAGCGGATTCAGGGTCAGCTCGACTCGAAGTTGACCGCCAAAGGCCTCGGCCAGGCGCGCCGGGCGGCCCGTTCGCTCGCGGAGCTGGAGCCGGCGGTGTTGATGACCTCTGACCTGTCCCGTGCCGGGGACACCGCAGCCGTGCTCGCCGCCAGGACCGGGATGCCGCTTCGGGTCGACAAGCGGTTGCGGGAGACCAATTGTGGGACGTGGCAGGGCCTGACCCACGCTGAGGTGGAGGCACTCTGGCCGGGTGGTGTCCAGACCTGGCGGGGCGACCCGCAATGGGCGCCGCCAGGTGGGGAGACCCGGGTGGAAGTAGCTACCCGGGCCGCGCAGGTGGTCGCCGAGCTTGATGCCGACCGTGCGGACAGTGCGGTGTTGTGCACTCACGGTGGCCTGATCGCCGGTCTGACTCCGTTGCTGCTCGGCTTACCGGTCACGGGTTGGTCGGTGTTCGCCGGGATCAGTAACTGCCACTGGACGGTGCTGGTGCGCCGCGGCTCCGGGTGGCGGTTGTACTCCTATAACAGCGCCGCTGCTGTGTGACGGGTCATCGTTTCGCCGCGGAGCCGGTGGCCCCCCATACGCTGCTGATCGTGTCCGTTGCCGTCGTCACCGACTCGACCGCTTATTTCCCGGATGGGCTCGCCGAGCGCAATGGTGTCCGGCAGGTCCCGCTGCATGTCCTGGTTGACGACCGGCATTGGCTAGACGGAGTGCAATTCGGATCGGCAGCGCTGCTGGACGCTCTGGCGCGACGGGCGTCGGTGACCACCTCTCGGCCGACCCCAGGGGAGTTCGTGGCGGTATACACCGAGGCTATCCGGGCTGGCGCCGACACCATCGTGTCGGTGCACCTGTCCCGCGCGCTGTCCGGAACCTGGGAGTCCGCGAGCCTGGCGGCCGAGCAGGTCGGAGCCGAGCGGGTACGGGTGGTTGACTCGCGCTCGACCGGGATGGGTCTGGGATTCGCCGCCCTCGCCGCAGCCGCTGTTGCGGCCGAGGGAGGAGATCTGGACACCGTGTGCGATACCGCCGCACGGGTCGGTGCCCGCACCCGGGTCTTCTTCTCCGTGGACAGCCTCGAGTATCTGCGCCGTGGCGGCAGGATTGGACCGGCGACTGCCCTACTGGGCACCGCCTTGGCCGTCAAACCCTTGCTGCACGTCAATTCTGGCCGCGTGGTGCCGCTGGAAAAGGTCCGTACCGGTACGCGCGCGCGGGCCCGGCTGGTTGAACTGGTGGTGGAGGCGGCCGGGCCGTCCCCCTGCGCGCTTGCGGTACATCACCTCGGTGCCGCTGAGCGCGCCGCCGGACTGGTCGAGCAGCTGCATTCCCGCCTCACCACGCTGTCTGAATGCCTCATCTCCGAGGTCGGGGCTGCGATTGGTGCGCACGCGGGCCCGGGGATGCTCGGTGTCGTGGTCCTGCCCGGAGGCATCAACGACCAGCCCGCGGGTGGCTAAGGCGGCTGCAACCCGCGCCATGACCGGGCGGCGATCAGCTTGGCGACGCGTTCGGCGTCACGGCCGACGCCATGGATCATCGACGAGGACATCGCGTAGAGGAATAGCAGCCCAACGAAATACAGCCCGGGCCGGCCCGGAATGATTCCGCGGTGGCGCCATGGCTCCTGCGCACCGAAACCAGGAAGGTCGATCCAAGAGAAGTCCGGACGGAAACCCGTGCACCAGATGACATTCGATACCCTGAGGAGTCGTTCGTCGGCCAGCAGCGGCAACCCTTCCACCACACCGACTACCCTGGGTACGCGTTCAATTCCGGCCGCGAAGATATCGCGAGGTTTGACGCGGATGAGTGGGCCGCCGCGGGAAAGTGCTCTGAATCGGACCTGCCGGCCGATCGGATTGTTCACGGTGAGCACCCGGTGGAAGAGGACGCGGAATACCAGGTGCACCAGCAGCAATCGGGCCGCAACGCCTTCGATGTGCACCGGGACATGGCCGACACTGCGGCCCGACAGCCAGGTGGGGTGCCTGCCCGTGACATCGAGGGCGATATCAGCCCCCGAGTTTCCGGCCCCCACGACAAGGACTCCGCCGTCACGCAGCTGGGTCGGGTTGCGGTATGCATGGGAATGCAGTTGGAGGATGTTCGGGTCTAGCTCCATCGCAAACTCTGGCACGGTTGGTTGCTGGTAGCTACCCATCGCCACGACGACGTTGTCGGCCTCGATCCGGTGATCTTGTGACGTCAGGACGTACCGGTTTCTCTCTCTGCAGAGCCGGTCGACGTGGAAACCGGATCGAATCGGAAAATTGAATCTCGCAGCGTAACCTTGCAGGTAGTCTGCCATCTCGGCTTTGGTGGGGAACGACCAGGCGCTTGCTGGGAAGGGCCAGCCGGGCAGGCCGTCGTAGCGCGCGGGTGTGAACAGGCGCAGCGAATCCCAGCGCTGCCGCCAGGAGTCGCCGACCCGCTCGTTCGCATCCAGAATCACGAATGACTGATGCAGTTGCGCCAGGTGGTACGCGACGGTGAGGCCAGTCTGGCCGCCGCCCACGATCACTGTGTCGAAGCGCTCGGGACCAGGCGGGCAGCGATACCGTGCCCGCTCGCCGTGCCGGCTCATCGCTCTCCGGGTGGTGATCGTGGTTCGCCTTGGGGCCTAGTCGAAGGGGAATGCATTATCGATAAGAAAACGCCAGGATCCGTCCGCCTGCCGGCGAAAGACAATCGCCGGGCGAGCGCGAAGCGTTACCGGATTTCCGTCGGGATCCTTGCCCTCCACTTTCCATTCGGCTGTTATCAGTGCAATATCTCCCACCTGGTGACGGCTGAATACCTTGATTTCGAACCGTTCCCAGGTCGCCAGAAAACCCGCAAACACTTCCCGAATAGCATCGGAGCCCACAGTCGCCTGCCCGGGAGCCGGAACAAGCACTGCATCGGGCTCGAACAGGTTGACCAGTCCATCGACGTCGCCCGCGTTAAACGTATCCTGAAACACTCGCCCAGCGTCTTCCAGGCGCTCGATCCGGATCACGTCCGGCGCTGTTTTCTCCGTCATGTCTTCTCCTTGCCGCTGCTCAGCGCTCCGGCGCCTCATTCAATTTAGTGATTGCGGGTTATTCGAAGGGAAACGGGCTGTCGATGACGCCAAGCGGCCTCGCCCGACTCCACCAGGCGTTGGTGGGCGTAGAGCCGGATCGTCTCCAGCAGCAGGTAGCGATCTTCGACAGCGGTGATCTGCTCGACCTGGACGAGCGACTTGTCGACCAGCCGAGCCAGCAGGTCCAGGGCACCGTGGGCGTCGAGTGGATCTGCTGGGCACACCCGTCGGCGGCCTCCAGGGTGAAGCCTCCGGTAAATATCGACAGCCGCCGCAGAAAGGCCCGCTCCCCATCGTCGAGTAGATCGTGGCTCCACGCCACCGACGCCTGCATCGTCTGCTGCCGGGGCTTCGCCGGGCGATCCCCACCGCTCAGGAGACGGAATCGGTCATCGAGCGCGGCTAGTATCCGCGCCGGGTGCATGATGCGGGCCCGGGCTGCGGCCAACTCGATCGCCAGCGGAATACCCTCCAGACGCTGGCAGATCTCGCTCACGATCTCGATCTCGACTGGACCGGGGGTGAACTCCGGCCACACCTGGGTGGCCCGTTTGACGAACAGGCAGACCGCGCTTTCCTGATCCAGCGACGGCACCCGCCAGGTGAGTTCGCCACAGGCCCCGATCGGTTCGCGGCTGGTGGTCATGAGGCGTAATCCCGGCGCTGCTCGAAGCAGGCGCTCGACCAGGTCAGTGCACGCCGCCAGCACATGCTCGCAGTTGTCCAAGATCAGCAGGGCCTCGAGCTCGGCGAGCTGCTCGGCCAGGGTGTCGATCACCGGCCGGTCCTCCTCGCGTAGCCCGAACACCCGGGCGACCGCGGAGGCCACCCGATCCGGGTCCGACACCGCCGCGAGTTCGACCCACC
Organism: Pseudonocardiaceae bacterium; assembly: GCA_050699635.1. Lineage (GTDB taxonomy): Bacteria > Actinomycetota > Actinomycetes > Mycobacteriales > Pseudonocardiaceae. The sequence goes on along the minus strand of JBOHFK010000117.1, from coordinate 5,808 downwards.
ATCCTCCGTCGTCATACTGGTCGATCACCTCAGCAGCAACCTGGAGGGCAAGCCGCGTCTTGCCACAGCCCCCGGCGCCGGTGAGCGTCACGAGGCGACTCTGCGCCGTCACTTGGCGCAGCTCAACGAGCTCGTGTGCCCGACCCACGAAACTGGTGAGCAGGTGCGGAAGGTTGTTCGGAACAACATCGAGGGACTTCACCGGGTTCATTGGCCGCCACACCCTCTCCACGGTCGCGGGAGATTGGCCGCTCTCCAGACCCCTGACCCGGTTGATGCTCGCGCGACGCCGAGAACGTTACTCGTCGCTGCCGGGGATGGTCTCCGGGATTTTGGTCCTCGGAGCGAGCGTCGATCACTCGGGTCAACCTCGTATCGTCGCACGAGCGCCTGACACCGGCCACGGCGAAGATACCGATACCCCCGACTTGTCCCCAACCGCCCAGTTATCCACAACTGATCAACTCGGTCATCATTGGTGAGCGGGAAACGTCCTAGCGTCGCCGCGTGGCCCTGCTACCCAGTTTCCCGCCGCGTGACACCGGTGATCCGCAGCGCGCCCGAGCGCGGTTGGTGGCTCTGCGCGGTGCGCCCGGTCCGCTGCCAGCTTCCGGTGATCCAGACGTCGACCTGGTCGCGGCCGTGGAGGGCGTGCCTGGCGGGTCGCGCCAGACCGACTCGGAGGCCTCCGGCGACCGCGTCGCCACTTCGCGAGGTGGCCGGCTGATCCAGCGGTGGGTGCCCGCGCCGTTGCGCGATGCCCGGTGGGAGCCCGGAAGGCCGGGAGCCTTGATCCTGTCGTTGGTTGCGGCGCTGGCCGCGGTGGTCGCCGCGGTGGGGGTGTGGCGGGAGCGCCCGGTGCCCGAACCAGCTCCGGCCCTGCCACTGGTTTCCGCCGCTGCGGCGAGCGCTCCATCGGTGTCACCGCCGGGCCCGGCCCGGGAGGTCGTGGTCAGTGTGGCGGGTCGGGTCGCCCGCCCTGGGTTGATCCGGCTACCCGATGGCACGCGGGTGGCTGACGCACTGGCCGCAGTGGGCGGCGCACTGCCCGGGACCGACCTGATGGGTCTCAACATTGCGCGGAAACTGTCCGACGGCGAGCAATTGCTGGTCGGTGTGGCGCCGCCACCGGGGCAGTCGGGTGGCGACACCGCGTCAGGCGCGACCGCTGTGTCCGCGCCGCTTGATCTCAACGCGGCCACGCTTGCGCAGCTGGACGGGTTGCCCGGGGTCGGCGCGGTGACTGCCCAGCGGATCGTCAGCTGGCGCGTTGCCCACGGTCGCTTCACGTCGGTGAATCAGCTCGGTGAGGTGAGCGGCATCGGACCGGCGAAGTTGGCCCAGCTCAAGGATCTGGTGCGGGTGTGACCGCGGGCAAGCTCCCCGGCGATCCGGGTGTGAGCCCGGCGCGCCATGACCTGCGCCTGGTGCCCACCGCTGTCGTTGGCTGGGCCGTGGTGCTGTCCGGCCTGTACCTCGGATCCTCGGTTGCTGCCGCGCTGGGTGCGGCAGGCCTCCTGGCGGCTGGTGTCGCCGCCCTGCGCGGCGGCCCGGCAGCGGTTCTCGCGGTGGGCGGGGTGGCCGCCGCACTGGCGCTCGTCGTCGGAACGCAGACCTGGCAACTCGAGCATCATCCGGTGCGGGCCGCTGCGGAACGTGGTGCGGCCGCCACCGTGGTGGTGCAGGTGAGCGACGATCCCCGGGCGGTGACCACGCCGGGATACGGAGGCCAGCAACCCCAGCCCCAGACGGTGGTGATACGTGCGGGTCTCGAGGCCGCGGAGATCGGTGGGCACCAGTGGCGGACCGGTGGCCGGGTTGTCCTGCTGGCACCCGCACAGCACTGGGCTGGCCTGCTGCCCAGCCAGCGGGTGCGGGCCACCGGGCTGCTGGCGACACCCGATCGACCCGATCTCACCGTGGCTGTGCTCCGGGTACGCGGTGCGCCTGCGGTGTTGTCGGCACCCACCGCAGTACAGCGAGCTGCCGAAAGGCTCCGGTTGGGGCTGCGGCTGGCGGCGAGGGTGCTGGATCCCGAGTCGGCGGGACTTCTTCCCGCGCTGGTCGTGGGTGATACGTCGGCGATGGTGCCGGCCGTGCAGGCAGACTTCCGCATCGCCGGGCTCACGCATCTGATTGCCGTTTCCGGCACCAATGTAGCTATTTTGTGTGGGGTTGTCCTGGGGCTGGCTCGGCTCGCCCGGCTGGGACCCCGGACGGCGGTGATATTGGCCGGTCTGGCCTTGGTCGGCTTCGTGGTGCTGTGCCGGCCGTCGCCGAGTGTGCTTCGCGCGGCGGTGATGGGTGGCGTCGCTCTGCTGGCTCTGGTGCTCGGACGGGGTCGCAGCGCAGTTCCTGCACTGTGCGCTGCGGTGCTCATGCTGCTGATGGTCGATCCCGCGCTCGGTGTTGACCCAGGTTTCGCGCTGTCCGTGCTGGCCACCGGTGCACTGGTGCTACTCGCCCCGTCCTGGTCGGAGGCGTTGCGCCGGCACGGTGTGCCTGCGGGCATCGCCGAGGCGCTCGCGGTGCCCGCGGCCGCCCACGTGATCACCGCGCCGGTGGTGGCTGGTTTGTCCGGTCAGGTGAGCCTGGTGGCGGTGGTCACCAACCTGCTGGCCGCGCCGGCGGTGGCGCCGGCAACAGTGCTCGGCGTGCTCGCCGCGATCCTCTCGGCAGTGCACCCCGCGGCCGCGGTCGTCGTGGTTCATCTGGCCGGACCGGTGGTGGGTTGGCTGGTGGGTGTCGGTCACCAGGGGGCCGCCGTTCCGGGCGGGGTGGTGCGGTGGCCGCAAGGATCCTTCGGCGCGCTGTTGCTGGCATTGGTTGTCCTGGCGGGGCTGCTCGCGTTGCGGGCCCATCGGCTGCGGGTGCTGGCCGCGGCAGGGTTGATCGGTGCCCTGCTGGTGCTCGTGCCGACCAGGTTTGCCCCGCCCGGCTGGCCAGCAGCCGGCTGGGCGATGGTCAGCTGTGACGTCGGTCAAGGTGACGCGACGGTGCTCGCCACCGCGAAGCCCGGCGAGGCGGTTCTCATCGACGCCGGGCCCGACCCGGGACTGATATCGAGTTGTCTCGATCGCCTCGGCGTGCGCAGGCTTGCGCTGGTCGTGCTCAGCCACCTGCATGCCGACCACATCGGCGGGCTGGCCGGCGCGCTGCGGGGACGGGCTGTCAGCGCGGTCGCGATCGGTCCCGGCCGGAGCCCCCCGTGGGCGTTCTCCCAGGTCATGCGGGCCGCGGCGATGGCCCGTGTTCCGGTGGTGGCGCTGACCGCGGGGCAGCGGTTGTCGTGGCCCGGCCTGGCGCTCGATGTGCTGGCCCCGCTGCGGGACCCGCCGCCGGTGGAGGACCACCAGGCTGAGGTCGACGGCACCACGGTGAACAACACCTCGGTGGTGCTCAGGGCGACGACCTCGGCCGGGCGGCTGCTGCTCACCGGAGATGTCGAGCTTGATGCGCAGGCAGACCTGCTGGCGAGCAGGACGGATCTTCGGGCTGACGTGCTCAAGGTTGCCCACCACGGCTCCCGCTACAACGCAGCGGAATTCCTCGCAGCGATCCGGCCGCGGGTGGCAATCGTCAGTGTCGGAGCGCGCAACCGTTACGGCCATCCGAGCCAACCCGTTCTCGATGCATTGTCCGGGGCCGGCACCCGGGTGCTGCGCACCGACCGGGACGGCGATGTCGCAGTGGTGGGTGGCCCCCGCGTCGAGGTGGTTGCGCGCGGAGCTGCTGTAGCGCGAGCCCCCTAGGAATGCGGAGGGTCAGCGTGCGAGGGCTTCGCGGACGGCCTTGGTGTTCGGCGGCACGGTGGCTCGCGGTCCCAGGTCGGATTCCACGGCGTCCAGGGTCTTGAGTCCGTCGCCGGTGATGAGCAGCACGGTGTCCGCGTCGGGATCCAACTGCCCACCGTCGACGAGCTTTCTGGCGCACGCCACCGTCACTCCGCCAGCGGTCTCGGCGAAGATGCCCTCGGTACGGGCCAGCAGGCGAATACCCTCGACCACCTCGGCGTCGGTCACGTCTTCGATGGCGCCGCCGGTGCGACGGACGGCATCCAGCACGTAGGGACCGTCGGCGGGAGCCCCAATAGCCAGCGAGCGAGCGATGGTGTCCGGTCGGACCGGTACGACGACGTTGCTACCTGCCTTGAAGGCCGCAGACACCGGGGAACAGCCGGTGGCCTGGGCCCCGAATACGCGGTAGGGCGAGGGTTGCACCAGACCCAATTCGGTCAGCTCACGAAACCCCTTGTCGACCTTGGTCAGCTGGGAGCCTGACGCGATGGGCACCACGATCTGGTCGGGCAGTCGCCAGCCGAGCTGCTCGGCGACTTCGTAACCCAGTGTCTTGGATCCCTCGGCGTAATAGGGCCGGACGTTGACGTTGACGAATGCCCAGTCCTCGTGTTCCGCGGCGAGCTCTGTGGCGAGCCGGTTGACGTCGTCGTAGGTGCCGTCGACGGCGATCAGCGCGCCGTCGTAGACCGCGGTGGTGAGTACCTTGGCGCGCTCTAGCGAGGAGGGGATGAGCACCACCGATTGCCAGCCGGCCCGGGCCGCCGCGGCGGCCACCGCGTTGGCGAGGTTGCCGGTAGACGGGCAGGCCAGCACCCGGAATCCCAATTGCCGGGCGGCGCCCAACGCGACCGCTACTACCCGGTCCTTGAACGAGTGGGTCGGATTGCCGGTGTCGTCCTTGACCCACAGGTTGCGGAGCCCCAGTGCCGCGCCGAGCCGGTCGGCGCGGATCAGTCGGGTCAGGCCCGGTTGAGTGTTCGGGTACTGGTCGACATCGTCAGGCACGGGAAGCAGCTTGCGGTAACGCCAGATCGACCGAGGACCGGATTCGATCTCCGATCGGGTGATGGGCCCGAAGTCGTATCCGACCTCCAGCGGGCCGAAACACTCGGCACAGGCGAACTCCGCCGCCAGCGGTGTGCTGCATCCGCATTCCCGACACACCAGCTCGCGCGCGGCTCCCAGATCCAGCGCAGCGGCGGTCGTTCTATCGAGCATGCCAGTCATCGCGAGGTCCTCCTCATCTCTCCCGCACCGCGGGTCGGAATTGGCACCGTGATCGCTGGCAGCCTCGCGATGTGAAGACATGCGCGTCGACCAGCGTCGGTTGCCGGGGCTTCGTCGGGCCGATCCCTCTGCCCCTCTGGATGAGCTGTATTCGGTTGTAGTCCTCACCGTACGTCAGACGGTAGCGACCGCCCAGCTGGAGTCCACCATACGGGAGGTGGGCATCGGGTCATCGCCCGATGCGAGGATGGGCGGCGTGAATCCCCCTTCGGACCCGCCCGCATCGCTGCACCTGATTCTCGGTGAGGAGGAACTGCTGGTCGAACGGGCCGTGCAGGCAGTGGTCGAGGCGGCGCGACGGGTGGACCCGCAGACCGAGGTTCGCCGGATGCGCGCCACCGACCTGGTGGTCGGCGAGCTCGACGAGCTGGTCAGTCCGTCGCTGTTCGCGCAGGGCCGGGTGGTGGTATTGGCAGCGGTCCACGAAGCGGGTAAAGACACCGCGGATGCGGTCCTGGACCATGCGCGCCACTTAGCCACCGGCGCTGAGGGCATCGTGCTTGTCGTCGAGCACGCGGGTGGCGGTCGTGGCAAAGCCTTGGCCGACGGGCTGCGCACGGCCGGTGCCACGATCAGCGAATGTCTCCGGATCAGCCGCTTCGAGGATCGGGCCGGCTTTGTCCGCGACGAGGTTCATCGGGCCGGCGGGCGGATCAGCGCGGGCGCGGTCACCGCCTTGCTCGACGCGGTCGGTTCCGACCTGCGGGAACTCGCCTCAGCT
>JBOHFK010000116.1:0-18622 GCA_050699635.1 Pseudonocardiaceae bacterium | reverse complement strand
GAATCGGCGCCCACCCGACGCGACAGCCGGGCAGCACACCACGCCCACCACCCAACAACAAGATCCGCAAGAGGGGTTGGTCAAGGCTCCCAACCAGATGATCACCGCCGTGAATAGGCGAGGTTAACTGTGCTCTGGTTGTGTTGTTGCTGCATGACCAGGGTGGTCAATATGCCGACGATGGCCACGGCGATTGCCAGAAGAACCAACGGGAACTCATTCGAACGCATCCAGTGAAAATTCGTCCAGTGAAAATTCATCTAACGCCCCCAGTTCACCCCGCGCGAGAACTAGATACGCATGTCAATCTTAACTGAATACACTTGAGGGAAGTATTAGACGCTCGGCATTCTAGCCCAGGTTTAAATCCCGAGCCCGCGACTGGAAATGGGTGCAGCGCAGCTGCGTAGTAATGCGTCGACCTCTCTTCATAGTGCTGCCCCGTCCGCACTTTCTAGGATAGTTTGCCGTTCAGCCGGGGGCAACATCGAGACGCCTATGGAGTGAACGAAGGTAGTAGACCGATCGCCTGGCCTGTACCGTGCCAAGACTCCGCGCAGGACCGCGCCGCCGCCAAGGACATCGAGATGGCAGAATAGGGATCTGTGGTCGACACCTTGCTCCTGCGCGAGTTCCTCCGCAACCCCACCGGGATCGCGGCCGTAACCCCCAGTTCCTCCGCGATGGCCACGCTGCTGAGCGTGTCGGTACCCGAGAGTGGTGAGCCGGTGGTTGTCGAGCTTGGCGCGGGCACCGGAGCGTGCACCGGCGTCATCCAGCATCGCCTCTGCGGGCGGGGCCGTCACATCGCGGTGGAGGTCAACCCGACGTTCGCGGGACTGCTGACCAAGCGGTACCCCAACGTTGAGGTCGTGTGCGGTGAGGCGGCGGACCTGCCCAAGTTCCTGGCCGATCGCGGGACGACCTCCGCAGACGTGATCGTCAGCACCCTACCGTGGGCCCCCTTTGCCCTGTCAGCGACACAGCGGCCGCTGCTGGCCACTCTCGTCGAATCTCTGGTCTGCGGGGGCGCCTACACCCAGGCTGCCTATGCCTGGACACGGTGGGCTCCACCAGCCCGTCAGCAACTGCAGCAGCTGCGGGCCAGCTTCGAAGAGGTAGTGATCAGCGAGACGATCTGGCGCAATGTTCCCCCTGCTCGCGTCTACATCGCTAGACGTCCCAGAAACAGTTAAGGAACGAGCGGCCGCGACGCACCCGATGCCAGCAGGCCGAGCCCGAGCGCGCCGAGCACCACGAACAGCGCTCGCAGGATCCCGGCACTTTCGGCTAACAGCCCGATGAGCGGTGGACCGGCGAGGAACGCGGTGTAGCCGATCGAGCTCACCACGGACACCCGGGTGGCCGCCCTTACCGGGTCGTCGGCGGCCGCGCTCATCCCGACCGGAAACCCCAGCGAAGCCCCGAGGCCCCACAGTGAGGCCCCGGCGAGCGCCACCGTGGTATTGCCGCCCAACAGGACCAGAAGCAGACCGGCCAGAGTGATGACCACGCTGGCCCGCAATACAGTGACGCGGCCCAACCTCTCCAGCGCCGAGCCTCCGATCAGCCGCCCAAGGGTCATCGCCGTGACAAACAGGCCGAAGCCGAGTGCGCCGAGGGTCTCGCTCGTGCCGTGGCCATCGACCATCGCCACGGCGATCCAGTCGTTGGCCGAGCCCTCCATGAAGGCGAATCCGAGCACCAGCAACCCGATCAGCAGCGTCCGCGGCTCGCGCCAGGCCGCCAGCGCCCCGGAGCCACCGGATGCCTCCAGCGCGGTGTCGTTGTGCACGGGCAGGAAGAAGTGGACCGCGAGGACCATCAACCCGGGCACGAGCGCCGAGACAAGGAGAACCTGCACGGCCAGCGGCACACCGGTGGCTGCCGAAACCGCCCCCACTCCGGCCCCCACCATCGTGCCGAGGCTGAACGCGGCGTGTAACCGGGGCATCAGGGATCGACCGAGTCGCCGCTCAACGTCGGCGCCCTCGACGTTCATCGCGACGTCCCAGATCCCGATTCCCAGCCCGATCAGCACGAAGCCCACCGCAGCCGGACCAACAACGCCGGCCTGCACCCCGGCGGCCAACGTGACGAGCCCCGCCGTGACCGTGAGCGACGCAGTCAGCACGGCGCGGCCCGGCCCGAACCGGTGCACGATCGGCCCGGACAGCGGCAGTCCCATCATCGAGCCGCCCGACAAACACAACAGCAGCAGCCCGAGCTGCGCTGAGGAGAGCCCGAGCGCGTCGCGGACGCCGGGAGCGCGGGACAGGAACGAGGCCACCGAAACCCCGCTCATCACGAAGGACGCGGCCACGGCCGTCCGGGCGCGCAGCACGCCGGTCGCGGTCAGAACCCTGGTAGCGCTCACCCCGCTCATCCCCATCGAATGGATTCAATCGCCCAGGCCGATGCTGTGCTCTTCGCGGTCGTGCCACTACCGGACCATCGACAACCCGTGATCAGCAATCACCTTCAGGTCAGGCGCATCAATCGCTCGTAGGAGTCCCGTCGGTTTGGCGACGCTGCACACCCAGATTACCGTTGCGGTGATGCCGGAACCGGCCGCGACGGTGCCGACTGGCGGGTGTCCCAGCGAGTGCTGGCAAGGCGCCGCTCGGCGATGGTGAGCAGATCGAAGACATCCCGGGCAAAGTAGCCGGTGGTTCCTCGTTCCACGCGCTTGCGGGTGACGATCCTCGCGTCGGCCAACTCTTCCAGCGCGGTGCGTGCGGCGGGAGGTGACACCGCCAGCATCCGCTGGACGGTCCGGGCGGTGACTAACGGCGTTTCCGGGAGCAGCTCAATGAGGCGCGCGACCGCCGAGTCAGCTCGCGGGACCTGCCGGACACCCTGAATGCTGCGGCGCGCGGCAAGCTGTTCGCGCCACCGTGCTCTCAGCTCGGCGATCTCGAAGGTGAACCGGACCACCTGCTCGACGGCCAATCCAGCAGCGTCGAGGAAGGTCCAGAGCCACGTCTCCAGACCGGACTGGGCATCGGCCGATGACGCTGCACCATCATGGCGGTAGGCGGTGAGACCATCTAGATAGGCATCGGATCTGGTGAGGAGCACCAGGCTCAGCGGGAGCACCGCTGAAGGGGTGAGTCCGCGGCGGGTCAGCACGGTGTGGATGAGCGCGCGGCCGACTCGTCCGTTCCCGTCGGTATAGGGGTGAATGGTTTCGAACTGTGCATGCACAAGCGCGGCCTGGATGAGCGCAGCGTGGGTGCCACCGTTGGTGTACTGGACGAGGTCGTCCATCAGCGCGCCGACGTGCTCCGGCGGTGGGGGCACGAACTGGGCATCCAGGGGATGCCAGTCGTTGCCACCAATCCAGTTCTGCACAGTGCGTTGCCCGTGGTGCTGCTCGTCCGGGAGCAGGGCATGGTGCAGGTCGTCGATCCCTGCCGCGGTGATCGACGGCACGGTGGCGAGATCGCTGGCCGCTCTCCGCAGGGTTGTAATGTTGTTCGCGACGAGCGCTGCGTTGCGGGTGAAGCTGACGCCCGCCAGCTGCTCGGCCTGGGCCAGTTCAGCCAGTGCGAGCTGCTGCGGGGCCACCTGCATGCCCTCAATCCGCGAGGACGCGATGGCCTCGGACCGGAGCAGGAAACGCGCCAATCCTTCGAGAGCGCGTGTCTCGGGGGCAATGCTCAGGGCCCGGACTCTTGATTCGACGTTTGCGGCGTGAGCGGCCAGCGGGGTGCTCAACACCACCGGCCGGGTGACCAGTTCGTCCGGGAGATATGCACGGTAGGCGCCACCTTGCTGCCCCGCGCGGCTCGGGGCGTCGAAGGAGGGCACCCACCGCTGAGTGGTCCAGGAGCCCACTCCCACCTCCCTGCTGACCCGGTCTCGTCGATGAAACCTTAAACCACTAAACTTTCATCGACGAGACCGGTAGGCAAGGAAAGACGCTAAACATGCAAGCCAAGAGTCATAGGTTAACGTCAACGCTCGAGGCCCATGGCCATCACGACCTCCGCGCCCCCGTCGCTACGGGTGTTGGTAGAGGATACCGCGCTTCTAACCGATGGTGCCCAGGTCACTTAGGCGATGCGAGCACCGCCGCGACCTGTTCGGGATCTGGCTCGGTGCTGGTCGACGCCGTGGCGAGCGGCGTGCGGGTAGAACGCGCTAACCGCGGACAGCTTCCGGTTTACCGTCGCCGCGCCGCAACGCGCCTCCACCGACGGCAACACCGCGACCCGACCATCCCGCGCCGCCGGCGGGAGCCGCAGCCAGGCCACGAACTCGCCCAGGTCCTCCAACCGGACCTCCCGCCAGTCCAACACCCGACCGGCGAGGAACACGAACCAGTCCTTCAGATCATGCGCGTAGGCCTTGACCGTGTTCGGTGACCGATCGACGTCGGTGAGGAAAGCCAGGTAGCGCTCGACCGGCTCGACTGGCACCCCGTCCAGGGCAAGCACCGTCCACGACCCACGACGCGAACCGGGCATCACCACATGTGCAACCAACATCAAACCTCCCGAGACTCTGCGTGCTGGACCGCGAGAGATAACCACGTCCACTTCGGACAGATCGTCGGCCGGCTCGCCGGCATGGTCGACCGATTCACCACCACACTGGACTGCCTCGATACCGGTTTCCTGCCCGACAACATGCTTGACGAGCTACCCGCTGCCCTCTCAGATCGGCACCACCCGCGTCGGCGGGATCGACCTGAACAAACCCCGGATCCGCGCCGCCCTGGCCGCGGTACTCGCCCTGGCTGCCGCACCCGGCGGCTTCACCGTCGCCGACCTGGCCGCCCGAGTGCACACGATCACCCCAAACACCGACTACACCGCTCGTCACGCCGCTTATGACCTGCGCAAACTCCGCGGTAAAGAACTCATCACCAAACCCGGTCGCTCCCGCCGCTACCACGTATTACCACCAGCAGCCCGCACCATCGCCGCCCTCCTGGCCCTGCGCGACCACGTCATCGCACCCATCCTCGCCGGCGTCCGAAGCCCCCCGGATGGGCCGCAAACCCACCCACTGGACCCGCATCGACCGCGACTACGAAACCCTCCGCATCAACATGCACACCCTCTTCCACGACCTCGGCATCACCACCACCGGAGCCGCCGCAGCATAAACAACCTTTTGTCGATCGGGGTCCCGCTCAAGGTTTCTCAAGGGGGCTGAGGGTGACCTGGCTGGGGGGTTGCACCTGGGTGTGGCTCACCCAGGTGCACCACCAACCTCTAGAACGTGAAGGTCACGGTGTTCGACGTTGACGACTGGAACGCCGCCGGGTTAGTCGGGGTGAACACCGCCTTGAGCGAGTGTGGGCCCGCAGGCAAGGTCGTGAAGGGGCCCACGGCAAGGCCACCGACCACCGGAACCGGGCTGCCGAGGTTGGTGTTCCCGTCCTTGAACTGCACGGTTCCCTGGGCGCTAAGGGGGACCACCTTCGCGGTGGGGATCACGAAACCCCCCAATCCCAAGGGAAGCGGCACCCGAACCACCGACAACGCTGTCGTTGTCGCCGTCGCCGTCGGAGTTGGAGTGGGCGTCCGGGTCGGCGTCGGAGTCGGGGTCGGCGTCGGGGTCGGCGGGACCGGCGTCGGCGTCGGCGTCGGCGGGACCGGAGTCGGCGTCGGCGTCGGCGGGACCGGAGTCGGCGTCGGCGGGACAGGAGTCGGGGTCGGTGTCGTGATCGGCGTCGTGGTCGAGGAGGTGTTGTTGGCGCTCGCCGAGTCGGCGGTATCAGAGGTGACCGTGGCGGTATTGGCCAGAGGACCCGTCGCCGTGGGGGTGCCCGTGATCGTCACGGTGGCATCGGAGCCAGCGGCCACCGTACCGAGATTGCAGCTCACGCTCGCGGTCCCCGTACAGCTGCCCTGCGACGTAGCGACACTGCCGAACGTGAGACCAGCCGGCAGTGTGTCCGACACCAGCGTGTTCAGGCTGGAGTCGGGGCCGGCGTTGTGCACAGTCAGCGTGTAGGTCAAGGGATCGCCGACCACACCGGGATTGGGCGAGGCGGTCTTAATGATCGACAGATCAGCCGACGACGCCGCGGTCACCTGCACATCCACCGATGCCGTATTGTTCGCGGCATTCGGGTCGACCGACGTCGAGGCCACTGACACCGCGTTGTGCTTGGTCCCCGTTGTCGTTGGTGTCACCTGAATGGTGGCCGTGGTTGTCTTTCCTGCCAGCAGTGACACGATCGAACAGGTCAACGTCGCGCCCGGAGCGTTGTCACACGTCCCGGTCGGGGAGATGGTCGCCGAGTTGAACGTCACCCCGGCCGGCAGCGGGTCGGTCAGGGTGATCCCGGCAGCGGCACCCGACCCGGCCGCAGTGCCGTTGTTGGTGACCGCCACCGTGTAGGTGATCGGCGTGCCCGGGACCACCGACGGAGCCGACGCCGTCTTGGTCACCGCCAGATCAGCCTGATCAGCCGGGTCGCTCAAGACCGAGAAGAAGGCCTCACTCATGGCCGTGGTCGTCTGGAAGGCGTTGGCTGTGGTCGGGAAGGGCGGCGGAGCTGAGGGGCTAACAGTGCCGACCACGTACGCCAGGCCGGAACTGCTGATGGCAACCCCGTTCGCCGTGTCCACCGAGGTTCCGCCCAAGAATGTCGAAAATCGCAGGTTTGTGCCGTCAGCGTTGATCTCTGCTACCACGGCGTCTTGCCTGCCGCGATAGTCCGCCTGGACGGGGGACACCACAGGAAAGTTCGACGGGTTGTCGTCGAGGGTGGACCCGCTCGAGCCGACGGCCCAGATGTTGCCGGTAGGGTCGACACCCACGCCGAGGAAGGTCTCAGTGTTGGTCCCGCCGATGAGCGTCGACCACAATAGCGACGACCCGTTGGATGAAACTTTGGCGATGAAGGCGTCGTTGAGTCCCGCGTTGGCGGTCTGAAAAACACCGGAAGTGGTCGGGAAATTGGTCGAGGCTGAGGTTCCCGCGATGACCACGTTGCCGCTGGCGTCGAAGGCCAGTGCGTTGATCAGGTCGGCGCCTGACCCTCCGATGTAGGTGGCCCACAGTCGGGACTGCCCGTCGGCAGACAGTTCTTCGAGGAAGCCGTCAGTACTCCCGCCGTTGGTAGCCTGGATCGACCCGGAGCCCGGTCCAGGGAAGTTGGCCCCAGTGGAGCCTGCCACGAACACGTTCCCGGCGGGATCCACGTTGATCGCACGGCCGGTCTCGTTGCTGGACCCACCTAGGTAGGTGCTGAAGACCAGCGATGCTGGGCCGCTTTGGGTGGTGTCGAATTTCGCCACGTACGGGTCGTTGCCTCCGCCCAAGGTGGCCTGCAGCGCTGCAACCGTCGGGAAGTTGGAGGAAGACGTGAGGCCGGTCAACCATGCATGGCCAGACCCGTCCACGGCGATATTGATCGGGCTGCCCTCATTGCCCGTCCCGCCGAGGTAAGTCGAGTAGAGCAGGGCGGTGCCGGTCGGGTTGAACTTGGTGAGGAACGCGTCGGAGCCCGTGCCCGTGGATGCCTTCGTGTTTTGGAAGGCGTTCATCACGGGCAGGTTGTTCGACTGGGTCGTCCCGGCGATGTAGATGCTCCCAGTACTGTCCACCCCGATACTGAGTGGGTTGTCAGTGCCAGCCCCGCCGAAGTAAGTGGCGTACAGGCGCGAGGCGGCCCCCGACAAGTTCGGATTGAATTTGGCCACGAAGCCGTCACCCATGCCCGCGTTGCTGAGCTGGTATGCGCTAGGCGTAACTGGCAGATCAGTGCCCGTGCCACCCGACGTGAAGCCCGCGATATAGGCGTTGTCCATGCTGTCGATGGCTACAGCGTTTCCGTTCTCGGGCCCGGAGCTGCCGAAAAAGGTGGAGTAGAGCAGCGGGTCGATGGTCAGGGCGCGGGTGTGGTCGTAGCTGCCCAGGTCGAAGCCGACGCTCGTCCCGGACACTCGATAGCGGCCCTGGACGCTCTGGCGAGTCCCGTTGGCCTCCTGGTAGACCACGGGCATCCGGTGGCGCAACACCGCCCCGTGGCCCATGTCGATCAGCAGGTCACCGTTGATGTCCAGGGTGAGGTGGTCGGCGCCATCAAAGTTCAGGGCGATCCGGGCGGGGTCGGCGCCGGCAGCGAGGATGAAGTCATATTCGAGGTCCTTTCCCGCGCCGTGCCACGCCACATCGATGCCGGGATAAATGCCGGTATAGGTGACGGCTTCGGAGGTCGCGATGTTGGTGGCCACTTGGCCGGATCGTTGCCGAGGAAATAATTCACCACACCCGGCAGCGGCGCCGAGGCGGTCACCGTCGGATGCGGGTTGGCCCCCGCGTAACGCATCGCCAACACACCCTGCGGCCCAGCCAGGGTCGCGGCGGTATCAGACAAAAACAGCGCCGAGTTCCCCGCCCGAGCCAGATAACGCACATCCGAAGTGCTCTGACCGGCGTTGACCTCAAACACCGGCCCGAAATTCCGGTCAGCCGCCTTCGCCTTCGCCGCGGCAGCAGAACCGGCCGGGGAGCCCGACGACGCGGGACCGGCCACGGTGGAGGCCTGGTGCCCAGCCACCGGCAACGGCAGGGGCACCACCCCGGCTAGCACGCAACCGAGCACCACCATCAGCACAAGCGTCAGGTCGCCAAGCCCCCGGGCCCGAATTCCTGCCCACAGCCGGGGACCCGGATCGCGACCTGGGACCACCCCCAGGAACACGCTGAGGCTGGAGCCTATCCCGGCGGGCACCAGGCGCCCTACGGCACGGCATGACGGAAGGTGGGTGCGCACAGCGACTCCTTAGGGAATTCAGCCGGTGCTCCAGGGAACGCCCGGCACCTCACCCAGCTCAGCAGCTGAGATCACGACGTACCGGGCGTTGCCCACCGCAGACAAGGATCGGGACCGCGGCGTCTTTCGCACATACGGATTTCACGCAGGCCGAACAATGCGTCCCCCACATGGACAACACATGACCAGTTATCGACCAAGGGATGACCACCAACCCCACAGCGGACATCCAACTTTCGCTACCCGGTAAACCTGCAGCCACAGCTAGTCGGGGCTCGGCCCCGGTCGTCAGGTGGTCCGGAGCTGGTGAGCGCTGAGCACCGCCGATTGGTCTGACGGAGGCCGCCAGCCCTGGATGGTGGTGCGCCCCCAGGCCCGCAGGTGACGTCCTTGCGGGCCAGCGGCCTTCATGAAGCGCTTGACCCGCGTGGGAGACACCCGCTGGCCCCGCACGAGGAGCTCGGCGTGGGCCCGGCGCACACCGGGGTCCCCGGAGAGCTCGGTGTGGATCTTCTGGATCGGCTCGGTGAGCTCAGCGTCGGTGCGTTCACGCTGGCAAGCGACAGAGTTGCCGTCCCTTCTGGGGTTGGTAGCCGGTGTATTTGTTTCCAAAAAGAATTGAGCAACTCCAGGTCTTGCTGTCTGCTTTTGTGTCACAGGATTGCGCGTTCGGGTAGATTTTGCTGTCATTCGGCGGACTTATCGCGAGCCACAGCAACTCGCCGTCTCCGATATTCTCGAAAGAACCGTTCGCGACAAGAAGACGAGCGTTGGAACTGCGCGGATTTGGCCGCACGTCAGTGTCAGCGATCTTGACGAGCGTCGGGCGTATAAGGCCTATCCACTTGTCGACAGTTTCAACCAGGCCGACGACCGTCAATGTAAGAGTGATAAGAGCAGTCACAACGACAATTTCCACAGTTCGGCGACTAGTCTTCTTCGTCGTCGGGGGTGACATGTTTGTAGCGCACCGCCTCTGATGCCGCACAGCTGAACGTCCGCTGTCCCTGTTTATCGCCACTATGGGTGAGGAACGTTACAGCAATCGTTTGGCTGATGTCGTCAGCCGGACCGAGGTAGCCTACCCCGGACTGCTCCCTTAGGTGATGGCCACCCAACGTAAGATCGAAGATGATCTTCGCCATGCCCTTACCTGAACGATACCCTAACATGAAAGAAACGGGATGAATATTTGGATCTCTGGCACTGTATACGGTGGATAGACAGATCGCCGCCGCCGAGTTAGCTGCCCTATGCGCGAAGTCCGGGTCGTTTCGCATCCAGTTCGTGCACAAGTGGTGTCACGCCGCTGACCTAGCGAGTACTCAGGCTCGTGGAGGTCATGGAAAGCGGGGGTGGCTATGCCGGGTGTTCCAACAGCGAGACCCTAGACCAGCAAGATCCGCTGCCCGGGCGTCCAACACGAAGCGGGGAGCTCGGTGCGCGCATCCAGGAGGTGCCTGTACGGAACCCGCTAACTGGGAGGTAGCAGACTTCGGTGACAACGAGGGGGGTACGCGAAGCGGGCCTGGTGCGGTGCTGAGCAGCTCGGCCGCAGAAGCGTGCCAATCATCGGACCGGTCGATATCGTCGTATGACGCCGATGGCGACGATCAGCTGGTGTGCGGATCCCGGCCGCTGAGTCCCGGCCGCAAACCGTGTCATACGGATCATTCGTGATCACTACAGGGAGGTATTTCCCCTGACAAAACCGGAGCGGACGCGGGGATCGCTCATCGAGGGCGGAGGCAACCTGCTTAAAAGCAGGACCTTGCATCGGCGACCTCGATCTGCCGCGGTACCGCACGCCTTCGATAGTTCATTCCCTGTACCACCGATCGTGGGGCCGGGTCCTTAGCGTTGCGGATGAAGGCAGTCCGGGACGGTCCGGCGCCCGGGCGTGAGAGGTAAGCGATGATCGAGGCACGTCAGCTGAGTAAGCGGTACGGGGAGAAGACGGCGGTCGACGGGTTGGACTTCGTCGTCCGGCCCGGCGCCGTCACTGGTTTCCTGGGACCCAATGGTGCAGGCAAGTCCACCACGATGCGCATGATCGTCGGCCTGGATGCACCGACCAGCGGCTCGGTCAGTGTCAACGGGCGCCACTACGCCCAGCACAGCGCCCCGCTACAGGAGGTCGGCGCGCTGCTGGAGGCCAAGTCGATCCACCCCGGGCGCTCGGCCTTTGATCATCTGATGGCGTTGGCGTACACCCACGGCATCTCGCGTCGCCGGGTGCGGGAGGTGATCGAGCTGACCGGTTTGGAGTCGGTGGCGAACAAGCGCGCTGGGGCTTTCTCGTTGGGGATGGGTCAGCGCCTGGGCATCGCGGTGGCGCTGCTGGCCGACCCCGCGACGGTCATGCTCGACGAGCCGGTCAACGGACTGGATCCCGAGGGTGTGCTGTGGATCCGCAACCTGCTCACCGGTCTTGCCGCCGAGGGTCGCACCGTGTTCGTGTCCTCCCACCTGATGAGTGAGATGGCCCTGGTCGCCGATCACCTCATCATCGTGGGACGTGGACGCCTGCTGGCCGATACGACTGTGCAGGATCTGGTCCGCCAGGCCGGCGGCGACAGTGTGAAGGTGGTTGCCGCCGACCCGGCCCGGCTGCGCGAGGTGCTGGCCGGACCCGGCGTGGAGATCTCGGGACCGGCCGGCTCCGAGGAACTGCGGGTGACCGGCATCTCCCCGCGCTCGATCGGGCTCGCGGCTGCCCAGCACGGCATCGCGTTGTTCGAGCTCACCCCCATGGCCGTCTCCCTGGAAGAGGCGTTCATGGATCTGACCCGGGACGCCGTTGAATACCACAGCTCCACCACCGGCTTCCATACCCCCGGAAGGATAGTGGGCGCCGAACGGGGCACCGCCGCTGCGCAGCCAGGGCCAGGGTCCGCAACACCCACCGCGGACGCGGCGAGCGGCGGGGGTGACGACTCGCGGTCGGCGGATGTGCTGACCGCCGCCGTGACCGTCTCCGGGGCCCCGGCGGGCAATGGGGTGTACGGCCTGGTCACCGACGGCGGCGAAGTACCGCTCGCTGGTGCCGCGGTCACTGTGTTCGACACCCACGGCACCCAGCTCACCGCCACCGCCGACCGATACGGGTATTACCAGCTCACCGTGCCCGGCGCGGGACAGTACATGCTGGTCGCGCGGTCTGGTGGTCGAGTACCGGCCGCGGAGTGGGTCGCTCTACTGGGCTGGCCAGTGCGCCGCGACCTGCGGGTCGAGGGGCCCGCCACCCCGTCTGGAGAGGTCCGGCCCGGGTCGTGAGCTGTCATTCTCAGCGACGGGCTCAAGCGTCGGTGCGCACCAGCCGGTAGGCCGCGCCCGCCAGGACCAGGGCGGCCCAGCCGAGAAAGACCGCGAGTCCCGCGGGGGGTGTGAGGGTGTTCGCCGCGTGGTGCAGTGCGAACATCGACTTGCCCGCATTGCTGGGCAGATACGGGCTGATGTTGTTGTGCCAGGCGCTGGGCAGCAGCGAGATGAGACCCGGGACCAGCAGCAGCGAGCCGACCAGGACCGAGATGCCCCCCGCGACCGAACGCAGCAGGGCACCCAGCGCGGTGCCGATCACGCCGACCAGGCTGAGGTAGAGGCCCGCGCCCAGCAGGCTGCGCAGCACGCCCGCGTCCCAGAGCGTCAACGCTGCGGGAGTGCCCGAGACGATGCCGCTGGCGACCAGGAAGGTGATGACCGCGCCGGCTGTGCTCACTACCAGTACGACCACGCCGAACACCGCCGCCTTGGACCACAGCACCGGCAGCCGGCGCGGGACCGCGGTCAGGGTGGAGCGGATCATGCCGGTGGAGTACTCGCCAGCAGTGACCAGCACGCCTAGCACACCCAGCGCCAGTTGGGCGAAGTTCTTGCCGAACAGGGACAGGTCGACCGCCGTGGCCCTGGCGAATTCCGTGTCGATGTGCTGGTCGGAGCCGATCACGGACTTGTACTGCACCGCGGCGATGATCCCGAAGGCCACCAGGAACACCAGACCCAACCCGAGGGTGATCCAGGTGGAGCGAAGGGACCACAGCTTGGCCCACTCCGAGCGCAGCACCCGCCGCCCGGTCACCCGGTAGCGCGGTCGGGCAACCTCGGCAGGCGTGGCCTTGGCAGGGGCGGTCGGGGAGGCATGGCTGGGAGTGATGGTGGCCATGCCGCCCTCCGGGAAGTCTGGATCTCGGTGGTGGAGCTGTCGCCTTCGGGTCGTGCGGCCGTTGTAGTCGCCCGCGTGACCTATCCGGGTGGTGTCGGCCCGTAACCAACGATGTTGCAAAGACCGCTGCTAACGAGCCATCATGGCATATCTGTCATAAATCAGACATCGTCGCACCGTATGTCAACCCACGTCCTGCCGAAAGCGAGCGGTGCCATCTCTCTCTTCGTGATCCACCGTCGCGATGGCGCAGGGACTGGTTCAGCATCGCAACCAGAGGATGTCTTACCTGGTAGAACCGGAGCCGACGCGGGGACTCGAACCCCCGAACCTAGCCACCGGGCTCGATCAGGGTGACCTTGATGCCGAACTGGGCGACTTCCTGGGACAGGGCGTCGCTGAGGGCTTCCAGGACCCATTAGACGCGTGGTAGATGCATCCCAGGGGCTTATTGATCTTCGGTTGGCCAGATCGCCAGGGACAGCTCGGTGAAAGCAGCCAGGATCCGCAGGTTTGCTCCTTCCTCGCCCCGAGTTCGTAGTGGCTGCGGCGATTGTTCTGCACGAACGCATGGCCGGTGATGACGGCTGTGGCTCCGTGGTCGGTCGTGAGTCCGCGCATCGGCCGCAGTCGGGACTTCATTCGCCCGTGGTTGGGCTCCGATCGAGTTGTTGGCGTCCTGCTCGGTGTGGTGCCAGGCGCCCGGAGCCAACTCCTTGCGGACACGCGGGTAGACCGCCGCCCTTGGCAGTAATGATCTCGACCGGAATCAGGGTGGTGATGTTCAGCGCCCGGTCGTGTTTGATCTTCCGGATGGTGGCGGCGAACTTGGTGTGGCCGGCCTGACGGATCAGCCCGAGTGCTAAGTTACGCAGAGTGACCATGATGCGGGGTCGGGATGCTGTTCGGACACAGGAGGTGTCCTCCCGGTAGGTGACGTCACGCACCCAGCGGATCTTGTTCTCCATCTGCCAGTGTCCGCGGACGTAACCGGCGAGGTGTTCGGGGCCGGCCTCGCGGGCCGACAGGCTGGTGATGCACAGGGCCGCCACCGCTGTCTTGACCTCGACGGTGATGTAGCGGCGGCTGTTGTTGCGGCGTTTGCGGACCTTGCGGGTGACGTAGCGCTCGATCAGGAACACCTGCTTGGCGTGGGGGAACAGCGAGGTGATGTGGTCGGGTGCGTCGATGACCTGGATGGTGCGTCACTCGCTGCGCCCATGCCCGGTCTCGGTGACCTGGTGACCGATCGGGACGGCGGTCCAGTCCAGGGCGTCGAGGGCGGCGAGGGGGTGTTGGTCTTGACGGTCATCACGTAGTGCGCCCCGAGTTCCTCGCAGAGGAAGCTGGCGTGGGCGCGGACGGTGTGGCCTGCGTCGACGTGACCACCCGGTAGCTGTCAAGTCAAATGAGACAGTGGATCTTACTGGGTTGGCTCGTTCTGGGTGGGTTGGTTGATTCACACGGGCTCGGGCAGGCGTGGTGGCTGGGGCCGGTGGCTGAACCGTTCGGGGTGTTGCGCGTGGGCGCGGTCGAGGGTGGCTTGGCGTCGTGCGCGGATCTCGGTCGCGGTTCCGAAGTGGACTGAGGCTGGGGTGTGCATGCCGATCCCGGAGTGGCGGTGTTCATGGTTGTAGGTGGGGAAGAACCGGTTGCAGAACGCGCGTGCGTCGGCGAGTGAGCCGAACCGGTCAGGGAAGTCTGGTACGTATTTGAGGGTCTTGAACTGCGCCTCGGAGAAGGGATTGTCATTCGAGATCCGGGGCCGCGAGTGGGATCGGCTGATCCCGAGGTCGATCATCATCTCGGACACCGGTTTCGACGTCATCATCGAGCAACCCGGTGACATAGCGGAGAAGATATCAAGCACGACGTACAGTTTGTACCATTGTCCTTTCTGTGGTCCTTTCAGCGCGGTGATATCCCAGCTCCACACCTCGCTGGGGCCGTGGGCGACCAGCTCGGGCCGGACCCGGGCCGGGTGGGTGGCCTGGGCCCGCCGTTCCCGGCTCTGCCCGGCGTCGCGGGCGATCCGGTACATGCTCGACTCCGAGCACCAGTAGCGGCCCTCGTCGAGCTCCCTCGCCCACACCTGCGGAATTGCCAGGTCACGGTAGGGCTCGGAGTTCAGCAGTGCCAGGACCCGGGCCCGTTCCTCGCCGGTGATCGTCGAGGGCGGCAGCCCCCGCGGCAGCCAGGGCCCGTGCACCGGTCCCAGCGCTGCCGCACCCGTTCGGCAAGCAGCTCTTCGAGGTCCCTGTATGACAGCGCATAGCGCAGGTACCAGTGCACCGCGATCATGATCACATCCGACGGGAATCGGACCCCAGCGAACCCAGACCGCGGTACTGGCACTCGGGCAGGGCAGCGACGCATCAACCCAGCTTGCCCGAGCAGGTCATCCGCCAACGCAACGGTACCCACCATGGTCAACATCCCGCCGACAAGATCAAATAGACACACCGCTGGCAACCTGGCCAGTTACGCTGGGACAATCTTCCGGATACGACCGATGGATTCCGTATCAGACGTCAACCTAGCCTCCTCTTAATTCTTAGGAGTTGACCCCAAACGGACGCCTGCGCGCCCGTAGCCGGTCCGAAGGGAGCGGAGATGAGTGACCGGGCAAGCCAGCCAGCGAATGTCATTCCTCTGCGAGCAGATGACAAGCCCGTGCTGTTCATTAGCCACCGACACGATGACCGCGCCATCGCTGACGTGCTCCGACGATTCATCGAGGCCCGGACGGGCGGCAGGATCAGGGTCTTCCAGTCCTCGTCGCCCGGCGCCAAGGGTCCAAAACAGGGAGAGAGCCTGGCGGCGGAGCTGCGGCGCGCCCTCTGGCACGCCAGCGTCGTCGTCCTTATCTACAGCACTCGGGACCAGGACTGGTCCTACTGCATGTGGGAGTGCGGGGTGGCCCAGTTGCCTGAGCCCTCGAGCACCAAGACGGTCGTCTTCCAGTGCGCCGACCAGTTCCCGATGGTCTTTTCCGACCAGGTTCGGGTCGGAGTGAGGAACGAACAGGACATTGAGAAGTTCGTCAACGACCTGCTGACGGAGCCGGAGTACTTCCCGAAGCTTGACCGGGCGGTCACCGACTTCCACGCCAGCACCGAGCCAGTGCAGGAGGCGGCTCACGAGCTGTACCGTGCCCTTCAGGATGTGCTCCCGGCTCCCGATGACGCCGGCGAGGAATGGCCTGCTTACCCGCAGCTGACGATGGAGCTCACCGACGAACAAATGGAGCGCATTCGCATGGCGGAGGGCTCGACAGAGCAGCGCCTCGGTGCGGCGAGGCAGGTCATCGTCGAGGGCGCCCTCGTGACGGGCGGTGACGGACAGGTGGGCCGCATCTTCAGCGCACGTGGCTTTCCGCGAAACGCCTCGATGCCCGGCATACCGATGCGCGTGCTTGTTTCAAGCTGGGCGGCCAACTCTCCGACCCCCACCTCCCGGTGGGTCGACGGAATGTGCAGCCAGGTCATGGCTACCGCTCACGATCAGTTTCCGAGCCCCCGCTGGGAACTGATGCGGGGCGCCGACCGCACGGACGGGACCTGGTATGGCCCGATCGTGCGCTACATCAAAAAGATCCCCCGTCTTAAGCGCACGGAAATCGACATCGTCTTCTGCAAATTTGTGCTCGACGATGACCAGCGACCCAAGATTCGGATCGCTGAGATTGAACTCGAAGCGTAACTGTCGTATTGCGGTGGTACCTGCGCGTGCGGGATCGGTACGGGCACAGCTGGAGGCTCAGCCTCAGGTAGCGGGTTGACCGTGACCCACTTCCAGCGCACCGCGCGCTTGTAGGCACCGGGCAGGATGAAGGATGGTCGTGGCACCGAGGGGCCAGCAGCGGTGCGGGGCGCAGCGGTCGTCACAACGGTGCTCAACGGCGGTGCGGTGCTGAACGAAGGGCCGCCCCGAGCAGTGGCTCCGGCACCGGCGCAGCTCCGCACAGAAGGGTCGAGGGTACCCCGCGTCCAGCGCGCCGACTCTGATCTTGCCCAGAAACGGTGAGATGTGGTTGCGGATGTAGCCCCGGTAAAGCGTCAACATGCTGGCGGCGCCGTCGAACTAGTCGAGATAGCCCTCCAGTAGCTGATCCACCGTCGCTCTAGTGCGTGGGTTACGTCGCTCCTCGACCTGGCTGAGCAGCCGGTCACGGACCCGATGCGCCTGCTTATCGGCCCCGGTCCAGGAGGGATGATCTCGATCAGATCGTGTCACCAGGTCGAGCCCGGCATAGACGCGGACCCGGAGCGCCCGCTCGGTAGCTCGTCGATGCTGCCCCGGGTACGTCGCGCTGCAGTCCCGCCAAACGCGTCACGGAACGCAAGCTAACACGACTTCGCGTCACGAGGACCGTTCAAGATCGATAGTGGGAAGGGTCTTACCTGGTAGAACCGGAGTCGACGCGGGGACTCGAACCCCGAACCTACCGCTTACAAGACGTCTTCTCCGTGTCGACCATGGCTGCTACCAGCGACTTCAATGGCTACAGTGATCGTTCAAGTGGCCAGAGCGGCATGATTGGACACGAGTTCGTGTCACAACTCGCGTCACACGACCGCCAAGACTGCGCCATGGCATGGATGCGAGCACATCGACGGTGGCCGGATCTATGGCGATCTGGCGCGACTGCGCCACCATTGTCGGATAACTACGTTTAACACGATTTCGCGCTACTGTATGTGGGATTTTACGCTCGGTCCCCGCGAGAATCTCAAGATCCTCCGCAGGTAGGCCAGGCGATCTGCCGAAGGCTCAGTCGACCCACTGCACGACGAGCACATGGACCTCCTGCTCCCTCTCCAGAATCAGATAACTAACGGCGCCCTCGCTGTGAGCGCCGAACACCAACTCCCGCATCGGGACGTCCGGCTTGTCCTCGTTGTAAGCGCGGCCATTCCAGGGTGCCAGCTCGAGCACATCAAGCACCTCGGCATAGAACGGCAACGCCCCGGTCGGCAACGCGGCGACCTGGTCCAGCGCTGCACTGTCGGTAATGATGCGGTACACCTATCGGCCGAGCCGCTCGCCAATCAGCGCCTTAACGTCCTCGATTGCCACGGCGTCAGGATTCTTCCTAGTGCGCAGGATCTCGGCAGCCTTGTCCAGCATCCGCCGGTGCGCTTGGGGGCCTTGCTGCTGGGTTCGCCGCGCGATGCGATGATAGTTGCGCAGCACGTCCAGGACCATGGTCAGATCCAGCGTCTCCGCCGCCTCGGCGAGAGCCTCCCGGTAGGCGTGCTCGAAATCGGCACGTTCCTCGTCGATCAGCATGTCCCGGATCGTGGCCGGCGCGGTCTCCGGCGGCAGCACCGGGACCGGTGAGGCATCGAACGGATTGACGGCTGCGGCAGACATGCCGACCACGATAGCGGCTGCAACGGACAAGGGGGCAGCGGCCGGACACCCGTCGACTGATCAAACTTGTCCAGGGTTACCGCAGTTGCGGCCGGGTCGCTGACCCATTCCCCACGTGCCCCATTCCTCCCGAGCGGGAGGTTCGGGTTAGACATCCGCGGCCAGCGCAGCGCGCATAGCTCACCGTGACGTGCTCCAGTGGTCATCGCCAGCCAGATCAGCTTATCCCAGTCCGGGTCCTTCCACGCTTCATCGACCCATCCGGGCTGCCTCAGAGCACTCGGCAGATGCGAGTTCGGCCCTGGCGGCAGAAGGCTCAGCCTCAGGGAGCGGGTTGACCG
>JBOHFK010000115.1:0-18627 GCA_050699635.1 Pseudonocardiaceae bacterium | reverse complement strand
TGATCGCCGCCCCGCGCTGGCGCCCACCTTCAAGCACACGGCGCAGCAGGGCCCGGGAGATCCCGCGCCCACGAGCTTCGGGCGCAACGGCGACCCCTCCAACGTCTGCAGCCGATAAAACCCCACCAGCCCACCATTGCTCGTGGTGAAGATCGTCGGCCTTGCCGATCAACCGGCCGCCCGGGTCGAAGGCGCCGTACCGGGTGATCCCTTCGCTGGCTTCCAACGCCCACGCGGGCGGTGGGTCGGTCCGGCCCATCCCAAAGGCGAGGCACCCAAGCTGCCAGGCCTCGGGCAGCTCGTCGACGGCCAGTTCCCGCACTTCCACCTGATCCGACACCACCGAAACGCTACCGGCGACGCCGACGGCTCCGCGGCAATGCCTCGGTCCGGTCAGGACCGCAAGAGCGTTATGTCCAGCAAGGCCGGATACCGCGAGACCCAAAAGGCTGGCGATGCCCAGGCGATGTGTAATACGGGTTCAATATCGTGGTACGATATTGCTGTGCGCTTGAGATTTACCCAGGCGGTGGTCTTCCGGATACCGGCACCTGATGCACACTCCGACGACCGCACTTCGTCTACGACGCCGCGAAGGAGGTGGCGAACGAATGAGCACCTGCACCCCGAACGACGCCGACTACGACCCAGCGGTCGAAAAGCCACTCCACGACGCCAGGGGCAATCCCATTGATAACGACTACATCGAGAACGTCAACCGCGAGGCGGAGATCGGCTACGACCTCGAGAGCGTCGTACCTGCGCGCATCGGCCGGCCTTCATTGTCCCAAGCCGGCGACTCACCGCAGGTCAGATTCCGTCTCCCGGCAGCCACCCGGGCAGAAGCAGAAGCACTCGCGGCTCGCGAAGGTAAGACGCTCTCCCAACTCGCACGCGATGCCGTCGAGGCCTACCTGAGCGCTCGAAGATCAGCCTAATGGCGCGGCGACGCCTACTGGCCAGCTGCTACCAGGGCAAGGCGTGCCCGTTCATCGAAGTCGCGGGCGGCGGTCATCGTGTGGAACGGTTGAATTCGGGCCCGCAGGTCACTGATTGCCTTGGTACTGCGAGACGATTTCACGGTGACTGCAAGGTCAAGCGCTCTGTGGGCATTGTCTATCGCTGCTTCAAGGTCGACATGGCCGCTGGTGAGAGCGGCGCGAGCCAGAGCGGCCTGGCTCAGCGCGCCGCGCCGGGCTCGCTTCTGGTTGCGAGCTTCGGCAGCTGAACGCCGGGCAAAGCGGGTCGATTCGATCGGCCGGGCGATGTCGCCGAAGGCGTTGGCCCACTCCCCGGCAAGATAGGCCGGATCGATGAATCGGGCCCACTCGGGCTCATTAATGCGCACGATGCGCTCGAACGCCGCTTCGGATTCCGCCACTGCGAGGGCCGCTTCCCGGGATTCGCCCAGAGCGCCATGGGCTCTGGCCTGTAGCGCCCACAGATCGGCGGCACAGGCTGGGCTGTAGCCACGGGTCAGCCGTGGCGACCAGCCGCGGCCAGGTGCAGCGCCTCCTGCGGATGACCGAGCATGCGCGCCTGGTCGCTCATCCCGGCCAGCACGTGCGAACCGAGCTTGGCGTCGCCTGAGGCTTCGGCCAACCGAAGCGACTGCACCAGATAGCGCTGCGCGAGAGCCTGTCGCCCATCGTCGAACGCCATCCAGCCCAGTAGGCAGGTCTGCTCGCTGGCAGCACCGAATAGGCCGGCGCCGGTGTCGGTGTCCGGGTCGATGTCGCGGACCAGCGGCAGAACGTGACCGGTGACGTACTGGGCCAGGGCGCGGCGCGCGTGGCCACCACCATGCATCACGTCGGCTTCCTGGTACACAGCGAACGCTTCGCGGATGGCGGCAACCTGCGCGTGACCGATCCTGCCCCCTGGCCGTCGCCGCGCCGCGTCCAAGGTCGCCAGGAGCCAGTCGCGGCTCGGGGCGACTGCCGCCGCCGCGACAAACGGGGCGGTGCGCAGAAAATCACGGCGGTGCACGTCATTGCTCCCGAGATCGGCGACTACCGCCACAGTAGCCGCCAAGCTCGACTGGTACGCCAGCCCAACATCGGTATCTGCTTCGCCGTGAAGGCCGATCCCCTCGGGTCGCACCGGGTAGCCGAAGTGCTCGCTGAACAACTCACACAGGATCGCGGGAACAGGTGGCTGTGGTTGTTGCCCAGCGATCCAAATCGGCCGATCCCGCCCAAGGACCCCGGCGGTAAGCACGGGAATCCTGACAAGGACAACGACGATGACGGCAAGGACAAAGACAGGTGACTAGCACGACACCGCCGTCGTGGGTCGGGTTAGTGGAGGGCCTGGCCGCCGAAGGGGTGCTGGGCGAGCAGTGGCGGGCCGCGTTTCTTGAGGTGCCTCGGGAGGTGTTCATTCCCGGGCTGATCTGGCGCCACGCCGGAGATGAACTGGTGGCGTTGCACCGTGCCGATGAGCCACAGGAGTGGCTGCGGCGGGCCTGTGGACCCCGTTACGTGGTCACCCAGGTCGACGATGGCAGCCCGGTCGGTCCCGGTGGGCGGGGGCGGATGGCGACCAGCTCAGCATCCCGCCCGGACGTCGTCGCACTCATGCTCGACGCTGCTCGGATAGAGCCGGGGATGCGGGTACTGGAGATCGGCACCGGCACCGGCTACACCGCCGCGCTGCTGGCCCACCGGCTCGGCGGAGGCAACGTGACCACGATCGAGGTCGATCCGGATCTGGCCGCGCGGTCCCGGGCAGCGCTGACCACCGCTGGCTACGGCGAGGTGACCGTGCTCTGCGGAGACGGCGCCAGGGGCTACCCCGAGGGCGCGCCTTTTGATCGGGTGTTGTCCACTGTCGCCGCACCCCGGGTTCCCTACGGGTGGGTAGCGCAAACCCGGCCCGGCGGGCTGGTGATCACCCCCTGGGGCAGCGCGTACAAGCCCGCCGGGCTGCTGTCGCTGACCGTTGACGTTGACGGCATCGCCAGTGGGAGCTTGGTCAACACCACCGTCTCCTTCATGGAACTGCGCGACCAGCGGATCCCCCGTGCCGCAATCACTGAGCTGGTCCGCGACACCGACACCCCCGACATCAGCGAGACCGACCTGCACGCCTGCGAGTTCTGCAATGACGATGCACCCTTCGCGATCGCACTTCAAGTTCCCGGCTGCCGCTGGGAGTATGTGCCCGCCACCAGCGACGACGGCCGCTGGTGCGTGTGGTTCCTCGACCCCACCACCCGATCCTGGGCGCGGTTTGACTATCAGCCCGATACCGATCGCTGGCCCGTCCACCAGTTCGGGCCGCGTCGACTGTTTGACGAGGTCGCCGCAGCCCACCACCAGTGGGACCAAGCCGGTCGACCGGCGGCCACTCAGTGGAGCTTCACCGTCACCCCGGACGGCCAGCGGGTGTGGTTGGCCGGGGCTAGCTGGCTTGGCTGACCGAGGACATGTTGAAGTCGGGGATCCGGATGGGGGGCATGGCCGTTCGGGAGAACCAGTCTTTCCACTCCCGGCACAGCGTGCGCTCGGTGGCGCCGACGTCGGTGACGCGGCGGAGCAGGTCGATCGGGCTCTCGTTGAACCGGAAGTTGTTCACCTGACCGACCACCGCACCACCCTCGATGAGGTACACCCCGTCCCGGGTCAGCCCGGTGAGCAGCAGTGACACCGGATCGACCTCGCGGATGTACCACAGGCAGGTCAGCAGCAATCCACGGTCGGTGCGGGCCACCAAGTCGTCGGTGGAGGCGGCGGAACCACCGGTCAGCAGCAGGTTGTCCGGTGGTGGGGTGAACTGCCCACCCAACTCCTGGGCGGCCGCTCGAGGGTAGGTCAGCGCGTTCAGCGTGCCGTCGCGCAGCCAGTCCACCCGGTGCACCGCGGCACCGTTGTCGAAGACGCTCACCGAGTCGCCCGACGCGCTGGTCGCCAGGAACGGTGCCGTCTCAAGCCCGGGCGCGGCCGGATCGGTGGACAGGGTGAGCGGCAGGTCGGTGAGCCGCTCGCCGATCCGGGTGCCCCCGGGCCGGTCACCGGGGGCGGCGAACGCCGAGCGACCCTCGTGCGCCGGCCGGCCGTCCATCGACCAGACCATGTCCAGCATCAGATCGGCGACCGCCGAGGGTGGCAGGATCGTCTCGTACCGGCCCGCGGGCAGCTCCACCTGACGCTGCGACCAGCTCAGCCGTCGCCGCACCTCGGTGACCAGAGCGAGGAAATCCAGATCGGTGAAATCCGCCGTGTACGCCCCGGCCCAGGCGCTGCGGGTGAGATCGTCGGCGACCTTGCCGTTGAGCTCGACGGTGCCGGTGGGCTGCACCCAGCGGCGGCGCAACCCGGTGGAGGACGCCAGCCAGGTGGTTTCCAGGCGGTGCTCGGCGAAGCCGTACAGCAGCTCCCCGCGGGCCTGCGCGAAGGCCGCGGCCAGCTCACCGGTCAGCCGGGTGAACACGCCGATCTCGGTGGCTGCCGCCGGCACGTCGAAGTCGCCGTCGGCCGCACCCTCGAGCAGCGGTGCGACGTCGCGGGCCGGCCCGGACTGCCGCGCGGCGTCCTCGCTGGCCGCAACCACCTCGCGCACCTCGTCGAGATCGGCGCCGTTGCCGCTGACCACCCCGACCGATTCGCCGATCACCGAAATCACCGAGAACGAGCGGGTGCTGGTGTGCCCGTTGGTGGTCATCGTGTTGTTGGCCCAGCGCACGTTGACCTCGCTGGTATCGCCGAGCAGCACGATGCATCCATCGGCCTTGGACGCCGCGAGCGCGGTTGCGGTCAGCTCGTCGGGACCGATCACTGGCCGGCCTCCTCGCGGGAGTTGAGCACGTTGATACCGCGGAACAGCGCCGAGGGGCACCCGTGGCTGACCGCCGCGACCTGGCCGGGTTGGGCCTTGCCGCAGTTCATCGCGCCACCGAGCACCCAGGTGCTCCGGCCGCCCACGGCCTCCAGCGCGCCCCAGAAGTCGGTGGTGGTCGCCTGGTACGCGACGTCCCGCAACTGCCCGGTCAACTGGCCATCTTCGATGCGGTAGAAGCGCTGCCCGGTGAACTGGAAGTTGTAGCGCTGCATGTCGATCGACCAGGAGCGGTCACCGACGATATAGATCCCGCGCTGCACCCCGGAGATCAGCTCGGCGGTCGCCGTGTCGAGCGTCGGGTCCGGTTGCAGGGACACGTTGGCCATCCGCTGGATGGGCACGTGGTGCGGCGAGTCGGCGAACGCGCAGCCCGCCGAGCGGTCCAGCCCGAGCCGGTGGGCGAACACCCGATCGGTCTGGTATCCGACCAGCGTGCCGCCGGCCACGAGGTCCCATTGCGAGGTGGCCACCCCGTCGTCGTCGTAGCCGATGGTGGCCAGCCCATGGCGCTGGGTGCGGTCGCCGGTGACGTGCATGGCCGGCGAGCCGTAGCGCAGGGTGCCCAGCTTGTCCGGGGTGGCGAAGGACGATCCCGCATAGGCCGACTCGTAGCCGATCGCCCGGTCGTACTCGGTAGCGTGGCCCACCGACTCGTGGATGGTCAGCCACAGGTTGGTCGGGTCGATCACCAGGTCGTAGCGGCCGGGCGCCACGCTGGGGGCCTTCACCTTCTCCGCCAGCCAGTCCGGGATCTGGGCGAGTTCGGCGTCCCAATCCCAGACGGTATTGCCGGTGAGGTATTCCCAGCCGCGGGCTGCGGGCGGCGCGCAGGTCCGCATGGTCTCGAACGATCCCGCGGCCCGATCGACCGCGGTGGCCGTGACACTGGGGTGCAGCCGCACCCGCTGCTGGGTGGTGGTGGTACCGGCGGAGTCGGCGTAGAACTTGTTCTCCTTCGCCGCCCGGAAGGTCACATCGGTGTGCTCGACCCCATCCGCGGCGAGCAGCCGGCGCGACCACTCCGACAGCAGCGCCACCTTCGCACCCAGCGGCACGGTGAACGGGTCGATCTCGTGGTCACCGCCCCACACCGCGTCGGCGTGCACCGGCTCGGCGGCCAGCTCCACGCGCTCGGCGTTGAGCGGGCGCAACGCGCGGGCCACCTCGACAGCCCGCTGCGCGGTGGCCACGGCCGACGCCGGGGTCAGCTCGAGGTGCGAGGCGAAACCCCAGGTGCCCTCGACGATCACCCGGACGGCCAGCCCGATGGTGGTCGAGTCCTGCGCTGTGGCCACGGCCCCATCCCGCAACCGCAACATCTGCCGGGTGATCCGCTCGATCCGGACGTCGACCTGCTCGGCGCCCAACTCGCGAGCTCGCGCGAGAGCACCGTCGGCCAGTGACCGCAGCGGCAGCACCAGAAAATCGGGATCGATCACGTCGGAACTCATCTCGCCGACCCTAGCGCCGCCACGGGGCGCGCTCTGTGGACAGGGTGTTCTGGGGACACGGTGTTCTGGGGACAGAGTGTAGTGACGGATGCGCTGCCGAGTGCGACCTGTCCCCAGAACGTGGTAGGTATTCACGCTCACCGGCTGACAGAAGCCGGTCACATACCGAGATACTGCCTGCTTAGCGACGGAACCGGCGTGGCCATGTGTTCACTGTACGTGCTCATTCATGTACCGAAAGTTATTGTTGCGGTCGCCCGTGGTATGCCCTAGCTTCTATCCTGCGTGAACACGGAGAGTAAGGGGGCCACGCGGGTCATCTTGGGGGCTGCTGACTACAGCAGACTTACACACTGCCGATGTGATACCTGGGCAGAGTTCGCGATGACGCCGGACGGCGTCGACGATGGGGGCATCGTATCGCGAGAAGTTCCCGGGGGCGCACCCATCATCAGGTAACAGTCTGACGGCCAGTATCGGCTGCGCGGCGTTCACATGCTGCGTGACAACTTCCCTAGGTCGCTGCGGTCCTTTCGCTTGCGTGGCTACTCCATCGGCTGACAAGGGGACAGGGAGCGTTATGAGGATCTCGGACGTCTTCACACTGGGTAGCGGCTATGGATCAGACGGCGGCTACTACAACAATGACAGCAACAGCTACAGCAGCGACAACCCCTGCTACAGCGGCAACTCTGGCTGCGAAAGGCCGGTCGGCCCCTTTTACTACGGTACCCGTGGGGACCGTAAGGGTCTCGCAGAGATCCTGGGGAGCCCCCGCGACGGTGCCGGGCTGCTCGGGATTTTCCACCACTAGAGCGCGTCCCGCGGACCTATGAGTCTGCGACTAGCCCTGCTGTCGCCGAGTTCGACACCATGGTTGTCCGCTTCGACCGGAACAGCCAGCACGTCGAACTCGGCGACAACAGAGTACTCAGAAGCTGATCATGCGGACCGTCACTTCGGGTAGGTCGCCGAAGCGGGCGCGTTCGTCGGTGGTGGCCACCACGCGGCCGGCAGCGCGGGCAGTCGCGGCGATGATGAGGTCATGCGCACCACGCCGATTGCCGGTTCGATGGGTGTGGGCTAGCAGCGCGGCATGGTGCTCGGCTACCGCGCGGTCGTAGTCCATGATCGGAACCACCGCGAGCACCTCATCGAGGAATGCGCGTTGCGCAGCAGCGCGACCTGGATCAGCGTCAAGCAGTACCCCAGCGAGGTACTCGGCCACCACGACCGCTGGCAAGGCCACATCATCGGTGTCGGCCAGCGACCCCACATCCACCCGGCCTCGCCCACCGGCGACGAGCACGCAGGTGTCGAGAATCAGTCGCGCCACGGGTCGAGGTCCAGCGCGGCTGCGGCCGCGTCGCGGGCGGCGGCGACGTTGGCGGCAAAGGTGTCATCGAACGCGGCATTGCCCTCCCACCGGCGGAACACCTCCCGCAGCGCGGCACCGTTTGCCCGCGGCGCAGGTGCGATCAGCGCCACCCGCTTCCCAGCGCGGGTGACGGCGATCGTCTCGCCGTGCTCGGCGGAGCTGAGCACCGCAGAGAAGTTGCGGGACACCTCGGAAGCTGACAGCTCACGCATGGTTTCAGAATAGCAGATTCAGATAATTGGGCCCGCTGCGTAGCCCCTCGGCGGGGCTCGGGGACTCGGGGAATTCTCCCGGGGGCTGCAGGGAATCCCCGCTGGGGTCCCGGTGTTTAACTAGGGGCAAGGTAGGGGTGAACCCCCATGTGCCTGGCAGTGCGAATACGGCACCGTATGAGTTGTCGGTCGCACAGCGTGGGCGCAGCGGCGGGACGCCCAACCAACAGGACCGCAGCCAGCAGGACCAGAATGCCCGAGGCGCCCGGCGGGGGGCCGCGCGCGGCGGGTATCCGGGGGAGGGAGGGCCCGGGTCGCCATTCGGGGGGCGACCCGGGCCCTATTCAACGCCCTGATCCCCAACGCCCTGATCCGCAGCCCAACTCTGGGCAAGCAGGCACAGGCGCGCCGCGAGCTCGTCAGCGGTGGTTTCCGGATCACTACTGCGCCCGGCCGCCAGCCCGAGCAGGTAGGCGGTCAGCGGAGCGGCCGGCCGGGCGACGCCATGCGCGACGTCACGTGACATGTCCAGCACCCGGGACTGCATGGCCTCCGGCGAGACGACGGCGACGACGTCCAGTTCCCGGCACACGAGATCGACCCACTCCTTGAGCGTGTTCATGCCGATCATCCTCGCGTCCGCACCGCCGTCAGGCCAGGCTGTAGGAGTGCCAGGAACGAGCCAGACGATCTATCCGCAGCGGGCGCGCCTGACCGCAGGGCAGCAGCGCGCCTGGGAACGCAGCTGGAAGCAGTGGGGTGCCAACGTCGCGGACCTGCCCGACGGTCCGCTGGACACCGCTGGGTGGTTCGGGCGGGCCGCGCCGGTCGTACTCGAAATCGGCTCCGGGATGGGCGAATCGACCGCGTCGATGGCGCTGGATGCGCCCGAGCGCAACCATCTCGCCGTCGAGGTCTACCAACCCGGCCTGGCCCAGTTGCTGTTGCGCATCGAGGCGGCGCAGCTCACCAATCTGCGACTGCTGCGCGGTGACGCCCACCAGGTGCTGCACGAACACGTCAGCGCCGGGAGCGTGCAGGCCGTCCGGATCTATTTTCCCGACCCGTGGCCCAAACGCCGGCACCACAAACGGCGGCTGGTCACCCCGGAGTTCGCCTCCTTGGTGGCATCCCGGCTGGCGCCGGGCGGCACGCTGCACCTGGCCACCGACTGGGAGCCGTACTCCGAAGAGATGCTCATGGCCTGCACCGCCGAGCCGACGCTGCGAAACACCGCGGCCAGCTTCGCGACCCGCCCGGCCTGGCGGCCGGTGACCAAATTCGAGCGACGCGCCCAGGATGCGGGCCGGGTCGTCCGGGATCTGCTGTTCACCAAGGTCTGATCAACACGGCCTGACCCCCAATTCCGGACGTGTCGGGCTCAGATGTTGGGTATGTGCTCGTAGCCGGGGCCAGCCGATAAGGCAGGATCGGTGATTATGAACCCGGCGCCCGCCCCGATCGTCCCGGTAACGCTGCTCGTCTGGGATGCGCCCAACATCGATATGAGCCTCGGCTCGATCCTCGGGGGTCGCCCGAGCTCCGCGTCCCGGCCGAGGTTCGACGCCCTGGGTCGCTGGCTGATGTCGCGGGCCGGGTCCGACACCGAGGCAGAGGCGACGGTGTTCACCAACGTCGCATCGGGCAGCACCGACTTCGTCCGCCCCTGGGTGGAGGCGCTGCGCAACACCGGTTTCGCGGTGTTCGCCAAACCCAAGATCGACGAGTCGGACATCGACGAGGACATGCTGACCCATATCCGCTCCCGCCACGAGCAGGGTGTGCTGCGCCAGCTGCTGGTGGCCTCGGGGGACAGCCGGGCGTTCCGGGAACCCCTGGAGGACCTGGTCGCCCAGGGGGTCCGGGTGACCGTGCTCGGGTTCCGGGAGCACGCCTCGTTCGCGGTCAACTCCGGGGTGCTGGGCTTTGAGGACCTGGAGGATATCCCGGAGCTGTTCCTGCAGCCGCTGCCCCGGATCACGCTGGAGACCCTGCCCCCCGAGGGCGCTTGGCTGCCCCCGCTGCGGCCGCTGTCGGCGTTGCTGCGCCACACCATCGCTGAGCCGGTCGGCTGATCCGATGATGAGATTGACCGCTCCGGTGGTGCTGCCCTGCGATGAGCACTGCACGGTGCTGCGCGACGGGGTGGTCGACCTCGACGATGCCGGCCGGATCCGCCACGTCGGACCGTCGAGCACCGCGCCGTTGGCGGCCGGTCCGGAGTTGGCGCTGACCGGCATCCTGATGCCCGGGCTGGTCAACGTGCACGCCCACACCGCGATGACCGGGCTGCGTGGCCTGGGCGGGGATCTGCCGCTGATGCGCTGGCTGACCGAGGTGATCTGGCCCGCGGAGCTGCAGGTCGACGCCGATGACGTGCGGGCCGGCATGCTGGTCGGCGCGCTGGAGATGCTGCGCGCGGGGATCACCACCAGCGTGGAGATGTATTTTTACCCGGAAGCGGTGGCCGACGCGGTCCTGGCCGCGGGCAGCCGGGCGGTGGTCACGCCGGGCATCATCGCGGCTCCGGGCTGGGACCGGCTGGGCAGCTGGCAACAGATGCTCGAGGGCATCGACCGCTGGATCGACACCGACGGGCTGCGGTTCGGTCCCGGTGAGCGGATCGAGGTGGGTTACGGCCCGCACGCCGCCTACACGCTGCCCGCCGAGGCGCTGGCGGCGGCAGCCGGGGCCGCTCAGGAGCGCGGTGCGCTGCTGCACATCCACGTCGCTGAAACAACCGGCGAGGACACCGCAATCCGCGAAGCGCACGGATCCGTGCCGCTGCTGCTGGAGGACCTCGGGGTGCTGGGCCCGCCTGATTCACCCCAGTACGAGTCAACCCCGCGGGCGCGGGTGCTGGCCGCCCATGCCGTGCACCTGTCCGACACCGACATCGCGGTGCTGGCCCGGCATCACGTCGGGGTCGCGCACTGCCCAGGGTCCAACAGCAAGCTCGCCTCCGGCGTCGCCCGCCTGATGGACCTGCGCGCCGCCGGAATCGCCGTCGGTCTGGGTACCGACGGACCCGCCTCGCACGATGACCTCGACCTGTGGCACGACACCAGGCTCGCCGCCTTACTGGCCCGGCTCTCCTCCGGCAATGCCGCCGCGGTGACCGCCACCGAGGCACTGCTGCTGGCCACCCGCGGCGGGGCCGCCGCATTGGGGCGCGATGATCTCGGCACGCTGCGCCCGGGCGCCTGGGCGGACCTGGTTCACCTGGGAGCCGACGACCCGGCGTTCGCGGCCGGCCTGGACGTCCCGGACGCTCAATTGCTGGCCAATCTGGTCTGGGCAGCCGGGGCCCGGGCAGTGCGGGACGTGTGGGTCGCCGGAGAGCTGGTGGTGCAGGCAGGCTCATCCACCCGGGTCGACGCCGCGGAAGCCCACGCCGGGCTGCGCTCCCGGGTGTCCAAGATCACTATTCGCTGAGTTGCGTAGGGGTCTACCGCGCTGGCCTGAATGGAGTATCATTCCCTAACTTTTCACAGGATGTAGGCGGCCGGTAATCCCATTGGCGGTCACACCTGTGGCCTGTAATACCTGTGAGTGGCTGTCGGGGGAGACTGGAGTTGCGGTGGGTCGTCATGCGGCCACCCAGGACCCGCTGCACGTGCTCTACATCGGCAGTTCCGCCGACCTTGGAGCACTGCGCCGGTTGATGGAGGCACATGGGGCGGTGACCCGCAGCCGACTCACGCCCGAGGTCAGCGTTGTGGTCGTCGACCATTCGGTGCCCACGAACCATCCCACGATCCTCGCCGCGGGCTCGCTCGGTATCCCGGTCATGCAACCCGCGGACGCGATCGCCCAGTACGCCAGCTGGCGGACCCGGGCCAAGCCTGCCCCGCCCCCACCCAGTGCCCGGCGGCATTGGCTGTTCCGCGATCCCCGCCGGACGTGAGGCCCCGCCGGACCTGAGGCCCCGCCGGAACTGAGGCCCCGCCGGACGTGAGCGCCGCAGCCAGCCCTCCGAGACACTAGCCCCGCAACCGCATGGACATGACGAGATAGCGGTACGAGCCGTCCCGAGCGTCGTCCGGATGATCCGCGTCAAACCCCGTCACCGGGGTGATGACAGTGGGTTTGCTCGGCTCGGTGAACGACAGCCGGGCCCGTGGGGTGGTGACCGCGCTCAGCCCGTCGAGCAGGTATCCGGCGTTGAACCCGATGGTCAGCGGCTCGCCGGTGATACCGACCTCCAGCTCCTCCTCGGCGCTGGACTCGTCCTCGGCCTCCGCAGACAGCGCCGCGACGCCGTCGGCAAGGGCCAACCGGACCGGCGCGAACCGTTGCGCGATCAGCGACACCCGCTTGAGCGCCGAGATGAGCTCACTGACCTCCACTTCGATACTGGTGGTGACCGCGGTGGGCCACAAGGAGGCGAACTTGACGAACTCGCCGTCCAGCAGCCGGGTCAGCGTCTGCCGGCCGCCCGCCGAGAAACCCAGGAAGCCCGCGTGGTCGTCGGTGCCCATCGACAGCACCACCTCGCTGGCCGAGCCGAGTGACTTGGCGACATCGGCCAGCGTCTTGGCGGGAACGATCAGCGCGGTCGACGGCACCGTGCCGGTCGGTGTCCATGGGATGTGCCGTTCCGCGAGGCGGTACCGGTCGGTGGCGGCCAGGGAGAGGTGATCGGCGGCGATCTCCATGCGGACCCCGGTGAGCATGGGCAGCGTCTCGTCGCGGCTGGCTGCCGCGGTGACCTGCGCAACGGCGGTGGCGAACACGTCACCCCGGACCTTGCCCGAGGTGGCGGGCAGCTCCGGCACCGCGGGATAGTCCTCGATGTGCAGCAGCGGCAGGTTGAACCGAGCCGAGCCGCAGCGCACCGACAGCCGGTTGTTCTCCACGACGACCCGGACGTCCTTGGGTGGCAGGGCGCGGGCGATCTCGGCGAGCAGCCGGCCGGATACCAGCACCCGTCCCGCGGCCTTGTCGGTGACGGGTACCTCGATCCGGTTGAGCACCTCGAAGTCGAAACCCGAGACGATCATCGCGCCGTCGGTCACCTCGAGGACTACTCCCGCGGTCACCGGGACCACCGGACGGGCCGGTAAACCCTTCGCTGTCCACGCGATGGCCTCGGCGAACGCATCCCGCTCAAGCTCGAACTCCACGTTGACCCACCATCCCTGCGAGTACTCCTGTTACGCCGGGTGCGTCAGCGTACCGGGACGGTGGTCATGGTGGTTCGGTGGTTGTCAGCAGGCAGGGGATCACGCACACTGAGCCTGTCGGTGAACCAACCGTAGGACCCGGTTCCACAGGACGTCAGCCGGACCTCACGGTTGCTGGGGCATCT
This sequence comes from Pseudonocardiaceae bacterium, assembly GCA_050699635.1. Taxonomy (GTDB): domain Bacteria; phylum Actinomycetota; class Actinomycetes; order Mycobacteriales; family Pseudonocardiaceae. Next base: position 5,433 of record JBOHFK010000115.1, on the reverse strand, counting down.
CCCCTGGTGCCCTGTGCGCCGATTGCACAAGCGGCAACTCCCCCTGGCCGCTTGCGCATGGGGACCGCCGACCGGGTTCCACCCCGCCCCCCTGATACCCGGTCGGCGGTCCCTCCCCCATGTTGTCCAGCTGCACAGTGCCCAGCTGCACAGTGCCCAGCTGCACAGTGCCCAGCTACGGGCCGACGTCAGGCTGCCATCACGAAACGATACGACTCCCGGCAGCCGGGTGACACTACGTGTCAGGCAATCCTGACACCGTTTGCGGCCAACGAGGTCCTCAGGACCGGGAACGCTCGGGGACGCACGCGATCACCCACTGCTGGAGTGCCTCGGGGTTACGTGACTGCAGCAGCACCCGTCCGGGCCCGGTGAAGTCGAAGACCCAGCCCTCGCCGCTCTTGAGCGACTGGATGCTGCGACCCTCCACCGCGCGGCGCATTCGGAAGCCGATGTTGAGCTCGTAGGCGACCACGTGGCCGGTATCGATCGTGACGACCTCCTGCGGCTGCAGGTCAATGCCATCGGCGGCGCCGTAGATGCTGACCAGCGCCTCCCCCTCCCCGGACGCGCGGAAGCCGAAGCCACCCTCACCGCCGAACAGGTTGGCCATGCCGCCCCACTTGGTGTCGATCTCGACCCCCTGGGAGTTCGCGATCCAGCTGCCGCGGCGCAGGAAGAATGGCCGGTCCGGGGTGATGGTGATGGGTATGGTGTCGCCGGGCAGCACACCGGCGACGTCCACCCAGCCGCCGTGGTCGGGCGCGGTGTAGGTGGTGACGTAGAACGAGCCGCCGCCGAGCAGGCTGCGGGACAGGCCCTTGAGGATGCCGCCCTGCGCTTTGGACTCGAGTTGCACTCCCGCACTGTGGGCGATCATGGCACCGCCCTCCACGCGCATCACCTCACCGGGCTCGAGGTAGCAGCGGGCGACGGTGGACGACGGATTGTGCCGTAAGTGAGTTTTCATGACGGCGACCCTGATCGGTGGGTCGTGCCTTACTCGGCCAGACCGTGATCGATCGCGTAGCGGGCCAACTCGACGCGGTTGTGCAGCTGCAGCTTGCGCAACGTGGACTGCACATGGTTCTCCACGGTGCGATGGCTGATCACCAGCGCGTCGGCGATCTGCCGGGCGGTGCGCCCGGTGGCCACCTGGCGCAACACCTCGGTTTCCCGGTCGGTGAGGGCCGGCGCAGCGGACTGTGGTTGCCGCGCCATCCGCCGGTACTCGCCGAGCACCAGGCCGGCCAGACCTGGAGTGAACACCGGGTCGCCCGCCGCGGTCCGGCGCACGGCGTCGGCCAGTTCGTCCACCGAGGCCGATTTCATCAGGTAACCCGACGCGCCCGCGCGCACCGCAGCCAGCACGTCGGCATCGGCACCGGAGGCGGACAGCACCAGTACCCGGACGTCGGGCCAGCCGTCGATGATGCACCGGGTGGCATCCACCCCGGACGATCCACCCAGGTGCAGGTCCATCAGCACCACGTGAGGGCAGGCGGCGGGCACGATGCGCAGTGCGGCCGCGCCGTCAGCCGCGGTGGCGACCACCTCGAAGCCCCGCTCGCTGAGGTCGCGGGCCACTCCGTCACGCCAGATCGGGTGGTCGTCGACCACCATGACGCGGATCACCGCAGTGCGCTGTGCCGGAGGCGGGCCAGCCGCACTTCCCATTCGGTGCCCTGGCCCGGGCCGGTTTCCAAGGTCAGGGTGCCCCCCAGATCGGCGACCCGGCCACGAATCGAGTGCGATACTCCCATCCGGCCGCTGCCCTCGGCGTCCAGGAGCTGCCCGGTGTCGACACCCGGGCCGTCGTCCCGGACGGTGAGCACCACCTCCTCGCCGAGATCCTCCACCAGCACCCATGACCTGGCCGCCGGGCCGCCATGCCGGGCGGTGTTGGCCAGCGCTTCCTGGGCGACGGCGACCAATTCCGCGACATCGCTGCCCGGCAGGGGCACGGTGGTCGCGGGCACGGAGATCTCGACCCGGGAGCTGGCCAGCCGCTGGATCGCGCCGGCCAGGTCCTGTTCACCAAGCGCATCGGGTTGGGTGGCTGAGAACAGCGAGCGCAACGCGATCTCCTGCTCTCCGGCCAGCCGGGCCAGCTCACCGCCTTCCCCGTCGAGCTGGCTGCCGCGGGCCCGTACCCGGGCCAGCACCTGCACCACACTGTCGTGCACGGAACGGGCCAGCCGCTCCCGTTCGGCGGTGGCGGCCTCGGCGCGGGCCGCCCGGCGGAGCTGCTCGGTGGCGCGGCGGGCCGCCGTCGCGGCCATGCCCAGCACGAAGCCCGTCCCGATCAGCAGGATCGCATCGCAGGCCAGATCGGTGCTGACCGTTCCCCGCACCCAGACGTCGACGACCGTGACTGCGACGCCGAACAGGGCTCCGGCCACCCGCCCGGCGTGCACCGCGGCGGCGACCACCGGGCCGCAGGCCCACACCGTGGTGATCAGCGGGGTGCGGTAGCTGATCTCGATAATCTGCTCGGGCGAGAGGATCAGCACCGAGGAACTCATCAACGTCAGGGTCACCAGCAGGTCGACCACGATGACGTGGATCCGGCGGGTGACATCAAAGCTGTAGGCCAGGCAGGTCAGCACGGTCCACGCGGCGATGCCGGCGAGCGCCAGCCAGCCCAGATCCGGCCGGGCAAAACCGTCGTGATGCACGATGATCGCCGCCATTGCGAAGACCGCGGTGATGATCCGGAGGACCACCACACCTCGCCACAGCGGTGTCATGATGTCGGTGGTGCCCGGCATGCCGCGGATCCTGCCAGGTGTGCCACGCTCCCCCGCGCGGCGGGTCAGCGGTGCTCCGCAGCTCGACACCGGCCGGCGTCAGGTCGCTGGAGGCCAAACGGGCTCGCACCGGCCGGGCGCCCCGCCAGGGTCTGCGGGGTGTCGGACAACCACGGCGTCAGCGCCGCCGCCCCACGCCGCCGCGGGCCAGTGTGGAGCTGGTCAGTCAGTGAACAGGTCCTGGATCGTGTCGGCGGTGGCCGCTCGGCGAACCCAGATGTCGAGCTGGCCGAGGTCACCGCACTCGGTGATCCGGTTGCGCGCATCGGCGGGAATGTCGATGCCACGGGCGTCAAGCACCCCCAGCACGGCCTCGGCCCGGCCTTCGGCCCTCCCTTTGGCCTCGCCTTTGGCCTCGCCTTCGGACTCGCCTTCGGCCCGGCCTTGGGCCTCGCCTTGGAAGAAGTAGCGGCGGGCGAAGTCGCTTTGGTACTCGTGGGCTTGGGTGGTCATCAGCGTCTCCAGGTGGCTTCGCGCTGCCAGGGGCAGCGCTGTGAGCACGACATCAAGGTACAGGGTCGCGCGTTGCTCATCGATGCCCGCGAGCGCGGCCAGCAACGCATCCAACACCGCGCGGTGCGCCGGGTCGGCCCCATGCGCCATCGCCGAGAGCACCGCCCACTCCGGCCCAGCCCCGGGTGCCGGGTCGACATCAGTGACCACCGGCACCCGGTTGGGGCCCACCACCAGCGGCGTCACCAATGCACCGGGATACCCCAGCTGGATCGGGGTAGCGCACCAAGCGGCGGTCGCTGGGTCCACGCAGACCACCAGCAACACCGTCGGGCACCGCCATCGAGCCCGCAACGTGGTCAGGTACACCGGCCAGCTCCACCGCTTGCCCGGATCGCGGCTCAGCTGCACCTCCACCACCACCGCCAGCACCGGGGTGCCCGCGCTGGTCAGAACTACCGCGGCGTCAGCCCGGTACTCCGTGGGCGCCAGCTCGGTGAGCTCACCCGACTCCACCCGCACCCCCTGGTAGGCGGGCAGGTCCATCCCCAGCGCATCTACCAGCAGCTCAGCCACCAGAGACGGGCGTTGGACGACCATCTCGATCAGCATCTCATGCACAGCCGAAGGCATACCCGGCACGCTATCGACGACCACCGACAATCCGGGTGCCATGTGTCTGGCGTGCGCGGCGGGTACTTGGGACGCTGGGGCATGCCCCACAAGCGCTCGCCGTTGCCGCTTGAGGTGCTGTCACTCCTGCTGGCGACTCTGCTCGGGGTGGCGATCGGCGATCTCACCAATGGCACCGGTCCCCTCCCGTGGGGTTTGGACTTCCTTCAGCGGCAGTCGCTGCCACTGGCCGGCGCCACGGTGTTGCTGATGATCGGGGTGATGGTCTGGCAGCGCAGGACGGAGGAGCGGTCGGCTCGTCCGGTCTGGGATTCGGATCGGTCACCGTTTCCCGGCTTGGAGGCGTTCACCGAGCAGGATTCAGCGGTGTTCTTCGGCCGCGACGCCGAGATCACGGAGCTGCTCGAGCGTTTGCATCCGGTAGTCGCAGGGCAGGCCAACCGGCTGATCGCGGTGGTCGGTCCCTCGGGCGCCGGGAAGTCGTCGCTGGTTGCGGCCGGTGTGCTACCGCGGCTACGGAAGCGCCGGAGCAGCTGGATCGTGGTTCCCACGGTGCTTCCAGGGGATCACCCCCTGCGGAGCCTCGGGCGCAGCCTGGGGGCAGCCGGATATCCCGCCGCCGACGGCATACCTGCCGCACGTTTCGCCGACGAACTGCGCACTGCTGCCCGTCGCCCGAATGCCCCAGTCCTGGTGATCGTCGATCAGGCCGAGGAGCTGAACACCCTCTCCGGACCCGTGGAGCGGGACGCTTTTCTCGGCCTGCTGGCGCGTGCGCTGGATACAGACCCGCGACTGTGGATCATCATGATCATGCGGTCGGAGTTCCTGACCGCATTCCTGGGTACCGAGCAGGCTCGGCTATTCCGTGATCCCTTCGCGGTGGGGACCCTGAGCCACGCGGCGCTGGTCGAGGTGATCGAGCAACCAGCCCGGCGGGCGGGATTGACCTTCGACCCACCGACTCTGCCGCAGCGGATGGCGGCCGAAGTCGGCGGCGGGGATGCCCTGCCGCTACTGGCCTACGCGTTGCAGGAGCTCTGCCTGACCGCCGGGCGGGGTGGGTCGCTGACCGCTGATTCCTACCAGCGCATCGGCGGCGTCACCGGGGTGCTGACCCGCCAAGCCGACAAGGTCGCCGCCGAACTCGGTGGCGCGGACGGGCTGGTGTTGTCAACCCTGCTCAAGTTCGTCACGATCGGCGAGAACGAGCCGACCCGCCGCCGCGTCCCACGCAGCACCCTGACCGACGCGCAGTGGCAGGTCGCCGAAGCGTTCATCACCGCGCGACTGCTGACCAGCGCCGTCGAGGACGATGACATTATCCTCGAAGTGGCGCACGAGGCGTTGTTCCGGCGCTGGGCACCCCTACAACAAGCCATCGAAGTCTCCGCGGACCAACTCCGCTGGTGCTCTGACCTCGAACGCTGGGCCCGAGACTGGGATAACTCCGGACGTCAGAACGCTTATCTGCTCCACGACGAAAGATTGAAGGCTGCGCAGCGTTGGGCAGCCTCAGATGGTGAGGTAATAGACG
>JBOHFK010000114.1:0-18636 GCA_050699635.1 Pseudonocardiaceae bacterium | reverse complement strand
CCGGAACCCGCACACCCGAGGCGACACTCGGGCACTCACCCTGCCCACACCCCGAAAACAACCACCAAAAGATCACAAACCAGAACCGAAGATCATCTCATGCTGTTACTTGCGGAATCGGGTCTGATCACCTCAAGGAGCCGGAGTTGGGCCACCGAGGCCAACGCCATCGAGATCGACGTATTCACTCCAAGAGAAAGCACCCTGCTGCTGCAGGCACGTTGGAAAGAGTTGACCGACACCGACGCGCTGGCGTTGGCGGACCGGCTTGGCCACCTTCCGTTGGCGTTGGAGCAGGCGATCGCGGTGCACTCCCAGACCGGTATGCCGCTCGCCGGATACCTCAGGGCTTTGGAAAGCCATCCGGTGGCGATCCTCAGCGAAGGTATCCCGGTCAACTACCCGAGATCTGTCGCGCAAACTTTCGGACTTGCCTACAAAGAGCTGAAGGAGAAATCACCCGCCGCGGCGATCCTTTTGGAGCTGTGCGCGTTCCTCAGCTCACAACCCATCGCTATTCCGATGCTGACCCGCGGTCGCGGCGCGCAATTGCCCGCCGAACTGCTATCTTTGCTGCGGGACGACATCCCGCTGCGGCGAGCCGTCCGTGATCTAGGCCGTTACGCGTTGGCCCAATTGGACCCTTCTCGCGACTTTATCAGGCTACACAATCTCGTGCGCGCCGTACTTCGGGACAGCATCGCGACGGAACAGCGGCAGGTCATCGAGCAGCACGCGCACACCGTTCTTGCCTTCGCCAACCCTGGGCGGCCGGACAACCCGGATACCTGGACCGAGCATGCCCAGATTGCACCGCACGTCGTGCCCAGCGGGCTCATCTACTCGGCCGATCTCGACGTGCGCCATGTGGTCCTCGACCAGATCCGCTACCACTATTCGATCGGCGACTATGCCGCCAGCCGTGATCTCGGCAAGGCGGCTGTTGACACCTGGCGAGCCAGTATGGGTCCAGACAACGAGGTGACGCTGATCGCGAGCCGGCACCTGGCCAACTCGCTGCGCGCGCTCGGGGACAACGAGGAGGCCCGGGCCTACAACGAGGACACGCTCAGTCGGATGATCCGGACACTCGGTGAGGATCACGAGCATAGTCTTGCCACTGCCAATAGTGTGGCCGCTGACCTGCGCCTGCTGGGCAGTTTCACGCAGGCGCTGCAGCTCGACGAGGACAATCTGGTCCGGCATCAGCGGGTCCTCGGTGACAACGATCGGGCCACGCTGCGGGTCAGGAACAACCTCGCGGTGGACTGCCGGCTGCTCGGCAACTTCCGGCGTGCCTTGGAACTGGATCAGGCGAACGTCGACAGCAGGGCTAATGTCTACGGCGAGGAGCATTACGAGACGCTTTTCTCCTTCACCCACCTGATCCGCGATCTGTATGACCTCGGCGAATATCACAGAGGCTTGCACCTGATGCGAGAAAAGCTCCCGGTGTACGAGCAGAAATTGCGTCCTGATCACCTTCACCTGCTTCAGGCTAAACGGACCTTTACGATGCTTCTGCGTAAATCCGGATTTATTCGCGAAGCACTGCAGCAGGCGCAGCAGGTTTACGAATCTCATCTTGCCAAGTTCGGGCGGCTGTACGAGCATACGCTCTCAATGTTGGTAACCCTCAGCAACTCGTATCGCGCGTCAGGAGATCTTGAGGCTGCGCTGGAACACGGTGAGGATGCATTGCGGTCCTATCGTGAACTGCTCACCGACCGGCATCCCTTCACTCTCGCATGTATGGCTGACGTCGCGATCGTGCACCGGTTGCTCAACCACCTAGACGACGCACTCGCTCTCAACGACGACGCACTGACCGGCTTTGTCGCTGCTTTCGGCGAAGACCATCCGCATACACTGTGTTGCGCCAATAACAGAACAAACGTGCTGGCCGCGTTCGGGCGTACTGATGAAGCCCGCGTGCTCAGCCAGCAGACGCTGGAGCGATCCCGTCAGGTTCGGGGTGAAAATCATCCGAACACTCTGGCGTGTGCGGCGAACTTCGCGCTCGACCTGGACGCCGCGGGCGACGCGGTCAGAGCCAATGCACTCCGCAAGGAGACGCTGGAACGCTTGCGGCTCCAGCTCGGCATCGAGCACCCCGAGACCGTGAATGTGGGTGTCTACCGCCGGGCGGATTGTGATATCGAGGTGTCCGAGTCGTAGGGATGGTTGCCCAGTTCCGGTGTCGATTCAGGTCGCTTCATGGCTACGTAGCCAGTCGGCCCGATGCTGGGCAACGAGTTTTTCCGCGTGTTGCCGGATATGACGTGAGGTCACGTCGTCGGGAAATTTCTCGATAGCCGAGGCCATGGTTGCGACAAGCTTCTCCCCCAAGGGGGTCAACCCGGTCGCGGTCACTGCCTGCTGGCAGGCAAGTCGTAGCCGTGCTGCGCAGCAGGCGAAGTCAAGCTCCGCCGTGGCGTTCCGGGGACCTCCCCGCCTCGTCTCGCGATGCATGAACTCCGCGACGCCAAGGAACGCGTAGATTCCGTGCAGTAAACCCGAGAGCGGTCGTGGATCACGCCGCCACGGAGAATAATAGCGCGTATTCGTATTGGCGCGATAGAGCGGTTTCAGGTCGTGCAGGGCGTTCAGTTTGAAGTGCTGTGACTCGTGCACCAGGGTCGTCGCCATATCGAGGCCGTTGAGCGGCTCAGTCAGGGCCGCCGCCCCGGCGGCGTGGCGGGAACTCGCGCTGAGCCGGGTTGGGTCAGGTCCGCCTGCCAGCGGCACGAGACTGGTGAGGCTTGCTGCCACGGTGGCGAACCGTTCGGGATGACCCGCGGCGAGGATCTCCCATGCTCGGGTGAGGTGGTCTCGCCAGCGCTGGACCGCCTCCGGGCGCAGCCGGTCAGCCACGGGCAAGCGGAAGCACCCACGGTATGGATCGATATCATCGAGCGCAAGCACCTGGAGTAGGCCGGCTGGCCAGGCGAGTAGTTGCCGTACCGGTTCCCAACCGGGCGCATCAGCCAGCCACCGTCGGGGAACGGAGGTTTGCTCACCGCCGACGCGTACCGTGGCGAGCTCAGCGGACAGCTCGAAGTGCGCAAGCTCCCAGCCAGCCTGGCTGCCAACCGTGAGTCGCCCGAACGTCGGCAGCGTCACCGACCCGGCCCGGGCGGGCACGCCGGTTCGAAGCGCCACCCCGCAGCGCAGGGCAGCCGCCGCGGTGATCGCGCCCAGGTGCGCCAAGTCGATCCACAGCGGCGCCGACGCCGACCGGTCGCCGTCCTCGCTGGTCAGCCTGCGCAGGCAGCACGCTACCCAGGCACCGACCTGGGGGGTGCGGAGCAGGTCCGCGACGATCCTCGGCTGGTCCCGCTGCACAACGGCCAGCGAGCGGTAACTGTCCTCCAGTTGTGCGCGCCGGCCAGCCTCGAGCGCCCGGAATCCGGTCGCGTCGATGATCGCTCTCAGTTGCAGCAACCGCTTGCTGAGCTGACCTGACCACAACAGCGCGATATCCTCCGGACTGCCGGCGCCCGCACACAGCGCCGTGAGCATGCTGCCCGGTAGCTGATATCGCTCGATCAACGATGACCATCCCGGAGATCAGCGTGTAATCGTGCGGCAATATGACGAATCAGCCGTTGATAATCGCTGCAGTACACCGACGGGTTCCGGAAGCCGTGACCGCGCCGGTACCGGTGCGCGTAATTCCCGCCACCGCAGATCCGGACCACGCCGCAGCGCAGGCATTGCGCACTGAGCGCCTCGAGCCCGAGCTGGCGGGCACGGACATCCGGATGATGGAGCACCGAGTCCACTGCGTGATCGAAGACATTGAGCCCGGTGTGCGCGGCACCGTGGTGCGCCGATTTGAGCGTGTCGACCTGCTCGAACGACCCGTCAGTGTCGATCACGACGAAGGCGACCGGACTCAGGCCAACCTGCTCGGTGCGGCTACGGCCGCCCAACAGCAGGTTGATGAGTTCCTGGAACAGCCGTACGGCCGTCTCCTGGCGTGGCGCGCCATACCATCGATCGAACACCGCGATCAGCCATTGTGCATAGGGGGTGGTTTCCGGCCCGAGCCCGGGAGGTGGTGCGGACCAGTTGCCGTGTGGCAGCAGGAAGTCCAGAGCAGGCGGTGAGAATTCCAGCAGAGCCTCATAGACTGCCACCGGGTCGTTACGTGTGTCGATCACACAGAGCAGCCCAGCATACAGGTCGCGATTCTCGGGCCGGGTGAGCAATCGCAGTCCGCGCGTCGTGGCCGCGTAGCTCCCCCGCCCATCGCGCTGATGCCGGTGCAGGTCATGATGCACACCTGCGCCGTCGATGCTCACGCCGACCCGGATATTCCGCGAACGAAATACCCGGAGCAGCGCCTCGTCGAGTAGCACTCCGTTTGTCTGCAGGCGCAGCTCAAGGTTTACCCCGCCGGGTAATTCCCGACGTGCAGCGCTGGCCACATAGTTGAGTACCTTCTGGCCGGCCAGTAACGGTTCACCACCGTGCATGATCACCGTGACCTGGCGGAGCTGGTGGCGGCTCGCGTGTTCGCCGATACGCCTGGTGGCTGCATCAATCGTCGTCGGGTCAATCAGCGAGGGACGTGATCGCCAGGTCTGGTCGGCCATCGTGTAGACATAGCAATAGTCACAGGCCAGGTTGCAGCGGCTGGCGACCTTGAGAATAAACTCGCGAATCGGTACCGGACTCCGGTGTGAGGCAGCCGCCGAGTAAGCGTCAGACATCCTCACCCGCTACGCCGGCGATGCTGGACTCGAAGTCGGAGACGATGTCAGCCGTCTCGTTCTGGATCTCGTGGAAGATCCGGCGCAGCGAATGGGCCAGCGGTGCGTCCCCGAGCGCCCGGAGGTCGACGAGGCTGATACCGCTGAGATCGACCAGTTCGACGTCACGGTCGCCGTGAGGATCATCCACCGTCGCCTCCTCATCGAGGCGCGCCGACCTCGGTGACCCGACGTCGCAGCGCGAATGTGCCGCGTAACCGAACTGTTCTCCGACCATACGTGGCTGGTGTGGAGTTTCCTATACCTGTACCTGCGGCCCGAGCCGCGAGCGGAGGCTAATGATCGCGGGGCCCACCCTGCATCCGGGTGAAGCGAAAGCGAAGAATGAGATCAATCCATGGAATCATTACACTCAGTGAGATGTCGCGCCAGCCGGGGTGCTCGTCCAGCCAGTCGTTCAGCCGAGCTGCCTGCGACACCGCGGCCTCACCGGTGACAGTGCTGGGCAACGCACTTGCCAGGGTGGGGGCCTGCGCGGTGGCCACCCACGGGAGCAGTTCGCTGGCCAGCTCGGGCAGCCCGGTGGCGATGGCGAGCAGCACCGCGACCTGCCCCTGCTCCGGTATCGGCCAGCCCCGGCGCTGACCTACGGATCTCACCAGCAGGTAGACGTTGATGAAGCGTTTCACCGCTCGCGGTGTGGCACTGATCAGGGAGGAGACCTCGTCAATCACGCGCAGCTCCGGGCCGGTGACGGTCAGCTTCGCGGCCTCCAACCACGGCTGCGTCGCCGAATCGGTTATGGCGAAGGACTCCACCAGAGCGATGAACTCCGGCAGGTCGGCATCGGTGCTCTCGGTACCGGGGCCCGGATCACCGGCTGTGTCGGCCTGCTCGGCGGTGGCCAGGTTGGGCGTCAGCAGTCCGCGTACCATCTGGCGGCGCGGGTCCACACCGAGCGGTCGCACCCAAAACGGCACCTGGAAGATCTTCTCCAGATAGTCTGACGGTGTCGCCGCATCGGTGTTGAGCTGCGTGTAGTGCTCGCGTAGCGAGCACTCCAGCCAGCGCGCGTCCACCGCGAGAACCACGACGAACAGCGGAAACGCCAGCAGCAGGTGCACCGCCTGCAGCACCTTGATCACCACATCGGTGGGGCAACGGTCTAGATCGTCGATGTAGAGGACCACCCGATCGATGGCGTGCGCCGCATCGACCATTCCCGCATTGGTGGGGCCGCCATCATGGTGCTGCTGGATCAGCCGGGAGAGCCGTTCCAGATCCTGGCGCACCAGCGCGGCCACGCCGAGGTGGCGACGATAGTCCTCGCTGGCGAACCGGTTGCTGACGAACTCGGAGAGCACGCTGCTCGGTGTCAGGCGGGCAAGCTCGTCCTCCAATTCAGCGACCGAGGCGGCGACTCGCTGCTCAGCGATGCGGGCGGCGTCCAAAGCCCGTTCCGAACTGGCGAGCTCAGCCTCCGCGTCCTGGATGCGGTCATTGAATTCCTTGCGCGTCTGCTCCAGTTCGCTATTCAACGTTGCTTGCGCCCGGGAAATCATGCCGAGCGTGCGGGTCAGCACGTCGGTTCCCCGGGCCGCGTATGCCGTGACCCCGGCCAGCACCGCTGATCCGCTGCCGATCACATTGGACACCGCGGAGACGTCGAGCTGGCTCAGCAGGAAGCTGACCAGCGGGCCGAAGCCGATGACGACGATCAGGGCCAGGGTGTAACGCCACCCCCCGGTCCGCAGTGCGCCGAGCACTGGACCGGCCCGGCGCAGCGCCTCGCCGGTGCTGGCCAGGGTCTGCTGGAGCTCGCCTGCCTGCGCACCCAACTCGTCGATTCCGGTGCGTCGCCGGATCTCGGCCAGCGTTGTGGTCAACTCTTCCGATGCTCGCCAACTGCGCAACGGGTTACCTCGCCGCGCTATGTCCAGCTTGGCGAGTTTCGTGTCCCGTTCCTGGATCTTGTGCTGGACTACGGCGTGCACCCGCTGCTGCGCGCTGGCGAGTTCGTCCCGTTTCTTGACGGCCCGGCGATGTTCCTCGGTGCTCTCGGTGATCCGGGTCAGATACTCGCGCCGGCGGGCTTCCAGCAGATCGTCGTCATCCTCACCGGCCGGCCGCAGGTTGCGGAACAAGTGCTCCAGCAGGCTCGCCCACAAGTTGCCTTCCACGTACTGCCAGGCGTTGAACTCGATCTGCGCGATGGCCCGGTGAAACGGCGGTTGCTCCACGGGTGCGCTGACCAGTTGATCTATCCGGCGCTGCAGGCTGCGGAGAAAGTAGCTCTTGCCCGATCCCCAGTCACCGAACACGCCGACCGCCAGTGGTGGGGTGAGTGCTGTGGAGGCGATCAGGTACGCGAACGCGTCGACCTCGGCGGAGATCCCGACGAGATCGGCGAGCTCGCCGGAGGGTTGACTCGTGGGGCGGCGGGAGCGGGGTTCATCCGGCAGGTAGGACGGTAGCCGGATCTCCGGCGCGCGGTAGGGATGGTGAACGCGGAGATACTCGAGGTAGGGGATGCGGCTGTCGAAGTGCAGACGGCAGGACTGCAACACCGGTTCGACGTCCACGGCCCGGCTGTGCAGTTCGTCGCGGATCTTCATCGACGCGGGATTGGTGGTCTCCAGTAGCGCGCCGAACAGCATGGAGAGTGTGATCAGCCCGTCCGTGCTAGGTGGCATCGCGCTCAGGGCGTATTCCAACGCCTGCCTGGTCTCGGTGTCGAGTGTGGGAAGCTTGCCGGCGGGCGTTCGGCGGAAGGCGGCCATCAACTCTTGGGCCTGGTAGGAGCGCATCCCGCTATCGCTAAGCACGGCGCCCGCGGGGATGTGGAAGTGCGCGAGTAGCTGGCTGACCGGGCTGTCCCGGACATGGGCCAGGGCCAACCCGGCCAGCAGGTCCAGCGCGTCAATCCGGATCCCGGACGGTTCGGTGGCCGCGGTGCGGGCCAGCGCGGACGCCCAGGCCCAGCGCCAGGCCGCCTTTGCGGACAAGGTGAGGCGTTCCCACCGGGGGTCAGCGGCTGAGGTCATCACGGATCGGGGTGTCGTGGGGGAGGTGCCGTAGCTGTGGTTGGTAGGGGATGATGTCCGCCAGATCCGCGGGATCGAACCGGCACAGCCCGATCGTCCACCACAGGTCGGCGGGATGGCCGGCCAACTTGAAACTACCGTCGGGCAGCAACGCCGCCCACCCCTCCTCGGAAGCGATCAGGGTGGCGAGTTGCGCGGTGCTGGCCGGGTCCCACAGCCGCACGACATTGTCGGTGCCGGCGGAGGCCAGCCAGTGCCCGGCGGGGTCGGCGGCCAGGGCGAAGACCCAATCGGACTGGCCTTGCAGGGTGCGCAGCGGCGCCCCGGTGGCCGGGTCCCAGAGCCGGATGGCGTTGTCGGTCCCGGCGGAGGCCAGCCAGTGCCCGGTGGGGTCTACCGCCAGTGCGAAGACACCACCGGTGTGGTCTTGCAGGGTGCGCAGCGGCGCCCCGGTGGCCGGGTCCCAGAGCCGGATGGCGTTGTCGGTGCCGGCGCAGGCCAGCCAATGCCCGGCGGGGTCGGTGGCCAGCGCCCAGATGCGCCCGGTGTGGCCTTCCAGGGTGCGCAGCAGTGCCCCGGTGGCCGGGTCGAAGAGCCGGACGGTGTTGTCGGTGCCGGCGCAGGCCAGCCAATGCCCGGCGGGGTCGGTGGCCAGCGCGAAGACGCCACCGGTGTGGCCTTCCAGGGTGCGCAGCAGTGCCCCGGTGGCCGGGTCGAAGAGCCGGACGGTGGTGTCGGTGCCGGCGCAGGCCAGCCAATGCCCGGCGGGGTCGGTGGCCAGCGCCCAGATGCGCCCGGTGTGGCCTTCCAGGGTGCGCAGCGGCGCCCCGGTGGCCGGATCCCATAAGCGGACGACGTTGTCGGTGCCGCCAGAGGCCAGCCAGCTCCCGTCCGGATCCACGGCCAGCGCGAAGACGCCGCCAGGGTGGCCCTCGAGGGCACGGCAAGGGGTCCCCGTGGCCGGGTCCCAGAGCCGGATGGCGTTGTCGCCGCCGGCGGAGGCCAGCCAGGTCCCGGTGGGATTGACCGCCAGCGCGCAGATCCGGCCGGTGTGGCCGGCCAGGGTCCGCAGGGTGGTCGCGGTGGTGGGGTCCCAGAGCCGGATGGTGTTGTCGTCCCCGGCGGAGACCAGCCAGGTCCCGGTGGGGTCTACCGCCAGCGCGAAGACGCCGCGGGTGTGGCCGGCCAGGGTGCGCAGCGCGTCCCCGGTGGTGGGGTCCCAGAGCCGGATGGTGTTGTCGTCCCCCGCGGAGGCCAGCCAGCGCCCGGCAGGATCGACGGCTAGAGCGAAGACGCCGCGGGTGTGGCCTCCGGCCAGGGTGCGCAGCGCGTCCCCGGTGGTGGGGTCCCAGAGCCGGATGGTGTTGTCGTCCCCCGCGGAGGCCAGCCAGCGCCCGGCAGGATCGACGGCCAGCGCACGGACCCAGTCTGTGTGGCCTTCCAGAGTGAGCAGCGCGGCCCCGGTGATCGGATCCCACAGCCGCACCGTGCCGTCGCCGCCGGCCGAGGCCAGCCAACTGCCCGCTGGATCGATGGCCAATGCGCGGACCCACTCGGTATGGCCCCGCAACGCGCGCAGCGCGACTAACGTGACCGGATTCCACAGTCGCACCACGTTGTCATCACCCGCGGAGGCCAGCCACTCGCCGGCCGGACCGACGGCCAGCGCGCGGACCCGGTCGGTGTGGCCGGCCACGGTACGCAGCGGGGCTCCGGTGTCGGAGTCCCACAACCGCACCGTGCCGTCGCCGTGGCCGGTGGCGAGGATGCCACCTGGGACGATGGTGACGGCATACCCGATCGAGGCGGGCCCGATCTGCGGCTGCGCCCGCCAGGTGGAAAAGGCGGTGCCGAACGTACTGGCCGCCGTGGCCAGCGCTCTGGGGTCCAGGGCGGCGCCCACCAGGACTGCCCGGTCCAGCCGGGCACCGGTCAATTTGGCCCTGCGAAGATCTGCACCGATCAGCTGCGCCCGGGTCAGGTCGGTGTCGCGCAGGTCAGCGTCGGTGAGGTCGCTGCCGTCGAGACGAGCTGCGACCAGCCGTGCGTGCCGGATGTTGGCGCCACGCAGCGCTCGGGGCAGCACCGCGCCGGACAGGTCCGCCGCGCTCAGGTCCGCGGCGGTGAGGTCCTGGTTCGACAAGTCCCGGCCGCGTAGGTCCTCACCTCGGTAGTTCATCGCGCGTACCACGATGCCCCGCTGCTGCAGGATCAGCGCCGCGTTCGCCTTGGCTGCTGACTCAGCGCCAGCCGAGCTTTGGACGATCCGGCTCGCCCAGCTCACCACCGCCTCATCGCCAGCGAGGTCGCACAAGAAGTTGACCATCAGCGGGCTCAGCGCCCGCCGGGAGAGTCGCTGTTCGGGACTGTCGGGGGCCTGCTCGGGGAAGCTGTCCGCGACCCAGGCCGCGATCAGCCATTCCAGCACCGACACGTGCATGAATCCGAAGGCATCCTCACCGAGCCGTACCAGGACCGTGGAAGAGCCGACAGCCTGCGCCGCCTCGGCCGGACTCATCTGCAGCCGGGCCAGATCAAGGACCCGCACGGCCGCCTCGCCCAGCTCCGCGGCGCGGATCGTCTCCTCCCCGCTCACCCAGAGCCCTAACGCGACCTCGGTGACTACCTCGCGCCGCTCGACAACTGAGAGAGCACCGCGACCACCGACCTCGTCCTGCCGGGCATGCTCGTGTTCCAGCCAGCTGGCAAGCAGCCGTTCCCAGAGCAAGCCGGCGGTGATCGGCTGGCCGTTCTCCGGGGTCAGCCTCGCGTCGGTGAGCCACCCCGTCTGGTACCAGCTGATCATGAAGCTGAGCATCAGCGGAATCTTCGCCAGATCCAGCAGATCGCGGACGCTGGCCAGCAGCGCCAGGAAACGGTCCGCACCCGCCTCGTCGTTGATGTCCTTGACCACCAGGGTTCTGCGCTGGGCGGAGTCCAGCGGCTGCAACCGCATGATCCGAGCCCCCGGCAACGCCTGGGCCCGGCCACCCAGCGCGGTACGCACATCGCGGTCGGTGACGAAGTACTCATGCCGGCTGGTGACGATCACCTTGGCCGAACCGCCGGCGGCCTCCCGTAACGTGTCGAAGTGGTTGGCCACCCGGTCGTAGTCGGTGCGCTGGGCCAGTTCGTCGAATCCGTCGAACAGCAGCACGATCTTGCCTTGCCGCAGCAGATAGCGAAACGATTCCCGGTGGTAGCTGTCTTCCCGGCTCATGTGCTGGGCCAGCAACTGATCGAGGGTGCGGCCTTTGGTCAGCTCCCGCATGGTGACCAGCACGGGCACCAGGTCGGACTCCGCGGTTAGCCGCTGCGCCAGGGTGCGTAGCAGGAAGGTCTTGCCGGTGCCGGCATCGCCTAACACCAGGATGAACCGCGGGCCGTCGGTCACCAGCCAGGTGAGAATCTGTTCGGCGGCCGTTGTGGGGCGGGCCGCCGGCTCGCCCAACTCCGACCACCGCTTGTCCACGTGCCGGAGGAGCTGGTATTCGGGATCGCCGCTCAGTTGCTGGGTCTGGGTGGCCAGGTAGCTGTGGTGCTCCCAGACGTGCTGATACTCGGCAAAGCTCCGTAACCAGATGTGGTGTTCCTTCGCGTCCCGCTGGGCATCGGAGCTGGTCAGCTCGCCTCGGTAGACCAGCTCCGGGTTGCGCTCGGTGCTGACGTGGTTGCACACGGCCTCCCGGAAGCGTCGGAGCGCCTCGGCGTTGACCGGTCCCTCGTAGGCCCCGACCACATGCTCCCTGGTGAAGGGGCCGCGGGTGTAGCGCACCACCAGGTGGTCGAACTCGGCCCCGCCGGGGCCGCGGTTGCGCTCGATGATCTCCGCGCCGGAGGTCGAGCGGTCCTGGTCGGTGCGTAGCCGGCAGACCTCGCGGACCTGGCTGAGGAAATCGGGCCCACGCCGCTCGGCGTCTATGCGGTCGAGCCGCTTGTCCCTGCGGTCCACGCCAGTGATCGTAGGCCCAGTTATCGCCGCAGAGTGCACCCGTGGATGGTGGTGAAGGAGGGGTTAGGGTTGCTCGCTGTGTCTTCTACGTCTTCGATGGTGGAGAATCACGGCCCAGGCATGAGCCGGGCGCAGCAGAATGCTGTCGTGGAGCTGATCCGGATCGCCCCGGTGGCCGACGAGCTGGCCGCCCGGTTCAGCGCCGCTGGGCACGCGCTGTATCTGGTGGGCGGCAGCGTGCGGGACGCGCTGCTCGGCCGGCTGGGCAGCGACCTGGACTTCACCACCGATGCGCGCCCGGATGCCATCACCGAGATCCTGGCCGGCTGGGCGGACGCCACCTGGGACACCGGGATCGCCTTCGGCACCGTGGGCGCGACGAAGGCCGGCGTCCAGTGCGAGATCACCACCTACCGGGCCGACCGCTACGACCGGGTCTCCCGCAATCCCGACGTCGTCTTCGGTGACACCGTCGAGGGTGATCTGGCCCGGCGCGACTTCACCGTCAACGCGATGGCGGTCCGGCTGCCGCTGCGCGGTGCCGGTCAGTTCGTCGATCCGCACGGCGGGATGGCCGCGCTGGCGCGCCGGGAGCTCGACACCCCGATGACACCGGAGGAGTCCTTCGCCGACGACCCGCTGCGGATGCTGCGCGCGGCCCGATTCGTGTCCCAGCTCGGCTTCACCCTGGCCCCCCGGGTCCGGGTGGCCCTGGAGGCGATGGCGGGCGAGATCGGCCGGATCACCGTCGAGCGGGTCGCCGCGGAGCTGTCCAAACTGATGCTCGGGCCCAACCCGCGGGCCGGTATCGAGCTGATGGTGGACACCGGGCTGGCCCACTACGTGCTACCCGAAGTGCCCGCGATGCGCCTGGAGATCGACGAGCATCACCAGCACAAGGACGTCTACA
Organism: Pseudonocardiaceae bacterium; assembly: GCA_050699635.1. Classification (GTDB taxonomy): domain Bacteria; phylum Actinomycetota; class Actinomycetes; order Mycobacteriales; family Pseudonocardiaceae. The sequence continues at coordinate 6,012 of JBOHFK010000114.1, read as the reverse complement.
CGCATTCGCTGACGGTGCTCGAGCAGGCGATCGAGCTGGAGGGCGGCGAGCCCGACCTGGTGCTGCGGCTCGCGGCGCTGCTGCACGACATCGGCAAGCCGGCCACCCGCCGGCACGAGGCCGAAGGCGGGGTGAGTTTCCACCACCACGAGGTCGTCGGCGCCAAGATGACCCGCAAGCGGCTGCGCGCGCTGCGCTACTCCAATCAGATCATCGACGACGTCGCGGCGCTGGTGTTCCTGCACCTGCGGTTTCACGGCTACGGGGGCGGCGAGTGGACCGACTCCGCGGTGCGCCGCTACGTCACCGACGCCGGCGACCTGCTGCCGCGACTGCACAAACTCGTCCGGGCCGACTCCACCACCCGCAACCGCCGCAAGGCACTCGCGCTGCAGCGCACCTACGACGATCTGGAGGCGCGCATCGACCGGATCCGCGCCGAGGAAGACCTCGCCGCGGTGCGCCCGGACCTCGACGGCAACGCCATCATGACGCTGCTCGGCCTCCCCCCAGGCCCGGACGTCGGCCGCGCCTGGCGCCACCTCAAAGAGATCCGCCTGGACCGAGGCCCGCTAACCCGCGAGGAAGCCGAAGCCGAACTCCATCGCTGGGCCCAGGACAACCTCCACCCGTAACCCGTCCCACCGGTCCCCACCGCCCTGCGCTTCCCGAACTCGACAGTGATGATTGGCCTCCCGTCGCTACCAGCGTGCCGGAGCGTGACCACCTCACTCGAGAGGCTGCACGGGTGCGGCAACTGTTGCGGCCGTGAGTGCGGCATCCGCCCGCACTGGTGTTCGCCGGGGACCCCAACGGAGACCGGTCGCTGGTCAGGAAACTGGACGGCGTAGCGGTACTCGTGGTTCGTTCCTTACCGGCACCCCGAATCCCCGGGGCGGTTCACAGTGACGCTTCAACTGGAGGTGGGGTGCGCACAGACGGTGACAGCTGGGACATCACCACCACTCCCCTACTTGCCCGGGACCGCCCGGGAGCAGCTCTTCGTTGGCATCGATACGTTCGCCAGCACGGGCAGTTATGTTGGCGTGCAGGAGCAAACCCCGTTGGGCGCGGCGATGTTCGAGGCCGCCCGCGCCAAAGAGCTCGCCGACAGTGAGCTTGGTCAGCGCCATCCGGAGGTAGTAGGGGTTCCGCCACACCGACAACGTTGTCCGTACGTCAGTTGACGTCCACCGGCAGAGCGACTGAGCAGGCGAGCCGCACTGATCATTGCCGAGTGGCTAGGGCACCACGACAAGCTTCCCGGTGGCTTCGTTGTTCTCCATGTACCGGTGGGCCGCAACGATGTCGTCCAGGCCGAAGACACGGTCTACGTTGGGTCGATAGACGCCGGCCTCGACCTCGCGGACGACCCGCTGCAACACGGTCGTGCCCGCGCTGCCCTTGACGTCGTCACTGTGGAAGGCCGTGAGCTTGGTGCCGGACGGGATCATCGCTACCGGTTCGAAGTCCGGGATCACCCACCCACTGAGCGTGCCCGTCATGCACACCGTTCCGCCGCGACGGACTATATGCAGCGAGTCCACCGCCGTGCTCGCCCCGACGAGATCCAGAACATAGTCCGGACCCTCGGGCCATACTGCGTGCACACTCGCCGCCAGCGACCCACCGTCGTCGACGAGTACGTAGTCGACGCCAGCCGCGGTCAACGCGTCGATCTTGCCTTGCCGCCGGGTCGTGGCCGCGGTCTCGACACCGTGGCCGGACGCGATCGACGCCGCGGCCAGGCCCACCGACGAGGTCCCGCCACGGATCAGCAACCGCCCCTGGCCACCCGGCACGACCCCCAACGCGTCCAGCGAGCCCTGCGCGGTCAGGTACGTCTCAGGTAGCGCGGCCAAGACGTCCCAAGGCAACGTGGTAGTGACCGGCATCAGCAGCGAGTTCGGTAATAACGCATACTCCGCATAACCGCCGTCGAACTTCCGGCCCATCTCACCCATCACCGCCGCAACGGTCGTCCCATCCGGCAACATGGGATCGGTCGAGGCTGCCACGATTCCCACACACTCGATCCCCAGCACACGCGGGAACGTCACGTTTGGGGAATGCCCCTGGCGGGTCCTCAGCTCCGACCGGTTCAAGCCCGCGCCCTTCACCTGCACCAGGCTCCAGCCTGCCCGAACCGCTGGTACCGGCAGCTCACGGATCTCCAGCACATCCGGGCCACCCGCCCTGACACAGACCGCCGCCCGCATCGTCGTACTCATCTCACACCACCTCGACGACGTGAGCTTCCCACCGACGGTATTGGAGGGCCGTAACGCTCCGGGCCTAGTCGAGACCGTCCGATTCGCGATTCGTGAGCAGCGCGGTGATCTGGGCCATGCCGGTGGCCAGGGTGGAGAAACCCTCGCGCATCTCGCGACTCTGCTCGTCGATCTTGCGATCCAGCGCGTCAATCCTGCTGCCCTGACCGGCCAGTTGGCGGCCGAAGTCGACTTGGGTCTCTCGGAGGGCGTTGAGGGCCTCGACGGTGCTCAGCCGACTTTCGATGTCATCCCCGGGAGCTGGCATGGCGTGATGATAGACGCACAGTGTCGGTGGTCGCGGCGTGGTGAGCTCAGCCGAGCGTGCCGGCGCGCAGAGTGGTCGTGAACGCCGTCCAGGCGAGTGGGGGGATGGCCAGGACGCTGCCGGCCGGGTTCTTGGAGTCGCGCAGCGCGACCACCGGGTCGGCGGCGGAGTCTCGCCGCTGGGCCCAACAACCTCCACCCGTAACCAGTCCCCGCCCAATCCCACCGCTCTCCGCCTCCCGATCGGTGATCGTGGTCCAGCTTGTTAAGCTCGGTGGGGGGCGTGCCGTTGCGGCGGTCCGTGAACTCGGCGCCAGCGACGCTGTCGGTCCGGTCCAGGTCGGTGGTGTCGCGTTCACGGATGGCTTCCGTACGTGTCGGGGAGAGCGACGTCGTCGGCAAGGTGTCACCAGCCGAGCGGCAACGCCGGATCGCGGAGTTCGATAACACCGAAGGATTCGCCGCGCTGGCCCTGCAGATCGACGTCGGCGGTGTCGGCCTGAACCTGCAGAGCGCGTCCGTGGTGGTCTTGATGGAGCCGCAGTACCAACCGAGCACCGAATGGCAGGCGGTGAAGCGGGCGCACCGGATGGGCAGACTCGCCGGCACGGTCGTTTCAAGATCGAATAACTAGGTCCGGGGATGCTGGAGCTGCGAAAAGGTTCCACTTGACGGCCAGCGACTCGATCACAGTGCGCACGCGGTCCCGTTGCTGCGGACAGTGACGTCAGCGACACAGCGGGTGCGAGCCCGCGCAGGATGCTACTGGTCCACGGCTTACCCCGGATCCTGAACCACCTACGCGATCTTGAAACGGCCGTGGAGCGGCCGGGTCGTGGTGCGCCGGCTCATCGCCGAGAACTCCTTCGACCAGCGCTTGGTCGAACTGGGTTTGTGGAAGACCGAACTGTTCGCCCAGCTCGCCCGCGCGACAGTGATCTCGCCGACTCGGCTCTGTCGGCCAGAGACCCAGTGATCGACGAAGATCGGTTCCTCGCCCAGGAGCGGGAGCGGCTTGGCCTGCCACCCCGGTCAGCAGCCTGACCAGTGATCGTGTCCTGGACAGGAATTCGACTACGACACCGAGCCCTTCTCAACTACCCAGGCTGTGTTTTGTCCGGTGATCGAGGAGATGAGGTCATAGTCGTGGTCGTAATGCAGTACCCGTACTCCGGCTTCCTCGGCCGCGGCTGCGATGAGCAGGTCGGGAATCTTCACACCTCTGTGGTGACCTCGCTGGACAAGCTGTTCCTGTACTTGCCCAGCTCGCAGTATCGCCGCTTCGGTGAGGACGACCTTGGTAAGCGCAGTGAACATGACGGCAAGACGCCGGTAGTGCTCGATATGCCGAGCCGATCGCAATACCTCAAGCCGTTCGATGTCGGTGTATCCCACTTCGCCACGACGGAACAGGGTCGTCACCTCGGCAGCGAGGGCGGGTGCCCGGTCCAGTCGGTTCCACACGCTGGTGTCGAGCACGCAGCTCAATGCCACGCGGAGTCCCGGTCGGGGTGGTCCAGGTCGCCGCTGAGCAGCAGGGCAAGGCCATCCTCGATGGCGGCGGCGCGTTGCCGCTCACCCTTGGGGTGCTGGAGGTATTCCTGCAGTCCCTGGATGACGACCTCCTGTTCGTCGTCTAGTGGGCGGCGCTGCCGTACCAGGTCGCGCAGTAGCTCGGTGGCGGTGGCGACCTGATCCTCGTCCAGCTCGTCGAGCAGTCGGTGCGCGTCGTGTCGGGTGTCCATGAGAGGAGGTTATCAATTCACAGAACTGACCAGGTCAAACGTCCCGTATTCACATATTCACGCGTGGTCGCTGTGACGCCAGCTTGCCTGGCTCAGCGAAACTTATCGGCGCGAAGGGCAGTGGTGAAGGCCCTCCAGGCGGGCGGGGGGAGGGCCAGGACGCTGCCGGCCGGGTTCTTGGAGTCGCGCAGCGCGACCACCGGGCCGGCGAAGGCCACCTCGACGCAGTTGGCGACGTTGCTACTGCGGGTGCTCTTGCGCCAGCGGGCGCTGCTGAGGTCCAGCGCAGGCATCCCGGGCTCCTCTCCTATGAGTTATGCGGCCGATGTGACCCACCAGGTCAGCCGAGCTCGGCGGTGATCTGGGCAATCAGCTCAGTTGTTGCAGCGGGTGCAAGGGCTGCATTCAGAATAGTCCCCAGCGCCAGCCGGTACGCCGCCAGATCGCCCTCTTCCTCCAGGAAAAGCCCAGTTTCCTGGTTCTCGACGAAGACCAGTGCCGGCTCTTCAGCGAACTCGAGGATCACGAACGAGCCGCGCAGTCCGGCATGTGCGCCGGCAGTCAGCGGCACGACTCGTAGTGTCACGTGCGGTTGCTCCGCCGCGCCGAGCAGATGGTGCAGTTGCCGATGCATCACTCCCGGTTCACCGATCGGTCGTCGTAGTGCCCCTTCGTCCACCACCGCGAAGAACTGCGGGGCGTTTGCCCTGGTCAGGAGCGCTTCACGGGCCATCCGGGCAGCAACCAGGTTGTCCAGCTCGGATTCGGACACGGTGGGCGCCACGCCTTGGATGATCGCCCGTGCGTATTCGGCAGTCTGCAGCAGACCGGGCACGAACAGGGCCTCGTAGTTCTGGATGCGGGCAGCCTTGGCCTCGAAGTCGATCAGGCTGCGCCACAGCTGGGGCAGCCCGGGCTGGCGGGTCCACCAGCCGCGCTCCTCGGAGCGGCGCACCAGGTCGAGCAGCTCGTCGCGGGTGGTGGCGGGCACCTGGTACAGGCCCAGCAGCGCGGCGACGTCCTCGATCTGCAGGCCGGTCACCCCGGTCTCGATCCGGCTGATCTTGCTGGGGGACATGCCCATCCGCTTGGCCACCTCCGCGCCGGACAGGCCCGCCTGCTCCCGTAAGGTGCGCAGCTCGGCGGCGACCTGGCGGGACCGGATCGACGTGTGCGGGTTTCCTGCAGGCATGAGCTGCACTATGCACCCCACCGCGCACTGATCAAATCACACAATCAGGTTATTGCTTGCAACACCTGCAACGCTCGATGGTCACCAGCATGAACCCAGTGCAGGTGAACAGGGCCGAGATCGAGCGCCAGATCATGAGCGAGACCGTGGTGGAGAAGACCTGGCAGATCCCGGCGCACGGCGGCCAGGGACCGGTCACGATCACCCTGCGGATGCCGGAGGTCACGATCACCGACTCGGAGGGCCGCTACATCGTGATCGCCCCCCAGCAGGCCGACGTCGTCAGTTCCCGGATCGGGGACATCGCCGACTGGATCGACGAAGCCGCAGCCGAGTAAGCGGTGCGGTGCAGCGGGGCGGCACATAATGTCAGTGCGCCGTCTTACCGTGATCAGCGTGCGACACTGGAGCCGAGGCCAGGGAGGTGAGCAGTCGTGGGCGCGCAACCGCTCGATGAGCTCTTCGCCGGACACGCCGGTCCCTGGACCGAGCAGGAGTGGGCCGCGCTGCCGGAGAGCATGGGCCGGGTTGAGCTGCT
>JBOHFK010000113.1:0-18698 GCA_050699635.1 Pseudonocardiaceae bacterium | reverse complement strand
GCTGCGCTGCCCCTGGCGCACCGGGCCGCAACCCGCACCGCCAGACTGGGCGCCACCCGCACCAGGGTGGACGTCGAGGAGATCATGCCGTGCTGTGTCCTACCGCCGAACCGATTGTCCCGCTGCCAGGTGTTGAGGCCGTGGTGCTGGTGGGGGGCCTCGGTACCCGGATGCGGCCGCTGACCCTGTCGGCGCCCAAGCCGATGCTGCCGCTGGCCGGCGTGCCCTTGCTGACCCACCTGCTGGGCCGGATCCGGGCCGCCGGGGTCCGGCACGTGGTGCTGGGTACCTCCTACCGCGCCGAGGTGTTCGCGACCTACTTCGGTGACGGCTCGGCGCTGGACCTGGCGCTGGACTACGTCGTGGAGGAACAGCCGCTGGGCACCGGGGGCGGGATCCGCAACGTGGCATCCGCGCTGAGCGAGCCGGATGTGCTGGTGTTCAACGGGGATGTGCTGTCCGGTCTGGATCCGGCCGAGGTGGTGCACACCCACCGCAAGGCGGGCGCCGACGTGACCCTGCATCTCGTGCGGGTGCCCGATCCTCGGGCCTTCGGTTGCGTGCCGACCAGCGCGGACGGCCAGGTACTCGAGTTTCTGGAAAAGACTGCCGACCCGCCCACCGACCTGATCAACGCCGGCTGTTACGCGTTTCGCCGCGAGGTGATCGACTCGATCCCGCTGGGGCGTGCGGTATCGGTGGAGCACGAGACCTTTCCCGGGTTGCTCGCCGCCGGAGCCCACGTACACGCCCACGTTGACAGCTCCTACTGGCTGGATCTGGGCACCCCGGCCGCCTTCGTGCAGGGCTCCGCCGACTTGGTCCGCGGTCTGGCGCCCTCACCTGCGCTACCCGGGCCGGTAGGGGAGGCGCTGGTGCTGCCTGGCGCTACCGTGCACCCGGACGCGCACGTCCAGGGTGGTTCGGTGGTAGGGCCTGGCGCCGTCGTCGGATCGGGGGCGCAGGTGCTGGGCTCGGTGCTGATGGATCATGCTCAGGTCGGTCCCGGCGCGCTCGTGCGGCGCAGCGTGGTGGGCGCCGGTGCGCGGGTGGGTGCCGGTGCCGTCCTCCACGAGGTAGTGGTCGGCGACGGTGCCGTGGTGGGCGCGCGCTGCGAGTTGCGCGACGGCCTGCGGGTCTGGCCGGGCGTAGTGCTGCCGGACGGGGGCATACGCTTCTCAGCTGATGTCTGAAGGCCCCAGCTCCGAGCGGTCCTGGACACCGCCGTACCCGCTGGATCTCGGTGCGCTGCTCGCTCCGCTGCGCCGTGGCCGGGGCGATCCCACGATGCGGGTGGACGCCGACGGGACCGTGTGGCGGGCAGGCACCACCCCGGCCGGCGCCGCGACGCTGGCTGTGCGCCGCGACAACGGCGGCACCGTGCAGGCGACCGGATGGGGGCCGGGCGCTGGATGGGCGCTGGACGGGCTGCCCGCGTTGCTCGGGGCTGATGACGACGACAGTGCCTTCGTGCCGCACCACCCGTTGATCGCGCAGGTCCGGCGCCGGATGCCGGGCCTGCGTCTGGGTGCCACCCACCGGGTGTGGGATGTGCTGATGCCCGCGGTGCTGGAGCAGAAGGTCACCGGTGTCGAGGCGCGGCGCTCCTGGCGCGAGTTGTGCCGGCGGTTCGGAGATCGAGCGCCGGGTCCTGGCCGGCTGTGGGTGCCGCCGGCTCCGGAGGTGGTGCGCGCGATTCCGGACTGGGACTGGCACCGGGCCGGGGTGGACCATTCGCGGCGTCGGGCTCTGCTGGCGGCGGCAGCGGTGGCGCACCGGCTGGAGAATGCGGTGACCCTGACCGGAAAGGCGGGCCGTGACCTGCTGTGCAAGGTCCCCGGGATCGGTGTCTGGACGGCTGCCGAGGTCGCCCAGCGGGCCTGGGCGGATGCCGATGCGGTGAGTGTCGGGGATTTCCACATCCCGTCGGTCGTCGGTTACGCACTTCTCGGCCGGCCATTGGATGATGCCGGAATGCTCGAGGTCCTGGCGCCTTATGCGCCGCAGCGGCATCGAGCGGTGCGCTATATCGAAGCTTCCGGCCTGCGGCGTCCCCGGTTCGGTCCTCGGTTCAGTCCCCGGGACTACCGCGCAATCTGAACCCGCAGGCTCATCTGAGCCAGCCGAACAACCGGGAACCCGCGCCGGTCTGGGAGTTCACCGCGTCATCGCGGTGCCGGCCACGACCGCCGGTCTGGGTGGGAAACGGGATATCGCGGGGTGCCGGCTCGCGCTCGCTGCGGAGCACGGCGGCCTCGCAGGAAGAACAGCGCCGACCCGGTGGGCTGATCATTGACCCGACGTTCACCGTAGCGCCGCAGAGAGCGGTGTATCGACCGGCGCCAGCGGATATACCGGTTGCCATGTCGTCATCGTGAATTGCATGATCTATATGTTCGAAGCCACAGGTGAACCACATTAAGAATGGGCCACGACTTCTCGCATAGTCCATCTTTATATTCCTTTTGGCCGACGTCATCCGGTTATGGACAAATACTCCGCTGGCGATTTTTAAACACTGACCCTTTCGTCGTGACTGGGTAATGAACGCTGGCTCACCCAGTCGTGGATCAACCCAGTCGTGGATCAAAGCTGGCTGCGCCACACCCTTCCGGTTGCTGCGAAGCTGCGCCCGACCCTCGCGCTAGCTCGTCTTAGCAGGTCAGGTCACCCTTCCGTGGGTGGGTCTTTCGCTCTCGGATAACCCTGTCGCTCTCATCGGATAACTCTGTGCAATCATTTGGAAAGGTTGAATCTAGCACGTGTGCCTGCAGAGGTCAACGCACGTGCAATTGCATACGCAAGAACGCTGACAACGGTTCTCGATAAGAGCGCCTGATCGCCGACCGTGCCGGGGAAAGGCGCCAGTCGGATGAAAGTCCGTGGCGCTGCGGCCTCTCCTGGCGGTCAGACTGGGGTATGGGACGTCTGACGGTCCGGGGTGGCGGCCTGGTACGCCTCGCGTTGCTGGCGCTGATCTGGGGATCCAGCTTCGTCTGGATCAAAGTAGGCCTGCGCGGGTTTACCCCGATGCAGGTGACGTTCCTGCGCTTGCTGCTCGCCGCGGCCGTCCTGCTGCTGATCTGCCTGCTGCGTGGGCTGCGGTTGCCGCGCGAGCCGGTGGTATGGGGGCATTTCGCGGTGGCCGCGGCGGTCGGCAATGTCGTGCCGTTCTTCCTGTTCGGCGTTGGTGAGCTCAGCATCGACTCCGGATTGGCCGGCGTCCTCAATGCCACGACCCCGCTGTGGACGGTCACGGTGGCGCTGCTGGCCCGCACGGAGCGGGGGATGCCGGCGGCTCGCGTCGCCGGCCTGCTCCTCGGCTTCGCCGGGGCTTTGGTGATCTTCGCGCCGTGGCGGTCCGGTGGCAGCGTCAGTGGGGCCGCTGCCTGCCTTACCGCCGCTGCCCTGTATGGGGTGCTGTTCGTATACGCGGGCCGGTATCTCACCGGCCGTGGTCTGGCTCCGACGGTGCTGTCCGCGGGCCAGCTCAGCGCCGCCGCCGTGCTGTCAGCGCTCGCGCTGCCGATCGGCTGGCACCCGCCGGAGCTGCGGGTGGACGCGCTGGCCAGCGTCGCCGTGCTCGGCGTGCTCGGTACCGGTATCGCCTACATCCTCAACTACCGGCTGCTCGCCGACGATGGCCCGACCGTCGCGTCCACCGTCACCTACCTGATCCCGGTGGTTGCGGTGCTCCTCGGCGGGGTCGTGCTCGGCGAGTCGCTGAGCCCGCGGGTGCTCGCCGGCATGATTGTGGTGCTCGCCGGCGTTGGGCTGGCCCGACGCGGCACCACCAGCCCGCCGGTGCCGGTCACGGCGAAGTCGGGCGACGCGGCGGTTCCGGGCAGCCCCGGTGAATCCAGGCTCGGCTGATCCGACTTTGGGCTAAACCGTGAGGGACCGGCCGCCGCCGAGTGCAGGACGGTGTGCGCCTGCGCCCGTGATCTCGGCGGCCGGCCGAATGTCGCCGATCAGATCAGGTTGAGGACGTGGCCCCCATGAGCGAGAAGGTTGCGCCCTGCGGGTCAGTCACCGACGCCATCCGCCCGTACGGGGTGTCGACGGGTCCGCCGAGCAGCGTGGCGCCACGGTCCGTGGCCGCGGCCACCGCAGCGTCGGTGTCGGCGACCATGAAGTAGACCATCCAGTGCGGTGGTGTCCCCGGTGGTTTGTCGCCCAACCCGCCCATACCGCCGAGCGGGTCACCGTCGCGATGGAATGTGGTGTACTCGCCGGCGCCCTCCACCGGCTGGTAGGAGTAGCCGAAGACAGCGGCATAGAACTTCCTGGCGGCATCAGCGTCGGGTGCCGCCGCCTCGTTCCACACCAGGGATCCCGGCTCGTTGAAGACCTCGGTGCCGATGCTCTCGGCGGCCTGCCACACGCCGAAGGCGGCGCCCTGGGAGTCCAGAGCGACGCACATCCGCCCGCTGCGGGGAACGTCGAAGGGTTCGGCGAGGATCGTCCCACCGTTTTCGGTGATCTTCTTTGCGGTGTCGTCGACGGCGTCGCTGGCGAGGTAGGTCGTCCACGCCGTCGGCTGGTCCGGGCTCTGTTTCGGGCCGATGCCGGCGGCGTGGTGACCATCGCGTTGGCAGATCTGGTAACTGCCGAACTCCTCGCCGAGATCGAGGTAGGTCCAGCCGAGAACAGCGGCGTAGAACTCCTTGGCGGTCTTGATGTCGGGAACGGCGAGGTCGACCCAGCACGGCGTGCCGGTTGGCCAGGGGGTGGTACGGACAGGCATGGGAGCCTCCTGGAGTCGGTTGGTTGGTGCGGATGCAGCCAAGCATCTGCCTCTGACACTTTCGGCTCGGGTGCCCCGCCACTACCGTGGGATCGCGTCATCCCGATGAACATCCGGCAGCATCGTTGCAGTCCAGAGATGGTTTGGGAGTCACGATGGCAGTTGATGAGACGTCCGCACCGACCCCACCAACCGACCAGCCACCCGCGGTCGTGATGCTCCAGCTCGTCATGGGGGCCGCGGTCTCCCAGGCGATCAGCGTGTTCGCCAGACTTGGCGTCGCGGACGCGCTGGCGAGCGGACCGCAGGACGCCGAGGAGATCGCAGAGCTGGTAGATGCGCATGGCTCGGCGTTGTACCGGCTGCTACGAGCGCTGGGTGATGTGGGAATCGTCGCCGAGCACGACGATCGACGGTTCGCCTTGACCCCCGTTGGCGAGTTGCTGCGCAGCGACGTCCCAGGTTCACTGAGGGGCTTGGCGACGATGGTGGGGATGCCGTTTCACCGTTACCCATGGACCGATCTGTATGAGACGGTCCGCACCGGGGAGTCGGCGTTTGATCGGGTCCACAGCACGGAGCTCTTCGATTACCTGGCGGAGCATCCCGAGGACGCCGCCGTCTTCGATGCGGCGATGACGTCGGTATCCACCAGCGATACCGTCAGCATCATCAAAGCGTACGATTTCAGCCGTTTCAGCACGATAGTGGATGTTGGTGGTGGACGGGGCGGCCTGCTCAGCGCGATCCTGTCCGCTAACCCGCACCTGCAGGGCGTCCTGTTCGACGATCCGGCGGTCGTGGCCGGTGCGGATGAAGAGATTTCCGGCGCCGAAGTCGTCGACCGTTGCACAGTGATGAGCGGGGATTTCTTCGACTCGGTACCAGAAGGCGGCGATGCTTACCTGCTGAGCAGCATTATCCACGACTGGGATGACGACCAGGCGACGCGCATTCTGAGCGTATGTCGAGGGGCGATGGCCGATACCGCCTGTGTGCTGCTCGCTGAAGTGGTAGTGCCGACCGGCAATGAGCCTTCCGGGGGGAAGCTATTGGACTTGGAGATGCTGGTGATGACCGGTGGTGGACGCCAGCGCACCGAGGCGGAGTACCGCAGCTTATTCGCCCGCGCCGGGCTCCGGCTGACCCGCATCGTGCCCAGCTCCGGCGTGGTCAGCCTGGTTGAGGCGGTGCCCGACTCACCGAGCTGACCCCCACGGTTCAGCCGCGTGGCGCATACATGATCATGGCTACTCCGAGCAGGCAGATCGCGGCACCGGCGTAGTCCCACCGATCGGGGCGGAACCGGTCCACGACCACGCCCCAGGCCAGCGAACCCACCACGAAGATCCCGCCATAGGCAGCCAGGACGCGCCCGAAATGCGGGTCGGGCTGGAAGGTGGCGACAAACCCATAGATTCCCAGAGCGACGATGCCGGCGGCGATCCATGCCACGCCCCGGTGTTCTCGCCAGCCCTGCCAGACCAGCCACGCACCGCCAATCTCCGCCAGCGCGGCGAGGACGAACAGCAGCAGCGATCGGATGATGTTCAACCGCGATCGCCACCGCTCATCGCCCTGGCCGCCCGGGCGGCGAGCGCGTCGAGGACGGCGACGTGGGTGGGCGGCACTGCCACCCGCAACTCCAGCCGTCGATCCGTCGCGGTGAGCGTGAAGGCAAAGAACGAGCAACAACCCGTCTCCCTGACCGCGAGCGCCGCCGTGCTGGCTGCCACGTCCGTGGTGGGATTGAGCTCCAGTTCCAACCGGCACGGCTCCGGCCGATCCAGACGCAGCACGGCCGATGAGAAGAGCTGATCGAACTCCGCCACCCGCAATGGCTGCTCCGCCGTCGGCAGGAGGCATGCTGCTGGCGTCCACGATTCCGCCGAATCCAGGTCTCCGACACTCATGACACCGACGGTAAACCGGCACCTCGATGGGCGCCGGTGTTCACCCCAACCGGTGGTCGGCCGCAGTTCAGGTGTGCGGCCAATCCGCTAGGACGGTGTGCAGGACGGTGAGTGCGTCTCCGGTCACGCGTGCGGTGACGGGCAGCCCGCCGGGTACGACCAGGCTGGACTTGCGGGCTCGGGTGGCGTGGCAGGAGTCGGCGAACCCGCCGAGATCGATTTCGTCGCGGTACTGCGTGGTCTCCCGCCGGGCGAACAGCGGTCCATCCGGGCCTGGCGCGACCCGCTGGAAGGCGAAGCCTTGGCTGGTGGCCAGATCCAGCAGCCGTTTCGCGGCCCTCAGCTCCGGACCATCAGCAGCAGCGTTCATTTCGGGATGACCCGCACCAGATGCGGCCTGATGCTCACCGTCTGGTTCTCGCCGTCGAAGTGCACGACCAGGCGGGTCGTGCCCCGACTGGTCACGTGACCCCGGGCGTACAGCCGCGAGCGCGGCGCCCCCATGCGGGCATCGGTCTCGGACTGCTCCACGCGGGCGCCCACCGGGACGTGGTTCCCATCCATGTCGCGCCAGCGGTCGTAGGGCCGCCGCATGCTCACCGCGCGGTCCCCACGGCCACACCGCTCACACAACGCTCATGACTGTCTGAAGCAAGGCCGTCCTCATCATCCATTTTGCCCTCAACCCGTCTGCCTCTGTTGTCCTTGGACGGCACCCAGGGCCGGGGAACGCCAGGCCGATGGGAAGTGGGGGAGGTGTCCCGTGCTGCGGGACCACATCAGCTCAGCTTTCAGCCCGGCCCTGGGGCCATGGGAGATCACTGAACCCCACTAGGTCACGCGGACGCATGACCAACTGGGAATGTGCGTATGCACAACCGTTAGGCAATCCATGGCGGTGGGCCATAGATCAACGATCATGGGCAGGCAGTTACACTGGCCGGACAGGGTACGGAACGAAGGGACCGCCATGGGGTCGCGACCGGCGCGGCGGCGCTATTGCCGCTGCGGCGCGCGTTTAGCAGCGGACAACACCGAGCAGCGGTGTGCTCGTTGTCAGCATGCTTCGCGAGATAGGTACATTGCGCCGCCAGAAGTGCCACCTGAATTCTGGCGCACTGAGTTGCTGCGAATGGCTTTTGCCGCCCAGCACATGGGCCAAGTGGCTCGCGCCTATCGCTTGCATCCGTATCATCAAACGGTTTACGGCCCTGGCGGCGTCTCTCAAGGTTTACTCGGCCAATGGCTGGGCCTCCAACAGCCCCAGGTCAGTCGAATCGAAACTGGCCCACCCATCCGGGATCTGAATACATTAGTGTATTGGGCCCGCGTTTTAGGGATTCCAGCCGGGATGCTGTGGTTTGACTTGCCCGGTGAGACGCGGCAGGCAGCATTGCAGTCTCTCGGTGGGTCAAACAGCGACTGCGACGTCAGTAACAATCCACACGCCGCCTTCGGTCAGCCAAGCCTTGAAGCGCTACTCGGTGCTCCCCTAGAAGAGACCATTGCTTACCTTAAGGAGCAATGGCACGTGCTGGTGCGGGCCGATAACTTGTTTGGTCCGGCTCATACGCTGCGGCTGGTGCATGAGCAAATCAAGCTCATAGAATCACTGCTACGCGATGCCCGTGATGACATTCGCGCGCCGCTGCTGTCACTCGGTGCCCAGTACGCGGAATCAGCCGCCTGGTTGCATGAAGACGCCAACGACCAGCTGACAACTTTCTGGACCAGCCGGGCTTTAGAGTGGTCCCACGCGGCTAGCGATCATCGGCTTGTCGCCTGGGCGCTGTTCCGTCGCAGCCAACAAGTATCTCGCCAAGGAGACACTGCTTTGTCGATCGGGCTGGCACAGGCCGCCCAGAATACGGGTTCACGGTTGCCGGATCAAATGCGGGCCGCCCTGACACAGCAAGAGGCCTGCAGTTTGGCACTCGACGGGGATGAATCCGCTTGCCAGCATAAGCTTGACGCGGCGTTGCAATGGGCCGCACCGGAGCCGGATCTCCACGGGGATGCCCGCAGCGGGCATGGCGCTTTCTGTACATCTACCTACATCGAGCTACAACGCGCCGGCTGCTGGGTCCATCTAGGCCGACCGCAGCGCGCCGTAGCAACCTACGAAGAGGTACTAGCTAACCTGCCAGCTGCCTACAACCGGGACCGCGGATATGGACTGGCGCAGTTCGGGAGCGCGTTGGTAGCCGTCAACGAACCGGAGCGCGCCGCCAGCGTGACGTCCGAAGCGCTCAGCATCGCTCGCGGATGTGGCTCCGGCCGGACGATTCAGCGTATTCGTATAGTCGGAGGCTCGCTGCGACCGCATGCCAAGCTAACTAGCGTCGCACAGTTGCTCGATGAACTCGCCGCAACAGGGTAAGGAGATGGCCTCGGCTGTTGAACGCAACGCGATGCGGCGGGCCATAGTGCTCTCAGCGTTTGGACTTGGCACCACAAGCCCCAATCCACCGGTTGGCTGCGTGATTCTTGATGCCGACGGCAGGCTTGTCGGTGAGGGGTATCACGAGCGCAAGGGTGAGCCGCATGCCGAGACCCAAGCGCTCACCGCAGCGGGCGAGCAGGCCAGGGGTGGGACTGCGGTCGTCACCCTGGAACCATGCAACCATCACGGCCGCACGCCAGCGTGCCGCCAAGCCCTGATCGAGGCGGGTATCACTCGGGTCATTATTTCGATCATTGACCCAACATCGCGTGGCGAGGGTGGCGCTGCGGATTTACGGAACTCCGGTGTGGAGGTTGAGGTCGGCGTCCTCGATGACGAGACCCGGTTGGTGCTCGGTCCATGGCTAGTCGCGCTTGAACGTAAGCGGCCGTTCGTAACGCTGGCCTACACCGTACATGCGGATGGATCAGTCGGAGGGTTGCCGAGAGCCGCCCATACCACGGCGCGTGAGCTAGTGATGGACGCACATAACCTCCGACTCATTCACGACGCCGTCCTGCTCGGTGATAGCCAGCTCGAGGAAACCGTACCCAGCGGGCACGGGCAAGATGTGTTCAATCTCCCTGGCGACACCCCGCAGGAAGTAAGTGACCTGTTCGTGTCACTGATTGGTGGCGGCGTCCGATCGCTACTTGTTGATGGCATCTGCCCATTGACCAGCTCATTCCTTGACGCCGACTTGGTCGATCAGGCGGTAGCCTACGTCGAAAACAGCGGACCGTCCAACCCGCAACAAGCATCAACTGACACTCAGCGCTTCGCTGGTCTGGTCTCAGATTTTGCTCTGCGAAATGTGACACGCGTTGGCCGTGCAATTCGAGTGAGCAGCGTGCGCCAGTCGTAGCAGATTTTCTGGAAGTTCGAAGCTCCGGTACATCAGCGAAGGAATACCAGTCTTGAAACTTATATTCGTCTTCGTGTGAGGGCATCGCGCTGCGCCGGATGCCGTGATGAGACTGGACGGAAATCGTGCAGAACAGGAGCAGATCGCCCGGTCGGTGCTGGCGCATCTCCGGCCGCAATGAGTCTGAACGGGAATCGTCCAGGACAGGGATCTCCCTGGGAGGGTGGTAGACTTACCGGCCATTCACTCTGTGCGCTCATGGACGCTTTGGATCGACCACCCGTTGCCCGCCGGCATACAACCCGACGCTGCACCGAAGCCCTTCACGCCTCGGCGATCGAGATGCTGATCTCCTCGAGGTCCAGCAGCCGCATGTCTTGCCGGCGATCTGGCGGGTTCCGCCACTCTGGAACGTGACCTTGGAACACGTAGCCGGCCTCGCCGCACCGCTTGCGGTGGAGCTGCTCGTCGCGGCGTATCGCTGCGGTGAATATTACCCAGTGCTGCGGTGTCTGCCGATACTCCTTTGCTTTTGTACCGAAACGCCGACCGAGAGTGCGGATCTCTGGAGCTGCGCCGGAGTCCCAGCCGGGCAGGTCGGTGCGGATGTGCGGGCTGATAGCGGCGAAGTCGGTGTGCGCGGTCCAATCGATTTCCACGGCGACCTCAAGCACCCGCTTCCCACCGGAGTCCACCAGGTACACACCGACTTTTTCCAGCCATCGCTGCTCCACCGCGGTGATCACCTTGGTGCGTTTGGCCTCCGCTATCCCGGCGTACTGCAGGAAGATGTCGAACTGGTCGACGACTGCCTCAGCCCTGGTGCGCGTCGAAGTGTACGAGTAGGTTTTCATTCGCTCACCTGCGTGGGGGACGGGGCAAGATAGGTCGGATTGAGGTAGGCGCGGTTCGCGGCTTGGTGCTGCTCGTGCAGCGCCGCTGCGGTCTGCTCGACAAGCAGTGGGTCGACCCTCGCGCGCACCGCAGCCTCCACGTGCGCGCGGTAACGGTCAGATTCTCCGGAGATCTCCGACAAGTTGTCGGCAAGGCGCTGGATTATTGTCGCCGACTCGCAGCGCACCAACTGCGAGCGCAGCTCAGCGAAGAACGAGACCGGGTGACTGGGGTAGCTGGCGAGCAGGTCGACGACCACCTCGCGGCCAGCGAGCCCGTCCAGGACGTGCGTGACCACGTCCCGGCGCTCCTCGGCCGTCGGTGCCCAGTGCAGCACCACCATGCGCCCCGGTCGGCGCAGCGGCGGGTACAGCTTGCCGAAGTCGTTACCAGTTACGAAGATCGGCACCCGGTCGACCCGACCGACGTTCTCCACGTCGCACGGCCGATCTGCCAAGTGCATCAGCTGCGCCAGCACTTGCTGATGGTTGACGGTGCCGGTGTTGTTCTCCCACTCACCCACGGTGGTGTCGACGTCGTCGATCACGATGCAGGTCGGTCGTTTGCTATTGATCGCGCGGGACGCGCTCACATAGGCGGCCAGTAGGTTCTTGCCAGGGACTCCGGCGCGCTCGCTCTCGAAGTCCGCAGCGCTGATCGACATGGTCTGCACGGCGAGGCGGTCAAGGACCGCGCGTAGCTGGAAGGACTTGCCTTCGCCGGGTGCGCCGAAGATTCCCATGATCACCGGATGCACCGGCAGATTCACCAGGCTCAGCACGAGGTGCTCGCGGACCGCTTGGGCGAAGCGCTCGGACACGATCACCGGCCATCCCCCGGACCCCGGCGCAGCTCCGCGATCTCTTCGTCCAGTTGGTAGAAGATGCTCGACGGATCGGCCGCCCTCGTCCGTGTGTCCACCGCCGGGGTGCGGTCGCCGGGACGGTGCGCGGAGTCGTGGGCGCCCAGCCGCAGCCTGCTGATCTCCAAGTCCAGGTTCATCAGCGCGGACTCCACGTCCGGTGTTTGGGTCGTGGCGACGAACACGACCTTGCGGTGATGCACCTCCAGCCCGTCTGCGCGCTCAAGAACCCGAGTCAGCAGATGCTTGAATTCAATTATACTTGCTCGATCCTGGGCCTGTAGCTCCTTGATCGCCGCCACGTCGCCGACTATGGATCGGATCGTGGCCGAGGACTCGCGGCCCTGGATGAAGCGGTCTGCGAGAGCTGTCGACACGCCCTGCATCGCGGCGAGCATGAGTTCGAAAAGCACGGGTCCTCCACCTCTGCGTGCGGTAGTCCGCCAGGGGATCGGGGAGGACCACGTTCCTGAATATCGGCACCGCCGAGCGGTTGTTACTGCATGGGCGCGGCAGGGTTCGCGACAGAGGATCCACTCCAGTCGGAGAGCGACCCGCGGCGACGCAAGATCATCGCCGAGCTGACCGCGACGGGTTTGCGGACACGAATCTACGTTGGCCGTGGACGAAACGAGGGCGTGCGGCAGACCTGCCTTCAACGGATGATGGGTGACCTTCTCTCCGCGGGAGCCCATCGCCTGGTACTGGAAACGAGAGGCCACCAACGGGATGTCGTGGATCTTCACACCATTCGGAGTCCTGGGCTCTCGACCGCGGACAGCCGGTCTTGAATACGAGCACCTTCGTCCTCATGCGGAACCGTTGCTCTGGGTGCCGGACGCAATTGCCTGGTGCTACGGCGCCGCTGGCGACTGGAGACGACGGGTGAGTCCGCTCTTGGACGCTGTTATCGACCTGGGCTGCGTTCCTTGACAGCGCGAAGCCCGGGCTCCCGTCATCCGGCGGGACCTACCCGGGCTCACTTCCTCGACCCAAAGGGCCTCGGCGTTATCTACGATACCATCAAGCGAGGTTCGCGGGTCGGACGCCTACCCCCGCGACGATCATCTCCACATGGCGTAACACCTGGTGCACCGCCTCGTCCACGCTGACGAGCAGCCAATCCGGTTCACGGCCCTCGACCCACCGAGCGACCGCTTCGACGACGTCAGGGTGCCGTTGCGCCAGATGATCCGTACCGGCAACGCGGCGCAGCGTCACGGCCGCCAATTGAGGCCGGTCCTCCGGAAAACGCTCGAGATGAGTCGCAAACGCTTCTCGCTTGGCGAATGCCCGGATCCGCTCCTCCAGCGCGCGGTTCACCGCATTGGTGAACGACTCGTCCATCCCCAATTCCGTGGCGAGCAGCCCGGCCCGGTGCAACGCCGCCGGTTGCCGGATGGAGGTCGCCTTCGTGTCACCTCGCGAGTCCGCCAGTTCCCCCAGCGCTTCGAACAGATCGTCAAGCCGACTCATCGGGTACCCCCGTTCCCGTTATGGAGACATATCGGGCTGAAAGGGCCCCTAACGACCCCGATAGGTCTCCATGACGGGGGAGGAGGCCAGGGCGGGGGCTACGTCTGGGGGGAGGGAGTTCGCTGGCCACCAGGCTAGGTCGGCGGATTCGGGGCTGCGGATGGGGACTGCGTTGGGTGGGGCGTGCAGGAGGAAACGGACGTCGAAGTGCCTCGTCGGTAGGCCCAGCGAGCAGGTGATCGGGTGCACGTCCAGGTGCAGCGGCACCGGATCGATCTGCAGGTCCTCGATGCCGGATTCCTCGGTCGCCTCCCGCAGCGCCGCCGCGACCAGCCCGCTGTCGCTTTCCTCGCAGTGCCCGCCGAGTTGCAGCCAGCGCCCGACCCGGGGGTGCAGGGTGAGCAGGACGTGGCTGCGGTCATGCGAGAGCACCACTGCCGAGGCGGTCAGGTGCCCGGGTACGCAGGATCGGGCGCAGGCGTCCGGGCGGGCCGCCAGGAACCCGAGAAACGCGTGGCGTAGCGCCTGCTGCTCGCCGTCATGAGGTTCCCAGTTCGTCAGCGTTCGCACCGCATCGGCGTGCACGGTGGCATTCGGAGGAGTGATCATCGCGGGGGATTATCGCAGCACCAGTCCGTCCTCGGGATCACCCGGTGGGCGTGGTTGCAGGGGCTCGACGGGGTAGCCGACGGCGACCGCGCCGAGCGGGCGCCAGTCCGGCGGTAGCGCCAGCTCGGTGCGAACCAGATCGGGGCAGAACAACGTCGAGCCGACCCAGCAGGATCCCAGGCCCGCGGCGGCCAGCGCCACCAGCAGGCCCTGCACCGCCGCGCCGGCCGCGACGGTGAACATGGCTTCCTCGGCGGCCTGCCGGCGCGGGTCGGGGTAGGCGTGCGCGCCATCGGGGACCGCGACCGGCACCAGCACCTCCGGCGCGTCGCGGAGCAGGTTCCCACGCTGCAGCCGGAGTTCGATGCGCTCCTCGGCCAGCCCGTCGCTGCGCAGGTCATTACGCCACGTCTGGGCCATCGCGTCGAGCAGCCGCCGCCTCATTAACTGCTCGGTCAGCCAGATGAACCGGACCGGCCGGGTGTGGTGGGGTGCCGGCGCCCGCAGCGCCACTCCGACCGCTCGCCGGACGAGCTCGGGATCCACCGGATCGGGACGGAACGAGCGCACCGAGCGGCGCAGCAGCACTGCCTCCGCCCGGCCGACCGCCCGCCCTTGCTCGATCGCATCGTCGGTGCCCAGCCGGAACAGGTCGTCGGCCAGCGGGCGGATCAGATCGGCCGCGGTGCTGCCGTCCGCGCCCGGGGACAACCCACGCAGCACTGCTACCGGCACCCCGCCCAACTTGCCTTTGACCAGGTCGGCGGCCGCCGCGATCTCGTCGGCGACGGCCACCTCGGTCATCATCAGCTCGTTGCCGTGCCGGTCATGGGCGCCGGCGTAGCGGTGCAGCACGCCCAGGCCGGCGGACCCGATCGCAGCGTCGGTCTGCCCGATTCGCCACGCCCGGCCCATCGTGTCGGTGATCACGATGGCGACGTCGACGCCCAGTCTCGCGGCCAGCCCGGCGCGCAGCCGCGCTGCGCTGGCATCGGGGTCAACCGGCAGCAGCGCGATCTCATCGGGCTCCACATTGGACGCGTCCACACCGGACGCGGCCTGCACCACACCCAGGGCGTTCTCGGTGATCAGGGTACGGTCGTGGCGGGCGAGTACCCGCCGGGCCTCGGCAGCCACCAGCTTGCGGCGAGCCGCGTCGCGGGCCGGTGGGTCGGCCGGTACCGTGATCAGCCGTCCCTCCACCTTGGACACCACCTTGCTGGTGACGACCACGATGTCGCCGTCGGCCAGCCATGGCGCTGCCGTGACCAGGGCGCCGATCAGATCGTCGCCGGGCCGGAACTCGGGCAGGCCCCGGACGGGCAGAATGCGGATCTCACCCGGCGCGGCATGATCGCCGGGAATGCTCGCCCCGGCGGGACGGGGATTGTTCACAACGCCAGGTCCAGGGCCGCTTTGGCCATCGCGGTGGTCGTGGCGATATCGGTCATCAGCAGCGGAACCTCCCGGACCTGTATTCCGGGCACCGTCGCGTGATCCCCGGTGTGCACCAGCCACCCGTCCAGGATCCCACCCGCCTGCCGGGCCCCGTAGTGCGCGGCCACCGCACCCGCGTCACAGGGCACGCCGATGGCGGCCAGGCAGGCCTCGGCCATCCCGCGGACCGCCCGGCCGCCGACGATCGGGGACAACCCGATCACCCGGGCGGTAGCGCTACGCAGCGCGCGGCGGATCCCCGGTACAGCCAGCACGCTGCCGATGGATACCACCGGATTGGACGGCGCGAGCAACACGGCATCCGCCACAGCTATCGCCTCCAGCACTCCAGGGGCCGGCTCGGCGTCATCGGCACCGACCGGCACGAACTCGCTGACCGGTAGCTGGGCGCGGTGCCGGATCCACCACTCCTGGAAGTGCATCGCGCGGGGGTTGGGCGCATCGGCGACCACGACGTGGGTTTCGCAGCGATCGTCGGTGGCCGGCAACAGCCGCACCCCGGGGCGCCACCGATGGCACAGCGCCGCGGTGACCACGGACAGCGGTTGGCCGGCCCGCAGCATCCGGGTGCGGACCAGATGCGTGGCCAGGTCCCGATCACCCAGCCCGAACCACTCCGGGTCGGCGCCGTAGCGGGCAAGTTCCGCTTTGACCACCCAGCTCTCCCCGGCGCGTCCCCAGCCACGGTGCTCGTCGATCCCGCCGCCCAGGGTGTACATGCAGGTGTCCAGATCCGGGCAGATCCGCAGGTCATGCAGCCAGATGTCGTCGCCGGTGTTGACCACCGCGGTGATTTCGTGCTCGCTGCCGCCTGGATCGTCGGGTGCGCCGACGGGCGGCAGGCCCAGCGCGGCCTTAACCCCCAGCAAAAACCGGGCACCCCCAACCCCACCCACCAACACGGTAACCCTCAACCCACACCCCGCACGGCGCGACATGGATGCTTGTGGTTGCGCAGGCGCCCGCTGGGACGACGACAAGCATCCATGTGTCAATCCTGATCGGGGGGGTTGAAGGTGGTGCGTACCTGCTGGGAGGGCTTGAAGCGCTCGGAGTCCACGTATGAACGGTAGGAGGCCTGGTCGGCGCGGGTGAGCGCGACGTCGTCGACGAAGGGGGTGAGCAGGCTGCGCGGCCACAACCGCCGCGCCCGCACCGCATTGATCTCCGCGCTGAACACCACGATGACCGTTTGCAGGTACAGGTAGGCGAGCAGCCCGAGCACCAGCCCGAAAACGCCGTAGACCTCCGAGGCCCCACTCAAGACGTTGCTCACGAACCAGGCACCCCCGATCTGCAACATCTGCACCGCGATTCCGGCGCAGACCGCGCCGGGCACCAGGTCGGCCAGCCGGATGTCGCGGGCGGTCAATACCCGGAATCCGATGAGGAATGCGCCCACGTTGGCCGCCATCGCCACGGGGATTGCAGCAAAGCGCACCCAGGGGCCGCCGTAGCCGATGCCGGCGGCCACCGGGCCGGCTGCGGACAGTGCGGTGGTGATCAGGACGAGCGCCCCGAGCAGGGCGAACAACAGCAAGCCCCGCAACCGGGATAACAGCGGGTTGGGGCGCGCGTACCGGGGCACGGCCCACACCCGATTCAGTGCCGTCTGGATGGCCACCGCGACGCCCAAGCCACCGTAGACGGCGCCGCAGATGCCCAGGATCACCCCGGCCCGGCTGCCGTGGAAGGTGCCGACGTTCTGCTGCAGTTGCGGGCCGACGATGGGTAATTGCTGCAGCGCTGAGCCGAGCAAGGCCTGCTGTAAGGCAGGATCTCCGTCCAGGAAGTAGCCCAACACACTGACCAGCAACAGCAGCAGCGGAAACAGCGAGACGAACCCGTAGTAGGTGATCAGTGCGGCGAGGTAACCACCCTGATCGTCGACGAACTTATAGATCACCCCCAGCGGGAAACCCAACCAGGTATGACGCCGCTGGAAGCTGTCCAGCCGAACCGCTACACCCATCCCCACGTCCTTGCTGTCCCCCGGCCCGTACCTCACGTGCCATTAAACTCCGCAAGTGCCCCGCCAGCGTCAGAACATTCAGCGCCAGAACAACAGTTCCTGGAAACCCTGTCCGGCGGCCAGCGGATTCCCGCCGATCGCGGCGAACACCGCGAAGCTGGCGTCGAAGAGTGCGTTGCCCACCGCGGGCACGCCGATAATCAGGACGAAGAGCAGCAAGGGGGCGTACCAGCTCATGCTGCCGGCGAGTCGGCGAGCCGGCGGGGGCAGGTAGGGCGCCAGAATGCCGAATCCGTCCAATCCGGGCACCGGCAGGATGTTGAGCACGAACGCGAGTACCTGCACCAGAGCCAGACAGGACAGGCCCTCGGCCAGTCCGTCGGACGCTCCGCCGGTGGCTACTACGGCGGTCAGGGCGGCGCCTAGCACCAGGTTGGTCAGCGGACCGGCCAGCGATACGGCCGCGGCGACCGCTCGGGAACGCAGCGCGGCCTGATTGATCCATACCGCGCCACCGGGTAGTGGGATGCCACCCAGCGCCAGCAGCGCCAGTGGCATCAGCAGCGACATGACCGGATCGGTGTAACGCCGGATGTCGAGCGTGAGGTACCCCTTGGCGCGCACCGAACGGTCGCCGCCCCGGTAGGCGGTCAGCGCGTGCCCGAACTCGTGCAGGCACAGCGCAACAGCCCAGCCGCCGAGGACGAGCACCACGATTCCCGCCGTACGAGCCGCGCCGCTGCCCAGGGCGGCGAGCGCGCCGCCGGCCACGGCGACCGTCACCAGCAGCAGGAAAAGCGGGCTAGGGGCCAAGGTGGTGGCACGCACCGCGTCACTGTCGCTCATGGGCCGCGCATCACCTCCACCGGGTCTGGCCGCGCCTGGATCACGACTGCACGGCGTGTCAACAACGACACGCTGAGCAACCGGTCTGGGTGGCCACCAGAACTTGCGTCCCCGATGACAGGGGTGTAATCACATCATTGTTATTCTCCGGCCCAACAGCCCGGGGAGGCACAGCCCGGGGAGGAACTCTATGGCGAGGGGGGTGGACCGCCATGGATGAGGTGGACATCAGCTGGCCCGCGGACGACCGGGGGGAGAACCTGATCAACTGGAGTTCATTGGACGGGCTGGATCAGCCAGAGTGGCAGGAACGGGCGCTGTGTGCCCAGACCGACCCGGAAGCCTTCTTCCCTGAGAAGGGCGGATCGACCAGGGAAGCGAAGCGGATTTGCGCGGGCTGCGAGGTCCGGGCCGAGTGTCTGGAATATGCGCTGGCGTTCGACGAGCGGTTCGGTATTTGGGGTGGGTTGTCGGAGCGAGAGCGTCGCAGACTCAAACGTGGCGTGGTCTGAGATCGGTCTGCCTTGCCCAGTTTCTAGGACGCAGTCTTCGTATACCGCGGTCTGGGTAGGTCGGCCGGGGACGTTACCGTGTGCCCCCACCAACGGGGATG
>JBOHFK010000112.1:0-18749 GCA_050699635.1 Pseudonocardiaceae bacterium | reverse complement strand
GCCTCGCCATCGCCTGGACGCCCGACCTCGAAACCACCTGCCGCCAGCGAATCGCCAGCTCAGGCCACCTCAACCCGAAATCCCAACCCTCCACCACAGAAGAGGCAGTATGAAACCGCCGTCCCCAAGCCCAGCTAGCGCCTGCTCGCACAATTGCTTGGCGACGGCGTTGACGCCAGCGTCGGCTACTGCCTCCAGGACAAGCGCAGCCTCGGCCATGAGCTCTGGACTCTGCGCCGTGCGCGCCGCTTCTGAGGCGGCAGCAGCGGTATTCATACAACCCTCGAGGTCCCCCGCGAAGTAGGCGGCCCGGCCGAGCGCGATCAACACCCGGCAGCGCTCGATGGCGGACGGCGGTGTCGCCGGCAAGGCCAACGCGGCACGGTAAAGGCGCGCGCCCTCTTCGAAGGCGAGCCGCCGAACCGCCTCGTCAGCTGCCCGGATGGTCCACCTGCGGGCGGTGGTGCCCTCGCCGTAGGGGGCCAGCTGCCCCCAGTGCCGGGCGATGTCCGCGAGGTGCTCGGACAGGTCGCTGGCGAAGTGTGCCTCGATCGCTTCGGCGACGGCGCGGTGCAGCGCGATCCGATCTGCGGTCGCCAGCGATGCCTCGACCGCCTCACGGGTGAGCGCGTGGACGAAGCGATAGTCACCGACCTGGCCGACACGGTCGAGGAGTCCGTAACCGATCGCCTCGTCAATGACCGGAAGGCACTGCGCGACCGGTTCATCGAGGGCCCGAGCCACGAGTGGCAGCGGAAAGTCCCGCCCGACGACGGCCGCGGCCTGCATGAGCCGACGGCACTCCGGGGAGACGCGGTCGAGCCGTGCCCGCACAACGTCGAGGACGCTGCGAGGCGGCCGGTCCGGACGCCACGTGCCGTCCGCCATCGCCCGAGCAACCTCCCGGACGAACAACGGGTTGCCGCCGGTGAGATCGAGGGTCGCCCGGGCGTCAGCAGCGGAATCACTGGCAGCCATTCTCAACAGCTGCTCGCGCACTTCGGCGAGGTCGAAGCCCCGCAGCTCGAGGCGCTCCACCGCCGGTGACCTGAGCAGGTCGGGGACCACGCGGTGCAGGATGCTCGCCTCTTCGACGTCGCGGAAAGCGGCGAAGACAAGCAGCGGGAAACCGGTCATCTGGTGCGCCAGGTGCCGCAAGACCAGCAGCGATGACTCGTCAGCCCAATGGATGTCGTCCAGGATGATGACGAGGCCGCCACTGGCCACGGCAGCGAGCACTGCCTCGCTCACATCGTCGAAGACTCGGAACCGGTCCTGCGGGGACTCGACTTCCGCCGCGAGGATGCCGTCGGCATCGACTCCAAGCGAGCGGAGCACCTGGCGCCACGGCCAGAACGCGGGCGCACCCTCGCCCTGTCCGCAGCGACCCCAGGCGACAGAGGTGCCGCCGGCCAAGGCCACGCCGGCGAACTCTCGAGCGAGCCGGGACTTGCCGATGCCGGGCTCTCCAGCGCAGAGAATGAGCCGACCGGCTCCGCCTCGAGCGGCGTCGAGCCAGGCCCGCAACGCGTCTAGTTCACGCCGTCGTCCGACGATGGCATCGGGCGCCACGCCCATCGAGCCTCGCGTCGGAGTCGTCACGACCAGGTATCTCCTGTCAGCGGCGGTCACGCGCCGATGCAGTACATCCGTCAAGCTTAGCCGTACACGAGCATGCCCGTCTCCGGTTTGATCTTCGGATCGGGATCAGCTCGGTCACCGAGGACGCACGGTCTCCGGCCCGCGCATCCATCCGCGATCGCCCTCGTTCTGCTGAACATGCGCGCGTCGATCCGCAAGACCTAGTTCGGGCTGACACGGAGGCAACCGCGCCGTGACAGCCCGACACGGACACCAGCCCATCGCGAGTACCGGCTTGAGGACCCGGACACGCCGCCAGTTCCTGCTGAGAGGTGGGCTCCTTGGAGCGGCGGTGGTTGTCACCGGGACCAGCCTGCGCTTGCCCCTCGCTGGGGCGATGGAACCGCACTTCCCAGGCCACGCCCGTAGGGTCTTGCAACGGCTTGCCAAGGACACAATCTGCGGCCTGGTGGTCTTCGCCGTTCCGGGAGGTGATGCCTACTCGCGCGCGCAGGGTGTCACGAGCCCCACGCCAGGTGCGCTTGACGCCCGCGCGGAGCAGCTCGTGCTGGACGCGCTTGACAATTTCCTGCCGTTCCCCGCCCAGCTGACCACCCCACTCGCCGCCGCGCTCGCCACGGGCACTTCCGAGACGCTGCTCCCTCCGGCGATGGCGCCGCTGACCAGCGGCCTCGAGGAGGCGGCCGCCAGGTTCGACGACGCACTGGGGATCGTGCTGGCCAACGATGAGGCCGTGCCGCTCTCTGCACTGGTCTCGCTCCTGTTGAACTTCGTCGCCACATCGGTCGATCCGCTGGCGATCCTCGGACCCTTCCCGGCCTCGCCCTTCGCGAATCTCCGCGCGGCCCAGAAGGCGGAGACCTTCCGCCGCCTCGAGGGGGACAACGCCGAGCTGATCGAGCTCCTCGACTCCGCGGCGCCTGAACCGGGCAAGGAGACGCTCTCGGGGTTCGTGAAGTTCCTCGCAGGCACGTTGCTGGAGTTCGCCGCCTTCACACCGTTCACCGAGTTCGGCGTCTTTGACCGCGAGCGTCGAGTGGCGAGGAAGCGACCGGTGGGATGGGAACTCACCCGGTACCTCCCCGGACGCCACACCCCCGTCGATGGCAGGGACGAGTTCAAGGGCTACTACCAGGGCCGCCGGTCGGTCAGCTGATCACAGCGGGCAGTTCGCGAGCGGAGGAAAGGAACGTGGTATGCCTGACGTGATCGTGATCGGCGCGGGTGGGGGAGGCCCGGTGGCCGCGAAGGAACTCGCTGCACGGGGGCTCGACGTGCTGCTGCTGGAGGCCGGACCCCACCATGACAACCCTGAGGAACAGTGGTCCCGCTACGAGAACGACGCGAACAACCCAACTGACGGGTACTTCCGCGTCGGGTCCTCGAACCGCTTCGAGAAGCCCGCCTGGCTGCGCGAGCTCCCCCAAAACTCATTTCTCTGGCAGGTGTCCGGTGTGGGCGGGACCACCCAGCACTACTACGGCAATTCTCCGCGGGCCTACCCTGGGACCTTCGCCGACTATGACGGCCCCGACCGCGATGCGTACGACCGCGCGCATCGCTTTCCCTTCACCTACCGCGAGTTCGTCCCCTACTACGAGTGGGCCGAGGCGACGCTGCCGGTGCAGACGGCCGCGATGGGCACGAAGGAGGAACGCTTCTTCCACGGCGCAGAACGCATGGGTCTTCCGCGCAACAAGACCAAGAACGTGATCCGTGATTCCTTCCGCCCGCAGGAAAATGCGATCCTCCAGCCGGGCGGCACCGCCGGGAAGACCACTGACTCGAGCAGCCTCATCTTTCCCAAGGCGACCGGATGCACCTTCTGCGGCTACTGCTTCCAGGGCTGCATCCAGCCGCGGCACGCACCGCGCAACCTCAAGGCAAAGCGTTCGACCGACAACTCCTACGTGCCGATGGGCCTGACCGCCCACCGCTGGACGCCCGGGGGCCGGGCCGTGACGCTGGTCCCGGACGCCTTCGCCACCCGCATCCACACCGAGCGACAGCGTGGCGAGCTCGTCGCCCGCGCCGTCACCTGGCGCGACACCCGAAGCGGCGACACTCATACCGAGGAGTCCCGGGTGGTGGTCATGGCCGGCGGCTGCGTCGAGGACCCGCGGCTGTGGCTGAACAGCGGACTACCCGACCCGAACGGCTGGGTCGGGCGCGGATTCACCGACCACTTCTTCGACTGGGTGATCGGCGTGTTCGACGAATACACCGGAAACTCCGCGGGGGTGGGCTCCTCGGCGCGCGCCGACTACCCAGGCCGGGGCGGGCTCGA
The DNA here is from genome assembly GCA_050699635.1 of Pseudonocardiaceae bacterium. Taxonomy (GTDB): domain Bacteria; phylum Actinomycetota; class Actinomycetes; order Mycobacteriales; family Pseudonocardiaceae. The sequence continues at coordinate 14,860 of JBOHFK010000112.1, read as the reverse complement.
GAACGTGGGGCTCCCGCCCGCGATCCAGAGCTTCGGCCTGGCGCTGAGCGACAACGGTATCCGCGGCTTCTACGACAACGGGCGCGGACCCCAAGGACCATGGGACGGCCCGGCCGGGCGCGTCATCGGTCCCGAGCTCAAGGACACGATGTCGGACATCGACCAGCTGCTGAACGTGCTCGTGATCACCGACGACGACGTCGAGGCCCAGAACCGCGTGGTGCGCTCCGCCTTCCCGGGCGACGCGCACGGCCCGATCCCCAAGGTGATCTTCGAACACCGCCGGCGCACCCGCCGCACGGTCGAGAACCGGGAGTTCCTGGCGCGCGAGGCGGCGACGCTGCTGCGCGCCGCGGGCGCCAAGAAAGTGATCCGCCTCGACTGGGCGCCACTTATCCTCCACGTGCAGTCGACCATGCGGATGGGAGTGGACGAGCGAAACTCGGTACTCGACGAAAGCGGTGAGGCACGCTTCGTGAAGCGGCTGTTCATCGCCGACAACGCCGCGCTGCCCAACGGGCTCGGCGGCCCGAACCCGACGCTCAGCAGCCAGGCGCTGGCCACTCGCACGGCGGAGCGACTCTTCGTACGCTACTTCGCTGGTGAACCATTCGTCGAACGGGACGCGCCGGTGACGTCAATCGATGATCGCGTCACCAAGGCGGTCCTCGATCTGTAGCGGACTCATCAGGAAACGCGTGATCAGAATGTTGGTGTCAGGGAGGTAGAGCTGCTTGGAGCTCCAGCCCTCACAGTCGGGCCAGATACCGAACAGGCCCCCGTGGTCGGCGTCGAGGATCGCCGCGAAGACGCTCGGCGAGTCACAGCGCGGACAGCAGTACCAGTCGATCGTCCCGTCGGTCCCGACGAGCGCGGCGGTGTGCAGGTCGCCGATCAGCCCATGCTCCGCGATGGGCAGGTAGCGCGCCCGCGATGACCGCCGAACTCCACCGGACCCGACCCGCCCTACTCGACCAGCACGAACGTCGCGCGCCATCAGCCAGTGTCCTCGTCGGCTTAGGGCACGAGCACGAGTTTTCCCGTCGCCGCCGAGCGCTCGAGCAGCTCGTGCGCGCGACGAGCGTCGGGCAGCGGCAGGCGCTCGGCCACGACCGGGTGGATCTTGTCCGCACGGAGCAGCTCGAGCAGCTCAAGGAAGTCCTCCCGGAACCAATCCGGGTAGCGGGGACCTCCACCCACAGGAAGCGCCCCGGGACCTCCAGCCACGGGAAGCACTTGGTAACGGTCACCGCGCAGCTTCTGGATCCGGTAGGCCAGCACCCGCCGGGGCGACAGCAGGCCCCACAGCCAGACGGTCGCGGTCGCCGTGTACCACTCGATCCACCCTCGCCAGCTCTTGCGCCCCTGCACGAGCGTGGAGTAGTGGCCGAACACGACAAGCCTTCCACCGGGCCGCAACGCGCGGAACGACCGAAGCGACACCACACCACCGATCCCGTCGAGTGCAACGTCCACGCCTTGCCCGGTCAGCTCGCGGTCGGGGATCGTCGTCCTCGACTACCCTCAAGACCTCGGGCCCGCCAAAGTGGTCGACGACTACACGCTTCATGGGCACAACCCACGCAGGCCGCACCGTCGGGATAGAGGCTTTCTACTCGTCCCGGCAGGGTCGTTCGACCCGATGTGGCAGTTGCATCAAGGCGAAGGGCGTCCTCGCCACGCCCCGCAGCGTGAACGATCGCCCTTCACGACTTTGGAAAACGGTGACAGACCAGAAACCTAAAGGGCCTGCTGCCCGCATCTAGGCCAACAGCCGGACCAGCTCCGGTGGGCCGATTGCTTAATGCAACTGTGCAACATTCGTCCAACATTCATCCTCACCGCGGCCGAGCTTGCCAGGGCATGCCCCGGGACACTGCGTGGATGCGTTTGTTGCGTGAACCGAGGGCAGTGCTGCGCCCGTGGCTGGCTCGGGCTTGGTTTGCGGCTGCTTGGGTCTGTCGCCGGGTTGGCCGGTTGTATGGGCACGCAGCGGGTTGGCCTGCTGTCGAAGCGGCCGTCGGTATTCCGCTTATCCGGTATCGACAGTCGTGGGCAGTGCTGGTGACCTGCGTGTGGCTGGCGGCATCCGATCCAAGGCCCATTGCCCATAGAGCGGGGACTTTTGACTCTGTTGACTGCATCTTTTTTCGCGCATGGTGGGCGCCGGGGATAACTGACCGCAGCAGGACAAGACCGGCGATCCGGAGCTGACGAGTGGTCAAAGGACGTTTTGACAGCTCGACTCGAGTAGCTGCTGGCGGGGAGCTGGTCAGGGCCGCGGAGCGAAGGGAGACCGCTGTGGCTGGACGGCCTGTGGTGTTGGAAAAGACGTGGGCTCGCCGCTTTGGTGTGCGACGCTCGGGCGGAATGTATCGGATCGCCCACTGGGAGTTAATGGAACGCTTCAAGGAGCTTCAGCAAACCCCGGTGATAGGGGATGATATTGCCTTGGTCACCGATATAGGGCCGATCAGCGTGGCACGGCTCCGGTCCACAGGTGAGGGGTATTCGCCCTTCGACCTGCTATCGCCGGCCGCGGTCCGACAGCGCGGCAGAGTCATCCATCGCAGCGTTGAGACTCTGCGGATTTGCGGCGACGGGACGCCAACAATCCACGATCCGGGCATTTCCGCTCAGATCACACCGAAATATCATCACCGGGTGCCGCCGCCCGCTGTGATCAAACAGCGGGCGGATCTTCCCATGAGGTGGTTGTGATCATCCGGACCGCCGTGAGGCGCCATAACAGTCACCGACACTGCGACGATAACCGGTCGGACCGATACGGTCGGGCGGCCTTCGGCTGTGAGGCGCCGGTGATCATCTCGATGCGATCCCCTCATCCGACGTCACAGCGTTCTTATCCGTGCCTCCAGCACGAGATTTACCGAAGGAGACCGATCAACGATGCGTATTCACAGCATGGCCACCGCACTCGTCGCAGCGGCTGCCGTTGGAGGGCTACTCGCTGGCTGTGGCGGCAACACCGCCACCAGCCCCGCCACCACGACAACACCGGCGGCGGCAAGCAACGCACCGGCCACCGGCCAGCAGCAACACAACCAGGCCGACGTCGTGTTCCTCCAGAACATGATCCCCCACCACCAACAGGCCATCATGATGTCTCAGATAGCCCTCACCCACGCGACCACACCCCAGGTGAAAGATCTCGCCACCCGAATCCAGGCCGAACAGCAACCCGAAATCGACCAGATGCGCCGCCTGCTGGTCGGATGGGGCGTCCCGGCCAATCCCGGCGGCATGGGACCCATGGGCGGCATGATGGGCGGGATGGGCCCAGGCCAAGGGCCCGGGATGATGAGCGGCGCCACGTTCGACCGGATGTTTCTCCAGAGCATGATCGTCCATCACCAGGGTGCGATCGACATGTCCCAAACCGAGCTGGCTCAAGGCAGCAACCCCGACACCCGCCAACTCGCCCAAAAGATCATCACCGCCCAGCAAGCCGAGATCCGGGAAATGCAGACGCTGCTGCAGCAGAGCTGATCGGTCCGGCCAGTAAGTTGGGCCGCGGCAGCATCCCCGACAGTGTCCATCAGGTCACGATTGGCCCGCCGTCTGCCGACAAACCCCGGTAACACCCGGTCGTCTCCATGACAGCCTCCCTGGTAAAGGCTTCAGACGTGCGTGGTCGAAAGAGCTTTCGCCCGTGTGTGGCGACGATCGGCAAGGCCGCATCAGCGTCGTGCCGTTGTGGTTCTAAGCTGGTTGCGCGTGCGGCCGAATCGGCCTGGAATGTTGTCTGGTTCCAGGCCAACAGCCTCGACACCGCTGTAGCCGCCACGCTCTCATGGGATTGCTGTCATGACGGCGTGGACCGGGAGGAGCGCACGACCTCGGCATGCACCACGCCGTCGATCATCATGGTCGCGAGTTCCGCGGCGTCCGTGTACGGGTCGGTGGTCAGCGGGGGGTCGCTCATTACATTGACAACGGGCAGTAACGTCACGCCGTGTCCAGCCAGGACGATCGCAGCGTCTTTCACCAGCGCCTGGGGAGTTATCGTCAGTACCGACCGGGTCATGACATCACCAACACGCATTTCCGATTGTCTCCTTCGGTTGTTCACTGCGAGGTTCGACGGCTCCAGCCTGGCCCGGTGCGCGCCCAGTCCAGGTCCCACCACACGGCGTTAATTCGGCCCAGCACGCGGTACACCGCCCACCACAGCAACCCGAGCAGCACCCAGCCGCCGGCGAGCACGGCGACTCCATAGGCCACCGCGTTAGCCACCATCAACCCGGGTGTCTCCGGCGGATCGACGCGGTTGCCGTGCTGATCTATCCAGATCGACAACCGGTCTCCCGCATGGCGTTCGGCACTGACCCACAGGGGTGCGGTGCGTTGCTGCCCGTTGGGTAGTTGCCAGCGCGCCAGGGCGGTCGCTTGGTCGGCGACACCCTGCTCGAATGAGTCCGTGAACGGCACTGCAGCGTCGGTGAGCAGGATGGCGGTTACCGATGTCTGTTGTGCGGCTTTCGTCGCTGCTTCGGTCTGCGCCCGGTGGTAGGTGCTCATCGCGACAACGGTGGCCAGCAGCACGGCCAGCACCGCTAGCACCGCTAGCGCCGCGGTCACCCCCGCCTCGACGCGGTCGGTGCTGCGGCGCAGCGACGAGCGAGTGAACCCGTGCCGTCGCACCAGCCGGGTCAGGGGCCCGGGAACGCGGACGGTGCTCATGGCGGCCTCCCTGATCGGTGCCCTCCCAGCACAATGCGCGCCCTCGCGGGTCATCGGCAGGGTCGTTGGTCACCGATCAGGGGGTTCCGGCGTCCTCACCGTAGGGACCGCAGGCATCTGTGTAGTGCCCACGGCAGCTGCCTACTGTCCCCACCATGAGCACAGACTCCTGGGGCGACGGCTCTTTCGCCGCGGTCCGGGAGACCCATATCGGGGTGGTGTCGGCGGCTTGCCCGGCACCGGCAAGTCCACCATGAGCAATGCGCTGGCGGGGGAACTGGCCGACGAGGCGATCAGCCGCGCGGTTGCGGCGCACGCCGACCCGTGGCCGCAAGCGTCTCCCATCCCTACCAGCGGCTCCCTGGCCGCCGCCGTCGCCGCAGCGCGCCGTATGACCACGGCTCCTGCCAACTGATCGGAGTGCGTCATCGAAGATCTTGACCGTGAGACCTGCATCGCTTTGCTGACGACGGTGAGCATCGGTCGCGTCGGATGGGCGACGCCAGAAGGGCGCGCCATGATTCTGCCGGTGAACTTCGTTGTGGACGGGGACACCATCGTCTTCACTACCAGCGAAGGCGAGAAGCTCGACGCCGTACGGGAGGGTCGGACACTCACTTTCGAAGTCGACGACGTGGAGCTCGCCCTGCGGACGGGGTGGAGCGTCCTGGCTGTCGGATCTGCTGAGGTGATCACCAGTCCAGCGCAGATCCACCGCATCGATCAGCTCCACCTTGCTCCCTGGGTCGCATCGCCCGATCGCGTGTTCGTCCGCATCCCAGCAGCCGAGATCACCGGTCGGCGCCTTCCCCTCAATCCAGGGAAGATCACCGTTGTTCGGGAGCCATAGCCACGAGTCTCGTCGGCCACCTCACACCGGATCCGGTCAGCCCTCGGGGGCGGTGGCCGAACCGTCCGGCGGGTCGGCCAGCAGGCGAACCAGTTCGGAGGGCGTGACCAGACCGCGCAGCGCTCCGCCGGCGGCCACCACGGGCAACCCTTCGAGATCGAAGTCGTTGATCAGCTCGGCGGCCTCGCGCACCGTGCTGTCGGCGTGCACGGTCGGGATCCCGGGGTCGATGACGTCCCGCACCCGGCGACGACGCATCTCGCACGGCCCCCCAGCAGGCCACCACATCGCCAAGGTGCGCTGGGAGACAACCGCGGCAATCCGGGTCCCGTCGCGGACCACGGCCACCGGGGTGCCGAGGTCGCGCAGGCGTTGCCATACCTCGATGATCGGATCCTGCGCATCGACCACCGGCACGTCACAGGACATCACCGCACTCACCGGCACCGCGCCGATATCTCGTCCTGCAGTCGACCGGGTGATCACCGGCCGCGCCACACCGGACATCGGCGTCACAGGATCGCGGCGGGAGCGCCGGACAGCTCGGAGGTCGCTGCACGGTCGGGATCGGCTGCCGAACGGACCACGGTGACCGGGCAGAGCGCGTGCAGCACGCAGGTCAGGCTCACCGAGCCGAGCAACATCCGCCGGAAGCCCCCCAGTCCCCGGCTCCCCACCACCAGCAGCGGGCTGCCGACCGCGGCTGACACCAGTACATGCGCCGCACCCCCACCCCGAGCCACTACCTCAACGTCCGGAGCACCGTCGGCGGTCATCCTGTCGCCGAGTGCTTCGGCGACCACCCGGCGGGTGTTCTGCAGCACGCTCTGCTGTATCTCCTCCACCGTGCAGCTCACCGGCAACCCGGACGTCAGCGACCACACATCCGGGAGGTCGAACGCAGACACGACGAGCAACCCGGTACCTCGGCGCTTAGCGTCGTCGAAGGCGAAATCGAGCGCCGTCAGGCTGCCCGCTGACCCATCGACGCCGACGACGACGCGTCCCCTGTTGTTCGACTCGCTCACTGGACTCCTCCGTGTGCCGCTACCGACGTTGATCACCGGCTCAGGTGCACCGGCCGGTGGGTAATCTGCTCAATATCGACGCGCCAACGCTTGCTTGCGATCATGTCCCGCTCCTGATCTCGCCACGGTGACTTTCCGTTGTGGAACAACGTGTCAGTCAGATGCGGCCGTAGCGAAGGGCCCCAGGGCGGGACTGATACGGGACGAAAGTCGTCACTACTGGACTGGCTTGGGACAAGCCGAGTCCGCAGGCGGTTCGCGAGGTCATTTGTCTGAGGGGATCAGCTCAGTTCTGCTGCTGCGGCGGCAGTGCGCCCTGCTCACGCATCGCTGCCCCGAACACCGCGATTTGCGTGCGCCGCTGCATCTGCAGCTTGGCGAGAAGCCGCGATACGTGGTTTTTGACGGTCTTTTCCGCCAGGTACAGCCGGGCGCCGATCTCCCGATTGGATAGTCCATCGGCGATCAGCGCCAACACCGCACGTTCGCGGTCAGACAATGCCTCCCACCGCGGGTCGGTGGCGGGCGGCCCCTCTCGCAATCGGGTGAGCACCGTGGCGGTGACCGCCGGGTCCAGCAGGGACTGACCCTGCGCCACCCGGTGCACCGCGTCGACTAGATCGGTGCCGCGGATTTGCTTGAGCACGTAACCCGCCGCGCCGGCCATGATGGCGGCGAAGAGCGCCTCGTCGTCGTCGTAGGAGGTCAGGATCAAGCACGCGACCGAGGGCAGCGACGACCGGATCTCCCGGCAGACCTCGATGCCACTGCCGTCGGGTAACTGGGCGTCGAGCACCGCCACGTCCGGCCGCACGGCTGGGATGCGGCGCAGTGCCTCGTCGGCCCGAGCGGCTTCTCCTACGACTTCGATGCCACCGCTGCATTCGAGCAGGTCACGCAACCCACGTCGAACCACTTCATGATCATCAAGCAGGAACACCCGCACCGTCGCGGGTACGGTGCCCTCTTCTTCCTGATCCACGCTGTTCATGGTGCACTGTGACCTCGCCGAGGGCTACCGGGAAGCACTCCCACCGAAGGCCAGTACCCAAGCCGTGTTCTGTAGATCACCGTCGGCCGCCTTGTCGGCGGAAAGGCGAGGTAATAAGACCCACCTCTACAGGACTTGCGGTCCTAGAGGTTGCGTACTCGAGGGACCAACGTCTGCCGCAGAGCTGTTTTTTGACAGGAGGTGGTCCCTATGGGGAAAGGTCATGAGCTTCGCTGGGGTGGTCTAGCCGGTTTGGGGGCGGTGGTGTTGGCGATTGTTGCCCGTGTGGTGCTGGGCAGCCGTGTGCCCGTAATCACCGACTCTCCGAGCACGATTGCCGCATTCCTGTCCGACCATCGCGGCCAAATTTTGGCGGCCGCGTTGCTCTGCGCCGTCGCGGTGGCGCTGTTGCTGTGGTTCGGTGCCGCGTTGGCGACTGCCTTCCGGCGCACAGATCCGGACAGTGATGCACCGGCGGTCGTGCTCGCCGGCTTTACGCTGGTGTGCGCGATTGGCTTGTTCGCCCTGTCCATGCTCGGCGGGATGACCTATGCCATGACCGCACATCGGGAGCTGCTGTCGCTGGCCGCTGGCCCGTACACCGCGCTCACGGTGGCCGGCACCATCGCCGGCATCGCCGTGGCCCTGCCGCTGGCCGCCGCGGCGGTGGCAATCGCTCGTACCCAGGTGTTCCCGCAGTGGATGGCCTGGTTCGCGGGGCTGGTCGCGCTGGCCAGGGTGCTGGCCGCGTTTGCAGCGCCGAACACAGCGGGTGTCTTCACGCCCGGCGGTACGGTGATCAGCTATGTGCCCGGTGTCCTGACCGGGCTGTGGATACTCGCCGCCAGCTGGCTGCTCGTCCGCGAGCACCTGCCAGTCATTTCGGTCCCCACCGCACCCGCGGTCGGCCACGCCTAGCAGAACTGCTGTCCCGCGTGGTCCCAGCCACCTAGCGCCGCTTGGGCGCTAGGGGTGACGCGGTTACCGCGCCTTCGCGCAGAAGGGGCCCAGCATGAATACCGTTAGCGCACCGGGCTCTGTGGTCGTCGGAGTCGATGGGTCTCAGGCGGCGCTGAATGCCGTTCGCTGGGCAGCGGCCGAGGCACGAAGTACGCAGTGCCTCCTTTCCCTTGTGCATACCTTGGAATGGCCACTGGTCAGCTACCCAGTGCCAGCTGGTTTGAGGGCTGACTGGACACAAGAAATGCATGAGCAGGGCCGCCGATGGCTGCGGGAAGCTCAACAAGCAGCCGAGCTCGCCGCCCCGGGGGTACAGACGCAGCTGCATCTGTTCACCGGTGATCCTCGGGGACGGCTACTCGCCGAGGCAGAACATGCGCGTGAGCTAGTCGTAGGGTCTCGTGGGCTAGGTGGCTTCGCCGGGATGCTGCTGGGCTCGACCAGCGCTGCGGTCACCCAGCACGCCTCGTGCCCGGTTGTCGTAGTACACGGACAAGCCGCTAGCGCTGGCCCGGTCGTCGTCGGCCTGGACGGATCAACAGCGAGCGAGCAGGCATTGGGGTACGCGTTCCAGGCGGCGGCCCGTGCCGGCGCAGCCCTGTGGACGGTGCACGCTTGGGACGATCTCGGCGAGCTGCATTCCCCGATCGCTCCGGCTGAAGCGCTGCCAGTCAACGAGATCGAGGCCGCAGCGCACCGCATGCTCGCCGAACAACTCGCGAGCTGGCAGGAGAAATATCCCGAGATTGTTGTTGAGCGTCAGGTCATCCACGAACGGCCCGCTGCGGCGCTCATCGAGCTGGGACGCGGCGCCCGCATGATCGTCGTAGGCTCCCGCGGTCGCGGCGGGTTCGCCCGACTCCTTCTCGGCTCGGTCAGCCAAGCGGTGGTCCGCCACGCGACTTGCCCCGTCGTTGTGTGCCGTCACCGGTGGTGAACACCCTCCCTACCAGTGAGCCGTGCACCGGCACGCGCCGCGCCGGAACGTCCTGGGCACCCAACCCGACAGCCACCTCGACACGCAATTCATCAGCATCACCATCATGCGGCAGCACTACGGTGACCAGCGGGCTCCGACCACCCATCTCTTCATCCGGTAGCCGTCACGCGCTGGGCGCCGCGACCGGTACCGCCAAACCCGATACCACGGGCCGTTTGCCTTTCGCCATTACAGATAGGCGCCGGGCTCGAAGGCCGGGGGCAGGCAACTCGCCTGGCACGATCCGGCGGCCACTGATCGCATGCGGGATCAAGCGGATCCAGTGCCCACGGTGACCTGGTGCCCACGGCTCCACGCCGCTGGCCTTGGTACGTTCGATCAGCTCGTCTCTGTGCTCGCTGGTCACTTCCTCGGCGAGGCCGCGCACGAGCACGCTCCAGCCACTGCGAGTCTGCTGATCGATGTGATCCACTTCAAAATGTCACGTTCGCGTGGTTCGCTGCGGCAAAGCTTCGTGCCAGCGTTTGTGCGTATTACGATCACGCCAACGCGATCAAGGGCATAGTTCACCGGAAAGATGACGGGATAGTGCTCGGCATTCACGCCCAGACGCCCTATCTGTCGGGTGGCCAACAGCTGGTAGCAGTCGTCAGCGCTGAGCACCCGCAGTTCGGGACGGTCTTCATGTGCGCTCATCAACGACCTTCTTTCGCCGGATACACGGCTACATCATCCTTACCCCGGCCCGCGCTTGCCATGGCCCGTCGGCTCCGTCAAGCAGGACGAACGGCCCTGGTCACGCCAGTAGCGGCCGAGATACGGTGCAGTCGTGGGCATTAACGGATCGCTGCAGCGATTGGCGGACACTCTGACGAGGTATCACCTCGCGTACTTGTTAACCGTTGGCGACAATGAGTGTGCACACGTTGTGGCTGTGCACCCCACGCTGGCCAACGACACACTTCTTATTGGGGACCCGGGTCAAAAGACATCCGCTAACCTCGCGGCCCACCCCCTGGTTACCGTGGTGTGGCCACCCACGAACCAGAGTGACTACTCGTTGATCGTGGACGGTGTCGGGTCGATGCAGGACCACACGCTCGCCATCACCCCCACCCGGGCGGTACTGCATCGGCCGGCACCCCCTCAGGCCACCCCGACCCGCCCTGGCTGCAAATCGGACTGCATCGAGCTGCCCCTCACCGCAGAGCTCACCGCAGAGCTCACCGCAGAGCTCACCGCGGATGTCTACCCCCTGGCCGACATGACGTCGCTGCCCGTGGTCCCGCCCGGGCAGTAACCGCTCACGGGGAGGGCAGCAGAACGGAATGAAGATCGCGTCGCGGAGTCGGTGGCAGCTCGGCGGCTGCGGTGGCGGGCCAGCCCATCCGGATGATGAGTTGTGGATGCTCGGGAATGTGGAGCACTTGATGCTGAAGCTCCTTGCGGGTGACGTCGACCTCGAGGGCTTGGCTGAGCGGTGTGGTAGCCAGTCCCAGCTGGGTCGCGGCGAGCAGTACGGCGCTCATCGCCTCCCCGGAGCGAAGCCGGTCGAGCGGCTCGTCACCGTGCGTGGCGAGAACCAGGAATTCAGCGGCATCGCCTGCCCGGCCGTGCCCGGGCAGCTGGCTGGGTTGGCTGAGCCGTCCGGTGGGGAAGTGGCGCAGCGGGGACGGCTCGACGAGGCCAACCGGGGGTGTGGGCACATTGCCGATGGGTATGCCGTCGCGGCCCCCGGCATAGCGGCGGGTCCACAACTGTAGTTCGGCCAGATACCCCGGGGTCTGCGCTTGGGTGAGCGCGGCTTGAGCCAGGGCAGTGGTGAGGCGTTGCCGCAGCGCCGGACCAGTCACCGGGAGCAGGATCGCACCGGCACGGGAGGCCTGCTCCGCAATGCTCCTGATGTGGCTTGACGGCACCACCCGGTGGCTCATCCGGCGCCGATCGGTCCGCCGACGGTCGATACTCGGTGACAGCGCGGCGGCGTGCGCATCGCCGGTGCCCGGTCGGACTACGACGGTGGCCAGGTGACCGAGATTTTCGGGATCGGGCAGCCGGTGCACGCGCACGGCGATGTCGCGGGCGGCCAGGGACACCCGCAGGTGGTGCAGCGCCGCGCCACAGCTGAGCAGGACATCGCGACGGTCAGGGTCCGTGGCTGCCAGGTGCCGGGTCCAGTCGGCGTGCAATTCGACAACTCCGGGGCCGATGCGCCACAGCCAGGGCTGGGTGTTGTGTACCGAAGGGGCGCGCAGCGCGCGTTCGACCGCTTCGACAAGGTCGGCGGGCTGGCTCATGGTTCGCCTCCGAGTGTCCGCATGTCCCGAGCAGGGGCTCTTTCAAGTGTCGCGACTTGAGTAGCGCGAGAGGCAGGGGCGTTGGTCCCCGAGAACGGAACCTTCGTCCGTGCCGTTGCGGCCGGGTCACCGCCTGCCTTGGCTGGAACGGACGGCGGGCAGGCAGGGTCGAACGGCTCCGGCGTTTCAGGTCCGCAGCCACTGCCGCGTGCGCTGCGCCGGTGCAAGCGTCACACCTCCTCAGTGCGTGGGACGATGCAGGCACAGCAGGTCCGGGGGACGGTCGTCGTCGGGGTCGACGGGTCCGAATCAGCGCTCATGGCAGTCCCGTGGGCCGCTCGGGAGGCAGTCCGCCGGCGGCTGCCGTTACGGCTTGTCCATGCGTTCAGTTGGCCGAACACCCGGCACTGCGCACCGGCTGCTTGAGCAGGCGCGGGGCGCGCAACTAGTGATCGTCGGTTCCCGCGGCCGGGGTACGTTCTCCGGACTGTTGCTGGGCTCGGTGAGCCACGCTCTGTTGCACCACGCGCCGTGCCCGGTCGTCATCGTCCGAGCCGAGCCCGGCAATGGCGTCGATGGGTGAGACAGCTGGTGGGCTGCTGGACCCCACATCGGGAGCCGAAGCGATCCCACTCGAGTGGTGAGAGCGGCTGGGCGGGCCGTCGGTCCCCGCGCCGACCGTCCTTGGGCACTGGTCGGTCCCGCACCGGTGGATCAGCATTGCGCACCAGGTTCACATCACGTGACCGGAGGAGGTGCACCGTGCGCTCCACGATTCCACTCGGCCGGATCGCCGGAATACCGGTAGGCATGCATTGGTCGGCCCTGACCGGCATTGCGCTGCTCGGCCAACTGGTGGGGTTGACGGTGCTGCCATCGATGGCGCCTGGCCTGGGCACAGGTGCCTACTGGCTGGCCGGTGGGCTCGCGGCGCTCGGGCTGGGGGGTCGCTGCTGCAGCGCCTGTGGTCGCCTCCGGATGGTGGACTGTGCAGGCGTTTATCGACCACCTGCTCGGCCAGGCCGGCCAAGGGTATAGGCAGTTTCCGGTCGTCGACATGGATGGGCGGCTCGCTGGTGTGGTGTCGATGGCTGACCTCGCCGGCTGCCCGCCAGCCGATCGCCGGACTATTGCGGTACGGCAGCTAGCCCGCCCGCTCTCCGGTGAACTCGTGCTGAGCCCGGACATGCCGCTGGAGCAGGTACTGCGAAGCACCGCCATCGTGGGTGGTGACGCGCTCGCCGCCGTGGTAGTGGACGACCATGTCGTCGGGGTCCTCACGGGCACGGACATCGCCCGCGCCGTGGAGATCAACGCGCTGCGGTTCACGCCCGAGTCGACACACTGACCGGAAATCCGTGTGTGCATTCAATCGTGGGAAAGGACCCGAAGACCTAGACAAAGAGGGGACCTTCGCGGTGACCGCCGTGGCCGACGGCCAATGCAGGCCAGCCGGTATCGAGCCAGGATAGACGGTGATCGGCGATCGACAAGGACGGTACCGTCGAGACAAAGGAGCTGGCGCGATGTGGTGGATCCCCGATCCCATGGACGGCTGGGACTACGTCGCCATGGCTATCAATATGGTGCTGTTCTGGGGGCTGATCATTCTCGGGCTGATCGGCTTGTTTCGTTATCTGGCCAGCGGTGACCGGTCGACCACGTCCCGAGACACCTCTGAACACCTGCTGGCCGAACGCTTCGCGCGTGGCGAGATCGACGAGCAGGAATACCACCAGCGGCTCGAGGCGCTGCATCGCGCATCCCGTTCGCACGTGAGGTCCTGAGCTCACAAGCTGAGCCGCCCAGCGTGGGTGAATCGACTCGCCCGGCGGTGCACCCGGTGCCCGGCGCCGCGCCGCCGAGGGGCCGGCGGGACAGACCGTTCAGCGAAGAACGATCGTTTGGCCAGCTCGACCAGGATCAGGTAGATCACGACCAGCCCTCCGAGGGTGGCAAAGAAGCCGATCGGCAGGGCCCGGAACCCCAGCACGGCAGACAGCGGAGAAAGCGGCAGCGCGGTTCCGACCGCCACCACTGCCAGAGCCGCTGCCAATAACGGCATGCTGGGCCGGCTCCGCAGGAACGGCACCCGGCGGGTGCGGATCGCGAAGATGATCAGTGTCTGGGTCGCCAAAGATTCGACGAACCAGCCGGAGCGAAACAGGTCCGGGCCGGCGTGAAACACCCCGAGCATGATCCCGAAGGTGAGGAAGTCGAACAGGGAGCTGACCGGCCCGAACAACAGCATGAACCGCCGGATCATGTGCAGGTCCCAGTGCGACGGCGCGCGCAGCTGCTCGGTGTCGACCCGGTCGGTGGGGATGGTGAGCTGGCTGGCGTCGTAGAGCAGGTTGTTGAGCAGGATCTGGGAGGGCAGCATCGGCAGGAACGGCAGGACCGCCGCGGCGGCTGCGGCGCTGAACATGTTCCCGAAGTTGCTCGACGTACCCATCAGCACATATTTGATGGTGTTGGCGAAGATCCGCCGGCCCTCGGCGACGCCGCCGGCGAGCACGTCGAGGTCCTTTTCCAGCAGCAATACGTCGGCTGCGTCTTTGGCCACGTCGGTGGCGGTGTCAACGGAAAGCCCCACGTCCGCGGCGTGCAGGGCCAGCGCATCGTTCACCCCGTCGCCGAGGAATCCGACGGCGCGCCCGCGCCGGCGCAGCAACCGGATCAACCGGGCTTTCTGCTCTGGCGAGATCCGAGCGAAGATCGTCGCGGACTCGGCCGCCGCAGCGAGTGCGTCGTCGTCCATGGCGTCGAGGTTGGCGGCGGTGAGCGTGCCACCGGAATGCAGGCCCAGCTCAGCGCAGACCTTCTCAGCAACCAGCGGGTTGTCCCCGGTGGCCACCTTGACCGTGATGCCGAGTTCGGCCAGCCGGCGCAGTGCGGCGGCGGCATCGGCTTTGGGCTGGTCGAGAAACACCAGGAACCCAGCCAAGATCAAGTCGTGTTCCTCGGATGCGCCGATCGCGGTGGAGCCGGCTGCCGGGCGGCTGGCCACCGCGACTACCCGCCCACCGGCAGCGAACTGCGCCTGCAGGGTCGCCTCCGTTGCCGGCGGTACCGGGCGGCACCGGGCCA
>JBOHFK010000111.1:0-18805 GCA_050699635.1 Pseudonocardiaceae bacterium | reverse complement strand
ACGACGTCGTCCGGGTGATCGACGACCTCGGGGATGCCGCCGACGGCGACCGGACCGCGTTGCTCACCGAGTTCGGGCGCGATCTCGCCACGGCATGGGACGGGGGGCAGCCCGATCACCCGGCGCCGGATCACCCCGTGCCGGATCACCCCGTGCCGGATCACCCGGTGCCGGATCACCCCGTGCCGGATCACCCGGTGCCGGATCACCCGGTGCCTGATCACCCGGCGCCCGATCACCCCGTGCTGCGGCGGCTGGTGCCGACCGTGCGGGCGCGCGGGCTGGACCGCGAGCCGTTCGAGCGGCTGATCCGGGCCAACCTGCTTGATCAGCACGTCCACCGTTACGCGACCTACGCTGACCTGCGAGGGTACTGCGAATTGTCGGCGGAACCGATCGGCCGGATCGTGCTGGCGGTGTTTGCTGTGGGGGATCCAGCCGCGATCGAGCTGTCCGACCGGATCTGCACCGCGTTGCAGCTGATCGAGCACTGGCAGGACATCGCCGAAGATCGCCGGGCCGGCCGGGTGTATCTCCCGCAGGAGGATCTCACCGCCTTCGGTGTCCCCGAGACCGACCTGGACGCCTCGGTCGCCTCGCCCGCGCTGCGCCGGCTGATGGCCTTCCAGATCACCCGCGCGGCCGATCTGCTGGACTCCGGCGCCCCGCTGGTCGGACTGCTGACCGGCTGGGCCCGCCTGGCCGTCGCCGGATACCTGGCCGGGGGTCGAGCCGCCCTCGCCGCCCTGCGCCGCCCCCACACCGAATTCCTGACCGCCCCCCCACGCCCACACCGCCGCGACGTGCTGCGCCACCTGCTGGCAGCCCTGCGCGAAGCCCAGTCTCCCGAAGCCCAGTCTCCCGAAGCCCAGTCTCCCGACCCCTACGCTCCCGAACTCGACAGCAGGGCTGTTGCGACGGCATCCCAGCAGCCCTGCTGTCGAGTTCGGGAGGGTGAGAGCAGGCCCGGGTGCGGGACCCCGGGGGTGAGCGGGCGTGACTAGTGTTGCGGTGGGGGTTGAGCGGGCTTTTGAGCGATGTGAGTTGATCACCCGGGCGCAGGCGCGGAACTTCTACTACGGCATCCGGCTGCTACGGCCGGACAAGCGCGCAGCGCTGTGCGCGGTGTACGCGCTGGCCCGGCGGATCGACGACATCGGCGACGGTGATCTCCCCCAGGCCGACAAGCTCATCGCGCTGGCCCGACTGCGTTCCTCATTGGCCGATCTGGACTGCTCCGGGGACGACCCGGTGCTCACCGCGGTCGCCGACGTGGCCCGGCGGCTGCCCCTGCCACTGGGTGCCTTCGACGAGCTGATCGACGGCGTGGAGATGGACGTGCGGGGGCGCTGCTACGCCGAATTCGACGAGCTGGTCGAGTACTGCCGATGCGTGGCCGGCGCGGTCGGCCGGTTGTGCCTGGCGGTATTCGGCAGCCGGCCGGACCCGCGGGCCCCCGGGTACGCCGACACGCTGGGCATCGCCCTGCAGCAGATCAACATCGTGCGGGACATCCGGGAAGACCTCGGCAACGGCCGGATCTACCTGCCCCAGCAGGACCTCGATCGATTCGGGGTGCAGCTGACCTTGGACGAGTCCGGCGCCCTGGCCGATCCCGGCGGCGCGGTCAGCAAGCTGATCCGGCACAGCGCTGAGCGCGCGTACCAGTGGTACGGCAACGGGCTCGCGCTGATCCCGCTGCTGGACCGGCGCAGCGCGGCGTGCTGCACCGCGATGTCCGGGATCTACCTGCGGCTCCTGGATCGCATCGCCGAGCAGCCCAGCCTGGTCTTCGATCGGCGATTGTCGTTGTCTGGATGGCAGAAAGCGGAGGTCGCCATGTGGGCACTCGTGGGGTCGTCACAACCCGGTTCGTCACAGCCGGCGGTGGGGGCATGACGGCGCGGGTGGCGGTGATCGGCGGTGGTCTGGCGGGTATCACCGCGGCGCTGCACTGCGCCGACGCGGGCCGCCAGGTCACCCTGTTCGAAACCCGGCCGCACCTGGGCGGGCTGACCCACTCCTTCAGCCGGGGCGAGCTGCGGATCGACAACGGTCAGCACGTGTTCCTGCGATGCTGCACGTCCTACCTTTCGCTGCTGGACCGGCTCGGGGTCACCGATCGGGTCGCCGTGCAGCCACAGCTGGCCATCCCGATCCGGGTGCCCGGTGCGCAGGCCCCGGTGTGGTTGCGCCGCAGCGCGCTGCCCGCACCCCTGCATCTGGCGTCCTCGCTGCTGCGATACCGCCCGCTGAGCATGCTGGAGCGGGTGCGGTTCGCGCTGGGCGCGGTCGCGTTGCGGCGAGTCGACCCGCGTCGCCCGGCGACCGATGAGCAGAACTTCGGCACCTGGCTGCGCCGTCACGGGCAAACCGACCGCGCCATCGCCACACTGTGGGAACTGGTCGGCGTGGCGACCCTGAACTCCCGGGCCGATGATGCCTCGCTCAGCCTGGCCGCCACGGTCTTCCAGGAGGGCCTGCTCACCGACCCCTCGGCCGCCGACATCGGCTGGTCCCAGGTCCCGCTGCGGGAACTGCACGGCGACCCGGCGCTGGCCTGCCTCACCGCGGCGGGAGCGCAGGTGCGCACCGGTGTCACCGTGCGGGGCCTGGAGTGCCGCGACGGTCATCCGATGGCCGGCTCGGCCGGCGGTGGTCTGATTGCCGGCTCCCCCGGCGGGTGGCAGGTGATCACCGATAGTGGCGCTACCATCGCTGACCAGGTGATTCTGGCCGTGCCGCCGGCCGCGGCGGAGCAGCTGTTGCCCGCGGGCAGCCTGGCGCTGCGCCCGGGTTGGTCACGGCGGCTGGGCAGCAGCCCGATCGTCAACCTGCATGTGGTGCTGGATCGAACGGTGCTCGACGAGCCGTTCATCGCGGGGGTGGACACCCCGGTGCAATGGGTCTTCGACCGCACTGCGCAGTCCGGCCTGGCCAGCGGCCAGTACCTCGCGGTGTCGCTGTCCGCCGCCGACGACTATGTCGACCTGCCGACGGCGGCGCTGCGCGAACAGTTCCTGCCCGAACTGGCCTCGCTGCTGCCGGGAATGCGCGACGCGCAGCTGCGCGAGTTCTTCGTCACCCGGGAACGGCACGCCACGTTCCGCCCCGCGCCCGGTACCGCGGCGCTGCGCCCCTCGGCCCTGACCGCTGCCCACGGCCTGTTCCTCGCCGGCGCGTGGACCGCCACCGGATGGCCCGCGACCATGGAAGGCGCCGTGCGCAGCGGCACCGCCGCCGCCACCGCCCTCCTGGAAACAACCCCAACCCCCCTCCCCCTCAGGACAGCATCATGACCCGCCTTCCCCCGACATGGAGACATATCGGGGTCGGGAGGGGGTCAGAAACCCCCACATGGAGACATATCGGGGTCCGCAGTGGGTCGGGGAGCGCGATATGTCTCCATGTGGGGGTGGGATTGTGAGTGCGTCGGCGGCGCGGGTGGGGGCGCCGGGGGTGTTGGGGCGGGCTCGCGAGGCCGTGACGCCGGCGACTCGGGCTTGTCTTGGGCGGTTGGACGACACCAGCGCGGCGATCGCCGCCTACCACCTGGGCTGGACGGACGCTGCTGGTGTTCCGGCCAGTGGTGGTGGCGGCAAAGCGGTACGCCCGGCCCTGGCCACGCTGTCGGCGCAGGCGGCCGGCGCCCCGGCCCAGGTGGGCATCCCGGGCGCGGTCGCCGTTGAGTTGGTGCACAACTTTTCCCTGGTGCACGACGACGTGATGGACGGCGACACCGAACGCCGGCACCGGCCCACGGTGTGGGCGATCTGGGGCACCACCAGCGCGATCCTGACCGGGGATGCCTTGCTGGCGCTGGCCCAGGAGGTGCTGCTCGACAGTGCCTCCCCGCACCGCGCCGCCGCGGCCCGGCTGCTCGCCGAGACCACCCGTCACCTGATCCGTGGCCAGGTACAGGACGTGGCGTTCGAACGGCGCGACGACGTCAGCCTGGCCGAGTGCCTGGAGATGGTGTCGGGCAAGACCGGCGCGCTGCTGTCGGCCAGCGCGGCGATCGGCGCGGTCCTGGCCGGCGCGCCGGCCGAGGTGGTGAACGCGCTGGCCACCTTCGGCGCGCAACTCGGTGTCGCGTTCCAGCTCGTCGATGATCTGCTGGGAATCTGGGGTGACCCGGAGATCACCGGCAAGCCGGTGTTCTCCGATCTGCGATCGCGCAAAAAGACCCTGCCGGTGACCTACGCATTCAGCCACGGTGGTTCGGCCGGGCGTGAGCTGGCCGGCTGGCTGCGCAGCGGGACGCCTGCCGGGGGCGAAGCCCGGGCCGCTGACCTCGTCGAAGCCGCCGGTGGGCGGCAGTGGGCCACCGCCGAGGCGCGACGCCGGGTCGAGGTGGCGACCCAGGCGCTGAGCATCATCCCGGCCGGACCGCGGGCGGAGCTGATCGCGATCGCCCACTTCATCGTCGAGAGGGAGGCCTGATGACCCGCACCAGTCCCGCCAGCGAAACGGCGCACGTCCAGCCACGTTCGGCGGCGCAGAATTCGGCCGCCCAGAAATCAGCAGCACAGACGCTGGCCGCTGGGGTGGCGTACCTGCGCGGGCGTCAGGACGCCCAAGGTTGGTGGAAAGGCGAGCTGGAAACCAACGTCACCATGGACGCGGAGGATCTGCTGCTGCGCGAGTTCCTCGGCATCCGGAGCGCGGCCCAGACCGAGGAGGCCGCCCGGTGGATCCGGTCCCAGCAGCGCGACGACGGCAGCTGGGCGGTCTTCTACGGCGGCCCCGGCGATCTGTCCACGACGATCGAGGCGTGGGTGGCGCTGCGGCTGGCCGGGGACCCGGCTGACGCCCCGCACCTGGCACAAGCAGCGGAATTCGTTCGGGCTCACGGTGGCCTGGAGCGCAGCCGGGTGTTCACCCGGATCTGGCTGGCCTTGTTCGGGTTGTGGTCCTGGGATGACCTGCCCAGCCTCCCCCCCGAGCTGATCTTCCTGCCGCGCTGGTTCCCGTTGAACGTCTACGACTGGGCCTGCTGGGCCCGGCAGACGATCGTGCCGCTGACCATCGTCTGCACCCTGCGCCCGGTGCGCCCGCTGCCCTTCGGGGTCGGCGAGCTGCGCAGTGATGATCGTAATGGGGGTCCCGCCGCGCTGCGACCCGAAGCCCTGCCCGCGCCGCCCTGGACCTGGGCCGGGTTCTTCCAGCGGACCGACCGGGTGCTGCATGCCTACTCGCGGCGGCCACTGCGGCTGCTCCGGCGGGCGGCTATGCGCCGCGGCGCGGAATGGATCCTGGCCCGGCAGGAGGCCGACGGCTGCTGGGGCGGCATCCAGCCACCGTGGGTGTACTCGCTGCTGGCCCTGCACCTGCTGGGGTACTCGCTCGATCATCCCGCCGTGCGGGCCGGCATCGCGGGTCTGGAGACCTTCGTCATCCGGGAGCACACCCCGCAGGGCTGGGTGCGGCGCCTGGAGGCCTGCCAGTCCCCCGTGTGGGACACCTGCCTGGCGGTGACAGCCCTGCTCGATGCCGGTGTGCCGGCGGAAGATCCCGCGGTGGCCCGCGCCAGCGACTGGCTGCTGGGCGAGGAGATCCGGGTGCGCGGGGACTGGGCGATCCGGCGGCCCGCGCTCGAGCCGGGCGGGTGGGCCTTCGAATTCCACAACGACACCTATCCCGACACCGACGACACCGCCGAGGTGGTCCTGGCGCTGCGCCGGGTGGGCCTGGTCGATCGCAGCGCGCTGGATCGCGGGGTGGCCTGGCTGATCGGCATGCAGTCCAAGGACGGCGGTTGGGGCGCGTTCGACGCCGACAACACCCGGGCGCTGTGCAACAAGCTGCCGTTCTGCGATTTCGGCGAGGTGATCGACCCGCCCTCGGCGGATGTGACGGCGCACGTCGTGGAAGCCTTGGCCGCCGAGGGGTTAGCCGAGGGCACGGCCTGCCGGCGAGGGGTGATGTGGCTGCTCGCCGCGCAGGAGCTCGACGGATCCTGGTTCGGCCGGTGGGGCGCGAACTACGTCTACGGCACCGGAGGCGTGGTACCCGCATTGATCACCGCCGGGGTGAGACCCAGCGCCCCATGCATCCAGCGGGCGGTGCGGTGGCTGGAGAGCCACCAGAACGACGACGGCGGCTGGGGCGAGGACCTGCGCTCCTACGACGACCGCGGCTGGGCCGGCCAGGGCTCCTCGACCGCCTCCCAGACCGCCTGGGCGCTACTGGCGCTGCTCGCCGCCCGCCAACACAGCGGGCCATCGGCCGGCGAACCATCAGACGCTCGCGAGCGCAGCGAGCAATCAGACACCGCCGATGCCATCGAGCGCGGGGTGCAGTGGCTGTGCCGTACCCAGCGCGAAGACGGGTCCTGGGATGAGCCGCAGTTCACCGGCACCGGGTTCCCGGGCGACTTCTACCTCAACTACCACCTCTACCGCCAGGTGTTCCCGATCAGCGCACTGGGCCGGTACCTCGCATGAGTCCCGCGGTGCTGCTCACCCCCCTGCGCGTCGAACAAGCCGCGCTGCGCCGGCCCGGCCACTCGCTACGCCCGGTCCACACCGGGATGGGCCCCCGCCGAGCCGCCCGCACTGCCGCCACCCTCCCGCCGGGTCCGACCCTGGTGGCGGGCCTAGCCGCCGCCCAATCCCCCCACATCCACCCCGGCGACGTAGTCGTCGCCACCGAAATCCGCGTTAGCGCCCTACTGTCGCCGAGTTCGACACCAGAGCTGCGGACCCGGCGACGGGCAGCCATGGTGTCGAACTCGGCGACAACAGAGCCGCCCGGCGCTGTGCAGATCGGCGCTGTGCAGATCGGCGCTGTGCAGATCGGCGCTGTGCAGATCCCGTCGGGGGTGTTGCTGGCGGGGGCGTTGCGGGGGTTGGGGTTGCGGGTACATACCGGGCCGATCTGCTCGGTGCCGCGGATCGCGTGGCGGCCGGTCGCGGATGGCTCGCTCGCGGTGGACATGGAGTCGGCGCAGCTGGCCGTACCAGGGTGTCCATTCGCCGTCGTCCGGGTCATTGTGGACACGCCCGAGTACCCGTTGTGGCACGTCGGGACGTTGCATCGGGGAATCGCCGCGCTGCGCACGTTGCGGGCATGCCGGCCCGCGCTGGAATGGTGGGCGGCGGCAACCGGTCCGCGGGAGATCCAGCTGTTGACCACGTTCGCTGCCGAGATCGCCCGCCGGGTGGACCTGCTGCTGGTGGTCGGCTCACCGCGCCTGGCGGAGGTGGCGCAGCGGGAGGGCGTGCCGGCGTACCTGGTCGACGACGTCAGCCAGATCGATCTGCGCTGGCTGGCCGGCCGGACGCGGCTGGGCATCGTTGCCGGCCCGCCGCATCTGGTGCAGGAGATCGTGCACGCCCTGAGCGGCCTCGGCCCGGTCACCACCAGTGAACCGATCGACAAGGCCATCGCTGCGGCCAAAGAGGTGATCTGAGACATGCCCATGCCCCTGCGGCAATCCCTGAAACTGGGCGGCTTCCTGCTCCAGCAGAAGCTGCTGCGCCGGGACAAATTCGCCCTGCTCGTCGAGCTGGAGCCGCTGTTCGCGTGCAACCTCAAATGCGGCGGCTGCGGCAAGATCGCCCAGCCGGCCGCGCTGCTCAAGCAGCGGATGCCGGTGGAACAGGCCCTGGCCGCCGTCGAGGAATGCGGCGCCCCGATGGTCTCCATCGCCGGCGGTGAACCGCTGATGCACCCCCAGATCGACGAGCTGACCCGCCGGCTGCTGGCCCGCCGCAAGATCGTCTTTCTGTGCACCAATGCCTTGCTGCTGCCCAAACATCTGTCCAAGTTCACCCCGCACCGCGACTTCGCCTGGATGGTGCACATCGACGGGCTGCGCGAGCGCCACGACGCCTCGGTGCGCAAGGCAGGCGGCTTCGACGCCGCGGTGGACGCGATCCGCCAGGCCAAGGACGCCGGGTTCCGGGTGATGACCAACACCACCTTCTTCACCACCGACACCCCGCAGGACGTTATCGACGTGCTCGACTACCTCAACGACGAACTCGGCGTGCACAACATGCAGATCTCCCCCGGCTACGCCTATGACAAGGCCCCTGACCAGGAACATTGGCTCGGCGTCCAGCAGACCCGCGAGCTGTTCGCCAAGGCCTTCGCCGACGGGCGGCGCAAGCGCTGGCGGCTCAACCACTCGCCGATCTTCCTGGACTTCCTGGAAGGCAAGCGGGAACTGGCCTGCACCGCGTGGGGCATCCCGTCGTACTCGCTGCTGGGCTGGCAGCGCCCCTGCTACCTACTCGACGACAGCTACGCGCAGAGCTACGCCGAGCTGCTGGCCGACACCGACTGGTCGGCGTTCGGCCGTGGCCGCGACCCGCGGTGCGCCAACTGCATGGCCCACTGCGGCTACGAGCCCACCGCCGTCGTCGCCACCATGGGATCACTGCGGGAATCGCTGCGCGCCGCCGCCGGAAGGTGATGCCTCGGTTGTTCTACCGGCTCAGTTCGGCGGCGGTCTGCCAAAACCGCTACGGCCGTCGACACCGAAGACCAGGCCAAAATTGTCGACCTCATCATGCTTAGAGGAAGCCGCCGGCATCACCGAAGACGAGTGATCCGGAGTTTGAATCAGGGTCAGGTGGGGGACAACCCTTATGTGATCGGCCAGCGCGCTGGCGCAGGCTAGGACTTGCCGGTCGATCCGCCTGGGTGCCGCGCCGGAACGCCCAGGCGGATCAGACCATCGGCGGCACGCCGCGTAGGCGGGACTGAGTGCGAGCCTGAGCTGCTCGACGACGTAATGCAGCAGGCTCGGGGCGCAGGCAGATTCTAGGATCACCCGCATGTGTCTGATCCGCGCGCTGGCCGCGGTCGCCGTTGTCGTCGCGGTGGTCGGTCTGCCGGGCTGTTTCGCGGCGACTCCTCCGACCGGCGGTGGCCCCGGCCCCGGCGAGGCCCTGCTGGCGCTGACTGATGTCGCCGCGCAGCGGGTGCAGCTCGCCGACACCGTCGCCGCGGCGAAATGGGGAACCGACGCACCCATCAACGACCCGGCGCGGGAGCAGGTGGTGCTCGATGCCGTGGCCGCCAAGTCGTCGCAGCTGGGCATCGATCCGGTGGTCGCGCGGGCGGTGTTCACCGATCAGATCGAGGCGAACAAAGCCGTCCAATACGGCCTCTACTCCCGGTGGCGCGCGCATCCGGACCAGGCGCCCACCACCCGGCCCGAGCTGGGTCAGGTCCGGCCGATCCTGGACCGCATCACCGATCAGCTGCTCGCCGAGCTGAAGACCACTGCGCAGATCCGGACCGCACCGTCCTGCGCCGGCCAACTGACCGCAACGCGTCAGCGCGTCGAGCACACCCGGCATCTCGACCCGCTGCATGAGGACGCCCTGACCCGCGCGCTCAGCTCGCTCTGCCGCGGATCGGGGTCCCGGTAGGGGAGATCCGTCATGTGCTGGTCAGCGAGGCGAGGAGGGTCGGACAGTGCAGCTGGAAGTGAACGAAGTGCGAGCGCGCTTCACCAGGGTTCCGGTCGTGCGGCTTGCCACCGCCGACGATTCGGGCCGACCTCACGTGGTGGCGACGACCTTCGTCGTTGCCAACGATCTGATCTTCACGGCGGTGGACGGCAAGCCCAAGCAGAGCCGCAACTTGAAGAGGCTCCGCAATATCAAGGTCAACCCGGGTGTCTCGGTCCTGGCTGACTGCTACGACGATGATTGGACCCAGCTGTGGTGGGCCCGTGCTGATGGCACCGGGAGAGTGATCGAGGACGGGGACGAGATGGCAGGACCCATCCTGCTGCTGAGCGAAAAGTATTGGCAGTATCGGCTTGATCCTCCCGAGGGTCCGGTGATCGCAGTGACGGTGGACCGCTGGACGGGCTGGGCATACTCGGGCTGAGGTCAGGAGACATCGATCTGTGCGGGTGCCCGCTGCTCAGCGACCAAGCATGCGGATGGGCAGGCCCGCCACTGCTGCGTGGAGCCGCTCGTCGGCGGTCACGAGTACCGCGCCGGAGTCCTTCGCCAGCAGCACGTACAGCGCGTCATAGGCGGTGACCCCCCATTCGAGGGCGGCCGGGAGGCACCGGAACCACCGCCCCGCCCCACCCACGAAGGTCAGCTCAAGGTGCGCGATCGCCTCGAGTGCGGCACAGGCGTCCTCGACGGTCAGGACGTGCTGAGCCACTCGCTTCCGGAGCCCGTTCGCCACCTCACCAATGAGGTGCTCCGGTGCCAATAACGCCACCGCGCCCATGGCCATCTCGTCGAGCAACGAGGCCGCTTGCTCGCTACCGGGTTCGGTAACCACCCACTTCAACGCTACCGAGGCGTCCACGACCAGCGACCGGCTCAACCGGATCGCTCCCGGTCCGCGCGGACCAACTCCTCCGCGAGCGGGGCGTCCGCGCCGAGCCGCGCTCGTAGCCGGATCGCCCGCAACTGGTCGATCGCCTGGTTGCGACCGGCTCCGGACTGCTCGCCGTGCAGCGCAGCGCGCAGAATCGCGACAGTTTCAGCGGACATCGATCGCCCCTGCGCGGTCGCGCGCTGCCGCAGCCACAGATGGACTTCCGGAGGAAGATTACGCACGTGCAGCTCGGCCATGGGACCATGGTAGTCCCACGACGGTACCATCGAGGGTCACGCAACCGGGGTGACCATCCGCGAAACTGGCTTAAAGAAGAGCGGCGAAGCTGCCGATGCGTCGGAGGAGGAAGCGCCATGAGCACTGGCTACCTGGTCGTGCTGGAGGGTGACGACGCCTCGGGCTACTCCACCTACTCCCCGGATCTTCCCGGCGTGATCGCTGCGGCTGCGACCGCTGACGAATGCCTAGCTCTTATGCGAGAAGCGATGGCCTTCCATATCGATGGCCTTATCGAAGATGGCGACCCGGTACCGGAGCCGACGAGCGCCGCTGCGGTGATCTTGCTCGACCCAGCCGCCGCGTAATCAGCACGATCTCAGCTGCACTCGCTGCCCGGTGGGGGTGACGGTGAACTGCCAGCGATCGACGTCTGGACTGCCGGCGTCGATCCACCAGCGGTAGGCGGTTTCGACCTCGTCCCAGAGCCTGCGGGGTCCGGACTGGAGCACGCAGAATTCGGCTTCGTCGGCGTCTGGGGTGGTGTGGGTGAGCTTGGCCCAGGAGCCCCAGGGGTCTACCAGCCACAGGACGCCGAGGGGATCGTTTGGTTCCCAGGGCAGGTAGCGCCACTGGCAGCCGGCTACCCGCTGGCCGATGGCAAGGCGGGCGCCGTGGGGTCCGGTGACGTTGTGGGGATGGCACGTGGTGAAGCTGGTGTCGGTGCGGTCCGGGCCACTGCTGACCTCGCCGGTGGTGGGTTTGACCGCGCCGCGCGCCTTCCGCTGCTGGCGTAGCCACATGAAGTTGCTCTCGGCGACGATGTTGCCCCGGGCGGTGCCGTCGTCGTGGACGGTTAACGCCAGCAGCCCGCCGGTGTAGGTGTCTGGCCAGGGCAGCAGGATCCTGCCACCGGGCCGGGTCTGGGCCACCCAGGGGGAGGGGATCTGGTTGACAGTCGCGGTGGCGATCACCCGGTCATACGGGGCGCCGGCCGGGTAGCCGAGGACGCCGTCACCGGTAGCCACTGTGACGGCTGCGAAGCCGGTATCGGACAGCGCTTTTCTGGCGTGGCTGGCGATATCGGGGTCGACCTCGATACTGGTGACCTGTTCGACGCCGAGCCGGTGGGCCAGCAGCGCGGCGTTGTAGCCGGTGCCGGTGCCGATCTCCAGCACGCGGTGGTTTTCGTGAGCGTCGAGCGCGGCGAGCATCACCGCGACAATGACCGGACCCGAAGCTGAGCTGGTGGGCATCGACCCGCCGAGCCGGGGCCCGGTCGGGTGCCCATCATCGACTTGGGTGATCACACCATGGTCGGCTGCGTAGGCCAGTTCCAGCCATCGATCCGGGCCCTGCTCGCGATGCAGCGGAACCAGAGCCGGTGGTGGATCAGCGTTGTTGTCAACCCACACCGTGGTGGGCAGGAAGCGATGCCGGGGCACCGCCAACAGGGAGGCTCGCCACGGCGCGAACGCGACCCGCCACCGCCTCAGAACCTCCTCACCAGTGACCGCGTCGACCATCCCGCGCCGAAGTTCCGCGGGGTCAACGGTCACGGGTCGGCGGATCATCTCGCGGGTCATCTCTCTTCTCGTGCTTACCCGGCTCGCGGTCCGGGGGTAGTTGCCCCGGTTTGTGACCATCATCAGACGGGTCGGGCTGCGGCTTCGGCGGGTCGTGCTTGCCCATGTGATCTCCTCTCACTTCTCGGGGTGATCGCTGGAGTGTGGTGCGGACTGCTGCGAGGACGTCGATCTCCCGGCAGAGCCGTAGCGAGTTCTCATGCGGTGGGTGCATCCAGCGCAGCGGTCCGTGGGCTGTGGGCGTGGGTGGCAGCAGCAGGTTTGTGGTGATCCGGTTCACTCCGGGCGGCCAGGGCAGCATGACCGGATATGGCTCGCTGGCCAGCAGCACCCGGTGCATGGGGGCCCGGGGGTGGATCAGCATTGCTGGCTGGCAGCGCCGGGCGGTGAGGATCTCGGTCACCTCAGCGGCCAGCACAGCCGGGATAACCAGCGCCACTGTGGCGGGCCCCAGCCGCAACCGCATCCGGTTACGGCGCACGGCCACGGGCCAACCCCACTGGTGGTAGTCGGCCACCACGGCCCGGTGTCGGGATGTGCGGCGTGCGGGGAGGGTTCGACCATGGGTGGTGCGGGACTGACCGCGATCTGGCTGACCAGGCAGCGAGTGCAGGGCATGCCGTGCCCGGGAGGGACGATCTCCGTCTCGGATGGCAGGAGCACCGTCCCACACAGTGCGTGAGGTGTGTCGTGCTGGCCGTCGAAAGGCAGCGGTATCACGTGCACGGTCCGGGTGGCCTCACCCGTGACGCCGGGGCGGTAGCGGACGGCCTACGTTGCTCGAGACTCAGGGTATGCTGCTCTCGCTCTAGCTGATCTAGCTCGCCAGAGTCTCGATCTCGAAAGACCGCAAGATGCCCTCGAACTGGCCCAGCTCGCCCAATATGGTTCGCGAAATTCCGGTGCGGCGAAACTCGAAACATTCCTCCTCACCCGCGAGGCCTGGGCGTTTGCACACCTCAACCGGACTCGCGAATTCCGTAGAGCCGCCGGGCAAGCAGTGGATCTGTTCGCAGAGAACGACGACGTGAGCTGCCCAGCATGGCTTGAAAGCTTTGATGAGGCAGAATTGTTCGGCGTCATTGGAGCGAGATACCGAGATCTGGCGCCCGCAGATCCTTGACATGCTCCCCTCGCCGAGCAGTACATCCAGCGCGCCTTGTTGGTCCGCGCGCCCAACCGGATCAGGAGTCGGACATTCGATCTGATCGGTTTAGCCCGCACTTACTTCCAGCACGACGAGCAACTGGGCGTAGTCAGCCAGGGCGTCATCGGGCAGCGCAGCGACCTGCTCTGCGGCGTCGGGGTCGGTCTCAACGCGGTACACCCGTGCAACTACCCCAGCCGCTGCGCGATCAGGGCCTTGACCTGGTCGAGCGGCACGGTGCCAGCCGGCAGCTCACCGGTCCGCAGAGAGTGTTCGGCTCTGGCCAGCATTCTGCGGTAGCCGTCGGGGCCGCTGGCCGTGGTCAGCCACGCGACCCGGCGCCACGACTCGAGCGTGCGCAGCACGTCGACGAGGTCAAGGGTCTCAGTGGCCTTCGCCATCACCGTCCGCCATTGCCGATCGAACTCAGCGACGTCCTCGGGAATCAACGCGGCGCGCACCTGGGCCGGTGAGGCGTCCGCAAACGGAGGGCGGCCCGCACCGGGCTGCGGCCCGGAAGCTGCGGCGGCGGTCATGCGGACATGATAGCCAGTCAGCTTGACGGAGTTCGTCACCTGTGACCAGGAGCTGACCAAGGCGGCAGCAGACCTCGGATTCCCCGTGGTGGCGCCGTCATGGCACTGCCGCTTCGGCGGCACCCCAGAGGGCGGACTGGGCCTGGCTGAGCAGGCGGGTGAGGGTGGTTCTGACGTCGTCGGACTGCTGCTCGATCTTGCCGGCGTGCAGCGGTGGTGTTGCCGTTGTTCTGCTCGGGTTCGCGCACCAGGCCCAGCGAGGCAGCGGCGGTGCGGTTGCGCTCGGCCTTGTCGAGGTAGTCGTTCCAGCTGGACCGCTTGGAGTCGGTCATCTCCAGCACGATGCGGGCACTGCCGCCGTCGATCGTGAGTACCCCATCGCCCTTCTTGTTGCGCGGGATGGCGCCTGGCGCGGACCCGGTTCTGCGCAGCACCTACGGATTTCCGGGCTCCGAGCGTGATCTCCAGGATCGAGAATTGATCAACTCCGGTTTCCTCGGACCGTTCAAAGCCCGGATCTTGCCGCACGTACTGGCCGGCGTCGGCGCTGATCGCCGGACGATCGCGACGGTCTTCGACGCGGCCAGCGGGGCCGTCGCTATGCCAGGCTGAGCGCTGTGCGCAGCCATGAACTGACCACCGGCCGAACCTTCGGCATGGTCTTTAACGGAGAGGGGGATATCGCTGCTGAAGATCACAGGTCTCGGTAGGCCTCACGACGGTGGGCGACCCGGACGACGGTGACGAGGACCACGTCATCCCGGACCACGTAGATTACGCGATAATTCCCGATGCGGAGCCGCATCGTCCCCTGCGGATACCCGGTCAGCGCCCGTGTCCCGGGCCAGCGGGGATTTGAGCCAAGCTTGGTCACCGCAGCGAGGACACGACGGGCGACGGGCTTGTCGAGCTTTCGCAGTTCCCGAAGGGCCGGACCAGTCCATTCGATTTCGTAAGTCACCGCTCAGGCGATGCCGTACTCGGCCAGCACGTCCCGGTGGGGAACGCGCTGCTCCGTACTCGCGAGGGCGTCTCGCGCTGCTGCGAGGTCAGCTTCGTCCTCCGCTGCCTCAAGCTCCCGCAGATCATCGATGGAGATCACCGCAGCGACGGCCTTGCCGTGACGGGTCAACACCGTCCGTTCCTGGCCATGTTCGGCGCGTGACACGATCTCGCCGAGATGGTCCCGCGCCTCACTGATCGGCAATTCACTCATACCCCAGATTGTACAATCCGGGCAACGGCCGCGTCGACCCCGCCCTTGGCCGACGTCGGCGATGAGGACCCGCGCTCAAGCCGCGTCGTCTGCGGCGACCGAGAGGGCAGACTGGGCCTGGCTGAGCAGGCGGGTGAGGGCGGTTCTGACGTCGTCGGACTGCTGCTCGATCTTGCCGGCGTGCAGCCGCAGCGTGCCCGCGACCTTCCTGATTTCGTCGATCTTGTCGAGCATCCCGAGCGCCTCGGCGATCTTCTCCTCGGCCGTGTGGATCCCGTCCCGGTCCTCGCGGCTGCTTGCGGTCAGCGCACTGATTCGCAGCAGCTGGATGACGGTGCGCAGTAGCTCGGGGTCATCGGTGACCGGATCGAAGGCCAGGACGATACGGCGCGAGCCCAGGCAGCGGATGGTGCTGCCGTTGTTCTGCGCGGGTTCGCACACCAGGCCCAGCGAGGCGGCGGCGTTGCGGTTGCGCTCGGCCTCGTCGAGGTAGTCGTTCCAGCTGGACCGCTTGGAGTTGGTCATCTCCAGGACGAGGCGGGCGCAGCCGCCGTCGATCGTGAGTACGCCATCGCCCTTCTTGTTGCGCGGGATGGCGCCCGGTACGGCACTGGTGTCGGCGTACTCGTCGCCCAAGCCGACCGCGATCTGCGCCATGACCTCGTGGATCCCGGTCGCATAGCTCTCGCCCTTGAGGGGGGTGATCCCGGCCATCGCCGCGGTGGCCTCCTTCGCGGCGCTGGTGAGTTTCACCGCGTTGGTCAGCTCCGCCACCTTGGTCGCCAGGTCCCGGTGGTTGCGCTCCAAGGTGGCCGCGAGCGTCTCCTGGCGCTGGTGGAGTGCGCGGGAGTGCTTGGACATCGGTGACGTCGGATCATCGGGATCGTTCTTCCGGGCGCTGTCGACGTTGTCGGCAAACCTGCGCCGGGCGTGCTGGCCGGCCTCGATGATCGCGTCCTTGGCTTCGGCCGATACCTTCCGCATGGCTTCCGCCGCGCTGTTCACGACCTCATTGGTCGTGTCGATTACCTTGCTGGTCGACGCGGCGGTACGCGCACCAACGTCGGACACGAGTTGTTCGAGATTGAAGGTGTCCTGGATTCCTCCGGCGGACCCGATGGCATGCGCTCCGACGATCACGGCCTGGGTCACGAAGGTCGACAGCTCGACATCGGCCATGTCCTCCTCGCCGACCGCGGGTCCGCGCTGGCCGGCGGACCAGCGCCGGGACTCAGCGACGACCGCGCGATCGTTGACCGCGAGGTCGCGGATGACGACGGCCGCCGTTGCCCTGTCGTAGCAGGCGCGCAATGGCGCCTGGTCGTTGTGCTGTTTCATCGTCGCAGGTCCTCCCTGTTCGTGCGTTTCGGCCGGGCCGGATGGCTCAACCGTCGGGGTGCGCTACAGGTTCTGCGTCCGGGGTCGCTCCTGGCAATCGAGATGGCTGATAAGGGGGGTTATCGCTGCGTAGTTGCAAAACTGATGATCAACACGATTAAGGTGACGACCCCACGATCTGGCGAAGGAGAGGCGATGACGGAGGTGGCGAGCAGCCTGCCCATGCAGATGACGCTCGTCGACGTCGCCCGCCTCGCGAAGGTGGAGCGGCCCGTGGTGTCCATGTGGCGTGGCCGGCGCGCCGGGTCCACAGCGCCCTTCCCGGCACCGGTGGCCACCGTGCGCGGCGAGGAGCGCTTCGATGCGGACGCGGTCGTGGAGTATCTGGAGCTCACCGGCCGGGGTAACAACCCCCACGTGCGCGAGGACTGCGCGGCGTTCGCGTCACCGAAGGGCATGTCGGCCCGGGACGACGAGATCGTCTTCCACGGCCTGGCCGCACTGCTGTGTCTCAAGGAGATCTCCGGTGAGCGCCGCGAGGGCTTGACCGAGGACGATCTTCTCGACCTCGCCGATGAGGCCGATCCCGATGACGACTTCCTGATGAGCGAGATCAGCGCGCTCGGTCCGCGACTCTGCGCTCTCAGTTGTCACGCAGACAGCTTGGCCGACGCCTCGTACAACTGCACCGAAGCCTTCGAGCAGCTCATCAGCAAGCGGCTGCCCGGCCAGCCAGCCGTGACTCTCCGCCAGTGCGCGTACGACCTCGTTGCCTCTCTAGCGCGAGCACTGGCGATCGACGCCGGACTGGAGCCGGCGGTCTACGTTGACCCGACGTGCGGCGGCAGTGACCTGCTGGTGTCGCTGATCAGCCAGGGCGACGAGGTCAGCAACGCCACCATGATGATCGCCGGCCACGGCGGTGCAGCCTCCCGCCAGGCCCGGCGGCGCCTCCGGGTGCACGGCGTGCACTGCGAGCCCCTGGCGGTCGATGACGACGGCGCCTGGGCGGTGACGTGCCCAGCGGTGCACCTCGCGCAGTATCCGAGTCCGGGGCGCCCGACGATGACCGGCGAGGAGATCCTGTCCGCAGTCGACAACCTCGTGCTGCAGATGAACGACAGCCATCGGGCCGTGGTGATCGCCCCGGCGAGCCTCCTGAGCGACCGGATCCGTGATCAGCGGCTGAACCAGCTGCGAGACCTCCCGCTACGCCACGGGTCGATCCGGGCGATCGTTCGCTTACCCAAGGGCTTGGTCATCAGCAAGCCCCGGCAGGCGCTCGGGTTGTGGGTGCTGGGTCCGGCCTACGGCCAGGTGCATCCCCAGGATCGGTGGACGATGGTCGCCGACCTGACCGACGTCGAACTCGACCCGGCCGCGATCGGGGACCTGGTCAGCGACCTCGTCGTGGCCATGGCCGACCGCCGGACCGTCTGGGCGCACGCGTTGCGTTTCGCCCGACCGACGTTGACCCGAAACCTGCTGGCCGGCGACGGTAACCTCGTTGCACGGTTTCCCGGAGTAGGGCGGGGTCCCGGAGTCGGGCTCGCATCCCGGGTACCCGGTTCCGAGATCGCGGTTCGGATCGCCGAGCTGACCTCGGCTCTGGGCCCGCTGACCGGGGTGGGGGTCGAGGCTCGTGACCCTGCAGATCACTCCCGGCCATCCCTGACGCTCGGCGGAGCGATTGCGGACCGTCAGCTGCGGTTGATCCCGGGCAACCGGATGGACCGCACGGACTTGGCCGGCGGGACCGTCCGTGTCATCGGCCTCCAGGAGTTGACCGGGACGGTCCCCCCTGGGCAGCGCGGTGTCGACCGCCTGGTCTTCGCGGCGAAGTACCCCACCGGTCGCTACACCGAGGCCGGGGATGTCGTGTTCTGCACCAGCCCCCGCCCGGCGGCGCTGGTGGACGCCGACGGTGGTTCGGTCGTCGTCGCCCCGGCGCGGATCCTGCGCGGCACCCCGTCGGCTTCCGGCCTGCTTCCCGAGGTGCTGGCCAGCGACATCAACGCCCTGCCGGCGCAAGCCCGCGCTTGGCAGAGCTGGCCGGTCCGCCAGATGCCGCCCACCGAACGGACAGCGCTGGCTGACGCTCTGGCAGCCATCGAACGGCAACGCACGGACGCGCTCGAGCGCCTGGCCCGGCTGGCAGAACTCCAAGAACTGGTCACGCAAGGCGCCACCAATGGATCGCTCACCCTGGCCCCGCACCCCACCTGCCCACATCGGGGAGGTGCGCCGTGAACTCGACGCTACCGACCTCCCTGTCCACTCCGAACGTCGCTCACGTCGAGTTCACGGCGCAAAAACCGAGGCTGACGCGAGAAGCACGATCAAGAAGCGGTGCTCGCGGATCGCGTCTGCGCCACCCCGTCGCCAGCTGGGTCACCGTGGTGTCGCCGAGTTCGACATCAGGGCTGCCGAAGTCGACCCGCAC
>JBOHFK010000110.1:0-19029 GCA_050699635.1 Pseudonocardiaceae bacterium | reverse complement strand
TTGCAGAAGGCCGCACCGGGCGCGAACACGCTGTTGTTCCAGCAGGACGCCCAGTGCGTCGCCGCAGTGCAGCAGGGCCGGGCCGACGCCTACGTACTCGACCAGGCCATCCTGATCTCCGATGCCAGCACCAACCCCGCGGTCACGGTGGTGGGCGAGCCGTTCACCCGGGAGCCCTACGGCATCGGACTGCCCCTTGGTGATCCGACGGCCAAGCAGTTCGTCAACGACTGGCTGAGGAAGATCTACGCCGACGGCAGCTGGGCGAAGCTGTGGAAGGCGACCATCGGCACGGTCGTCAAGGGCGACGCCCCGGCCCCGCCGGTCATCGGTTCGGCCGCGGGATCCTGAGCCGTCGCGAGGCGGGGACATGCAGGAGGCGGGGGCATGCACGTCGTCATCGACAATCTCGGCTTCCTGCTGGGTGGCCTGCTCGTCACCCTCGAACTGACCGCGCTGGCATTTGTCGGGGCGCTGCTGCTGGGCACCGTGGTGGCGGTGTTCCGGGTCAGCCCGGTCGCGTCGCTGCGGGTCGGTGGTGCGGTCTATGTCGAGGTGCTGCGCAACATGCCGTTACTGAGCCTGCTCGTCCTGGTCGTCTTCGGCCTGCCCGACGTGGGCGTGACGTTCTCGCTGTTCACCTCGGCCGCGGTCGGCCTGGCGACCTACGGCGCCGCGTTCGTCTGCGAGGCGGTCCGCGGGGGCATCAACGCGGTGCCGGTCGGCCAGGCCGAAGCCGCCCGCGCGCTCGGGTTCACCGCCACCCAGTCGCTGCGCCACGTCATCCTCCCGGTGGCTTTCCGGACGATGGTGCAGCCGCTGGTGAACATCTTCATCGGCATCACCCTCGGCTCGTCGCTGGCGGCCGCGGTGGGAGTGAGTGAGCTGACCAACCGGACCCAGGTGCTCAACCTGCAGTCGGCGCAGGCCGTGGTGCTGTTCCTGGTGAGCGGGGCGATGTACCTGGCCATCGCGCTCGGCGGGACCGTGGGAGGCGCGCTGGAACGGCGGCTGACCCGGCGGACCCGATGACCGTCCCCCGGATGCTCTTCGACGAGCCGGGGCCCCGGGCCCGGGCCCGGATCCGGGTGTGCACCGTCCTGGGACTGGTCCTGCTCGCCGGGCTGTTGGCGCTGGCACTGTGGCAGTTCGGCCGCAGCGGGCAACTCGGCCCCAGCCGGTGGGCACCGTTCCTGCAGCTGTCCTACCTCCGGTTCCTGGCCGACGGGTTCATCGGGACGATCATCGCGACGGCGCTGGCCGGCGTGATCTCGTTTCCGCTCGGGGTGGTCCTCGCATTCGGCCGGCTGTCGCGGACCCGGGCGCTGCGCTGGGTCGCCACCGCCTACGTCGAGCTGTTCCGTGGCGTCCCCCTGCTGTTGCTGATCTACGCCTTCCTGCTGGCGCTGCCCCGTTTCGGGATCAACCTGCCGATCCTCTGGAAGCTCGTCGTGCCGATCGTGCTGGTCAACACCGCGGTGCTGGCCGAGATCTTCCGGGCTGGCGTCAAGGCCGTGGACCGGGGCCAGTTCGAGGCCGCCGTCGCGGTCGGGATGCGTGAGGGCCTGGCCATGCGAGTGGTGGTCCTGCCGCAGGCGATCCGACTGGTGGCCCCGACGCTGGTGACCCAACTCGTCGCGTTGCTCAAGGACTCCACGTTGGGTTACGTCGTCAGTTACCCCGAGCTGATGAAGCAGGGCAACAACCTCACCGTCTACACCCACCTGCTGGTGCAGACGTACCTCATCGTCGCGCTGATCTACGTGGCCGTGAACCTCGCGCTGTCCCGGCTGGCGGTCTGGCTGGAGCGCCGGGTGGGCACCCGCGTGCGCCGCAACGTCGCCGGCGCCGCCAGCACCGCGGCGCCGCCGACGCTGGCATAGGTGGTCCGGTGGCGGCGGCGCGGCGCAGGACACCGGGGACCGGTTCAACTTGCCGGGTGGTTCACCGGAGCCGGTCGACAGGATCTGTCCAGCGCAGTGGGGTCAGGGCGAATACTTCTGCTGGGCTGGCCGGTGTGGCCGCTTGCCGGCTGTGTGCGTTCGACCGTGCGGTGTCTTGCCCCATGGTTTGACCACGGAGAATCCGGTTGCCGCGAGCAGCAGGAGCAGCGCGAGCGATCTCGCGATCAGCGTCAGCATCTGGGGTGGTGTGCCGTGTCCCGCGAGGATCTGGGGGAGGCGAGGCAACAGGAACAGCCCTCCGGTGACGGTCAGCACGGCGGCGATCGCGCACTTGGCGAGCACCCACCAATGCCGTATCAGACCCCACGGGGTGGACAGCGCCAGCACGAGGCCGCTGAGCACCGAGCACAGCACCACCGGGACCAGCACCCACCAGGCGATCACGGCGCTCGCGCTGGCGGTCCCACCTGCAGTGCGGGGTTGGGGGTGGAGAGTCCGGCCACGTCCAGCGCCACCAGCGCCCCGTCCAGCCCGACCCACCCCACCGAGGTCGTGATGTGGACAATGAGCACGACCGCGCGTGCTCGACGTGATAGACGCGGAACTGTGAGACTTGTCCGTGCTGTTGCCGTCAAGGCCGCTCCCCCAGCTGCCAGAAGGCGATCTTTAGTTGACGCGCGCCATGTTCCTACGGCAGCGTCGGAATCGTTCACAATCTGATATCAGGATTGCGAGATCAGTCTGGACGGGTCCACCGTCGCGGCAGTGTGGTTTGGCGCGACCGATCGGCAACCGATTATCGGATGCGGGTGGCGCTGAGACGGGCCGTTGCATCCTCACACCTCCCCAGAGAGCGACCGATGAACCCCATTCATAGGCTACGGTCCGTACTTTAATTTGGGAAGCCCACCATCAGGTTCGCGTGCCGCTGCGGGCCTGCTCGGTCGCCCGCGGGAGCGCGTCGAAACCAGGAGATGCGAGACTGAGATCGTGGTGGAACTGAACGGTGTTCCAGCCGATCTCGACCAGATCAAGGCTCTTGCTTTGGTCAACTACGGTCACTTTACCTCGATGCGAGTCGATGATCATCGGGTGCGCGGTCTCTCCCGCCACCTGGAACGTTTGATGCGGGACTGCCGCCGGGTTTTCGAGGCCGACCTGGACCCCGAGCGGGTGAGGCACAGCATCCGGCACGCGCTGGCTGACACTCACGGATCGGTCGTGGTCCGGGTGACCGTGTTCGACCCCGGCCTCGAGCCCGGGCACCCTGGCGCGGACGCCAAGCCGCACCTCCTGGTGACCACCCGCACGGCCGCACCGACCCCGCTGCCCGCGTTGCGCCTACAGTCGGCTCACTACTGCCGTGAAATGCCCGATGTCAAACATGTCGGCCTATTCAGCGCACTTCGGCACCGGCGCACCGCGCAACGCAACGGCTTCGACGACGCGCTGTTCGTCAACGCCGACTCCACCATCTCGGAAGCGGCCACCTCGAACATCGGCTTCATCGACGGCGACCGGATTATCTGGCCCCAGGCGGACTGCCTGCCGGGCGTGACCATGCAGCTGCTCAACCAGGCCCGGAACGAGCACGATGCCGCCGCACCGGTCACCCTCGCCGATCTGCCCGACATGCGGGCCGCGTTCGCCACCAACGCCGTCGCCGGCATCCGACCGATCAGCGCCATCAACGGTACCCAGTGGCCGGACGAGCATCCCGTGCTGGACATCCTGCGCAAGCAGTACGCGGAAGTTCCCCCCGAGCTGCTGTAAGCCGAAACGGTCCAGACCGACGCGGGCCGAGCGCATCCCGGAGCACCTCGACGCGAGCCAGACCTCGCCGACTGAGTCGGGGCGATCGTCGACATTCACCTTCGCCGTGCCGCACTCGGATGCGACAAATCTCGTAGGCCCGTTGTGGGCTCCTCGCCCGGGCGGTGCAGTTGATCGGGACCCGATCCGGGCCAGGCGAGCCCCACCTCACTACGTGGTCGCGTCGTCGATGCGGACCACGACCGCCTTGACAATTTTGTCCGTGACGGTCTGCCGCTTCGGATCCCACAGTGGCCACAGGTAACCGATACCGAGTGTCATCCAGAGGGTGATCAGGCGGCGCAGGGCCATGCCGAACCCGATCGGCTCACCGGTCAGGATCTCCACGAGTTTCGTCTTCGTTACCCGGCGACCGATGCTCTGCCCGGTCGCGCCCTGCCGGT
This sequence comes from Pseudonocardiaceae bacterium, assembly GCA_050699635.1. Classification (GTDB taxonomy): domain Bacteria; phylum Actinomycetota; class Actinomycetes; order Mycobacteriales; family Pseudonocardiaceae. The sequence continues at coordinate 14,909 of JBOHFK010000110.1, read as the reverse complement.
ACCCGGAGTTCCAGACGGCAGAGGCGATGGGCCCGAGACAAGCTACACCTCCGATTACGGCGGAGGGCGCTCTCGTCGCCGCCGCGACAATCCCAACGGTGAAAAAAACAACAAAGGACGCAACGAAGTCGATTAAGAAGCTACACGCCCGGGCACTGAAGCCCGCTAGCGGTCCGGGTAGCTGATCGATACTGGGCGTTCGCGCACAAGAGGTGAACCTGTACCTGCACAGCGTCGTTGTCGGCAGGCCTGGGTCTATCGTCTCTGCGTGGCTAACTACGTCCCCACCATCCGCCGCAGACGCCTAGGCTCAGCGCTGCGTCGACTCCGCGAGGAAGGCGGGCTCACCACCACCGAAGTCGGCGAACGGCTTGGCTGGTCGCATAGCAAGATCAGCCGAATTGAGACGTCAAAGACTCCGGTGACCTCCGCAGACGTGGCCAACCTGGTAAAGCATTACGAGATCCCTAGCGAAGAATCGGAAGCTCTCCTCAAGCTGGCACGGGAAGCCAAGCAACGGGGGTGGTGGCACAACTACAGCGAAGTCCTACCCGACTGGTTTGAGTCTTTTCTGGGCTTCGAAGCTGAAGCTTGCCGGATTAGCAACTTCGAACCGCTGGTCATCCCGGGCTTGCTACAGACGGAGCAGTACGCGACCGACGTACTGGGTGCACATCCACTGCGCACCACCCCAGACGAGATGGAGCGCTCGGTAGCGCTGCGTCGTGCACGGCAGGCCCGACTGACCGGTGACACCGGAGAGCCGATCCAGCTTGATGCCGTGATCGGAGAAGGCGCGCTACGCCAGACGATCGGGGGTGCTGGCGTGATGCGCGAACAACTGCTGAGGCTGACTGAGCTGGGCGAACTGCCCAACGTCACCTTGCGTGTGCTGCCGTTCGGAGCAGGCGCCCACCCGGCGCTCCACGGAGCGTTTCACGTGCTGGAGTTCCCCGATCCGGATGACCCCAGAATCGTCTACCTGGACAACCGGACCAGTAGTCTGTACCTGGAGTCCGTCCGGGACGTTGGCCTCTACAGGTTGGCCTACCAGCAACTTCAGGCCGTAACTTTACAGCCCGACGAGTCCGCTAAGTTGGTCGTCCGGCTGACCGAGGAGATGACATCATCATGATCACAGGTCGCGCGTTCGGGCCAGCCGAGCTGACCGGCGCGCACTGGCACAAGAGCACGTACAGCGCCAACTCAGGCGCCTGCGTGGAGATCGCCGACCTGGCCAACTGCGGCCAGGCGGTCCGCGACTCGAAGGACCCGGCTGGACCAACCCTGACGTTCACCGCTGCTCAGTGGGTGGCGTTCACCTCCGGAGTTCGCTCCGGCGACTTCGACTGACCTGACGACACACCAGTACCCCCGGTAGTCACCACCGCCGGGGTGTCATGTGCGGTTTGCCCGCAGAACTGGCCGCTGTAGTTGATCCCCAGGGTGCCACGTTCCACAACGATTGCGGGAGTGTCCTTCGGTACCGCCAGCATGGGAATCTGTGCCCCGACCTGGCGATCATTGAGCGATGCCCAGGCCTAGCCGGCCCAGGGGCACGGCGATCTTTCCGGCTTAACTACCACTGATACCGACCTGGCTCCGGCCATCTACGCCGTCGCAGAACTGGCACCCAACAGGCGGATCTGCCTTGCGCATCCGCCAGGCCGGCAGCCGCCCCGGATAAGACTTCCGCCGACCGTGACGGCCTTCCTGATCAGCCACGGTCAGCTCGCAGCGTCGTTGTTGTCCGACACGGTTCCTGGCCGGTTCCTGGCCAGCAGGGCCCGCGTTTACTGCCGTCCCGACAAGTGGCGGTAGGAGCGCAGTTGAGTGACGGGTGAATCGGGAGGAAGGGATCGGTTATCGACTATCCAGGCCGGGGGGTTAGTCGGGAGAAGCTTGGGTGCTGTCGGCGAAGACCCGGCTGCTGCGGAAGTCCTCGGCGGACAGGGTGGTGAGCTCGTCGCGGCCGACCGGGCGGTCGGTTTCCATCATCCGGCTGGCGTGCCGCAGCCGGGCCCGTTCGATCGCGTTGCGGACGCTGCGGGCGTTGGCGAATCGCGGCTGATCCTTGCGGAGCTGCAGGTATTCCCGGAAGGTTTGCTGTGCTTCGGGGGTGAAGCTGTATCCCTCGGCGTGGATCATGAGCTTGCCGATGTCCTCCAACTCATTGAGCGTGTAGTCGGGGAAATCGATGTGGTGCGCGATCCGGGAGCCCATCCCGGGGTTGGACACGAAGAAGGAGTCGATCCGGTCTTTGTAGCCGGCCAAGATCACCACGAGATCTTCCCGCTGGTTTTCCATCACCTGCAACAGGATCTCGATGGACTCCTGCCCGTAATCACGCTCATTGTCCGCCCGGTACAGGTAATAGGCCTCGTCGATGAACAGCACGCCGCCCATCGCCCGCTTGAGCACCTCCTTGGTCTTGGGTGCGGTATGCCCGACGTATTGACCGACCAGATCGTCGCGGGTTACCGAGATCAGATGCCCGCGGCGCAGGTACCCCAGCCGGTGCAGCATGTCCGACATCCGCAGTGCCACCGTGGTCTTTCCGGTTCCTGGGCTGCCGGTGAAGCTCATGTGCAGGTTGGGCCTGGAGGTGGACAGGCCGAACTTGGCGCGGGCCCGGTCGACCAGCAGCAGTGCGGCGATCTCGCGGATCCGGTTCTTGACCGGGGCCAGGCCGACCAGGTCGGCGTTCAGCGAGTCGAAGACCTCATCGATACCCGTCTCCGCGCGCTCTTTGACCAGATCGACCCGGGCATCGGGCGGTAGCGTCTGTTCTTCGCTAGCGTTCTCGTCGGGTTCCCCCGACCCGGCCGGTTGACGGCCGGGCTGGGGCATACCGAACCCGACGCGGGCGGGCGCCGGCTGGTTGTTGGCGGTCATTTCTGCCCGTTGTACCGGCTGCCGTGTGGTTGATCGGCAGCGTAGGGATGCAATGTGTAGCGGATGGAGCGGTCGTTCGATTCCTGGCGTTCCAGCCGGAAGCCAGGCTCTTCCGTCGGCCGCGCCACGATGAACGACAACCCGATGGTCTGCTTACCGTAATTCGCGTTGTAGGCGTTGACCTTGATGTAGTGCTCCGGCTTGGCCTTGCGGCAGGCGTTCACCTCGGCGAGCACCCCGGCGGCGTCGGTGAGGTCGAACATCGGCAGCCCCCACATCTCCCAGTAGGTGTTACGGGGGTGCGGGTCGTCGGTGAACTCCACCGAACAGGGCCAGCCGTTGTCCAGCGCGTACTGGATCTGTGCGGTGATCTCGGCGTCGGTGAGATCGGGCAGGAAGGAGAAGGTCCCCTGAGTGATCCGCATGGTCAGTTCTCCCAATCAGATCGAGGTGGGCGTCTCGACGACGTCAGGCACGTCGGTCGATTCGTAGTTGAACGAGATGTCGCCCCAGGTGGCCAGCGCGACGTCCAGCTCACGGCTCTTCTTGGCGGCCGCCTTGAGGATTTCGTCACCCTCCTTGCGGTAGTCCCGGCCCTCGTTGCGCGCCTTGATTATCGCTTCGAGCGCGACCCGGTTGGCGGTGGCGCCGGCGGCGATACCCATCGGGTGGCCGATCGTGCCGCCGCCGAACTGCAGCACCACGTCTTCGCCGAGGTAGTGCAGCAGGTCGTGCATCTGGCCGGCGTGGATCCCGCCCGAAGCCACCGGCATGACGCCCGGCATGGAGCCCCAGTCCTGGTCGAAGTACAGGCCCCGGACGGGGTTCGCCGGTATCTTGCCCATCCGGAGAGTGTCGTAGTAACCCATGATCGCGTTCGGATCGCCCTCCAGCTTTCCGACCACCGTGCCGGAGTGGATGTGGTCGACTCCGGCCAGCCGCATCCACTTGGCGAGCACCCGGAAGTTCACGCCGTGGTTCTTCTGCCGGGCGTAGGTGGCGTACCCGGCCCGGTGCAGGTGCAAGATGCACCCGTTCGCCCTGGCCCATTTCGCCATCGACTGGATCGCGGTGAAGCCGATGGTGAGGTCGATCATGATGATGACGGTGCCGACCTCCTTGGCGAAGGCCGCCCGCTCGTACATGTCCTCCATGGTGGCCGCGGTGACGTTGAGGTAGTGGCCCTTGACCTCACCGGTGGCCGCTGCGGCGCGGTTGACCCCTTCCATGGTGTAGAGGTAGCGGTCCCGCCAGCGCATGAACGGCTGGGAGTTGATGTTCTCGTCGTCCTTGGTGAAGTCCAGCCCGCCGCGCAGCGCCTCGTAGACGACCCGGCCGTAGTTGCGGGCGGACAGGCCCAGCTTGGGCTTGGTGGTGGCGCCGAGCAGCGGGCGGCCGAATTTGTCCAGGTACTCGCGCTCCATGATGATCCCGTGCGCGGGGCCCTGGAAGGTCTTGACGTAGTGCAGCGGGATCCGCATGTCCTCCAGGCGCAGCGCCTTGAGCGCCTTGAAACCGAACACGTTGCCGATGATCGAGGACGTCAGGTTGGCGATCGACCCTTCCTCGAACAGGTCGATGTCGTAGGCGATATAGGCGATGTACTGGTTGTCGGAATTCGGGACCGGATCCACCCGGAAGCATTTGGCCTGGTAGGTCTTGTAATCGGTGAGCCGGTCGGTCCACACCACCGTCCAGGTCGCGGTCGAGGATTCTCCGGCGACCGCGGCGCCGGCCTCCTCCGGTGGCACCCCGGGTTGCGGGGTGATCCGGAACGCGCACAGCACGTCGGTGTCTTTGGGCTGGTAGTCGGGCTCCCAGTAGCCCATCTCGGCATAGGGGATGACCCCTGCCGACCAGCGATCTGCCTTCTTCTTCTTCGATCCGTTGACTTCGGTGTCAGCCACGCTGTGCCTCCTCTGGTCACTACCGAGCCTGGCGGTACATAATCATCCTGTCTATCAAGTCTTTGGCTGTGACTATGTAGTCTTCGTTCAGGAGTCGGTGAGGTTTGTGACGACCGAATCCCGGTTGCGCACCCTGGTGGCGCTCGCGGCGACCGGATCGGTGCGTGCTGCTGCGGGCCGCCTGACGGTCACCGAGTCCGCGGTGTCGGCCTCGATCGGGGCGCTGGCCCGGGAGCTCGGTGTGCCACTGGTGGAGCCGGTGGGCCGGGGGCTGCGGCTGACCGCGTCGGGCACCGTCTATGCCCGCTACGCCCGCCAGGTGCTGGGGCTGCTGGACGAAGGCGCTGCTGCCGCGGCGGCCGAGCTCGACCCGGAGCGGGGCCGGCTGCGGCTGGCCGCGGTCACCACGGCCGGGGAGCACCTGATGCCCGCGCTGCTGACCGAGTTCCGCCGCCGGCATCCGGGGATCGCGCTGGCGCTGGAGGTCGCCCCCAGCGTGCAGGTGTGGGATCTGGTCAGTGCGCACGAGGTCGACCTGGTCATCGCCGGGACGCCGCCCTCGGGGGTCGAGGCGCGGGTGGTCGCCACCAAGCCCAACGAGCTGGTCGTCGTCGCAGCGCCCCCGGTCGCCGCGGCGTTCGACTGGGCGAGCACCCCGTGGTTGCTGCGCGAGCAGGGGTCGGCCACCCGGACGAGGGTCGAGTCCTACCTGAAATCCCAGCACGTCTCACCGCCCCGCCTGGTCCTGGGTTCCAACGGGGCGGTGGTGGCCGGCGCGGTGGCCGAGCTCGGCTGCGCGCTGGTGTCCCGGGACGCCATCGCCGACCTGTTGGACGACGGGAAGCTGGTCGCGCTGCCGGCTCCGGGCACCCCCATGCGGCGGCCGTGGCATGCCGTCGTCGGCGCTTACTCCGGTGCGGCCACCTGGTTGTTCGTCCGGCACCTGCGATCGTCCGGCTGGCGACCACACCGGCTGCGCAGCTCCCCGCCAGCGGCGCCGCCCATTCCACCTACCGGTACCAACGGTGGTATGCCGCGCCGATCACGGTCTAGGGTCGGTGCTGGCGGCGCGGACGGGCCCGTCGCTGCGGAGGGAGGATCATGAACGAGGTGCTGCACGGAACCGCCCAAGCGATGGTGAGCCGGCCCCGTGGCATCCTCGCGGCCGACGAGAGCATCGGCACCATGTCCTCCCGCCTGGAGAAGGTCGGCGTTGAGGCCACTGCGGAAAACCGGCGGGCCTATCGCGAGATGCTCCTGACCACCCCGGGCCTGGATACCGGGATCAGCGGGGTGATCCTGTCCGACGAGACCTTCAACCAGAAGCTCAGCGACGGCAACACCTTCCCGCTCGCCGTCCACTCGCTGGGCATCCTGCCCGGAATCAAGGTCGACACCGGCGCGAAGGTGCTCGCCGGCTCGCCCACCGAAAAGATCACCGAGGGCCTGGACGGGCTGCGGGAGCGGCTGGCCGATTACGTCTCCCGGGGCGCCCGGTTCGCCAAATGGCGCGCCGTGATCGTCATCGGGGAGGGCACCCCGACCCGCAATGCGCTGCGCGCCAACGCCCACGCGCTGGCCCGGTACGCCGCGTTGTGCCAGGAAGCCTGGTTGGTCCCCATCGTCGAGCCTGAGGTGCTGATGGACGGGGACCACTCCATCGAGCGATGTGCGGAGGTGACCCGCGCGGCGCTGGAGCAGCTGATGGCGGAGCTGACCGAGGCCGGGGTGGACCTCGGCGGCACCGTGCTCAAGCCCAACATGGTCGTGCCGGGCTCGGCATCAGGTCAGCAGGCCAGCCCGGAGGAGGTCGCCGAGCAGACCGTGGCCACGCTGCGCGCGGTGGTGCCCGATTCGCTGGCCGGCGTCGCCTTCCTCTCCGGCGGTCAGTCGCCGGAGGTGGCCACCGCCAACCTCGCCGCCATGCAGAAACACGACACCCCCTGGCCGTTGACCTTCTCCTTCGGCCGGGCCCTGGTCGACCCGGCACTCAAGGCCTGGCTCGGAGATCCAGAACGCGTCAGCGCCGGCCAGCAAGCCCTATCCGACCGAGTCAACCCCAACTCCGCCGCCCTCGTGAGCGCATAGCGCTCCTGTTCAGGTCTACTCGCAGCCGTGGTGTCGCCGAGTTCGACACCATAGCTGTCAACTCGATGTCGAGCAGCTATGGTGTCGAACTCGGCGACAGGAGGGTCTGGACTCGGTTATCTGCTCGGGTGCCCGGACAGTAGGAGGTGGGTGCGGTCTGGGCCGATGGACAGCAGCAGGGTGGGGAGTCGGGGGCCGGTGTCTGAGGTGCACAGCAGGCGGTACAGCGCGGCGAAGAAGGCCCGTTGTGACTTCTTCAGCTCCGGAGTCGGCGGCGTGTCTTGGGGCAGTCCTTGGAGCAGCTTCGGGATGGCATACACCAGGCGGGTCAAGCCCTCGAGCGTCCAGGCGTTGTCCAGGCGCTCGTCGAGCATGTGCATGCCCTTGCGGGTCTGCTCATCGAACTCCCGCCACGCTTCGCTGTTGAACTCGGTGCGGATCGTGGTGCGCTCTTCTGGCGGCAGCAGGCGCGTGGCGTAGTTGATGGCGCAGCTCAGCCGCGGCTCCAACTCCTTGACCAGGGCGTCGCGATCCGGCAGGGCGTCGGCTCTGTCTATGTGCTGGCGCACCAGTCGATCAATCTGCTCGATGTTGCCCTGCGTGATATCGGCAGCCGAGGACAGCAGCCGGAACGAGACCGGTCGCTGGCTGTGCTCGACCGTGCCCGCCGAGGTCCGCAGGCACACCTGGCGTACGTGCCGATCGGCCGGGGACGCGTCGGCCGCGTCGGCGCGCTCACCGAACTGGTCCCACTCGTCGTAAAGCCGCTGCACCGCCCGCGGCGAGAGGTCGATCGTGAACGACTGGGACGGGACCCGCCGCAGGTACAGCCAGCGCAGCATCGCCGGTTCCAGCACGTCCAACGCGGTCGCGGGAATCGCCGCGCCACCGGCCGAGCTGGACATCTTGCTCGACCCACCGGCCAGCCCGACGAAGGTGTACGCGAACGAGAACGGGGCCGTACCACCGAAGATCTCCCGAACCAGCACGCTGCCCGAGGCGTAACTACTCGAGGGCGAGTGATGATCTTCCCCCGCAGGCTCGAAATCCACCTGCTCGTGGACCCACCGCATCGGCCAGTCCACCTTCCACACCAGCTTGCCCGATATCGATGCGCCGTCAGCGAGCGTCATCTCCCCGGCGTAGCCGCACCGGCAGCGGTAGGCCACGACGAGACCGTCGTAGCCCAGCACCGTCGTGACATCCTTGCCGCAGGACTCGCAGTACGGCTTGAACGGGTAATACTCGGCCCGGCGCTGCGCCAGCGGCCGCTCGTGCAGACCCTCGGTCTGGAACAGGGCGAGGATGTCGAAGACCTCGCCCCGACGCCCCATGGCCTGGCGGATCGCGGCGTTGTACGTCCCACGCGGGTACTGCTCGGACTGCCGCACCTCGCGCATCCGCACACCCATCCTGGCCAGGGCATCGGTGAACTCCGCGATGAAGTGGGCCGCATAGGAGTCGCGCGTGCCGTAGGGGTCCGGCACCGCCGCCAACGGCCGGCCGACATGCTCAGCCAGGCCCTCATCGAGCCCGGCCGGCACCTTCCGGAACCGGTCGTAGTCGTCCCAGGAATGCAGGTGCACCGCGTCGTAGCCGCGGGCGGAGATCTCCTCGGCGACAAAGTGTGCGGTCATGACCTCGCGCAGGTTGCCGAGATGGATAGGCCCCGACGGGGAGACGCCCGATGCGCACACGATCTGCTTCACACCGCCACGGTGTGCATGCTCGATCGCGCCATCAGCCGCGCGCTGAATCCAGCTCAGCTCCGTCTCAACCACAAATCCTCTCCCAACACCGTACTCACCCGCTCGGCTGCAACCCCCACACAAAGTTAGCAGTGCGCTTGCAGACCACCGGGCTGACCGGTCAAAGGGAACCTATTGGCACCGCCGGCCGCCCGCTGAGCGCCAAGTGGAACCCTTTCGCAGGCGCAAGATCCTCAACGGAACAGGCCCTCGCGGATGGCCTTGGCTACCGCGGCGGCGCGGTCGGTGACGGTCAGTTTGCGGTAGATGCCGCGCACGTGAGACTTGACCGTCTCCTCGCCCACGATCAGTTCGGCGGCGATGGCGCGGTTGGATGAGCCGGCCACCATGAGTGAGAGCACCTCGCTCTCCCGTTGGGTGAGGCCAAGCCGGGCGCCGGGCCAGAATTCGCCGGCCTGCAGGCGGGCGGCGGACGCTCCGGCCCGCGCAGCCAGACCGGCATCGACGACGACTCCGCCGGCGTGCACCCGTTGCAGCTGCTCGACCAGCTCTGGGCCGTCGATCCGCTTGAGCAGGTAGCCCGCGGCACCCGCCTGCATGGCTTGGAACAGGTACTGCTCGTCGTCGTAGACGGTGAGCAGCACGACCCGGCGTCCGGGGCAGTCCCGAACCAGGTCGCGGCACAGCTCCATCCCGCTCTGCCCGCCCAACCGTACGTCGGCCAGGACGATGTCGGGGTCCAGCCCAACTACTATCCGTCGCGCGGCCACCGCGTCAGCGGCTTCGCCGACTATCCTGACCTGGCCGGCGAAGCGGCTGAGCATCGCCTTGAGGCCGGTACGCACCATCTCATGGTCATCGACCAGCACGACACGAAGCGGCTGGCCTTCCATCTGCTGAGTGTAATCAGGCCAGGTAGCGTCGGTGACGTGATGGGGATGCGGTTCCCCTTGCCAATCCCTCTAGAAGGGGACGCCGGGCCGCAATCGACGCACTTACTCTCGCTACACGGCCTTGCGAAGAGATGGGGTGTGTCGTGCCCGACAAGTTGTTGCGGATGGAGCGTGCCGGGTCCACTGTGTCGCGGCCGGTGATGCTGGCGATCGCCGGCGACAGCGCCGCGGGAAAGACCACGTTGACCAAGGGGTTGGTGGATGCGCTGGGCGCCCACCGGATCACGTCCCTGTGCGTGGACGACTACCACCGCTATGACCGGATCGAACGCAAGGGCCTGCCGTTCACCGCGCTGCACCCGGACTGCAACTACGTGCAGATCATGGAGCAGCACCTGCAGCTGCTGGCCACCGGCCAGCCGGTGCTCAAGCCGGTGTACGACCACGACACCGGCCAGCTCACCCGGCCCGAGCTCATCGAGCCCACCGAATTCGTGATCGTGGAGGGGCTGCTGCCGCTGCACACCCGGCTGGCCCAGGCGTGCTTCGACATCACCGTCTACCTCGACCCACCCGAACACATCCGCCGTGACTGGAAGGTCAGGCGGGATGTCACCAAACGGGGATACACCCCCGAGCAGGTGCTGGCCGAACTCGACAAGCGCGAACCCGAATCGGAGGCGTTCATCCGCCCGCAGCGCTCCGCCGCCGACATCGTCGTCCGGTTCGGTCCCGTCGAGCAACGTGACGACCCGCCGGAGACCCCGCTGTCGGCTGAGCTGACGCTGCTCCCGACGATCCGCCACCCTGACCTCACCCACGTGTTCCGGGAGACCGACCGCCGGGCCATGCACCTGCGACTGGCCCGCGACGAGGTCGGCAGGCCAGTCGAAGCGCTGCACATTCACGGGTATGTGCCCCGGGAAGAGAGCCAGTTGCTGGAGAAGGCGATCTGGGCGGAGCTGGACACCGAGACCGAGCTGCCGTCCTCGCTGGGTCAGATCGGTGAAGGCACCCGCAGCGAGCCGCTGGCGGTCACCCAGCTGCTGCTGCTCTACCACATGCTCGACTCCGTCCGCTGAGCTCTGCTTCCGGTGTCCTTGGGGCTCCGGTGCCCAGCGACGCAGGTCAGGACGTAGGCAGCCCGGCCAGGAAGGCCTGCAGGGCCGGGTCGGTCCAGAACTGGCCCACGAACGTCTGCTGAGCCAGGGCCACCGCTTCCAGCGCCGTCTTGTTCGCCGCCGCCACCTGGGCAGCAGTCGAGGCGGGGTTACCGGCCAACAAGGCGTACGCGGCCAGGGCGCTGCGTAACGTTGCGGCGGTGTTCACCAGGCGGGCTTTGGACTCCAGCGCCGGCTGGACGGTGGCGAAGGCCGATCCGGGCCCGGTCGCCCCGCCTGCGGCGGCACCGGCCGGGTCAGCAGGGAACTTCGGCAGGCTCCGCTTGAGACCCAGCGCCACGTTGTTGAGCTGTGTGAGGCTCGTCTTGTCGGCGTCGGTGAAGGTCGTCTTGTGCAGGTCGGCGGCCCGAGCTGCGGCGTTGACGAGGTTCACGCCAAAGCCGTAGCGGTTGAGGAGGGTGGCCACCAGGGGGGTGAGGTCGGCGGCGGTGGCGGTGGGCATGGCGAACTTGGCCGCCGCCGCATCCAGGGCGGCCTGTGCCTCCTGGGCGGCGGCAGTCGAGCGCAGCGTGATCAACCCCTTGACGCCCGGGAAGCCGGCCTTGAACCTGTTGAAGAATGTCCTGGCCTTGGTCACGTCCCCAGCAGCCAGCGCGCTGTTGCTGATCAGCAGCTGGGACCGGACCCCTCGCAAGGGCACGAGGTCGTCGAACAGCGGGCTGAGCGCGGGCTGGGCGGCGATGAAGCTGATGGTCAGGTTGATCTGCTGGCTCAGGTGTGCCGCTAGCACTGAGAGCGCCGGCCAGTCGGGATGCGGCTGCTGGAGGCCATCGTCGATCTTGAACTGGGTGTCAGGCTCGATGTCGGTGTACAGCGGCAGCGACCGGTGGTTGACATAGGTCTCGATGGCCTGCCACGCGGCTTCATAATCCTCGCCGGCCTGAACCGAGGCCGCGACATCGCGGCGCGCGATGGCCGACTGCCACCGCTGGACGAACGGCGGGATGGTCCTGAGGTTGACAACCTCCCTGTTGGAGGACGGCAGTGGTGGAAACACGAGGTGCACTCCGGACAAGACACGGTCGATTAGGCCCTGGGCGAAGTCGCTGGAGATGTCGACCTGGATCGGGAAGGGCGGAGTAGGTACCGGCGGTACTGCAGCGGAGGCATCGGCGAGCCCGCTGCCACCGAGGGCGAGCGCGAGCGTAGAAGCGAGGAGCAAGGAGTGTTTGACGGCAGCCATGGGGGCGGGCCTCCTGGGACTAGTGGACGACTTTGTTAGGTTTGCCTGAGTTATATTTAGCGTTGCCTAAGTTCTCAGGCGCGGTGGTAATCGTCCCCCGTGGCGAGGTGTTACATATTCGGTGATTTATCGCTGATTGCAGTCGATCAGTCACAATCCGTTGCTTGCTGTCCGGAATACCTACGACCTCCGGCTGTGATCTATCGAACTTTCGGCACATTCTGGACCCGCCTCAGCTATTAAGTTAGCCTGGCCTAATTGTCAACGACCTTTCGGGAGCGAGCCATGGAGCAGCGTCGGGCACTCGCCTGGGCTGGTTCGATCACCCTGGCGGTGGGTGCCAGCGTGATCGTGCTGGGTTCGCTCGTCGGCGGGTTCGGTCTCGGGCCACCGCCAGCACACCAAGCAGAACTGCCTCGTGCCGGGGTGACACCGGGAGGCAGCACACCCGGGCCGGTACCGGAGACCTCCGACACCGGGTCGGCGCCGGAGGGTACCGATTCCCCGCCACCGGGTTCCGATTCACCGCCGGCGGCAGGAGGTCCTGCTGCTGAGCCGGCTGCGGAAGGATCTGGAGCGAAGCCTGCACCGCGAGTCGCCATAACCAAACCTGCGTCAGGGGGCGCTGCAGCGAGGCGTGCGCCAGGAAGGCCGCTCCGACAGCAGGCCACCATTGCCACGGTCCCGGGACTCGGCGGTACGCCAGGTGGCCGGGATCACCGTAACGACGGGTCCGGCCAGGTTAGTGGTGCCGGAACGGTCCCGACGGTGGCCACCTCCCCGGTGTGGAGAGTCCGGCTCATCGCCGCTGTGTTGGGCCAGCGGCCGGGTGATGACAGCAATCCCGGAACACCTGGTACTACCCGAGCAACTATCGAGTGTGTCGTGAACTCGACACTACCGACTGTCACAGTGCGCAACGATGTCGGTCACGTCGAGTTCACGACACACCAGCCCGGGGCAACCCCCGAAGGACTCCCGGCGCTGACCGATAAGACGGCCGCCAGGGACGGCCGCAGCGGTAGCGATGGCTGAGTCGCCCGCTCGGCCCGCTGGTGCCTCGCGGATCTGGGCCGGGGGCATCTGCGCCGCCGCCATGGTGACCTTGGTGGCGCTGATGGCCAGGGCCGGGGATCCGCCCGGGACGCGGATTGCGGATGACCCCACGTTGTGGTGGTACGTGGCGCGGGCGTCCGGTCTGCTGGCGTGGGTGTTACTCAGCGTCTCAGTGATGGGCGGGTTGCTGATGAGCACGCAGCTGACCCGGGGCCGCTCGCGCCAATGGACCCAAGGGCTTCATGAGTTCCTCGGGACGCTGGCGGTGGTGTTCACCGTGATCCACTTGGCTGCGGTGCTCGCGACCACCGACTTGGGGATCGGCGTGCCGCAGCTGCTCATCCCGTTCAGCCGGCCGGACAACCCAGTGGCACAGGGCTTCGGGGTGCTGGCCGGTTACCTGCTCGCCGCGGTGATGCTGACCTCATGGGCGAGAGCCGTGTTGCGCTGGCGGTGGTGGCGCCGGGTGCACCTGCTGGTGTTCCCGCTGTGGGGCCTGGCCGGTGGGCACGCCGTATTGGCGGGCAGTGACACCACCCAGCCGCTCGTGCACTGGAGCGGGCTGGTGGTCGGGGCCGCGATCCTGTTCCTGGTGGTCGTCCGGCTGCTGATCGGGCGACCGGCCGCACCGGCGGACAGCATCGCGACGGTGGTGAACCCGGATGCCGGCCTTGCAGCGACCCCACGGGTAGTTGACCCGCAGCCAGGCCCGCGTGCAGAGACGTCCGGTGGGGTGGAGACCGGGATGCGGTTGCTCATCGGTCAGACGACCTGGGAAGCCGATGACGTCGTGTCGTTGCGTCTGCATGCTCCTGACGGCGCCCCGCTCCCGGGATGGCAGCCAGGTGCTCATATCGAGCTGGCGCTGGCTTCCGGCCGGTGCCGGCGCTACTCACTGTGCGGAGATCCGGCCGACACCCGGTCCTACCGCATTGCGGTGCTGCAGGTTTCGCCCGGCCGTGGTGGGTCGATGGAGGTGCACAACGCCGCCCGGGCCGGCCAGCTGATCACCGTTCACGGTCCGCGCAACCACTTCCCGTTGGTGGCCAGCGCGGCCTACCTGTTCATCGCCGGCGGGATCGGGATCACCGCCATGATGGCCATGGCAGCCCGGGTGGCTCGCACCGGTGATCAATGGAAGCTGGTGTACACCGGGCGGCGCCGCGCCAGCATGGCCTTTCTCGACGAGGTCCGCGCGTTGGGACCCGACCGGGTTGACGCCAGGCCCGCTGATGAGTTCGGGCGGCCCGACCTGGGAGCGATCATCGGGGCGGCCTCGCCCGGCACTGCCGTCTATTGCTGTGGCCCGGACCGGCTGCTGGATGCGGTTCGGGAGCTGGTTGCGGCCCGACCGGACCTGAGCGTGCACTGTGAGCGTTTCACCGGCCTTACCGGCAGTGGCGGCGCGGCGTTTCACGTTGAGCTGCGCCGCACCGGGCGCATCATCGAGGTGCCCACGGACCGGACCCTCCTGCAGGCCATCCGCGACGTGCTGCCCAGCGTCCGGGCCGGCTGCGAGCAGGGTGTCTGCGGTGCCTGCCGTACCACGGTGCTCGCCGGAGAGCCGGATCACCGCGACGAACTGCTCAGCAGCGCGCAACGCGCGGCCGGCGCGATGCTGATCTGCGTCTCCCGGGCCCGGAGTGAGCGGCTCACGCTCGATCTGTGAGTACTCGGTCTGCCACGCCGATCAGTCCCGGCTGACCGCAAGTTGTTCCCCGGCGAGTAGCCCGCCGATGTCACGCAGGGCCGGCAGATCATGCACATCGGCGGTCAGTGCTGGGACCGCGACCACCGGCACCGCCGGATGTGCCCGGTGGAACCGGGCCAGCAGCCGGCGTTCCCGCCCGGCCAGCGCGACCCGGTCGGCGTGCAGCCGCAGCACCGCTGCGGCCAGCGGCGCCGTGCCCGCCTGTTCCAGCATCTCGGCCGCCGTCTCGGCCCGCGCTGCGGGGAGATCGGCGAGCACCGGATGTGTCCGGTTGAGCACCAACCCG
>JBOHFK010000109.1:0-19059 GCA_050699635.1 Pseudonocardiaceae bacterium | reverse complement strand
CAAGCGGCGCCAGGAAGATGGGATGCGGATCTTCACTTGGTCGACCGACGACCCGCCGCTGCACGCCCGCTTCCGCCTGGAGTGGCGATTTCGCTCCACGAAAGAATAGTGACCAACGAACGGAGATCAGGTGATCGAGGTGCGGCCCAGCCAGCGGATGCAAGCCCTTGGTATCGCCCAGCAGGGCACGGACATCCTCAGCCGTCCGGCCGCCCCATTCGCGCTGCCCACCGAGCGTGACGCTGCCCAGGCCGTCATCGACCAGCTGTTGGCCGCCGTCGAGCAGGTCGGCCGCGTTCACTCCTTCGCCAAGGGCATGGGACTCGCGGCCCCCCAGATCGGTATTCAACGCGCCGCCGCCCTGGTCTTGCCCCCTGACCCGGCCGCCGCGCCGATCGGCCTGCTCAACCCCGTCGTCACCGCCGCTTCCGAGCAGGCCGACGAGCAATACGAGGGCTGCCTGTCCTTCTTCGACGTGCGCGGCATGGTCCCGCGGCCCCTGTGGATCGAGGTGACCACAACCGACCTGGACGGCGCCGTGGTGACCACCACATTCGAGTCCGGGCTCGCCCGGCTCGTCGCGCATGAGATCGATCACCTCGACGGGTTGCTCTACACCGACCGCATGCGTCCCGGCGTGAATCTGATCCCCGTTGAGGAGTACCGCGGCACCGGCTCCACCTGGAGCTACTGAGACGACTACTCCTCGGTGGCCTACTGGTACCAAGCCGAGCCATACCAGCCATTCGATCGAGATCCCGTCGAACGGCGCGTTCCTCGAAACCGGTGACGCGCGATACAGGCCGGTAAGGTGCCTCGGCATGATCGAGCCATCCTACGTGCGCGCCACTCGGGCGGGCTATGACGCCGTCGCCGCCGACTACTCCGAATGGGTCAGCAATGATCTCGCGGCCAAGCCCTTGGACCGTGCGGTGCTGGCCGCGTTCGCCGAACTCGTCCACGCCGACGGTGCCGGGTCAGTGGGTGATCTTGGTTGCGGATCCGGCCGGGTGACGGCGCACCTGCATTCTCTCGGGTTGAGCGCCTTCGGCGTCGACCTGTCGCCAGCGATGGTTGCCTTGGCCCGACGGACGTACCCGGACCTGCGGTTCTACGAAGGCTCGATCACCGCTGTGGACGCCGCTGATGGTGCTCTCGGCGGCATCGTCGCGTGGTACTCCATCATCCACACGCCACCAGAAGAGTTGCTGGCGGTGTTCGCCGAGTTCCATCGCGCACTGGCACCGGGCGGGCACCTGCTGCTCGCCTTCCAAGTCGGCGACGAGCCCCGCCACTTGGCGGAGGCGTTCGGCCACGTGGTGTCGCTCGACTTCCACCGGTTCCAGCCAGATCAAGTCGAACAGCTGCTGCAAGCAGCCGGGCTTGCCGTGTACGCCCGGCTACTGCGCGAACCCGACGAGACCGAGAAAGTGCAACAGGCCTACGTCCTGGCTCGGAAACCGACGACGATTGGCGACGTCAGGTAGCGTGCCCGGATGAAAGGGTTGTGCGGCCATTGTCGAGCTTTCTGCAGGTCCACACGCCGGAATGGCGTAACTACTTCATCAGCAACGGGTACCCGGACGTGACACCGCTCGCCGCTGGGGTGGAGGGTGCGATCTACCAATCATGAACATGTACGGGCCGCACGCCCCGGCGATCGCCACTATTCTCACCGACCGGTTCGCCGCCGAACTGGGATACCCGGTCGAGGTGTTGCTGATCTACCGGGCCGCATATGCGGTGGCCACCAGCAACATCTTCGCGCCCGACGGCAGGGACGGCCATTTCCGGTGGTGTGTGGCGCAGCTCACGAGAGCCGAGGTGACCGCGGCCCTGGAGCTCTAGCCACGCGACCGAACGGCCATAGCGGTTGCCGGCGGTAGTGTGGTCGAATGATCATGCGTTGGCATAGTTGATCGAAAAGATCCTGCCTGTCGAGGTGGCCAGCGTCGAGGCGTTCGACGACCCACCCGACGCCGTGCTGTACCCGGGAGAAGCCGAAGTGATCAGCCGCGCGGTGGATAAGCGCCGCCGCGAGTTCCGCACCGTCCGCCACTGCGCCCGGCGCGCACTGCGCCAGCTCGGCCTACCGCCGGCTCCGGTGCTGCGCGGCGAGCGCGGGGAGCCGCTGTGGCCGTCCGGTGTGGTGGGCAGCATGACGCACTGCGGCGGTTACCGGGCCGCGGCGCTCGCGCTCAGCTGCCAGGTCCGCGCGTTGGGCATCGATGCCGAGCCGCACCAGCCGTTACCAGCGGGCGTATTGGATGTCGTCGCCCTAGAGGACGAGCGGCACCGCCTGTCCGAGCTGGCGACGGCGGATAACGCGACATGCTGGGACCGGATCCTGTTCTGCGCCAAGGAAACGGTGTACAAGACGTGGTTCCCCCTGACCCGCAGCTGGCTGGGGTTCGAGCACGCCGACGTCACGATCAGCCCCAGCACGATCAATGCTGCTCAAGGAACCTTCTCGGCCCGCTTGTTGGTACCCGGACCGACTCTCACCGGTGAACCGCTGACCCACCTCAACGGTCGCTGGTTGCGTGGCGACGCACTGGTGATCACCACGATCGCCCTCGTTCAACCCTGACTCGACATGTGGAGTTCACCGGAAGTTTCGCTTGATCTGCGACGCTCGACACGCTCGGCCCGCTCGACAACGAAGGGCGATATGGACGTCATCGTCCTGGTCGTGATTGTCACGGCCCTTGCGTTCGACTTCACCAACGGCTTCCACGACACCGCCAACGCCATGGCGACCTCGATCGCCACCGGGGCGCTGAAACCGAAGGCTGCGGTAGCCATCTCGGGTGCGCTCAACCTGGTCGGCGCGTTCCTCTCGGTAGCAGTCGCCAAGACCATTTCCAGCGGGATCGTGGACGACACCAAGATCACCCCGGTAGTGATCTTCGGTGGGCTGATCGGTGCCATCGTGTGGAACCTGCTGACCTGGTACCTCGGGTTGCCGTCCAGCTCGTCCCACGCGCTGTTCGGCGGCCTGATCGGGGCCACCTGGGTGGCAGCAGGCGCTTACGCGGTCCACTTCGGCTCGGTGGTGTCCAAGATCCTGGTTCCCGCGGTGCTGGCGCCGATCGTCGCCGGCGTCGTGGCTCTGGTCGGCACCTACCTCGCCTACCGGATCACCGCGCGAGCCGACCGCGGCACCGTGGGCAGCGGCTTCAAGGTCGGCCAGGTGATCTCGGCCTCGATGGTCTCCCTGGCACACGGCACCAACGACGCGCAGAAGACGATGGGCATCATCACGCTGACGCTGGTCACAGCCGGAACGCTGGCGCCTGGCTCGCCACCTCCGTTCTGGGTGATCCTCTCCGCCGGGTTGGCCATCGCCCTGGGTACCTACCTGGGCGGCTGGCGGATCATCAGAACGCTCGGCAAGCGGATCACCGAGATCGAGACTCCGCAGGGATTCGCTGCTGAGACCAGCAGCACCGGGGTCATCCTGGTCTCCTCCCAGCTGGGGTTCCCGCTGTCGACCACTCAGGTGTGCTCGGGCGCCATCTTCGGTGCGGGGGCAGGCCGCCGGCTGGCGGAGGTGCGCTGGGGCCTGGCCGGTCAGATGGTAATCGCGTGGTTGCTGACGCTGCCGGCCGCGGCCATCGTCGGTGCCCTGGCGGGTCTGGTGGCAGAGACCGGAACGGTGGGAACGGTGCTCGTGGCGCTGGCCGGGCTGGCTATCGCCGGCGGCATCTATGCCCTGTCCCGCCGGCAGCCGGTGAGCGCGCACAACGTCAACGAGGTGCCGGCGGGCCGGACCCAGGCCGCCCCTGCGACTGCCTGAGGAGAGACCACCATGAGCGTGATGATCGACTGGGGTGCCCTCGGCCTGGTGTGCGTCGTCTCGTTCGGAGCCGCGGTCGGGGTGATCGTCCTGTTCGCCCTCGGCGTCAGCGCCCTCGCTCCGGTGGCCCAGCCGACCACAGGACCTGACCGAACCGCCCCGAGCAGTCCCAGACCAGCGTGGGCCTGGCCCGTGGCCGCGCTGTGCTCCTCACCTGCGCCCTGGTGGTGGTCTTCAGCCTCTACCTGATCATCGTCAAGTAGACGTCCGCTACGATTTCGGCCCCCATGACGATCAGGGCCAACTCAACGGATGGTGGTAAGCGGATGTTCGGCGCTGAGCTGACGGACCGATCATGATCGAACAACAGCACTTCGCCGTTGAGCCGTGGACGGTGCGGGAAAGCGGGCTGGACCTCGATGCGCTGGGCCAGACAGAGTCGGTGTTCGCGCTGGCCAACGGGCACATCGGGCTGCGCGGCAATCTCGACGAGGGCGATCCGCATGCGCTGCCCGGCAGCTACCTCAACTCCTTCTACGAACTACGGCCGCTGCCCTACCCCGAAGGCGGGTACGGCTATCCCGAGTCCGGTCAGACGATCATCAATGTGACCAACGGGAAGCTGATCCGGTTGCTGGTCGACGACGAACCGTTAGATGTGCGCTATGGCGAACTGCGCTCGCACGAACGCACGCTCGACCTGCGCGCCGGGACGCTCAGCCGCCGGATGGAGTGGGTGTCCCCCGCTGGCAAGGCAGTGCGGGTGGCCTCGCAGCGGCTGGTGTCGCTCGTCCAACGAGCTGTGGTCGCGATCAACTACGACGTCGAACCGGTCGATGATCCGGTGCTGCTGGTCCTGCAATCCGAGCTGTTCGCCAACGAACAGCTGCCCCCGACCGGGGACGACCCGAGGGTGGCTGCGGCGCTGTCCGAACCGCTGGTCGCCGAGCAGTACCGGTGCAACGACACCGGCGCCACGCTGCTGCACAGCACCCGCCACTCAGGGTTGCGGATGGCCGCCGCGATGGACCACGAGGTGACGGGGCCATCCCGGACGGAGTTCCATTCCTCGGCCACCGAGCACGTCGCCCGGACCACAGTGATCTGCCGGCTGGAACCCGGCCAACGGCTGCGGGTGGTGAAATACCTGGCCTACGGCTGGTCCTCGCAGCGATCGTTTCCGGCGCTCAACGACCAGGTCCGGGCAGCGCTGGCAGCAGCGCGATACACCGGCTGGACCGGGCTGACCACCGAGCAGCGGCGCTACCTCGACGACTTCTGGGCCGCGGCCGACGTGGAAGTCGACGGCAACGCGCAACTTCAGCAGGCGGTCCGATTCGCGGCATTTCATGTCCTGCAAGCGGGAGCGCGGGCCGAGAAGCGGGGAATCGCGGCCAAAGGCCTGACCGGTGCTGGGTACGACGGCCATTCCTTCTGGGACACCGAAACCTTCGTGCTGCCGATGCTCAGCCACACGGTGCCGGACGCGGCGGCCGATGTGCTGCGCTGGCGGCAGCAGACCCTTCCCCTGGCCGTGGAACGCGCCCAACAACTCGGTCTGGACGGTGCAGCCTTCCCCTGGCGCACCATCCGTGGTCAGGAATGCTCGGGGTACTGGCCGGCGGGTACCGCGGCCTTCCACGTCAACGCCGACATCGCCGACGCGGCGATCCGCCATGTGGCCGCCACCGGCGACAGTGACTTCGAGCGCGACGTCGCGCTGGAGCTGCTGGTGCAGACCGCGCGGCTGTGGCGCTCGCTGGGACACCACGACATGGAGGGCCATTTCCGTATCGACGGCGTGACCGGCCCGGACGAATACAGCGCGGTGGCCGACAACAACGTCTTCACCAACCTGATGGCGCAACGCAACCTGCGGGCCGCGGCGGACACGGTCGCGCGACACCCGGAGCAGGCGGCCGCCCTGGGCATCGGCTCCGAGGAAGCCGCATCCTGGCGCGACGCTGCGACTGAGATGGTGGTGCCCTACGACGACAAGCTCGGGGTACACCCGCAGGCGGAGGGCTTCACTGAACACGCGGTCTGGGACTTCGCCGGCACGACCCCAGATCAGTACCCGCTGCTGCTGCACTTTCCTTATTTCGACCTGTACCGCAAGCAGGTAGTGAAGCAGGCCGACCTGGTGCTGGCTATGCAGCTGTGCCCGGAAGCGTTCACCGCCGAGCAGAAGGCCCGCAACTTCGCCTACTACGAGCGGATCACTGTCCGCGACTCGTCGCTGTCGGCGGCCACCCAAGCAGTGCTGGCCGCCGAGACCGGTCATCTCGACCTGGCCTATGACTACCTGTGCGAGACCGCGCTAGTGGATCTGGCCGATCTGGCCGACAACACCGACCATGGCCTGCACATTGCGGCGCTGGCCGGTGCCTGGTCCGCACTGGTGGCCGGGTTCGGCGGGCTGCGCCACCTCGACGACGGCGGTCTGGCTTTCGCCCCCCGGCTGCCCGAGGCGTTGACCAGGATCACCTTCCGGTTGCGCTGGCGCGGGCGGCTGCTGCGGGTGCAGATCACGCCCGGGCAAGCGGACTACCGACTGCTGGAGGGCGCGGAGCTGGAGCTGAGCCACCACGGGCAACTCATCACAGTCGCGGTGGATTCGTCGCTGGTTGCGCCCATCCCACCAAACCCGCCGGTTGACCAGCTGACGCAGCCAGTGGGACGTGAGCCACTCGCTCGCCGGCTCCGCGAGGCAGGCAGTTAGCTCAACTAAACGAACAACCCGCGCAGTCGCGGATCGTTGATCCAGCCTCGTGGACCGATGTGCTGTACGCGAAGCGAGGCGACCGCGACACCGAAGCTCAGACTGCGCTCGGGATCGGTCACCCCGTGGGCCCGGGCGAAGGCGAACGCCCCGTGCAACACATCCCCGGCACCGAGGGTGTCGCAGACGGCAACCGGCGGGACGACGACAGCGCCAGCGGCCCCTCGAGTCCGCCAACGCACCGGGGCGCCACCGGCTGTCATCGCCACCAGGCGCGCACCGTCGGCGAGCAACGTCTCGGCAATCAGGTCGAACCCACCAGATCCGCAGGTGACGAAGCTAGCCGAGCACACCACGGCATCGGCCAGTGGTGCGAGCTCGGCGTATACCGGCTTGGCACTGCCGCAGTCCAGCACGACCGGGAGTCCGGCAACCTGGGCGGACCGAGCAGCGGCCACCGCGAGGTCCGGGTGATGGCCATCGCTTAGCACCACGTCGGCGTCCGGGGTCAGCGTGGGTAGGTGAGCGGGCACGGTGATGATCAGGTCTTCGGCGTTGCGTGATACCACCGACCGCTCACCGGTGCCGTCGAGCACGGTGATCGCCGAGATGCTCAGATCCGCGCCACCCGCCCAGACGTCGACGACGCGGACCCCGACATGGTCGAGTTGGGCGGCCGCCAACCGGCCCAGCGGACCGGGACCCAGCGCAGAGAGCAGCACGCTACGTCCACCCAGCGCGCTGAAGGTCACCGCAGCGACGGCGGCCGGTCCTCCCACTGCCAGATCGCTGCGTTGGGCAATGATCTTCTCGTTGTCAGCGGGTCGCCTCGCCACCCGCTGAACCAGATCAAGGGTGGTGAGGCCCACGAACAACCCGCGCGGGGGCATCAGCAGTCCCTGGCCCGCACCACGATCAACGTCACGGCGGCAAGCGTGGCCAGCACACCGCTGGTCAACCAGGCCGTCGCCGTCCCGGAGTGCTCCGCAACCAGCCCGAACAGCAGCGGACCACCTCCCGCGCCGAGGTAGACACCGGTCTGGGTGATCGATGTCGCTGTTGCCACCCGGTCCGGGAACCGGGCGGCCACGGCGTAGTTGAACACGCCAGGCCATGCCCATCCAGCACCGAACCCGAGCACCAGGCCGACGAGGAACGCAGCCGGTTGACCCAGGGCGAGCAACAGGTACCCGACCCCGCCCAAGCCCAGCATGGCGGCGACGACCCGCAGCAGATCCGGTTGCGCCCGGTCGGCGACTGCCCCGGCTGCGAGGCGCACTGCGAGTCCCGCTGCCGACCCCAGTGCGAGCACCAGCCCGGCGACTGCTTCGCTGTAGCCGATTCCGACGGCACTGACCGTGACGAAGGTGCCCATCGCGTTCGCCGCCGCCGCACCCAGCCCGGTCACCGCGGCCAGCGCCAGCAGGAGCAGTCGCGAGCCACCCGGGTGATCCGGAGCGAACCGCGATGGGCGGCACCACGGCAGCCTGGGAACCACTGGCACCATGAGCAGCCCCAGCGCCCCGGCGAGCAAGAACGCCCAGCGCCAGCCAACCGTCAATGCCACCGCCGGGACAGCGAGCCCCGCCAACAACGTGGAGACCGGGATCGCCGACTGCTTGACCGCGAACGCGAACCCGCGCCGCTGCGGCGCCACCCGGGCCATGAGGAGTTCATTGGCGGCGGGCTGGCTTAACGCCGTCGGGATGCCCGCCAGCGCCAACGCCACCAGCAACCACAAAGTAGACGGGGCAATAGCCAGCGCCACCAGACAGACCGCACTTCCCGCCGCCGCGAGCCGCAGCGCCGCGGTGGGGCCGATCCGCTCGGTGATCGCGGCGAGCGGGCGAGCTACCAGTGCGCTCGTGGCGAAGAACAGCGACCCGGCCAGCCCCAGCAGGCTCACCGGCAGCCCGAGATCCGCCCGGATCTGCACGGCCAGCCCACCGACCAGAAACACCGGCAGCGTCCCGACCGTTACCGCACCGCCGACCGCCAGTAACACCCCGGCACGCCCCCGAGCCGACGACTCCGAACCCAAGGACCCGACCCTGACGACCGTCACATCAACCCGACGCTAGTCGGGCCACCCCGTCCGCACCGCGTGCATTTGCTCACACTCGCCGCGGTGTCAGCTGCATTCAGCGGGGTAAACGGGGCGTCGATAGGCCCGTTGAGCCCGCTGAATGCGGGTTGCCCCGGCGTCGTAGGGTGGGCCGTTCACGCCGGTCCCGACGTCGCTGAGGAAGCCATGCCCTACCCGGTCCCTGTGCGGCGCCTTGTCCGTGCATTCGCTGTGCTGTGTGCCGTCCTCGCCGTTGGCTGCGGCAGCACCTCAGCGCCGTCGGCCGGCGGGCCGGCACAAACGGCTGGCAACGCCGAATGGACGAAGCACGTCCGCGAGTTCGAGAATCGCTACTTCGCGTTGAACCCGGTGTTTGCTGTCCAGCAGGGCAGGCATGAATACGACGGCCGCTTGCCGGACTGGAGTGCAGCTGGGATCCGCGCCGAGGCGCAGTGGTTGCATGGGCAGCGCACGCAAGCCGAGATGTTCGACCAGAACACCCTGAGCGCCGCCCAGCGCTTCGAGCGGCAATACCTGCTCTCGCGCATCGACACAGACCTGTTTTGGCTGGAAAACGCGGAGCAGCCGTTCACGAATCCCGAATTCTACCTTGGCACCCTTGATCCAAGCGTGTATCTCACGCGTCCTTACTCCCCAGCGCAAGCCCGGCTCAAAGCATTCATCGGCTACGCGCATGCCGTGCCCACGGCCGCTGCGCAGATTCGGGCGAACCTGCGCACCCCGCTGCCGAAGAGCTTCATCAAATACGGAGTTGATGGCTTCGGAGGATTTCCGGACTTCTACCGCAAGGATGTGCCGAAGTTCTTCGCCGAGGTGCAGGATCCGGCACTGCAGGCCGAACTGGCCAGCGCGGTCGAACCGGCCGCGCGCGCGATGCAGGATCTCGCGGACTGGCTGTCCAGCGGCACCGCCCAAGCCACCGAGAACTTCGCACTCGGTCCGGCCAGGTTCGCCGACATGCTGCGCATGACCGAGCGCGTCACCACCCCACTCGCCGAGTTGGAACGCGTGGGCCGGGCCGATCTCGACCGCAACACCACCGCCCTCAAGCAGTCCTGCGCGGTATACCTGCCGGGTGGGACGATCGAGGCATGCGTTGCCAAGGTCAACGCTGACAAGCCGCGCGGCGGGGCAGTGGAAGGCGCCCGGGCTCAGCTCGGCATGCTCCGCCAGTTCGTCGTCGACCACGACCTCGTCGGCATTCCGGGCACGGAGCAGGCGCTGGTCGCGGAAGCGCCGCCGTACCAGCGCTCCAACTTCGCCTACATCGACATTCCCGGCCCCTACGATAAGGGGATGCCCTCGGTTTATTACATCGCACCGCCGGATCCGGCGTGGTCCAAAGCCGATCAGGAGGCCTACGTTCCTGGCCAGTCGATTCTGCTCTTCACCTCAGCGCACGAGGTATGGCCGGGGCATTTCGTCCAGTTCCTGCACGCGAATCGATCTGGATCCGAGTTCGGCCAGCTGTTCGTCGGTTACGCCTACGCGGAGGGATGGGCGCATTACAGCGAGGAAATGATGTGGGAAGCCGGACTCGGTAACGGTGCACCCGAGGCGCACATCGGCCAGCTCAGCGAGGCGCTGCTGCGCGACGTGCGCTTTCTGTGTGCAATAGGGATGCACACGCAGGGCATGAGCATGGCCACCTGCGAGACGATGTTCCGCGAACAGGCTTACCAGGATCCGGGCGGTGCCCGCCAGCAGGCGGCACGCGGCACGTACGACCCTGCTTACCTGAATTACACGATGGGCAAGCTGATGATCCGCAAGCTGCGCGCGGACTGGACCGCGACCCACGGTGGGCGCACCGCCTGGCGCGCGTTCCACGATCAATTTCTGTCCTACGGCGGACCACCGATTCCTCTGGTGCGCGAGCAGATGCTCGGCACAGCGCAGGGAGACCTGTTCTAGCAGCCGACTTCCGGCTGTCAGCGGACCCGTCCGCGGCGCAGGAGATCCTGGAGAGCCGCGGCGGCTGGTTCGCAGTCCGCCGTCTCACCGAGTGGGTGTGGTATCGCCCCCGGTACCAACGGTTGGGGGCCGTCGGCCCGGTAGCAGCTGACCCGCCGCCATCCACCAGTATCCGGCACCATCAGCGCGGCGACCGGGCGGAGCCGTTCCGGCCGCAACCGCACCGCCCAGCCCTCGTCCAGCAACCGACACAGCGCAACGGCGCCGCGCTCCCCCGCCTTGCGCAGGCCCCCGGGCAGACCTAGCCCCGCCGAAGTCGGCAGCAGCGTGAGGCTGGAGTCGCTCGTGCGCAGCCAGGCGACCTCCGCACGTAGGGCACCGTTGCCGTCGGGCCGCCAAGCGGCGAGCTGGTCGAGCAGTCGGGCGGGATCGTCGGACCGCAACAACGGCGCGCTCAGCAACCCTTCCCGAGCCAGCGCATCAAGCTGTTCGGCCAGCGGATCGAGCAAGCCCGCCGGGTCGAGAACGCCGCACGGCTTGTCGCTCAGTCCCAGCGCCTGCTCGGTGAGCAAGACGAGAAGGTCCGCCAGGATGTCCACCCCGCCGGGAAGTACCACGACAGCGTCAGACAGCAGCCGCACCATGTCCAGGCGCTCGGGCCCGTCCACCGCTCGCCGGTCGATGGCGCTGGTGGCGGGTTCAGCGCCCCGCGGAAACACCTCCACCACGTCGGCTCCGGGCTCGATAGTGGCGGAATGGACCGGCACGGGTATCCAGAGCACCATGCCCCAGCATCGCCGGTCGACTTCCTTGCCCAACCGGCGGAGAGTTTCGTCGAGCGGCACGCCGCGACTCGGCCCCGGTTTCCCTACAACACCGATCCACACGAACAGACACGTTAGCCCGATTGGCCGTGCTGTGGCGCCACTGGAGTTCGACAGCCATCATCGACCATAGAATCGGTCGCACCCTGGCCGCGAGGAGTGTGACGAACTCGGTGCCTGCCGCAGCAACACCTGGCTGTAGTAGGTGGCCGGGCTCCGGGCCCAGCCGCCCCCAATCGCCGTGTACGTGGGCGATGTAATGGATGTCCTGCGCAGTATCTGGGACCTGTTCTGGGGCCCACTCGGGGGGTTGTTCGGGCTGGCCGTGCTTACCGCAGGCACCTTCGTCTTCGTCGCGGGCGAATTCGCCCTCACCACACTGGAACGCAGCACCGTCGATGCCCACCTGCATCAGGTCGGTGACCGCCGGGCCCACCAGGTGCAGCATGCCCGCAGCACCTTGTCCTTCCAGCTGTCCGGCGCTCAGGTTGGCATCACAATTACCACCCTGCTCACCGGGTACATCGCCCAGCCGACCATCGCCGAGTTGATCCGGCCCGGCGTGGCGGCTGTTGGACTCCCCAGCAGCGCCGCGAGCGGAATCTCCCTGGGGGTCGGGTTGGCACTGGCCACAGCGTTGTCGATGGTGTTCGGTGAGCTCGTCCCGCAGAACCTGGCCATCTCCCGGCCACTACAGACCGCCCGGCAGGTCGCCGGAGCACTCAATGCGTTCTCCAACGCATTCCGCTGGCTGATCTCCGCGCTGAACGGGGCAGCGAACTGGATTGTCCGGCGGCTGGGTATCGAACCGGCCGAGGACCTGCGCTCGGCACGCTCGCCGCAGGAGCTCGGTTCCCTGGTTCGCAGCAGCGCCCAGCAGGGCACCCTGGATGCGGGAACCGCAACCCTGCTGGATCGCTCGCTGCGCTTCGGTGAACGCACCGCTGAAGAGCTGATGACCCCCCGGATGCAAATCGAGGCCCTGCGCACGGACGAGCCGGTACTCGCCCTGGTCGACGCCGCCCGGCGGTCCGGATTCTCCCGCTTCCCGATCTATGGCAGCGATCTCGACGATGTGCGTGGCGTGGTGCACGTCAAGCAGGCTTTCGCGGTACCAGCCGGCAATCGCGCCACCATCCGGGTCGGCACGCTGGCCAGCCCGGTCCCCATCGTGCCGAGCTCGCTGGACGGCGATGCGCTGCTCGACGCGCTGCGCGGCCAGGGCCTCCAGGTTGCGATCGTGGTCGACGAGTACGGCGGTACCGCGGGCATCGTCACCCTCGAAGACCTGGTAGAAGAGATCGTCGGTGACGTCCGCGACGAGCACGATCGGCTGGAGGTCTCCCAGATCCAACCACTGGACGGGCAGAGCTGGATCATCTCCGGTCTGTTGCGCGCAGACGAGGTCGCCGACGCGGTCGGATTCGTGATGCCCGAGGGTGGATACGAGACCGTGGCCGGACTGGTGCTGGAACGGCTGGGCCGCATTCCCGACGTCGATGATGAGATCGAGCTCGACGGGTGGCGGCTGACCGTGACGCGGATGGACCGCCGCCGCATCGCCGATCTCCGGCTCACCCGCACTGCGCTCGCCCCGCAGGTGACTCCGTGAGTGGCGCCGCGCTGTTCGTCGCGCTGCTGCTGCTAGCCAGTAACGCATTCTTCGTCGGTGCCGAATTCGCCCTGATCAGTGCCCGGCGAGACCGGTTGGAGGCGATGGCCAAGGACGGGGTGGCCCGGGCGCGCACCGTGATCCGGGCCGGGGAGCAATTGCCGCTGATGCTGGCCGCGGCACAACTCGGGATCACGATCAGCTCCCTGGTGCTGGGTTCCCTGGGTGAGCCAGCCGTCGCCCACCTGCTGGAATGGCTCACCGGCCCCCTCGGGGTACCCGACGCGGTGCTGCACACCGTCGCCTTCATCCTCGCGCTGGGCATCGTCACGGTGGCGCACATCCTGCTCGGCGAGATGGTACCCAAGAACATCGCCATCGCCGGTCCGGAGCGCACCGCGCTGTGGATGGTGCCGCCGCTGGTCGCCTTCATGCGCGTGACGCGACCGGTCATCGGGCTGTTCAGCCGCACCGCGGCCCTGGTATTGCACCTATTCGGCGTGCAGCTCCGCGACGAGCTGGAAAGCGCTTACAGTCCGGACGAGCTGGCCAACCTCATCGCCGACTCCCGCCGTGAGGGACTGCTGGACAGCCAGGAACATCGCAGGCTGACGCAGACCCTGTCCACCAGGGAGCGGACCGTCGCGGACGTGCTGGTCCCGATCTCCGGGCTGATCACGGTGCCCGCCGAACCCACTCTGGGCGATATCGAGCGCGCGGTGGCGCAGACCGGTTTCTCCCGCTTTCCGCTGCGGACCGGCGGCCAGCTGGTGGGCTACCTGCATGTGAAGGACGTGCTACCGCTGCTCGGCAGGCCCGCGGACACCCCGGTGCCCCCGAGCAGTACCCGCCCACTACCCGAGGTGTCTGCCAGCGCCAAGCTCGACGAGGCGCTGGCTCTGCTGCGGCGCTCACGCAGCCACCTCGCCCGGGTCGTGGGCGCTGACGGGGGCGCTCAGGGGGTCGTCGCGCTGGAGGACCTGGTGGAGGAATACGTCGGCACCGTGCGTGATGCGACTCACGTCTCGTGAACCCATCACGTTGTTCCACCTGCGGGAGGGCCGGTCAGCTGGCGATCAGTCCGAGCTGGCGTAGTAGCCCGGCCTGATCCAGGCATCCCCACCGCTCGACGATCCGGTCGCCAGCTATCCGGAAGATGTTGATACCGGGGAGCACGATCATGCGGCCCGTCGGTTGCACACCCATGAGCGGCCCGTGGTGGGTGCCGCTGGCGGTGAACCTCTCGACGACGATGTCGTTCTCGGCGACCATCTGGTCCAGCTCGCTATGCCAGTCCGGCAACGCCTCCCGGAACATCACCGCAGCCTGCCGCATGCCTTCCCGGCCGTCCGGCGCGCCGGGGAACGGCGGGTCGTGGTTGAGGAAACCAGGATCGAGGTATCGGTCGACCGCGCCCAGATCGCCCCTGGTGAACAGGTCCTGGATGAACGCCTCGACGAGCTGCTTGTTGTGGCTGAGCTGATCGGTTGTCATGACCGGAATCGTTGGGCCGGCCGTCCGGCGCGGCCATCCGAGAAAGTTGGGATTCCCTAGACACCTGCCCGACGCGACACTGTGGTCATGGCGAGGACGGTAAGTGCGACCCGGGCCGAACGCGACCTGGTCCGCCACTGCCACCGCAGTCTGGACGTGGCCGCGCTGCAGCAGCAGGTGCTCCGATCGCTGCGCCGGTTGATGCCGGTCGACGCGTCGTTCTTCGCGACCGCGGACCCCGAGACGTTGCTGTTCACCGGGGCCTACTCCGAAGAACCGCTGGGCACTGCGACACCGCTTTTCATCGACAACGAGTTCGGCAGCGACGACGTCAACAAGTTCGCCGTGCTGGCGACCTCGCCATCCCCCGTGCGCTCGCTGGACTCCGCGACACATCACGACCGCCAGTCGAGCCGCAGATACCGCGACATCATGAGGCCACTCGGGCTTGGCGACGAACTGCGTGCGGCCTTGACCGTCAGGCGGGAATGCTGGGGATACCTGTGCCTGCACCGCACCGATCACCCCCTCGGATTCACCGGGTCCGAGGTCGCGCTGCTCGCCCGCGTCGCCCCGCACATCGCGCACGCGTTGCGTCAGGCAACCCTGTTGCACGGCCCACCAACGCCCACCGATGCACGATCCCCCGGCGTGGTCCTGCTCGCAGACGACCTGACCTTGATCGCGAGCACCCCGCAAGCGGAGCAGTTGCTGTCGTCGATCGAACGCCACGACTCGATGACGCGCCCGCTGCCGGTGGCCGTCTACGCCGTCGCAGCAGCACTCACCGCCGCGGAGCGCGCAACGACGCAGTCACGGGCGGTCCCCAGCGTCCGGGTCCGGACGATGACCGGGCAGTGGATCGGCCTGCACGCCTCCAGACTCCAGGGCTCCCTCGGGGAGGACCGCATCGCAGTAATGGTCGAACCCGCCCAACCGCGCGCCACCGCACCGCTGCTGCTCGCCGCGCACGCGCTGAGCCCACGCGAGTCCGAGGTGGCGACGCTGGTCCTGCGGGGCGCGTCGACCAGAGCCATCTCCGACACGCTGCACATCTCCCAGCACACCGTCCAGGACCACCTCACGGCGATCTTCGACAAGGTCGGCGTGCGAAGCAGGCGTGATCTCGTCGGCCTGTTCCTCGGCCGGGCCTGAGCGATGTCGGCCACCTGAACGCGGTACGCTGGTCGGTCGGCTTAGCGGGATAAGCGGTCGCTGAGTCACCGCAGGGCCTCATGGCGTAATGTCCTTCGGCCAGCTGGACTAGTCACGTACCGTTGACCGGTTATCATCGCCCGTCGGGCGTTCGCGACCGAGAATTTTAGCAACCATTAATGGTTACAAGCCACGGTAAAGGTACCTTCTGCTCGTTGAATGAGGAGAAGAGATGACCAAGCCGAAGCACACCGGGGTCGACCTATTGCAGCTGGACCGCAGAGACGACCCTCGGGGTGGCGCTGTTGCCTGGGCTCTGTTCGCAGTCGGCGTGACTCTGATCACCAGCATCCTGCTGATAGTGACCTGGATGGTGCGGCTCTGAGATGATGCAACACCGAGGTGATGCAACACCGAGCCACTCACGAGCAGGAGCACATCAGGTTGCGGTCTCCGTGGGCCTGGTCAATCCGCCGTACCGGCGGCCACACCTTGGTGGCTGTCCGGCCCATCGGGTAAACGGCGAGTTCCCGGCTGTAGGGGTGGTCCCATTTGTCCGTCAGGCAGCTGGCAGTGTGCGGCGCACAGCACAGCGGATTATCGTCGACCGGCCACTCCCCCTCGGCGACCCGGTCGATCTCGTCCCGGATCGCGATCATGGCGTCGCAGAAACGGTCCAGCTCAGCCAGACTCTCACTTTCGGTAGGCTCGACCATCAAGGTGCCGGCGACGGGGAATGACATGGTCGGCGCATGTAGCCCATAGTCAGCGAGCCGCTTGGCGACATCCTCCACGGTTACGCCGGTCGCCTTGGTGATCGAACGCAGATCCAGGATGCACTCGTGGGCCACCAGCCCATTCGCGCCGGCGTACAGCACCGGGAAATACCCCCCGAGCCGGCGGGCGACATAGTTTGCGCTCGCCACCGCGGTGAGGGTGGCACGGCGCAGGCCGGCCGCACCCATCATCCGGATGTAGGCCCAGCTGATCGGCAGAATCGAGGCGCTGCCCCACGGCGCTGCGGCCACCGGGCCAACCACGGTATCCGGACGGGTCATCGGGTGTCCCGGCAGAAACGGCGCAAGGTGGTCCCGCACCCCGATCGGTCCGACCCCTGGTCCGCCGCCGCCGTGTGGGATGCAGAACGTCTTGTGCAGGTTGAGGTGGCTGACATCGGCGCCGAAATGCCCCGGGCGGGCCAACCCGAGCAGGGCGTTGAGATTGGCCCCGTCGACATAAACCTGCCCACCCGCCTCGTGCACCAGCTCGCACACCAGCGCCACACCTGGCTCGTACACGCCGTGGGTGGACGGGTAGGTGATCATGACGGCGGCCAGTTCGGCGCCGTGCTTGACAATCTTCACCCGGAGGTCGTCGAGATCGACGTCACCGTTGCTGTCACACCCGACCACTACGACCCGCATCCCGGCCATCACCGCCGAGGCCGCGTTGGTGCCGTGCGCGCTGGACGGGATGAGACACACATCGCGAAGCGCCTCGCCACGGCTGCGATGGTAGGCGCGGATGGCCAGCAGGCCCGCGAACTCGCCCTGGCTGCCCGCGTTGGGCTGCATGCTGACCGCGTCGTAACCGGTCAGTTCAGCCAGCCAACGCTCGAGGTCACTGACCACCTCAAGCAGACCCTGCGCGTCCTCGCGGGGCGCGAACGGGTGCAGCTGGGCGAACTGCGGCCAGCTGATCGGCTCCATCTCTGCGGTGGCATTGAGCTTCATCGTGCAGGAGCCCAGCGGGATCATGCTGCGGTCCAGCGCCATGTCCTTGTCGGCCAGCGTGCGCAGGTAGCGCAGCAATGCCGTCTCGCTGCGGTAAGCGGTGAAGACCGGGTGGGTGAGGAATGCTGAGCTTCGCCGTAATGCGGCCGGGATGATGTCTGGGATTTCGCGGTCGAGAACGTCCGGATCGCCCCCCGGCACGCCGAAGGCCTCCCATACCCTCCGGACGTGCTCCCGGGTCGTGGTCTCCGCGCAGCTGATCCCGACATGATCGGCATCGGCCCGCCAAAGATCGACGCCGGCCGCCCGAGCGGCGCGCACCACCTCGTCGGCTTGGCCGGGCACCCGGGCCAGCACCGTGTCGAAGAATGCTTCCGGCGCCACCTGGACACCACCGTCGCGTAACCCGACGGCGAGCACCGCCGCCATCCGGTGCGCCCGGTAGGCGATGCCGCGCAATCCGTCAGCTCCGTGGTAGACGGCGTACATCGAGGCCATTACCGCCAGCAGCACCTGCGCGGTGCAGATGTTGCTGGTGGCCTTTTC
Source organism: Pseudonocardiaceae bacterium (assembly GCA_050699635.1). Taxonomy (GTDB): domain Bacteria; phylum Actinomycetota; class Actinomycetes; order Mycobacteriales; family Pseudonocardiaceae. The sequence goes on along the minus strand of JBOHFK010000109.1, from coordinate 1,174 downwards.
CCGACGGATGTGCTGCTCGCGGGTCTGCAATGCCAGGCGCAATGCCGGTGCCCCGTCGGCATCGCGGGATATGCCGACCAGCCGACCGGGCAGCTGGCGCTCCAGGCCGCCGCGCACCGCCAGGTAGGCGGCATGGGGCCCGCCGAAGCCCAGCGGCACACCGAAGCGCTGGGTGCATCCGAACGCCACATCGGCGCCGAGCTCGCCCGGCGGTACCAGCAGAGCCAGTGCCAGCGGATCGGCAGCGACCGCCACCGCAATGCCGCGCTGATGCGCCTGCTCGATCAGGCTTGAGAAATCGCGCACCGCACCCGACACGCCCGGGTAGGACAGCGACACGCCGAAAAACTCGCCAGCCGGTAGCCCGCGGGAGAGGTCTGTGACGTCCAGCTCGATACCCAGTGGTTCCGCGCGGGTGGCCAGCACCGCCAGCGTTTGCGGCAACGTGTCGGAGTCGACCACAAAACGCGAGGAGGCCCCTCGGCTGGCCCGGAGCAGCAGGGTCATCGCCTCAGCGGCCGCGGTGGCCTCGTCCAGCAGCGAGGCGTTGGCTACCGGCAAGCCGGTGAGGTCGCAGATCATCGTCTGGAAGTTGAGCAGTGCCTCGAGCCTGCCCTGCGAGATCTCTGGTTGATAGGGCGTGTAGGCGGTGTACCAGGCCGGGTTCTCCAGGACAGAGCGGCGAATCACCGGCGGAGTCACTGTGCCGTGGTACCCCATGCCGATCATCGGCACTCGCGGGTGACATCGCGTCGCCCGCTCGCGCAGTTCGTCAAGGGCCTGCACCTCCGTAGCCGGAGCCGGTAGCGCCGGGATGGCCGCAGAATCAGCAAGGGCGGGTGGCAACGCCAGCCGCGCAAGATCGTCCAACGACGGCACGCCGATGACGTCCAGCATCCGGGCCAGTTCGGCAGGCCGCGGCCCGATGTGCCGGTCGGCGAACGGGGTGCCATGTTCCAGTTCGGAAAGTGAGCGCCGTTGACCAGCGTTCATCACCACGACCTCCGGGCGTCGGGCAAGTAGGGCTTGCACCTCAGGCGCCCGGGGAGCAATGGCCGAGAAGTCTCTTGCACGGGATTGGCGTGCACGGGATTGGCGCCTACGCTGCCAGCGTACTCAACGGGGTAGTCAGCCCCGGGCGCCGGCAGGTGTCTCGTGTTCAGCTGATCCGGCG
>JBOHFK010000108.1:0-19501 GCA_050699635.1 Pseudonocardiaceae bacterium | reverse complement strand
CCCCCCCGCCCCCCTTGGAATGGCGCCTCAAACGATGGCTCCCGGAGGCGCCGGCACGTCGTGATGTCTACTGGGGTGTTGCCCGTTCGTCACCTACAGTCGCCCCCGACGTGCCTGCCCCGCAACCCCTTGTCAGGATTCCTTGATCGCTCCGTCTCCCGGATATGTCACCCAATAGCCATCTGCATCTCATCGCGGGAGGCGTAGTGACCACACACGCCGCCGAACCGAAGCTGGATCACACTCAGCCCATTCTTTCCGGCATGGCATAACGGTCTCGGCGCTACCTATCACGAGGCCGGGATATGTGGAAGGTTACGGGTCGTGAGGTACCGCGGGTCATACAGCGGTCGGGCGCTGCGACGGTACGCAGACCGGCAGGTGGTCGAGCGGGCCACGGTGGACGGGCGGCTGGTCACCGCTGACCACGCTGCCGAGCGGCTCGGGATCCGCCGATGCGACCTCGACCACCTGATCCGCACCGGCTGGTTGCTGGCCGCGGCCTGGGTCAGTTCGCGTGATCATCGTCGCAGTGTCGATCCGACGGTGCGAGACCAGACCGTGCCGCTGTACCGACCGACGGACCTGGATGCCTTGCTCGACCATCCGGCGTTCGATTGGAAGGAGATCCGCGCCACGCCACGAGGCCGCCGCTCAGCGCTGGCTTATCTGGACCCCAACCCTTGTCATCGAGACGATCGCCAGCGTGGACGCCGCTGAATAGCCTCGGTGGTCTCTCGTCATTCTCCGCAATGAGCAGGAGATGCCAGATGATGCCGTACGGTGTCATGAAGCCGTTAACGTGCTGTTCTGATGAGTGGGGCGGAAGCGGCATTGTGTCGCGTGGGCGACCTCGTCTGTGACCTGTCGCTCGTTGCGGTCCTACTGCGGCTGTCAGGCGCCAGTGGTCAGCACCATGCGGAAACGGGCGTTGCCGGAGAGCATCGTGTCGTATGCCTGCGCCGCCTGCTCCAGCGGCATCGTCTCGATCATCGGCCGCACGTTGCTCAGTACACTGAAGCGCAGCGTGTCCTCGGAGTCCTGGGAAGTGCCCGAGGAGTGTCCGGTGATCGTGTGGGAGCCGCCGATCAGCATCGCCGCGGGGACCCCGATCGGATCTATTGAGGCGCCGACCACCAGCAGCGTGCCCCGCGGGCGAAGGCCACTGAACACCGCCGCCATCGCGTCCGCGCTGGTCACGGTGGACAGGATCACATCGGCGCCGCCAACCTTTGACAGCGCAGCGCCCGGGTCGCCGGCGGTGCTGTCGATGTAGTGGTGGGCGCCCAGCCGACAGGCGAGCTCCTCCTTGTCACGGCCGCGGGCGATGGCCACCGTCTCAAAGCCCAACTTGACCGAGAACTGCACGCCAAGGTGGCCAAGGCCGCCGACGCCCAGAACCGCCACCCGGTCACCCCCCACAGCGCCGCTGCGGCGCAGCGCGTTGTACGTGGTGGTCCCGGCGCACAGCAGCGGCGCGGCCTCGTCGGCAGCCAGGTCGTCTGGCATCAAGGCCATTGCGTTAGCCTTGACGACTACGTAGTCGGCATAGCCGCCATCCATGGTGATCCCAGGGATCTGCAGGTTCTGGCAGTTGATCGCATCCCCACAGCGACACCACTCGCAATAGCCGCAGTTGCCACCAAACCAGCCGACGCCCACGCGCTGGCCGACCTTCCAGCCTTTGACACGCTCACCCAAAGCCTCGATCACGCCAGCTATCTCGTGCCCAGGAACCAGCGGGTATGACGCCCCCGGGTAACCGCCCTGCTTGGCGAGCACGTCGCTGTGACACACGCCGCACGCATGCACCCGCACCAGCGCCTGCTCGAACCCAGGTTGCGGAATGTCACGTTCCTCCAGTGCGAAATCCGCTCCCGCTTCCTTGACCACCACTGCTCTCATGCGCGCCATCGAACTCCCTGCCTCTCGGGTCGATCTCGCCGCCTCGACGGACTCACCGGATGAGCACAATGCCGCCTACTGCAACCGGCAACAGCCCGAGCCGCGGCCTGTCGTCCGGCCAGAACCAGCCCACCACAGACGGCGGGGTTTCCCAAAGCGGGGAACACAAGATCGGGAAAGCCGCTGCTTCGGGAATATAGGGGGGCGGAGCGGGCGACCGGGATCGAACCGGCATGGCCAGCTTGGAAGGCTGGGGCTCTACCATTGAGCTACGCCCGCATGCCCCGGGTTGGCGGGGCCGCTCAAGCGTACCTGCTGCCCGATCCACCGCGTGATTAGGAGCGGCGATCGACGCAAGATCCTGGTCGTCGCGTAGGCTGCGCTCGACACCAGTCGGTGCATCGGGGTGTGGCGCAGCTTGGTAGCGCACTCGCTTTGGGAGCGAGGGGCCGTGGGTTCAAATCCCGCCACCCCGACCAGGTAGTAACAGGTCAGGCGTCGCCCTTGATGGCGGGTGGGAACGATGAGGCGCCCCCGGCGGCTGGGTTGGCGTGCTCGCCTAGACTCGGCGTACACCTCCTGTCCGGCGGCTGTGGCTCAGCCGGCACGTTCCCATTCCATCTGGCGAGGAGTACGCCGTGAAGAGCACCGTCGAACAGCTCAGCCCGACGCGGGTCAAGATCAATGTCGAGGTGCCGTTCGATGAGCTGAAGCCCGATTTCGACCGGGCTTACAAGAAGATCGCCCAGCAGGTCAACATCCCGGGATTCCGGCCGGGCCGGGCCCCGGCGAAGATCTTGGAGCAGCGCCTGGGCCGCGGCGCGGTGCTGGAGGAGGTGGTCAACGGGGCAATACCGGCGAAGTACGCCGAGATCGTCTCTGCTGGCGAGGTTCACCCGCTCGGCCGTCCGGAGATCGAGGTCACGAAGATCGACGACGGGGACAGTCTCGAATTCACCGCTGAGGTCGACGTCCGGCCACAGATCGACATGCCGACGTTCAGCGAGTTCGCGGTCTCCGTCGATGACGTCGAGGTGACCGACGCGGAGGTAGGGGAGCAGCTCGATGGGCTGCGTTCCCGTTTCGGCACCCTCACAGCGGTCGAGCGCCCTGTGCAGCAGCAGGATTTCGTCGTGCTCGACCTGAGTGCCACCGTGGACGGCGAGGAGATCCCGGAGTTGGCGACGTCCGATCTGTCGTACCAGATCGGCTCCGGCGAACTCATCGAGGGCGTCGACGAGGCACTGGTCGGTGCCTCGCAGGGTGACGCGCCGACGTTCACCGCCACGTTGGTGGCCGGGGAGCACACCGGCAAAGATGCCGAGGTGACAGCGAAGATCCAAGCTGTGAAAGAACGCGAGCTGCCCGCAGCGGATGACGACTTCGCCCAACTCGCCAGCGAATTCGACACCGTCGAGGAGCTCCGCGCCGATCTGCGCACGCGGCTAGGGCGCGTCAAGACGACACAGCAAGGCGCGAAGGCCAGAGACGAGGTGCTCAAGGCGCTGCTGGAGGCCACCGAGGTCCCGCTGCCGGCGGCGATCGTCGACTCCGAGTACGAGTCGCGCAAGCACGACGCCCTGCACGCCTTCGACCATGACGAGCAGCGCCTTCGTCGCTGGCTGGAGCAGCAGGGCCACAATGCCGAGGAGTTCGAGACCGATCTGCGCAAGGGCGCGAGCCAGACCGTCAAAGCTCACCTGCTACTCGACGCGATCGCCGACACCGAGAAGCTCTCGGTCAGCGACAGCGAGCTGTCCGAGCGCATCGTGTACCAGGCCCAGCGCAGCGGTGTCAGCCCGAACGAGTACGCCCAGCAGGCGCACAAATCCGGCGAGCTGAGCGCCATCTACGCCGACGTCCGCCGGGGCAAGGCGCTGGCCACCGTGGTGCGGCAGGCGACGGTCACAGACGCTTCGGGAAACACCCTCGATGTAGACGCACTGATCGACGCGGCGAGCCAGGGCTAGGCGCACCGGCGTAACGCTCTGAGCGAACCTCGGGCGCGGCAGGAACTAGACGCCGGTCCGCATGGTTAGGGTCGGCAGTGGCCCCAGCGCCGGAGTCCGGATCGATCTGGCTAGCCGGACCCCTCACCCCAGGTGGGCCCGATGACCCAGGTGGACCGATGACACAGGTGGACCCGATGACAGAAGGCAGGCACACGTGACCACCGACCACATCGCCTCGGCCGGGCCGCTGCGGGACGCCCCCGCGATGCGGGCCACGGCTGGCCTCAACCTGACCGACTCTGTTTCTGAGCGGTTGTTGCGCGAGCGCATTATCCTGCTCAGTTCCCAGGTCGATGACGACATCGCCAGGCAGATCGTCCCCCAGCTGTTGTTGCTGGAAGCGGAGGATCCCAAAGAGGACATCAGCCTCTACATCATGTCGCCGGGTGGTTCGGTGACCGCGGGAATGGCCATCTATGACACCATGCAGCTGATCAAGCCGGACGTGGCGACCTACGCGATGGGGCTCGCCGCATCGATGGGGCAGTTCCTGCTTTCCGCGGGAACCCCGGGTAAGCGGTATGCGCAGCCGCACGCCCGGATCCTCATGCACCAGCCGTCCGCGGGTGTCGGCGGCACCGCGGCCGACATCGCTATCCAGGCCGACATGTTGATCCAGCACAAGCAGGAGCTGGCCGAGCTCATCGCTGAACAGACCGGTCAGCCCATCGACCGGATCATCGCCGACTCGGACCGGGACCGCTGGTTCACCGCGGAGCAGGCTCGCGATTACGGCTTTGTGGACCATGTCCTGACCCGCGAAAACCCGCGGACCGCGAGCCGCTGAGATTCGAGGAGCCCTGATGTACTACCCGCCCAAAGGCGTTATGCCGCGCGATCAGATGCCCTACGATCAGCCGCCCCTCGATCGGAGGCTCCTCGATCGGATTCCGCCCGATCACCTGCTCCCCGACCGGATGCCCCCCGACCGGATGCCACAGTCCCGGTATGTCTTGCCCTCGTTCATCGAGCGCACCAGCTACGGTGTCAAAGAGTCCAACCCATACAACAAACTGTTCGAAGAACGCATCATCTTCCTCGGCGAACAGATCAACAACACCTCGGCCAACGACACCATGGCGCAGTTGCTTGTCCTGGAATCCACCGACCCGGACCGGCTCATCACCATGTACATCAACTCGCCGGGTGGGTCGTTCACCGCGATGACGGCCATCTACGACACGATGCAGTTCGTCCGCCCGGAGATCCGGACGGTGTGCCTCGGCCAGGCCGCCTCGGCCGCCGCAGTGCTGCTTGCCGCGGGCACCCCGGGTGAGCGACTCGCCCTGCCTAACGCCCAGATCCTCATCCACCAGCCGGCCACCGAGGGCGTGTACGGACAGGTCTCGGATCTGGAGATCCAAGCCGCCGAGATCCAGCGGATGCGCCGGTTGCTCGAGAGCACCCTGTCTCAGCACACCGGTCAGAGCGTGGAGCGCGTCCGCGCGGACATTGACCGGGACAAGATCCTGACTTCTGTCGAGGCCAAGGAATACGGGATCATCGACGAGATCACCCAGATCCGGAAGCTGTCCGCAACCCGATGATGACCGTGCGTGCCGCGACACGCCGTGTGAGCGGCGCAGTGCGCAAGGTGAGCAAATATCGGGAAAGCTAGGTCCTCCCGCACGGCGGGGTCGGACGGGTAACGTCGAGCACACACGCAGCCAGGCGCGCTGCACACCACGCGCCGGGAAGGACGAGAGGCCAGCGCCCATGGCACGGATCGGTGACGGCGGCGACCTGTTGAAGTGTTCCTTCTGCGGGAAGAGTCAAAAGCAGGTCAAGAAGCTCATCGCCGGACCCGGCGTCTACATCTGCGACGAGTGCATCGACCTGTGCAACGAGATCATCGAAGAGGAACTCGTTGACACAGGTGATGTGAAGCTCGACGAACTGCCGAAGCCCAGCGAGATCCACGACTTCCTTGAGGCATACGTCATCGGCCAGGACGACGCCAAGCGCACCCTCTCGGTCGCGGTGTACAACCATTACAAACGTATTCAAGCTGGTGAGAAGGGTCGCGACGACGAGATCGAGCTGGCCAAGTCGAACATCCTGATGCTCGGCCCCACCGGATGCGGAAAGACCTACCTGGCCCAGACCCTGGCCAAGCTGCTCAACGTGCCCTTCGCCATCGCTGATGCCACCGCACTCACCGAGGCGGGTTACGTCGGCGAAGACGTCGAGAACATCCTGCTCAAACTGATCCAGGCCGCAGATTACGACGTCAAACGGGCCGAAACCGGCATCATCTACATCGACGAGGTCGACAAGATCGCCCGCAAGTCGGAGAATCCCTCGATCACCAGGGACGTCTCCGGCGAGGGAGTCCAGCAGGCGCTGCTGAAGATCCTGGAGGGCACCACCGCCAGCGTGCCGCCGCAGGGTGGCCGCAAGCATCCGCACCAGGAGTTCATCCAGATCGACACGACGAATGTCCTGTTCATCGTCGCCGGCGCGTTCGCTGGTCTCGACAAGATCATCGAGGATCGGATCGGCAAGCGCGGGCTCGGCTTCGGTGCGGAGTTGCGGTCCAAGGCCGATATCGACACCTCCGACGTGTTCGCCGATGTCATGCCCGAAGATTTGATCAAGTTTGGGCTGATCCCGGAATTCATCGGACGGCTGCCGGTGATCGCCAGCGTGACCAACCTGGACAAGACGTCACTGGTGCAGATCCTCACCGAGCCCCGCAACGCGTTGTCGAAGCAGTACTGCAAGCTCTTCGAGATGGACGGTGTGGAGCTGGAGTTCACCGGCACCGCGCTGGAGGCGATCGCCGATCAGGCCATCTTGCGCGGTACCGGGGCCCGTGGGCTGCGCGCCATCATGGAGGAAGTACTGCTGCCGGTGATGTACGACATCCCCAGCCGCACGGACGTGGCGAAGGTGGTCATCACGGAGCAAACCGTGCGGGAGAATGTGAACCCGACAATCGTGACCCGGCAGCCCACCCGGCGCGAACGCCGCGAAAAGTCCGCCTGACCGCAGCGCTCGCGATCATTCGACGCGGTGCGCGAGCTCCGCGGGCAGGCACTCTGGTGTGATGAGGGATGACTCAGCCGTCGGTTCGAAGCGGGGACGCCGCGCTGGCTGCGCTACGGGCAGTCGAGGGCGAGCTCAACCACCGTTGGCCGGAGAGCCGGATCGAGCCGTCCCTGACCCGGATCGCGGCGCTGGTCGACCTGCTCGGCTCTCCCCAGCGTTCTTACCCGGTTGTGCATATCGCCGGCACGAACGGCAAGACTTCCGTCGCTCGCATGGTGGACGTGCTGGTCTCCGGTGCCGGATTACGGGTAGGCCGCTACACCAGCCCACACCTTCAGCAGGTCACCGAGCGGATCAGTGTGGACGGGGAACCGATCAGCCCTCAACATTTTGTTGAGGTTTATCACGACATCGAGCCCTACGTCGCCCTGGTTGACGCCGGATCGCCGGTGCGCATGAGCAAGTTCGAGGTATTGACCGGAATGGCCTTCGCGGCCTTCGCAGATGCGCCGGTGGACGCCGCTGTCGTGGAGGTCGGTCTGGGTGGCAGGTGGGACGCCACCAACGTCGCCGACGCCACGGTGGCCACAATCACCCCGATCGCCGTGGATCACGTCGACTACCTGGGCAGCGACATCACCGGCATCGCGGCGGAGAAAGCCGGGATCATCAAGGCCGGTTCGGTCGCGGTCCTGGCGCAGCAGCCTCCCGAGGTGGCCCGGGTTCTCGCGGCTCGCAGCATCGAGGTGGGCGCGACCGTGGCGCGCGAGGGCATCGAGTTCGGCGTGTTGCAGCGCGACATCGCCGTAGGCGGGCAGCGGCTGAAATTGCAGGGACTCGGTGGGGTATACGGCGAGATCTTCCTGCCGTTGCACGGGCCGCACCAGGCTCGCAACGCCGCGCTGGCGCTGTCCGCTGTGGAGGCGTTCTTCGGCGCCGGTGCCAATGTGTCGCTGGACATCGATGCGGTGCGCGACGCTTTCGCCGCGGTGACCGCTCCCGGACGGTTGGAGCGGGTCCGCGCGGCACCTTCGGTCTTTCTTGACGGCGCGCACAATCCGCATGGTGCGCAGGCCCTGGCGGCCGCGCTCCGGTCGGAGTTCTCCTTCCGCAGGCTGGTCGCCGTGGTGGGGGTGCTGCGGGACAAGGACGCCCGCGGCATTCTTGCGGAGCTGGAGCCGGTGGTCGACGAGGTCATCCTCACCAGCAGCGGCTCGCCGCGCGCGATGGACGTCGAGGACCTCACCGCGGCAGCCCGGGAAGTATTCGATGACTCACGGCTACGGGTCGAGGCTCGATTGTCTGACGCGATCCAGGCAGCCCTGGCTTCGGCCACGGACACCGCCGATCCGGCCTCCGAGGGCATCTCTGGGTTCGGAGTCATCATTGCCGGCTCGGTGGCGATGGTCGGTGCGGCGCGCAGCCTGTTCGGCCGAGATTCGCCATGAACGACCGGCCGATCCAGCAAGATCCGCTACGTGGACTGCGCGGTATTTTCGCCGGCACTCTGGTACTGGAGGCGATCGTTGTCGGGCTCGCCCTGCTCGTCGTCGGCCGGCTCGGCGGCGGGCTTGGTGGGCCGGCCGGCTGGTATACCGCTGGCCTGGCGCTGGCGATGGTCCTCGCGGCATGCGTGCAGCGTCGCTCGTGGGGTCTCGGGCTAGCCCTCATCCTGCAGGTCGCGATGGTCGCCGGCTGGTTCGCGCACCCCGCGCTGGGCGGGTTGGGCCTGCTGTTCGTGCTGGTCTGGGGCTACATGCTGTACATTCGGCGCGCGGTGTCGCGGCAAGCCGAGAGCGCGAGATCATCGCTCCAGTGACCGGTCGCTAGGCTCGTCGCGTCGAATCACCCCATACCTCTTCAAGGAGAACGAGCTGTCGTGAGCGAGCGCACCCTGGTCCTGGTCAAGCCCGATGGCGTCAGCCGCGGCCTGATCGGCGAAGTGATCGCCAGGATCGAACGCAAGGGCCTGACATTGGCCGCGTTGGAATTGCGCATGGTCCCGCGGGAGCTGGCCGCGCAGCACTACGCCGAGCACATGGACAAACCGTTCTTCGGTTCGTTGCTGGAATTCATTACCGCTGCGCCGGTGGTGGCCGCCGTGGTGGAGGGGGAACGCGCGGTGGCGGCCTTCCGGCAGCTGGCCGGCGGCACGGATCCGGTGGACAAGGCGGCGCCGGGGTCGATCCGCGGTGACTTCGCGCTGGAGGTCCAGTCCAACCTGGTGCACGGATCGGACTCGGTCGACTCCGCCAAGCGCGAGATCGCGCTGTGGTTCCCCGAGCTGTGACGCCGGGAGGTGCCGCACCGGCTGCCGCTGAAAAGCGATCGGGAATTGTCGGAGGCGCCCGGTAGCGTCGAAGTGTGTCCGATTCCTTGGTGCAGGCCCGTGGGTTAGGCAAGCGGTTCGGTGCGGTCGAGGCGGTCCGAGGGATCGACTTTGACGTCCGCGCGGGCGAGGTGTTCGGTTTCCTGGGGCCCAATGGCGCCGGCAAGTCCTCCACCATGCGCATGATCGGATGCGTGTCCCCGCGCAGCGCGGGTGAGCTTCAGGTGCTCGGGATGGACCCGGATGCCGAGGGCCCGCGGATCCGCGCTCGGCTGGGAGTGGTGCCGCAGCTGGACAACCTGGATGTTGAGCTGCCGGTACAGGACAACCTGTACGTCTATGGCCGCTACTTCGGCATGTCCCGTGCAGCGGCCCGGGCCAAGGCCGCCGAGCTGCTGGATTTCGTCCAGCTCACTGATCGGGCCACGGACCCCGTCGAGCAGCTCTCGGGCGGCATGAAACGCCGGCTGACCATCGCCCGGTCACTGGTCAACGACCCAGAGCTGATGCTGCTCGATGAGCCGACCACCGGGCTGGATCCGCAGGCACGTCACCTGGTGTGGAACCGGCTGTTCCGGCTCAAACAGCAAGGCGTCACGCTGATCATCACCACCCACTACATGGACGAGGCCGAGCAGCTGTGCGACCGCCTTGTCGTGATGGACGGCGGGTTGATCGTCGCTGAGGGTTCACCGCGTGAGCTCATCGTCCGCTACTCCACCCGTGAGGTGCTTGAGCTGCGGTTCACACCGGATGCACAGCTTGGCTGGCGGGAAAAGTTGAGTGATCTGGCTGATCGAGTCGAGGAGTTACCCGATCGGCTGCTGCTCTACGCCGCCGACGGGGAGGCAGCGCTGGTCGCTGCGAACCAGCGCGGAGTCCGGCCGGTTTCCACCCTGGTCCGGCGCTCCACCTTGGAGGACGTGTTCCTCCGGCTGACCGGCCGAACGCTGGTGGACTGATGACCGGGAAAACGCTCACGGGCGGACCGATGATCGTGCACCCTCCGCGCCGGACGCTGACCGGGCGGGCAGCGGTGTTCCGGGTCGTCGAGGGGTTGTGGACCTGGTACCGCCGCAACTGGCGAGCGACGGTGGTCTCCAGCCTGCTGCAACCGCTGCTCATGCTGGTGGCCTTCGGCGTCGGCTTCGGGAGTCTGATCGGCGGGAGCGCGCGGGCCGCTCAGGCCACCGGTGGCGTGCCCTACCTGGTGTACCTGGCGCCTGCCCTGCTGGCGGTCAGCGCGGTGCAGACCGCGGCCTTCGAGTCGAGCTACCCGATCCTGTCCTCGTTCAAGTGGCAGCGTACCTACGAAGGCATCGTGGCCACCCCGATCACACCGGGCCAGCTGGCTGTTGGGCAACTCACCTGGATCGCGCTGCGGCTGACCATGTCCGGCGCCGCCTACCTGCTGGTGGTGACGCTGTTCGGCGCGGTCCGCGGCCCCGGCGTGCTGGCCGCGTTGGTGTTCGCGGTGCTGTGCGGCATGGCGTTCGGCGCGCCGTTGGTGGCGTTCTCGGCGGCCCAGGAGAGAGAAGGCGGCGCGTTCACGGCCATCTTCCGGTTCGTGGTACTGCCGATGATCCTGTTCTCCGGGACCTTCTTCCCGATCTCTCAGCTGCCGAGGGTGGTCCAGCCGGTGGCCTGGATCAGCCCACTGTGGCACGGCACCGAACTGGCCCGCGGCGTCGCCCTCGGCACGCTGCGGGCGTGGCCGGCCGCCGGGCACGCCGCGTATCTGACGGCGCTGTTGGCGGTGGGGGTGCGGCTGGCGTGCTGGCAATACCGGGTGAGGCTGACCCGATGAGTGCGCTTCGGGAATTGTCCCGTCCCGCCGACGTTCCACGGCTGGGGTTGCTGCTTCGGGTGCTGCCGCCGGGCTTGTACGCCGGCCGGGCCCGGATGCTCGTGGCGCGCTCGGCTCTGGCGTCCCGAAGCGTCTGGCTGGCCATCGTGTCGGGGTTCTTCGAACCGCTGTTCTACCTGCTGGCGATGGGCCAAGGGCTCGGCAGCCTGGTCGGTACCGTGGTCGGGCCAGCCGGGCAGCAACTGGGCTACGCGGCGTTCATCGCACCCGGGCTGCTGGCCGCGTCGGCGATGAACGGGGCGGTGTACGACGCGACCTTCAGCTTCTTCCTCAAACTGAAATACGCGAAGCTCTACGACGCGATGCTCGCCACCCCACTGGGTCCGGTGGACATCGCGCTGGGGGAGATCGGCTGGTCGTTGCTCCGGGGCGGGATGTACTCGGCCAGCTTTCTCGCGGTCATGTTGGCCACCGGGTTGATCTTCTCGCCGTGGGCGTTGCTGGCGCTGCCCGCCGCGCTGTTCGTGGCCTTCGCGTTCGCCGCGATCGGGATCGCGGCCACCACATTCATGCGTTCCTGGCAGGACTTCGACCTGGTGCAGCTCGCGTTGCTGCCGATGTTCCTGTTCTCGGCGACCTTCTTCCCGCTGTCGGTGTACCCACCCGGGGTGCAGTGGCTGGTGCAGGCGTTCCCGCTCTATCACGCGGTGGCGCTGATGCGTGGCCTGACCACGGGTGTCGTCGGCTGGTCGACTCTTGGCCATGTGGCGTACTTCGTGGTGATGGCCTCAGTGGGCCTGGTAGTGGCCTCGCGCCGCCTGAAGATCCTCCTCCTGCGATAGGGGCTCGGCGATGACCATTACCCTGGGCGGCATGGCGGTCATATCGGTGTTCGAGCAGCTCGAGCCACTGCTGTCCCGGGTTTCCAAGCCGGTGCAGTACGTCGGTGGCGAGCTCAACTCGACAGTGAAGGATTGGGACACCGCCACGGTGCGCTGGGCGTTGATGTACCCGGACGCCTACGAGGTCGGCGTGCCCAACCAGGGAATCATGATCCTCTACGAGGTGCTCAACGAGCAGCCCGACGTGCTCGCCGAACGGACCTACGCCGTCTGGCCGGACCTGGAAGAACTGATGCGGGAGCACGGTGTCCCGCAGTTCACCGTGGAGTCGCACTGCCCGGTTGGGGCCTTCGACCTGCTCGGAGTCTCTTTCGCCACCGAGCTCGGTTACACCAATCTGCTCACCGCTCTGGATCTCGCGGGGATACCGCTGCACGCAGCGCACCGCACTGACGAACATCCCATCGTCATCGCCGGGGGCCATGCGGCCTTCAACCCCGAGCCGATCGCCGAGTTCATCGACGCCGCGGTGCTGGGCGACGGCGAGGAAGCCGTCCTCGAGATCACCGATGCCGTCCGGGACTGGAAGGCGCAAGGAGGACCAGGCGGGCGCCCCGAACTGCTGAGCAGGCTGGCTGGCATCGACGGTGTCTACCTGCCGGGCGCCTACGACGTCAGCTACCTGCCTGATGGCCGGATCGCCGATGTGGCTCGCAACACCGAACGGGCGCCGCGGCGGGTGGCCAAACGCACCACGATGGACCTTGACGAGTGGCCCTACCCCAAACAACCTTTGGTGCCGATCGCGGAGAGCGTGCACGAGCGGATGAGTGTGGAGATCTTCCGCGGCTGCACCCGGGGCTGCCGGTTCTGCCAGGCCGGGATGATCACCCGTCCGGTCCGGGAACGATCGATCCAGGGTATCGGCGAGATGGTCGAGCGAGGCCTGCAGGCCAGCGGGTTCAACGAGGTCGGTTTACTGTCGCTGTCCAGCGCAGATCACTCGGAGATCGGCGAGATCACCAAGAGTCTGGCCGACCGCTACGAGGGCACCGGAACCGGCCTGAGCCTGCCATCGACCCGCGTGGACGCCTTCAATATCGACCTCGCCAACGAGATCTCCCGCAACGGTCGTCGGTCCGGCCTGACCTTCGCCCCAGAGGGTGGCTCCGAACGGATCCGCCGAGTGATCAACAAGATGGTGTCCGAGGAGGACCTCATCCGCACCGTCTCCACCGCGTTCGGCGCCGGCTGGCGGCAGGTCAAGCTGTACTTCATGTGCGGCCTGCCCACCGAGACCGACGACGATGTGCTGCAGATCGCCCACATGGCGCATCGCGTGATCCGGGCCGGGCGCCAGGCCAGTAACAGCAACGACATCCGCTGCACGATCTCGATCGGCGCCTTCGTACCCAAGCCGCATACCCCGTTCCAGTGGGCCGCTCAGGAGCATCCCGACGTGGTCGACAGCCGGCTCAGGAAGCTCCGGGTGGAGATCAACAGTGACCGCAAGATCGGCCGGAATGTCGGCATGCGTTACCACGACGGGAAACCGTCGCTGATCGAGGGACTGCTCTCCCGGGGGGATCGGCGGGTCGGGCGGGTGATCGAGCGGGTGTGGCGCGACGGTGGCCGTTTCGACGGCTGGAGTGAGCACTTTCGCTACGACCGCTGGGTGCAGGCCTGCGCCGCCGAACTGGCACCGCTGGGCGTGTCGCTGGAGTGGTTCACCACCCGCGAGCGCGGCCGCGAGGAGATCCTGCCCTGGGATCACCTGGACTCGGGTCTGGACTCCGACTGGCTGTGGGATGACTGGCAGGACGCCCTGACCGGCCGAGAGCAGGACGACTGCCGGTGGACCCCGTGTTTCGACTGCGGAGTCTGCCCGTCGATGGGCACCGACATTCAGGTCGGACCCAGTGGCCGCCAGCTGCTGCCGATCAGTCCCGCTGGCCGCTGACCGCGCTGAGCGCATCCACCAGGCCGGTGCCGTAAAACCCGTTGTCCGGGTTGCCCGTGCATGCATTCGCCGGATCAGCATCCGAGCAGGGCAGCGGATCGGCCTGCCGGCGCAGCAGGGTCGCCAGCTCGTGGGGATCGGCCCCGGGCCGGGTGGAGGCGAGTAGTGCGGCCACCCCGGAGGCGTGCGGTGCGGCCATTGAGGTGCCGCAGGCGTAGCCGTACCCCCCCGGGACGGTGGACAGCACGCAGCCGGAACCCTCTCTCGACGGCTGGGCCCGGTCCCCGCCGGGAGCTGTGACCGCGATCACGCCCATGCCGTAGGAGCTGTATGCCGACTTGACGCGCTGGGTCCCCACGGCGGAGACCGCGACGACACCGGGCAGCTGCGCGGGCAGCACGGCGCAGTGTTTGTCCACCACGCGGGGTCGCGGATTGGGCGTGTTGTCCGGACTGCGCAGGTCCTGCCGGGGGTCGGCCAGGTCCGTCCGCTCGTTGCCGGCAGCGGCGATGCTGAGCACCCCATGAGCCGTCGCATACTCCACCGCGCGCCGGAGGGCCTCGTAGGCTACCGCCTGACCGGGCCTGTCGGAGCAGGTCAACAGCCACGGATCCAGCGAGTAGCTGCTGTTGGCGATGCGCATCCGCTGCCGGGCCGCCCACATGAAGCCACAGACGGCGTACTCCGGGTAAATGAAGCCGTCGTCGTCCACCACCTTCACCGAGGCCAGCCGGACCCCGGGTGCCACTCCGGTGATGCCATGTCCATCGTCAAGGGCGGCGATCGTCCCGGCTACGTGGGTGCCGTGCACGGAGGTGGTGGGGCTCCAGGCCCGAGGTGACTGGTCCGGGGCGCCGGACAGGCAGCCCGCCGATCGGGTGGGGTCGACCGCGGCTGCCAGGTCGGGGTGGGTCGCATCCACCCCGGAGTCCAGCACCCCGACCAGCACATCGGGCCGGCCCCGATTGATCGTCCTGGCCTGGGGTGCCCGGATCATCGCCATGTCCCATTGCTCGGCCGATCGGTCGGGGCTCAGCGCCCCCACGACCCCGGGGAGTGCGGCCGCGGTGGGTGCCACTGCCGCGCTGGCCGGCATCGCCCGCGGCGCGATGCTGGTCGGCGCCGCCCGCAGCGCAGTGCCAACCGACTCTGCTTGCGCACTGTAGGCGCGATCGAGGCCAAACCGGGTCGCGAATCTCGGCTCGGAGGACGTCGCGACACCGACTCCGATCTGCGG
The DNA here is from genome assembly GCA_050699635.1 of Pseudonocardiaceae bacterium. GTDB lineage: Bacteria > Actinomycetota > Actinomycetes > Mycobacteriales > Pseudonocardiaceae. The sequence goes on along the minus strand of JBOHFK010000108.1, from coordinate 4,418 downwards.
GTAGTAGGCCGTGCTGATCCCGCAGGCCGACCGGATCGCTTGCGCAGCCGCGGGCTCGGGTGTCCCGGCGTCGAACAGGACCACATAGCGCAGCACCCGGCCAGTCGACGCGCAGTCCGACCCGTGACCGATCGCCGGGGCTGGCAGGCCCACCAGGACGAGCACGATGGCCACAGCTGCGATAACCCGCAGAACACGGAGCAACACCCGTAAGCCGTTCAATCGAATGTGTCGTTTCGTGCCCACGTCCGATCGAGGCCGACATCGCTGCCGACCGTTGGCTCCCGCGTTCGAGAGTCTTCTCGTGGCAATACGACCGCCTGATCAGCCCAGGTCTTACACCGTTTCCAGCGAGCTTCTTTACCGTCAGGCCGCAACTCTGCCCAAGACGTCGTGCTCGCTCCGGTCGGCACTGTGAAAAACCTGGCGGAGCCTCCTGCGGGTGACCCACGTGGTGCAGGCCGGGCTTGGTTCTCGCTGACGGCCTCACTCACAGTATCGCGCACCACGGGACAAGATTCGCTGTCCGACACGAAACGACACGTTCCGGGTATCAGTTGGAAACCCTCCGGGTGGACGGGGCGGGTGCCCGCGACAAGGTCGCCGTGACCTTAGTGACCTCCGCGCGGGAGTCACGCCGGGGGGTGCTCAGTGGCAGTGCGTACTGGCCCGCCCTGACGTGCTAGAACACACTGACGTGCTAGAACACACTGACGTGCTAGAACACTGACCTGCTAGAACACTGACCTGCTAGAACACTGACCTGCTAGAACACTGACCTGCTAGAACACTGACCTGCTAGAACACAGTCGCACTCACGAGGAGGTTGCATGGTCTGTAGGGTGCGGCTGCGCTTCGCCAAGCGGGGAAAACTGCGGTTCACCTCGCACCGCGACGTCGCCAGGGCCTTCGAACGGGCGTTGCGGCAGGCCGGCTTACCGATGGCGTACTCGCAAGGATTCAACCCGCACCCGAAGGTCTCGTGGGTGGGAGCCGCGCCCACCGGGGTGGCCAGCGAGGCCGAGTACGTCGAAATCCAGCTCGTGGAGCACCTTGATCCAGAAGTGGTCCGCGGCAGACTCGACGCGGCCCTGCCCGAGGGACTCGCAGTCCTTGACGGGGTGCTGGCCGGTCCCGGTGGACTCGCCGAGCGGATAGAGGCGAGCGCCTGGCGCATCGAAATTCGCGGGCCGGCCGATGAGCAGCTCCGGCAGGCGGCCCAAGCACTGCTTGCCGCACCCACAGCCCTGGTCGAACGGGTCACCAAGGATGGCCGGCGCACGATCGACGCCCGGGCAGCGATCGTCTCGTTGGTTGTCGAAGAGAGCCCGACGGTGCCACCTGGACCCGATGAGCTCAGCCGGTGTGGGATACTCATAGCGGTCGTACGACAGGTCAGCCCTGCGGTGCGACCCGATGATGTGCTGAGCGCGCTCGGTGCCGTCGCCGGATTGTCGTCGTCGGTGCTCGTGAAAGCGATTCGGACTGCGCAAGGCCGGCTTGACGACGACGGGGGTCTCGTCGATCCGCTCACCGCGGACCGGGCAACTGCCTGGACGGCTTTGATGGAGTCTGGCGATGAGTCGGATCAGCACAACGTCGGGGACATACCGGTGGACCGCTGAAGGACCGCGGAGCTGCCGGTGACAGACAGGATTGCCGTCGCCGGACTCGGCGGCGGATGACGCACAGGGCCCCTGCGCGGCCGCGTCCCAACACATGGGACGCGCCCGGGGGCTGGAGGAGCTGAATGGCGAACATGACAACGCCCGCCGGAGGCATCGGCGGGCGGACAGCCGCACCCGTAACCACCTCGCCCGACGGGGGGGACCTCGGATCGACGCTGCCGGCCAGGTTGCGCGTGCATGCCCTGGCCAAGCTGCTATCGGTCAGCAGCAGGGAGGTGATGGCTGCCCTGGCCGAGCTCGGCAGCGCGGTACGCAGCGCGCAGTCCAGCATCGACCGCGAGACGGCCATGCAGGCGCTGCAGGTGCTGCTGCCTGAACCTGGGCCGGATCCGACCGAACTCGACGAGGTCGCGCCGGAGGCACCCCTATCGCCGCCATCAGATGTGGCGGCTCGGGCGCCGGTAGCTGATCTGGCGGCTCGACCGCCGGTGTTCAACGCGGCGGCGCCGATTTTCCTACCTCCGGTTGCGCTGCCGGCGACGGTGGACGGGTCAGACCTCGACAGCGATTCCGATGACGAGGTGACTGCGGAAACGGGTGCCGACGAGACAGAGGCCGATGGCAGCCTCCGGCGGCGCCGGCGGCGTGGTCGCCGGGGCCGTGGCCGCGGTAGGGCCGGCGGAGAGGCCGAGGACAGCGTCGACCCGGACGACGCAAGCGACTCCACCGAGGAGTCGACCGAGGATCGGGCGGCCGAGGCAAGTCCGGAAGAAGAGCCTGGAGAAGGAGCTGTCCGGCGGCGCCGCCGCCGTAGACGCCGGCGGGACGGCAGCGACGACGACACACTCCTCGGCGAGGACGACCCACCGGACACCGTCGTGCACGTCCGGGAGAGCAAGCAACAACCCCTGGTCGAGGACGAAGTGCAGTCCATCCGGGGTTCCACTCGCCTGGAAGCCAAGAGGCAGCGCCGGCGCGACGGCCGGGAGGCAGGCAGGCGCCGGGTAGCGATCCTGTCCGAATCCGAGTTCCTCGCCCGGCGAGAGGCAGTCGAGCGGACCATGGTCGTGCGCGAGCGCCCGGAGCGCAGCCAGATCGCGGTCCTCGAAGACGACATCCTGGTCGAGCACTTCGTCACCACGTCGGGCTCCGGGTCACTGGTGGGCAACGTCTACCTCGGCAGGGTGCAGAACGTGCTGCCCTCGATGGAGGCCGCGTTCGTGGACATCGGCCGGGGCCGCAATGCGGTGCTCTACGCCGGCGAGGTGGACTGGGACGCAGCCGGGCTCGAAGGCAAAGCGCGGCGCATCGAACAGGCCCTCTCCAGCGGCGACTGCGTACTCGTGCAGGTCACGAAAGACCCGGTGGGTCACAAGGGCGCCCGGCTGACCACCCAGATCAGCCTGCCCGGCCGGTTCCTGGTGTACGTGCCGGGCGGTCGGGCCACCGGTATCAGCCGCAAGCTGCCCGATACCGAGCGTAAGCGCCTCAAAGAGGTACTCAAGCGGATCGTCCCCGACGACGCCGGCGTGATCATCCGGACCGCATCCGAAGGGGTCAGCGAGGACGAGCTGGGTCGCGACGTCCGCCGGTTGCAGGCCCAATGGGAGGTCATCCTGGGTAGGTCAGGGGCCTCGGCTGACGGTCACGGGGGCAAGGCCACCGCGCCGGAGCTGCTGTACGAGGAACCCGACCTGCTGGTCAAGGTCGTGCGGGATCTGTTCACCGAGGACTTCCGGGAGCTGGTTGTCCAAGGCGACAACGCGTGGGACACCGTCGAGGGCTACGTCAAGCACGTCGCCCCGGACCTGATGCCCAGGATTCGCCGGTATGCCGGCACTGGCGACGTGTTCGCCGAGTTCCGCATCGATGAGCAGATCACCAAGGCGCTCGATCGCAAGGTCTGGCTGCCGTCCGGTGGCTATTTGATCATCGATCGCACCGAGGCGATGACCGTGATCGACGTCAATACCGGCAAATTCACCGGGTCCGGGGGCAACCTCGAGGAGACCGTCACCCGGAACAATCTCGAAGCCGCCGAGGAGATAATCCGGCAGCTGCGGCTGCGGGACATCGGCGGGATCATCGTCATCGACTTCATCGACATGGTGCTCGAATCGAATCGGGACCTCGTACTGCGCCGGCTGACCGAATGCCTCGGCCGGGACCGCACCCGCCACCAGGTCGCCGAAGTCACCTCGCTGGGCCTGGTGCAGATGACCAGGAAGAAGGTCGGAACGGGGCTGCTGGAGGCGTATTCCAGCACCTGCGAGCACTGTAAGGGCCGGGGCGTGCTGGTGTCTGCGGAACCGGTGAGCGTCCGGAACCAGCCGGCGCCCGCGGCGCCCGCGGGTGCCTCATCGGGGGCCAAGGAGACAAGCAACGGCAACGGCCGCCGGTCCCGATCACGCGGGCGCGGGTCGGGAGGCGCTGTCTCGGCCTCCGAGCAGGCGGTCACCCCCGCCGCCGTGGCGCCGTTGCCGGCTCCGGAACCTCCACCACCCACCACGGCGCCAGATGGCGCTGCGACGGTGGAACCCGCGGCCGAACCACATCAGCCGCCACCACCCGCACCACCGGTGGCCGACGACTCGCCGAGCGTGCCCGCGCAGCTTGCACCGCGCACCATGGCGCGACGCCGGCGGGCCGCATCGCGGCCCGCGGGACCCCCAGCAACCGAGTTGTCCGAGGGTGTCGATCCGGCCGTTCCCGATATCCGAAGTAGCGCACGTGGGGTGAGCACCCCGGTTTGACCTGGCTGGACGGCGGGCCGTACCCTCGTGGTCGGCC
>JBOHFK010000107.1:0-19888 GCA_050699635.1 Pseudonocardiaceae bacterium | reverse complement strand
CCACGCCGCCCGGCTGATGTCCGAGTGCGCTGACAAGAACATGATCGACAAGGACGAGTACCCGCGGACCGCCGAGCTCGAGCGGCGCTGCGTGCGGATGCTCGCCCAGCTGTGGAACGCACCAGACCCGGCTGCCGCGCCGGGATGCTCCACCACCGGTTCCAGCGAGGCCGGCATGCTCGCCGGGCTGGCGCTCAAGCGCCGGTGGCGGGCCCGCGGCGGCACCGGGACCCCGAACATCGTGATGGGCAACAACGTCCAGGTCTGCTGGGACAAGTTCGCCAACTACTTCGAGGTCGAGCCCCGGCTGGTGCCGATGGCCGGCGAACGGTTCCATCTCGACGCCGCCTCCGCGCTGCCGCACATCGACGCGAACACCATCGGCGTGGTGGCGGTGCTCGGCTCCACCTTCGACGGCAGCTACGAGCCGGTGGCGCAGATCTGCGCGGCCCTGGACGACCTGGCCGCGACTGGTGGGCCGGATGTGCCCGTGCACGTCGACGGGGCCTCCGGGGCGATGATTGCGCCGTTCCTGGATGCAGAGCTGGCCTGGGACTTCCGGCTGCCCCGGGTGGCCTCGATCAACACCTCCGGGCACAAGTACGGGCTGGTCTACCCGGGGGTGGGCTGGGTGCTATGGCGGGACACCCCGGCGCTGCCCGACGAGCTGATCTACCGGGTGAACTACCTGGGCGATGAGATGGCCACCTTCGCGCTGAACTTCTCCCGCCCCGGCGCCCAGGTCGTCGCCCAGTACTACCAGTTCCTGCGGCTGGGAACCGAGGGTTACCGGCGGGTCCAGCTGTACTGCCGCGACGTCGCCACGCAACTGGCGGCCGAGGTGGCCGCGCTGGGTCCGCTGCGGCTGCTCACCGACGGTAGCGAACTGCCGGTGTTCGCGGTGGCGCTGGATGCCGGCATCACCGGTTACACGGTGTTCGATATCTCAGCCGGTCTGCGCGAGCACGGCTGGCAGGTGCCGGCCTATACGTTCCCGGCTGCCCGCACCGACCTGGCGGTGCTGCGTTTCGTCATCCGCAACGGGATGACCCACGACCTGGCTCAGCTTCTGCTGGCCGACCTCCGCACGGTGCTGGCCCGGCTGGCCCGCCAGCGGGAGTCTATCCGGGACCCCCGCACCGACGCCTCCTTCGCCCACGACGGCCGCCCCACCACTCCTTGAGACGAGATCATCGCTGGTCACGGCACATACGGCCAGGCCAGCGGCCCGGTCGAAGTGCAGCCACCCGCTGCCGGCCACGGTCTCTGGGGCGGAGTCGTCGCAGCCCGCCTCGGTAACGGTCGTCCTGCTCGACTACCGTCTCGGTGAGCGGTGCCCGACTTCGCACACTGGCGCGTTTCGCAAGCCGAACGATTCGAATGCGATTCGAAGCTGTTAGTATGCTGCTATGCCGACCCGGTCCACTCCCCTTTACCTTGGTGACGAGCTGCGCGCGCAGGCGGAGCGGGCCGCCGATGCGGCTGGTCGGTCCCTGTCGGCTTGGGTGCGGGAAGCGATCGAGGCTAGGTTAGCTCACGATGCGAAGATCGCTGCGGGTGTGGCGGCTGTGCGTGATTTCGAGCGCGACCGCGGCCCGATCCCGTCCGATATAGAGGCGCTCGCCCGTCGGGAGTTCGAGGATGCCGGAGTGATCCCCCGACGCAGCGCATGAGCGTCACCTACGACGCCGGTGCGCTGATCGCGGTTGATCGTGATGACCCGCTGATGTTCGCTCGCCACCGGCAGGCCGTCGTGCGGGGCGTTGTCCCGGTCGTGCCAGCACCGGTGATCTGGCAAGTGTGGCGCGATGGCGCGAAACAGGCGCGGCTGGCACGTTTCCTCAAGAGCTGCTGGGTCGAACCGGTTGATGACGACTCGGCCCGTGACGCCGGGGTACTCCTCGGCCGGACTGGGACGCTCGACGGGGTAGACGCGGCGGTGGTGTTGTCTGCCCAGCGCCGGGGAGGCCTCGTATACACGTCCGACCCAGATGACCTCGGCTTGCTGGCGGGCTACCTCGGCAAGGCGACGTTCGTCATCCATCACGTGTAGCGATCAACTCGCTGATCTGGAGTCCGACCGCGTCGAGTTTGGCGACCCCGGCCGCCAGCGCCAGCCTCTCCCGGTCCGAGCGGCGATGTGCTGAAGGCTTGCCCGCCACCAACACGTTTCTGCTGGTGGGGAGGGCTGTGATCATCCCCCGGATGTAGTCACGCGGCGTGGTCTACCTCATCTGATGTATCCGCCCTGCATGAGCTGAGGTAGGCCGAAGATGGTCTGTGGAGCGGATGCCCGGCCCCTGGGAGTCCGACATATTTGTGCGGTCGGAGATGGTGGCTGGTCGATCAGCGAGGGGCATCCGGTGGCTACGCTTTCAGTACTTGACTCACCTGGGTCACTTGACTCACCTGGGTCGTTGACTCCAGTCGGGGACCGCGCTGTTGGGGACCATGCTGTCGCCGATGTCCGATCATTCACCAAGCGGCTCGCGCGGGCGATCGAGACAAAGTCCGTCGCCGCGGCTCCGGATGACCCGGGAGCTGACCGCAGAGCCCTGGTCAACGCCGCTGTCAACGGTGATCCCCACGCCGCTGAGGAAATGCTGCGCTGGATCCGCCCGCTCGTGGTGAGGTACTGCCGGTCCCGCGTCGGCGGCCAGGAGAAGACCTTCGCCTCGGCCGATGATGTGGCCCAGGAAGTGTGTCTCGCGGTGCTCACGGCCCTGCCCAAATACTGCGACCAGGGCCGGCCGTTTCTCGCCTTCGTCTACGGCATCGCCAGCCACAAGGTGGCCGACGCCCACCGGTCGGCAGCGCGCAACCGCGCCGAGCCGGTCTCAGAGCTCCCCGACCGCACAGACCAGGCCGACGGCCCCGAGGAACACGTCATGCACGGCGAGATCACCGGGCGGATGACCAGGTTGCTGGAGTCGTTGTCCGACCGGCAACGGGAGATCGTGCACCTGCGGATCGTGGTGGGCCTGTCAGTGGAGGAAACCGCTGAGGCCGTGGGGTCGACTCCCGGTGCTGTCCGGGTGGCGCAGCACCGGGCACTGAGCCGGTTGCGGACCGTGCTGACCGCAAAGCCGGCCGCGGTCCCAGCGCAGGTCCACCCCAACACTGCGACCGGCAGAATCGCCGATCCGCTCGGGTCGTTCACCGAGTGGACGGCCGATGGGCGGGCGGTGTGGTAAAGGTGATAGGGCGGGTTGCCTCCAGGCAAGGCAGGTGGAACAATACTGACAAATTGGCCAGTTGTGCTCTCGATGTGCGCAGCGCCCAGAGGAGAACAGCGCCGAGGAGACAGCGCCGAGGAGAAATGATGATCACCGCTGCGACGCCTTCAGATGACGGGACCACAAAAAACGTCCGCGGCCCATCATCGCGCAAACGCGCCGCGATAGTGATCCCGGCATTCGTCTTGACGGCCTTTTTCATTGTCACCGGAGCGCCCGCTGCGACAGCCGCACAGGCGTACCCAGGCGGCAGCGTCACGACCGTCGATGACCCCCCGCCACCCTGCCGGGGAAACAAGCCCGGTATCTGTATCCCGAGTTCGCGGCTGGACTCAAAGGACACGACGCAGGTGCCTGCACAGGAACCGCAACAACAACAACAAACACCGTAATCGTGGCGATAGAGCGAACGTCGGGGAGGTCGGCCGTAACGCTGAGCACCTGCCACCCTAAGGGAACCCGATGACAATCCCGGGTTGGATGCCAAACGGTATCCCCATCTCACAGTCAGCCAAACGGGATGCGGTCCTGATTCCGGCGCTTTTTCTCTTCAACCTCTACTTCTTCGGTGCCTGGTACAGGATAGGTGAGGTTGCCAGCAAGCCGTCGATGATCTTCATATGGCTTTACGCGCTGGGCATGCTCGTACCGCTCATATGGCGATTCAGAGCACCCCTGGTGGTTTTCTCCATTGAATTGGCACTCACCGCACTCGCGTGGCCGATCTTGGCACTGTACGTCCCGGTGGTAGCTATTCCTGTCGCGTTACACGCCGTCGCCGTGCATCGCAACAGGAAAACGTCCCTGCTCGCGCTGCTGGCGTCCGCCATCCCCGTCGGGCTCGTCGCCTCGTCGGCATTCAGTATCTATCACAACCTGCACGATCAGCTCCTGACAGTGATACCCAACGGTCTTTTTGCCGTGATCACAACCGTGGCGGCCTGGCGAGCGGGGCAGGTGGCCCGGGCCAATCAACAACACGTCGAGGAGCTCGAGCGAGAACGCGAGACGGTCCGGGAAGCGGTGACCGCGGAGCGCAGCAGAATCGCGCGCGAACTGCACGACATCGTCTCTCACGCGGTGACCGCGATCGTCTTGCAGGCCGCCGGAGCCGCCCGCGTCGCGCATAGCAATTTCGCCCAGGTCATCCAATCGCTCGCGCACATCGAGAGCACGGGAAAGCAAGCGATGGCGGAGTTACGGCGTCTGCTCGGGGTGCTGGAGGCCAGCAATCCCGACGCTGCCGGCTTTGATGAGCTGGGGCCGCAACCGGGGCTGGCGGATCTGACCTTGCTGCTCGCCTCGCTCCGGGATACCGGTCTGCCGGTCACCGTCCATGTCGAAGGCACGCCACGAAACCTGGACCCCAGTATTGATCTGGCCGCCTACCGGATCATGCAGGAAGGCCTGACCAACGTCCTCAAGCACGCCGGCACGAACTCCCATCCGCAACTGCGGATGGTGTGGGAAGTCACCAGCCTGCGCATCCAGATCGACAACGATGTCAACCTCGCTGCGGCGACCAGCGGGCAGGCGCTGTCCGTCGGCCGTGGCCTGGTGGGCCTGCGCGCCCGGGCGCACGCGGCCGGCGGGCGGCTGCACGCCGGGCCCCATCACAACGGTGGCTACCGGCTGACCGCGACCCTGCCCCTCCCGGACACCGCGCAACGGGTATCCCGCGAGGCCACCGTCGCGCCCACCACCGTCACCCCTGCCTCCGGCGACGGTCACGGAAACCAAGGGATGGTGTCAGCGTGATCCGAGTCGTTGTGGTTGATGATCAACCGCTGGTCCGGGCGGGCATCGTGATGCTGGTCAACGCTGAAGAAGATATTTCAGTCATCGCGGAAGCGGTCGATGGTAAGGACGCGCTGACCCAGATCCGCGCCCACCGGCCCGACGTGGTCCTGATGGACGTGCGCATGCCCGGCACCGACGGCGTCGCCGCGACCCGCGCGGTGGTCGAGGAGGGTCTCACCGCGCAGAGCGGCCAGCCCATCGGGGTCATCATTCTCACCACGTACCACATCGATGAGGCGGTCTACGCCGCACTACGCGCCGGCGCCTCGGGTTTCCTGCTCAAAGATGCCGCCCCCGCCGAGATCGTCAATGCGATCCGCTCGATCGTCGCCGGCGAAGCCTGGCTGGATCCCGCCGTCGCCCGCCGGCTCATCGACGAATTCGCCGCCCGACCGGAACCGCATACCCCCACCCCCGCGGAGATGGCGCAGCTCACGCCGCGCGAGCGGGAGGTGCTGTCCCTGATGGCTCGCGGCCTGTCCAACGCCGATGTGGCGCTGGAGCTGTTCATCAGCGAAGCCACCGTCAAGACACACCTCGCGCGGGTGATGATGAAACTCGGTGTGCGGGAAAAGGCGCAGGCGGTAGCCGCCGCTTACCAGACCGGGCTCGTGCAACCGCCGTCCCGATAATTTTTGCCGCGGGTACCTGCATGGTCAGGCCCTGCATGGTCAGGCACAGTCAGGCTATCGCCAGGGGCTCGACGTCCCATAGCCGCGCCGGTGGTATGAGACCGGTGACGATGGCGGGGGCTCCTTTGGCCATTAATGTCCGGGCCCGGTCCGGGGCTCGCAGCAAACTCGCCTGCTGCCGTTCCAGCACCCGCAGCGCCTGCTCGGTTTGTTTCTCGATGTCAGTCATCAGGGCGCGGTGTCGCTGGGTGCGATCCACATCGACGCGATAGATGCGTGGCACCTCGAACATCGCGTGACGGCTCCCTTTCCAGCGGCCACCGTCGGCGAGATCCTCATACTCGCGGAGCAGGGCAACCGCTTTCCGGTTCGCCTCATCAGTGATTTCCCGGAGCCCCTCGTTCAGCTCCTCGAAGCGCTGACACTCGGTCTGGTACTGATCGAGCAGCTTTGCTTCAGTTTCGGCAATGAGCTCGGTACGGCGCTGTTGCACGGCGATTCGCAGCGCGTTGAATCGCTGCCGGATAGCGACGCGAAGTTCACGGTCGGTCATATCTCCTCCGTCCGCCCCAGGCGATCAAACGACCTCGACAATCCCACGTTTGCGCCAAGGCCGGGTGCCTCATCAGTCAATTCAGGGTCGCACTTGTAACTCACGAGTGGACGACCTGGAGGTGGCCGTACGACCTCAAAAGATGTCAGCGCAGCAAACGTCGGATGAACGCGTCAACGTCGTAACCGCTTCGCTACCCGCTGACAGAAGCTGTGCTACGTTTCGGGCGATGGCTGGATCAGATGCCGGGGGTCTCCCGGCCGGCGGGGTGGTGAGCGCCGCCGGCGCCGGTCGGGGCGGCGGTCGGCGCGGCAAGGGGCTGGTGCATCAGGGGCTGCTGTACGGGTCCGAGAAGGAGTTTCTGGCCGGCACCGTCCCCATCATTGCGGATGGGCTGAGGTGTGGCGACCCGGTCTGGGTCATGTCCACGGCCCGGAACGCCGGTTGGCTGCGCACCGCGCTGGGTGTCGATGCCCAGCGGGTGGTGTTCGGCGATTGCAGCCAGTGGTACCAGCATCCCGTGCGGGCCCTGGCGGCGTTGGACCGCGCGGCGCGGGTAGCTGCCGGCGGGCAGCGGCTACGGATGATCGGGGAGCCGTTGTGGATGGCCTGTCCCGGGCCGGAGAGCACCGAACGGGCCCGGCAGGAGTCGCTGCTCAACCTCGCACTCGCCTGCTGCAATGCCTCAGTCGTGTGCGGCTACGACACGCGCGTGGTGGACGCCGAGGTCCTGGCACAGGTGGCCCGGACCCATCCCGAGCTGGTCGTGGACGGCGGCGTCCAGCTCAGCCACGACTACACCGACCCGGCTGAGTTCACCACCGAATGCGACTCCGCACCCCTGCCTGAGCCACCCTCCTCGGCGCTGCGGCTGGCGTTCGACCACCTGGGTCAACTGGCTACCTTGCGGGTGTTCATGACCTCCTATGCCACCTGGGCCGGCGCGCCCGTGCCGTCGGTCGCGCAGTTCGTCCAAGCGGTCGACGAGGTGGCCACCAACGCGATCGAACACGGTGGCGGGTCCGGCGTGATCCGGATCTGGACGGGCACCGATGCGATGTCGTGCGAGGTCAGCGACACCGGCCCCGGGCTGGGCGACCCCTTGGCCGGGCACCTGCCGCTTCCCCAGGGCCGGGCAGGTGGCTGCGGGTTGTGGCTGGCCCGCCAGTTCTGCGATCTCGTCGAAGTGCGCAGCAACCCCGCGGGCACCACAGTGCGGCTGCATCTGACTCTCGCCTGACCGGGCCACGTTTGGGGAGTCCGCAGCCGGGGCATCCCAGGCATTGAGGGGGTCGTAGGTTTGGGGAGTGGTTACGTGTTGTGCAGTCTGGACACCAAGTTGGCTGGCGGGTCAGTGACCCACCAAGCGTTGCTGTACGGGTCCGAGGAGGAGTTCCTCGCGGGCACCGTGCCGTTCGTCCGCGATGGCCTGGTGCGCGGGGATCCGATCCGGGTCGCGACCACGGACCGGAACGCAGGCTGGCTGCGGGCGGCGTTGGGTGCCGACGCACAGCGGGTGGAGTTCTGTGCCAGCAGCCAGTGCTACCGCCATCCGGCGCAGGCCCTGGCCGCGGCGCACCACATCGCCCGAACTGCGGGCACGGACGGGCACCGGTTGCGGATCATCGGAGAGCCGTTGTGGACCGCTCGGTCCGCACCGGAGCGAAAGGAATGGAATCGATACGAGTCGCTGGTCAATTCCGTTCTCGCGGAGGCCGGCGTCGCGCTGCTGTGCACCTATGACATTCACGTTGTCGATCAGGACGTGATGACCCAGGTGGCCCGAACCCATCCCGAGCTGGTCGTGGACGGAGAGCCCCGGCCGAGCCCAGGCTACGCCGACCCGGCCGTGATCAATTCCGAATGCAACTCCGCACCGCTGGCTGAACTGCCGCCCCCGTCCCTGTGGCTAAGGTTCCACGGAGTGGATCAGTTAGCCACCCTGCGCGACTTCGTGTCCTCCCATGCCAGCGGTACCGGAGCGGATACCCGCTCCGTCGGACCGTTCGTGCAAGCGGTCGACGAGATCGCGACCAACGCGATCAGGCACGGCGGTGGATCGGGTGTGCTGCAGGTCTGGACCAGCCCCCGGACGATCCTGTGCCAGATCAGCGACACCGGCCCGGGGCTGCGCGACCCGTTGGCCGGGCAGCTACCCCTTGCTCCCGGCCACGCGGGCGGATGCGGGCTGTGGCTGGCCCGGCAGTTCAGTGATCTTCTCGAACTGCACAGCGACCCAGCGGGCACCACCGTCCGGCTGCATCTCATGTTGCACTGACACCGCCTGCTGCGGCCAGGCCCAGCCGGTCAGCTGCCCCAGCCGGTCAGCTACTCAGGGCCTCGGGCACACTGCCAGCCATGGCGAAATACTCGTTGAGGCCGCTGACCTCCAGGGCCAGCGCGGCGTTCGGGGAGTTGCACACCAACCGCAGTTCCCGGTCTTGGCGGGTAGCAAGTTCATTCGCCTCGAACAGCACCCGCAACCCGGCAGATCCCAGTAGCCGGACCTCGTCCAAGTCGACCACCACAACCTGGGCGACGGCGAGCTGCGCGGTCAGGTAGGCGGCCAGCTTCGGCGCGGTCAGCGCGTCCACCTCACCGGCCACGGTCACCACGCGCGCATCGGAACCATGCTCGTCCACCTGTACACCCAGGATGTTTGCTGGGAAGTCGTCGTTGCTCATCCCCGGCACCCTATAACGCGATCACGACTCCCGGCAGCACGAGAGCTTGCCAGGTTGCTGATCGTCCGGCGCTGATGATCGGCAACGTCCGAGCGCGGGTGGCACAGATATATATCTCCACCCGTCTGGCAGGCGTACGAACCTGCGAAACGGGGTAAGAAAACGTCAGGCCACAAAGAGAAACGGAGCCGGATGCCAAAGCCCGTCGACGTCGATGCGAGGTGATCATGTGACCAGTCAGTCGGGTGGCGCCCTTCGCCTCGAGTCCTCCATGCAGAGCGGCACTGTGGTGCTGCGACCGGTCGGCGAGCTGAGTGCCAAGAGCTATGAACTGCTGCGGGACGGCTTACTGAAGTCCGCGGCCGACGAGCCAACGGCGATCGTGGTGGACCTGGCACGCATGCACGCAACGACCAGGTCATTACTGGCGGTATTTCCCACTGTCCTTGACCGCATCAGCAACTGGCCAGGGGTGACGCTCGTGCTCGCCGCGGCAGGACAACCGCTGCGTGCCCTGCTCGACTCCAGCACCGTGTCACGATTCGTCTCGACCTACCGCAGCGTCCCCGAGGCACTGGAGAGCCTCAACGCTGCGCCCCGCCGCCGCAGGCGCGAGGTGCAGCTGCCCTGCGACCCGGCCAGCGCGCGGCTGGCCCGGCGGCTGGTCACGCAGACCTGCCAGGAATGGGACATCCCCGAAATGGCCGCTGACGCCATGGTGGTCGCCTCGGAGCTGGTCGACAACATGGTGCAGCACGCGCGCTCCGAGGGCCGGTTGCGCCTCGACCTGCGCCGCAACAGGCTGACCGTGGCGGTCACCGACGCAGACCCGGGCCTACCCCAGCTGCGGGTACCAGGCCTGCGCGCCGCCGGTGGTCGCGGCCTGGTGCTCGTCGACAAGCTGAGCCGAAACTGGGGAACCGCCGCTCAGCACGGCGGTGGCAAAGTGGTCTGGGCGGTCCTCACCGTCTCCACCCGGACCCGAGCCAACTCGGCGACGAGCACCCGGCCACCGAGCTCATCGACCGGCCGGTATCTGCCAACAGGCTAGACCAGCGATCAAGCTTCGAGGCGTAGGGCGTGCTGCTCGTCCTCTTCGTCTGCCACCTCTTCGTCATAGAGACCACGGGCGATCCCGATTAGCGTGTCCGGGTCTAGCCCAGCTTCGCCCGCAGCGTGCAACAGGTCGCAGATGAGGTCACCCGCGATCTCTTGGAAGTTGTCGCGGTCGAGGAGGTCATAGTCCCGCTGGCCCGTCACGTTGCCAAACGCTTCGAGCGCGACCCTCGCGACCTCGGCGCGTTTCGCGTTGTCATATTCCTCCGTCACTGCACCCCTCCCTGGTTGGAAACGATCTGCGCGATGCTCACCGGGGGTCATGCTGCCAGTGCCGACCGCGGTGACCGGCGCATCGTTGGTTCGTGCGACGCTGCGCCGGTGAACCAGGGGCTCTCCGCAGGCGCTTACGAGTCATTGCACACTCGCGCGCTGGATCACGCGCTGGGCGCCGTCCCCCACGCCATACCCCTGTTCAACAAGGTCGAAGACGCGGCGGCGCCAGAGGTGCTGGCCAGGCATGTCGCGGACGCGGTGCGCCGAGCGTTGCACGAGGAGCCGCATGACCAGCGCCTAGAGAAAATCAATGATCTGCTGGCCCAGGTCGCCGACAACGCCGACGCCGTGGTGGCCCTGGAACAACTCGTCGCGCTGGCCTTCCCCGAGGCGCCCGGAGTGCACCGCCTGCTGCGACCAGCCACGCCACTGTCCGACGTCGCGCTGCTCACCAACACCCGTGGTGAGCCATCACTGGGCGCCGAGCTGCGTGCCGAACTCGCCAGCGCCGATCAGGTCGACCTGCTGTGTGCGTTCATCCGCTGGCACGGCATCCGGGTGCTCGCCGACGAACTCGACGCGCTACAAGCCCGCGGCGTGCCGTTGCGGGTGATCACCACGACCTACCGGGGCGCAACCGAACGCCGGGCGGTCGATGAACTGGTCCGCCGGTTCGGCGCCGAGGTACGGATCCGCTACGACGCGCAATCCACCCGGCTGCACGCCAAGGCGTGGCTGTTTCGCCGCAATAGCGGATTCGACACCGGCTACGTCGGCAGTTCGAATCTGTCGAAGTCGGCACTGGTCGATGGATTGGAATGGAATGTGCGGATCTCCGGGATAGCGACCCCGGTGCTGGTGCGTAAGTTCGAGGCCACCTTCGACACGTACTGGAACAATCCCGATTTCCTCCCCTACCACCCGGATCGCGACGCTGACCTGCTGGACAGGGCACTGGCGGCCGAGGGTGGCGCGAGGAGCACGATCACGCTGTCCGGGCTGGAGGTACGCCCCCGTCCGCACCAAGAGCGAATCCTGGCGGCGCTTGAGGCCGAGCGCACCGTGCACGATCGGCACCGCAACCTCGTCGTCGCGGCCACCGGTACAGGTAAGACCGTCGTCGCAGCGCTGGACTACCAACGGCTGTGTCAACTAGATGCGCGCCCCTCGCTGCTGTTCGTCGCGCATCGCAAGGAGATTCTCGACCAGGCGTTGCGCACCTACCGTGAGGTGTTGACCGACGGCACATTCGGCGAGTTGCTGGTCGGAGGCGAGCACCCGCAGCGGTGGCAACACGTATTCGCATCCGTGCAGTCTTTCGCCAACCTGCCGCAGTTGCCCCAGTTCGACGTCGTCGTTATCGACGAATTCCACCACGCCGAGGCCGCAACGTATCGCCGGCTGCTGGACCAACTGCATCCCCGCGAGCTACTCGGACTCACCGCCACCCCGGAGCGAACCGACGGCGTCGACGTACGGAGCTTCTTCAACGGGCACACCGCATACGAACTACCGCTGAGCGAGGCACTCGACCAGGACCTGCTCTGCCCGTTCCACTACTTCGGCATCGCCGACAACACCGATCTCACTGCGATCGAGTGGACCCGCGGCGCATATGACGTCGTCGGGCTTTCCGGGCTGTATACGGGTAACGACGCTCGGGCCGCTCTCGTGTTGAAGGCCCTGGACCGTCAGGTCACCGACACCGGCCGGATGCGGGCGCTCGGCTTCTGCGTCTCGGTGGCCCACGCCGAGTACATGGCGCGGGTCTTCACCGATGCCGGGATCCCTGCCCGGGCGCTGTCTGGGCAGACCCCGCTCAGCGAGCGCGCCCACGCCGCCGCCGCGCTGCGCAACCGCGACATCAGGTGCCTGTTCACGGTGGACTTGTTCAACGAAGGCGTCGACCTGCCCGACGTGGACACTCTCCTGCTGTTGAGGCCGACGTCGAGCGCCACGCTGTTCCTCCAGCAGCTCGGACGCGGGCTGCGGCGCACCCCGGGCAAGGCGGTGCTCACGGTTCTGGACTTCATCGGGCAGCACCGCCGCGAGTACCGGTTCGACCTGCGTTACCGAGCGCTGGCCGGAACCTCGCGCAGCCGGTTGTGCGAGGAGATCGAGCACGGATTCCCCTTCCTGCCCTCGGGATCGCAGCTGGTGCTCGATCGGGTAGCCCGCGAGATCGTGCTCGGCAACGTCCACAATGCACTGTCCCGCTCCCGGCGCGAGCTGATCGCTGACCTCCGGTCGCACGGCGACCTGACGCTCGCACAGTTCCTGTCCGAGTCTGGGCGGGAGCTGGCCGACGTCTACTGGCGGGTGGGTCAGAGTTGGACGGGTCTGCGTCGCGAGGCTGGGCTCGCCACGCTGCCCGCCGGTCCACAGGAGGATGCGCTGCTACGACGGGTAGTCGCACTATCCCATGTGGACGACCCGGAGCGGGCGGCACTGTATACCCGGCTCGCCGCCGCGGATAGCCCGTCCTACAGTTCCCTCTCGCCGGACGAGCAGGCCGTCGCGCGGATGCTGTACTTCACGTTGTGGCCGAACCGTGGGGACTTCGCGTCCTACGACGACGGTCTGGCGCAGTTGCGCGCGCATCCGGCCGTCGCAGCTGAAATCGGGGAGTTGCTTGCGCTCACCACCGACTGCGCCCGGAATATGCCTCGCGAACTCGGGATTCCGGGTGTCCCGCTGCTCTCGCACGCCACCTACCGCCGCGCAGAAATACTCGCCGGGATCGGCTGGGCAAGCTGGCAGCGCAGGCCGCGCCAATCGGTTGCGGGGGTGGCCTGGGCACCGGAGACACGGATCGACGCTCTGATGGTGACGCTGCGCAAGGAGGAGCGCGACTTCTCACCTAGCACCCGCTACCGCGACTACCCGCTCTCCGCGGACCTGTTCCACTGGGAATCCCAGAACAGCACCTCGCGCACCTCAACCATGGGTCAGCGCTACCTCGCGGGCGCCAGCCGGGTGCTCCTGTTCGTGCGAGCAGCTCTCAACGACGACTTGGGCAGGGCGCCATACCGGTGTCTGGGAGAAGCGACGCTGATGGAGCACCGCGGTGAACGACCGATCGCCATCACCTGGCGACTGCACCGCCCCATGCCGACTGAAGTGCTCCAAGAGGGCGCTGTCACCTCAGGCTAATGGGCGAGCCGTCAGAACCGAGCTCAATCTACCCCCGGCGCGATGCTTCCTCCCGATTCACCATCGCCGCATACGCGCCAAGTTGTCCTGTGGGCCGTTTACTGTCTCCGGAGCGGCAACGGTGTAGCCAAGAGCCCGCAGCGCCGCGGCAGCTTCGGACGGCGAATCGCGCACCGCTGTGCGAGTCTGCATTCGCCGCCACCGTTCACGTCCCGCCTCCAGGACAGCGCGCCAGCCCTCCTGGCGGTCGAATCGGCACTCGACCACGAGGAACTCGATGACGTCTTCGAGGCAGGGTCTGAAGCGGTCACCGCCGACGGGCAGATGCAGCGACTCCATGCTGTGCGGCGTCGGGTGCCGGGCTTGCGAGAGGAGGTGCGACAGCGCGCCGCGGTGCGCATGCACCTGCACGTGTGCCCGCGGCTTGGTCGTGGCGCCCCGCTCATACTCGAAGCGCATGATCGGCGCACGGTCGACCTGGGCGATGAGCTGGTAGGTCGACTCCTCGACAGCAAGGAACTGCTGATAGGAGTCAAGACAGCACCAGACGTCGATCTTGAGCCTCGCGAGGTTCTCCCCCGCGACAGTGAGCGGCACCTCAGATCTGGTTGCCACGTGCGTAACGACCACGTCCAGTTCGCCGCCGAACACCGAGGTAACGAGCTGCCGGATCTCCTCGGCAAAAGCGGGTGAACTGCACCCGGAAGGACGACTCGGTGCCGTGATCGGAGTCGTCAGTCATCGTCGAGCAGGAAAGCGATGCCGCGCAGGTCCTCCCAGGCATCCCACTCGTTGCCGACCAGCGCGTAGCGGGCCGCCCGCTCAGCGAACTCGTCGAGCGTCACGCCGTGACGTGCGAGGATCTCCGCGCGACGACGCTCGAGTTGCTGGCGTTGGACGTTCACCACGTGCACCATCACTCACCCTCCTTCGCGTGTCAGCCCTGCCAGTATGACCGAACTCAGCATGCCACCCAGGTCTGACAGCCACGAGGACGGCAGTGCGGTGTCTGCGCGCTACATATGTAACTCGCGCACCATGGCGTCAAAGATGGGCGCGTCGTCAAATGGTTGGAGTTCATCGATTTTGTGCCAGCCCCATGAGCGGTAGGCACGGTGTGCAGCGATGTTATCCGGGAGCACGAGAAGGGCGGCCCGTGCCTCGGGTCGGCGAAAGAGCAGCGCGTCGTGCAGCGCCCCGGAGGATTTCGCAGAGAAACCTGATCGTCGCCTCGCGGTCCACAGTGGTCAGTGTGCCCCGCGGACCGACCGGTGGCTGACATCACCCCGGGCCCGGTGGCGTCCACGGCGCGCTGAGGGACGCCAAGTCGTTGGTACACCACCGAGGGGATGGAACCGACCGGTCGCCGGGAGCGGGGTCGGGGGCCGACGCTCAACCGGCGACCGCTCGGGGATCAGGGGTTGGTGAAGTCCACAAGGAACAGTTGACGGCAGGACTCGCACGGCGTCCCCGGTGGCGGCTGATCGTGCGGGATGGCCGTGGGCACCAGGTGGCCGCAGCGCGCCCGGTGCGCCCCGGACGCGGCCGGATCACCGTCCTCGCACACCAGCAGATGCACCTGGTGATCCAGCGGCGACAGCACCCGCCACCGCGCAGGATGACTCACCGGGCACCTGCCGCGAGCGCGACCAGCCGGGCCCGTAGTTCCTGGTCGGTGAGCCCCAGTGCCTGATCCGCGAGGGTGATGACGTCCCGCAGCGTCGACCGTGCCGCCGCGAGTTCCACCGTTCCCGTGAGGTGATCCAGAAACGGCCGGGTTCACCACCGAGATCGCCCAGTCCATGTCGCACCGGGCGCACGTCCACGCGACCACGCGGGCCGTTGCGCTGGTCAGCTCGACTCCCTCGATCTGGCCGCACCCGGGGCACGACTCCTCCGGCGGGCACCGGTACCGGCTCACCGGGTAGGGCCCTTGCCGGTGCCGGCGGTATCGCTGGCCGGCGGAACGGTCGCGGCCTTCGCCGACTCACAGAAGCAGCACCTGCATCCCAGCGAGTAGCCGCGCAGCGTGCCGTGCGGGGCGTCCGGAACCACCGGGGGCTTCGGTGCTGCCGCGCCGGTCACCGCGTGGTCCTCTGGGTGGGGTATCGCGGTGCATGACCGGCAGTAGCCACCCTCCGGCGCAGCGGTGAGGCTGGCGGGGATGACCTCCACGCCGCACAATGCGAAGTCGCCCGGGGTGAGGTCACGAGACTCAGCGGGGGAACGCGTCCGGGGTACGTTAATGGTGTCGGGTGGTGTGGTGGCGTGACCCATGATCGGCAACCATCACCGATCAGTCACCCCGTGATGTTCCGTGAGTGGAACGTACCCGGACGGGTTACACCGGCAGGCCAGCCCGGTAGGCCATTCCCCGTAGCTCCCGGCCGACTGCATCCCGGCGGGAGCGGACGACCATTTCAGCGAGCACGTCCCGGGCGAACGGGTCCCGCTGTACGCGGTGCGGCACGATCAGCTCTGCCCGTCGCAGCGCCATCACTGCATCGTCGTGACGTTCCCGCCGGCGAGCCAGCGCGCGTCCGTAGTACACCCAGTACGCGGCCTGGCGCGACCGGTTCGAGTGCATCTGTGGATCCACGCTCTCGGCCGCTGCTACGGCCATGTCGTAGTCCTTTAGATCCAATGCCACCGACGCCCGGCAAAATCCGGTATTGGTCGGGCCGAAGCCCAGCCAGTAGGCGTTGCCCTCTCCGGTCCGCTCGGCCAGCTCGTCGGCGTGCTCCAGCGCTGGCGCCACGTCCCCTGGTCGACTGTCTGCGGCTGCGACCTCGGCGCGGTACAATGCGAGCATCCCGTCGAGCTGCATTGTTTCCGGGGTAGTCGTTGGCACCGTCACTGAGTCGAGTTCGGTTCGCGCTAGGCCGAAGGCCCCGCTGGAGAGCATCACCCGCACTGCCCCGGCTGCGGCCAGGCCCCGCACGGTCGGGGTGTCGCGTTCCTCAGCCACCCGCCGGGCCAGTACCGCAGCCTGCTCCCGCAGGTCCACCGACGCGCCGGCGGTCCGCAACCATCCGATGGTCGCCTGGGTGTGCAGCAACACCGCTAGGCGCAAAAGCTCGGCGACGTCCCGCCCGGCAGCGATGCTGGTATGCAGGTCCTGGATGAGAGCAGGCAGCTCACGCCCAGCGAGGTCCTGGTCACCGGTGCAGCCGGCGCAAATCACCGCGCTCACCCGGCTTCGCAGCACGTCCACCGGCAACGCCTCGCCACCGGGATAGCCGTGGTTGACGGCCATTAACGCCACCCGCACCGCCTCGACCACAAGGTCTGTTGTGCCGTTGCCGGGGGCTGGCACATCCATCGCGGTCAGCTCGGACGGGGCGACCTGCAACGCGTTGGCCAGTGCCACGATCTCCGAGCGGCTATCCAGCGCACGCTGGCCGGTCTCGATCCGGTGCAGTGTGCTGGTGCTCATCGCAGCCAGGCCGGCCACCACCCGCAGCGACTTACGTCGGACATAGCGGATCTGCCGGACCCGCCGGCCGATCGTGTGCGCATCGTCAAGATCCACCGAGCACCACTCCTCACCGATCCCCTCACCGATGCCCTCGGGAGCTGCCCGGGGGCATCGGTGAGGAGGTACAGCCAAGGTTACTGGTCACCCGGTGGACACTGGGCACCATGGATCGCGAAGGCTCGATCCAACTGCTCAGCACAATCGTGCCGAGACCGTCCGGCTGACCGGCGCCGCCTGTATCGGACGCCACCAATTGTTCGACCAGACAGCGGCAACGGCGGCCACCAGCACCGGCGCCAGGAACAGATCCAGCGAGCGGAAGCCGCGCGACTCTGCCCCCAACTGCCCCGTGATCCGGCATTGCCCGAGCGCGACCGTTACCACTGAATTGAAAGAGCCCGCTTAGCGCCAGTACACAAACGGCCGCACCATTTCTACGCATTATCTTCATTTTCGTGTGCGGAATTTGAAGATTTTCCGACAGGTGACCACGCACACCAGGTGTCGCTGGTAGGGATCTGGCTGGTTGTGCACCGTTACAGCAGGGTCGCCTTCTGGTGGCACCACGGGCACAGCCAGCGGGTCGCAACCGGGTCGAATCCGCGACCGCAGTACTCGCAGCTCCTTGTCTGATTCGCGTAGACGACGCAATACGTCACGACACTTCCTATTATCATCACCCCGCCGAAACTCAGCGCGATTCCGCCATTGCGCTTAGCCCTTGCGGCTGAACCCTGCTCAGGGAGGTTGTCATAGTAACTGCTCTCTCCGACTTTCTCGCCATGTTCGTAGGCAATGCATGTGTCTCCGGGGTTCATCTCGTTGCCGTTACACCGAGCCTTGTCATCACCGGGAACAAAAAAGAAGATCCCACCATAGACCGCTAGGCCCCACCCGATAAGGAATGCCCAACTGATCAACTCTTTTCGTAGTTTCGGACTCATCACGTTTCCTCCCTCTCTTCGAGGAGCCTGGGCCCTGCGTGTGGGTTGCTGGCTTACGCCAGCCCCCACTCACGTTTCTCTTCTTCCGTGAACAGATCCTTCGGCACGAACGCGCACGTGTTCCCCGCGAGGGAGGGGTGTTTTTTCGGTGCGGAGCTGGGAGGGGAGACGTAGGCCAGGTGGACCACCCGCACATCGCCGGTGCGGTCAGTGCACAGCACCCAGTGCGCAACGTCCGCTTCCCCCTCATCGGCTTTGGCCCATGCACCAATCTCGGAGAGTAGCGCCATGTAGCCGCGCGGTAGCCAGCTCATGATTTGTTCCGGCCGGATATCGGGGACGACGCTCACCGCGACGCAGAGGTGCCCGAACATCTGGGCGCGGTACCCGATTCCGCCAATCTTCTGGATGGTGATGTGCCTGGCGGTTCGCGAGGGAGGCACTCGATTGAGCGTGAAGTCGATCACGTCACGTCGGCACAGATCACTCCAGTGCTGGCGGGCGGTGAAAGTCGGCGGCTCTAGGGCTTCCGCTCGTTCGAGGTGCTTAAGGATCAAGCCCAGTGTGCTTTCGTCACCGCTTGGCAGCTCGTTGTTTGCTAGGTTTTGATCCGCGGGTGGTGCAGGCGGTGCCGTTGCTGCGCTCCGCTCGCCATCAGTGGACCATATCCGTTTACTCGTCCCGCTCGACTGTACGTAGACCTCGGCCCTCTCTAGCCGGCCGTCAGCAGTGATGGTGACACGGATCTCGTGGCCGGGCGGAGTGTCTACGTACAGCCAGGCTTCCGTGTCCGACGGCGGCGTGCCGACAACCGATCCGCCAGCGCTTTTGAGCCTAGAGAGTGCCTCGCCCATCGTGATGGACCCGGTCGGCGGACCGAGCCGGTCAAGAACGGAAGCCCGGTCCATGCCAGCGTGCAACCCGAACACCGGATGCTCGGTGAAGTCTGACCCGCGTGTCATGCTGCGCCCCCTTACCGCTGCGCTGCGTCCAACCCAGTCCGGGGGTTTGCCCTTCGCCTGGTCGCTGGCCCTGGTCGTCGTCGGGGCTGCACCGGGCAGGACCGGTCTTACGCTGGTCGGGGCTTCATCACCGGACGTCACCGGCGGCCTTGGGCTGCCGTCTTCCCCAAATCGCTTGTCCGTGAACCACCACAGCCCGATACAGCCAAGCGCCGCAGCCGCGAAAAAGGCCACCACCACGAGGGTGGGTACTGGGCTCATGTTGTCCTCCCGCCCGCGCCGGTTAGGAGAGATGGTGTCGCGGGGAGCCGTAACGCGCCCATGGTGCATACCCCCCGATGGGCGGGGGCGAGCCCCTGCTCCCTGGGTAGGGTTTTCACCCCCAGCGCGCCCGGCTGGCCGGTGGCACCACTGCCAGTGCGCCGGTTTGGCGGGATGATGACATGGTCGGGGGTGGACCATCCCTCCCCCGATCGGCCAGAAGTGTGATGGCCACGGGGAGCCCTGGACTGCACAGCGGGGGCGCCGCTGCTAGGCGAGGCCCCCGCTTGCGCAAGCTGGTGCGCAGACCTGCCCAATGATCGATCGGACCTTGACCCGTTCGTGTGGATAGCCGCCGCTGGGCTATTCGGGTAGACGTACTACATAGCAGTATGTTCACTCGGTCAACATCCTGCGCAACGCGCCCACCCGGTGCTCCTCGTCGACGGCGACGCCGACGATCTACACCAAGATCAATTGCTTGCACCGGTTGGGATCAAGGTGAGCTGTGATCCGTGCCGACCGTGAAATGCTCGCCGAGTTGGCCCGGCTCAACAGTGATGTGGTGCCGCTGGCGATGCGGATCATGGAAAATTCCGTCACCTCCGAGGAGCAGCACGCCTTCGCGCAGCGGCTCATCGCAATGGCGCAGCAGTTGCAGATGCGAGCCGCAGTGGCCATTATCGACGGCGAGGTGGCGACCTTTCCTGATAACAGGTCGCTCCACTAGCGACCCTTGGGCGCTAGAAGGTTGACACTTGAGCCAAGTTTTCAGGCGGTCATTCGGGCCTCGCGGACGTAGTCGTTGACGTGGTGGTTGATCACTTGTAGGGCTTGGCGTAGGGGTAGTGGT
>JBOHFK010000106.1:0-20089 GCA_050699635.1 Pseudonocardiaceae bacterium | reverse complement strand
CGTTGTGCACCATTTTGGCGAAATGACCGGCGCCGACGTCGCCGGCGTGCACGAAGCCCTCCTCGCGAGGTCCCTCGGGTCGTAGCGCGTCGAACACCGGCATCATCCGCTCGACGTGCTCGGCGGCGCCGCCAACCATCAGCCCGTAGCCGTTGCGCCGGCCCCACACCCCACCGGAGACTCCGCAGTCCAGGTACCCGATGCCGTGCTGGGCCAGCAGCTGCGCGTGGGCCTGGTCCTCGGTGTAGTGCGAATTGCCCCCGTCGATGACGAGGTCGCCCTCGGCGAGCAGCCCGGCCAGCTGTGTGACGGTGTCCTGGGTCGCTTGGCCGGCCGGCACCATGACCCACACCGCCCGCGGTGGCGTCAGCCACTCGACCAGCTCGGCCAGCGAGGCGACGTCTCGGTCTTCAGGGCTGCGTCGGTAGCCGAAGACCTCGATGCCGGCGGCTCGGAGCCGATCCCGCATGTTGGCGCCCATCTTGCCGAGTCCGGCGAGTCCAAGCTGCACGGCACGACCTCCCAGGTATGTGTGCCCCCACGGTAGCGACGGTGTCTGACCATCCACTGCGTTGGTAGTTGGGGTTTCTCTTAATAGAGAGAACATCAGTAGCAGTAATAGGTCCTGTGGGCAGTGTGGACGCCAGCCGTCTGCCCAGCGCCAGCGGCGCGTTGCGGTGTGGACGCCTGCAGTGCACCGGTCGAGCAGCCCCTTGCCGGCGGTGGATGACCGCCGACGCCGGCACTGGGGTACACAGCGTCGCCCACTTATCCACAGAGTTGTCCTCAGGTGTGGGTGGATCGACGACGTGGCAGGAAAAGTGGGGAATCCGTCATTGCTGCCTGCTGAACAGACCGGCCAGCATGGAGGCGTGCAGACCCGCTCAGTATTCATCGTCCTGTTCGACGGCGTGCAAAGCCTGGACGTGACCGGTCCGCTGGAGGTCTTTACCGGTGCCGGGAACGGGTACGAGGTGGGCACCGCGGCCGTCGGCGGCTGCCCGATCCGGACGTCGAGCGGTTTGACGATCACCCCTGATCTGGACCTACTGGAGGTGTCCGAAGCCGACATCCTGGTGGTGCCCGGCGGGGTGGGCACTCGCTGCCCCGCGGCCGATCTGGTGGCCTGGCTCCGGCGTGTCGCGCCTCGCGCCGGGTGTGTCGTGTCGGTGTGCACCGGGGCGTTCCTGCTGGCCGAAGCCGGGCTGCTGGACGGGCGACGGGTCACCACACACTGGGCGTGGTGTGAATCGTTGGCGCGGCGCTTCCCGAACGTTGTGGTGGACCCGGAGCCGATCTTCGTCCGGGACGGGCACATTGCGACGTCCGCGGGAGTCACCGCCGGTATTGATCTCGCGCTCGCTCTGGTGGAGGAGGACCTCGGGCGGGACGTGGCGCTGTCGGTCGCCCGGCACCTGGTGATGTTCCTGCGCCGTCCCGGCAACCAGACCCAGTTCAGTACCCAACTCGCGGCTCAGGTGGCGCGACGCGAACCATTACGTGAATTGCAACGGTGGATCGCCGAGCACCCGGACGAGGACCTCTCGGTGCCGGCGCTCGCCGCGCGGGCCTGTCTGTCGCCACGCCAGTTCGCCCGCGCGTTCACCGCCGAGGTCGGTATGACCCCTGGCCGGTACGTCGACCGGTCAAGGCTGGAGACCGCGCGGCGCCTGCTGGAGGACGCCAAGGATGGCGTTGAGCAGGTCGCCCGTGCTAGCGGGTACGGCACCCCGGAGGCGATGCGGCGGGCGTTTCTGCGCGCGCTGGGCGTCGGCCCAGCCGAATACCGCCGCCGATTCTGATCAGCTTGTACAAGGAGAGCCGACATGCAGATCGCCAGATAAGGCTCCGCGGGAGGCCCTCGAGTGGCTACGCGGTGCGGGCCAGTCCGGGGCCAGTCCAGCCTCACCGGCTGAGGCGATGAATGCGGCGTTCCATCCAGCATCCAGCAATCGAGAACCTCGGATCTTACTGAAGCTCTGATCCGCTGCCGTCAGGCACAGGGAGGTTAGTTATGAGGGCGTCCTGGTCCTCTGAGGTGCACTGCGAGTAGTCGTTGACACCTCGATTGCCGGAGTATTGTGACTCGGCTAGGTCGGGTGTTTTTCGGTTGTTGCTGGCGCATTCTGACCGGAGGTCTTCGGAGGAAGAATCGGATGGACCGGGTGGCTCGGAGGGTGGACCGCGTGGGTCGGCGCAGTGGTCGGAGGCGCCGCAGTAGTCGGTTGCGCAGTAACAGTTGGCGAACTGCCGCAAACTGGTAGCCCCGGCTCGGCCGCGTTGTCGCGCGCACCGGCAAGGAACAAAGTGGGGACCCACACGCCGAGTTGGCCGTTCCCCACCCATGCCCACCAGTGGTTGGTGCGTTTCCCGACCGAGTACTTCGACCCATCCGACTGACATACGAACACAGATCTGATGGCCGGCAACTGGCCGCGGGGTTCGCTCGTGCCGGGCGAGTACATAGGCGCAGTCCTGGTGACAACGCAGGAGTAATAGCCGGCCAGCGCGGTACAACCGCCCTTGCCGGATACCGGTGATCCGCCTTGCTGCTGTTCAGGTGCGGGAGGTGCTGGGCCGTCCAGCGTGATCGGTGAATTTCCCGGAGGCGGCTTGATTGTGGTCGACGGTGCTGGGCTGGACGGGGTGGTGGAGCCGCTAGGAGCAGTGGTGGGATTGCTGGAAGGGTCGGATGGGCTACTGGGGGTAGTTTCTGGGGAGCTAGTTGGCGGCGTGTTCTGCTGACCGGACCCTTGGTCCTGCCCACCGGACTGGTCTCCTTGCTTCTTGGAGCCCTGGTCCTGCTGATTGCTGCTGTCGCCTGCCTGTGCCGGAGGCTGCGGGGTGTCCGCTCCCGGCGCAGGCTGCGGGGCTGGTGCTGGCGCCGGAGGAGCAGGCACTGCCGCGGCCGGCCGGGTGGCAGGCGGAGGCGTTGGCTCGGAGGTCGACGTGCTGGGAAGCTGAGCCCCACCACGCCAGCCCACCAGTCCCGCAGCTTTGCGGCATCCCGATCGACCCGGGTTGCCTGGACCAACATGTGAGATTGGTCGTCAGTCCATTCGACGAACGACGAGCCGCGCTCTTGGTAACAGAGCGAACGCCCGCTCGTTCGACCGGTTTCGCTCAGGAAACTGCCTTCAGCCTGGTCGGCGTTGCGGCAGTCTCCCTGAGCTCTCGGCGATCCCGGCAGTCGCCACCGCGGCTTGGTAATGGTTGTCCATGGCCCGGGAGGAGGTGAACTTGGTGAACACCACCTTGTTTGCCTCTGCATCGGACGTGCAGACCACCGAGGCTGCCACGTTGGCGGTGTCCTGTTCGGCCTCTGCATTGCGGGTACAGCTGTTCTTCGTGGTCAGAGCGAGCGGCACGACATTGAGAAGCTCCTGCTCCGCGTCGTTGGGAAACCGCGAGTGGAAGTAGCTCACGACTCCGGTAACCGAGCCGCCGATCACGACGAGCGCCAGCAGACCACCTGCGGCTATCCACTGCCATCGTCGCCCTGGTGACGACGTGGTCTGGGGGGCCCTCGCATGCGCGGGCCTTGGTGGAACATAAGTGCTGGTCATGCCGGATGGGGTGACCGGTGGCGGTGGGTTGTCGAGGGATTTCGCGGAGGGGATCACCTGCCCGCTGCCGAGAGAAGATGATGGATCGCCGGCAAACGCACGCAGAGCGAAGGCCAGTTCCCCGCACGTGGAGTAGCGGTCGTCAGGCTGTTTCGCCATGGCCGTGGCCACGATGCGGTCGATCTGCGCTGGAAGGTCGGGGCGGCGGGCCGTCACCGGGGGCGGCTCATCGTGCACGTGCGCCCACATGAGGGCGGCGGTCTCGTCGCGGGGGAACGGGACCACCCCTGTCAGGCATTGATAGAGCACGCAGCCCAGCGCGTAGAGATCAGCACGGCCGTCTACCGTCTTGCCTTGGATCTGCTCGGGTGCGATGTAGTCGATGGTGCCGACGATCTGGCCGGTCGAGGTCAGACTGCGACCCGACGAGACAATCTTGGTGATGCCGAAGTCGCTCAGATAGTAGTGTTGCTGACCGTTGCGGCCGTCGATGAGGATGTTCGCCGGTTTGACGTCTCGATGGATCATGCCCTGGGTATGGGCAGCGTCGAGAGCTCGAGCCACCGACGTAATGATTGAGCTGGCCTGTTCCAGGCTCAGCGGACCATTGGCCTCGAGCAGTGTCCGAAGATCTCCCCCGCCGACGTAACGCATCGCGATGTACAGCGATCCTCCCGCCTCACCCGCGGCGTAGACCGGGACGATGTTGGGATGGTCGAGATTGGCCGCGCTCTGCGATTCACGGTCGAAACGCGTGCGGAACAGCTCGTCATCGGCCAGCGTCGGGGCCAGGATCTTCAGCGCGACCTTACGGCGGAGTTGGGGGTCCTCGGCCAGGTAGACCACACCCATGCTGCCCCGCCCGAGCTGCCGCTCGATCCGATAGCCAGGCAGCTCGTGGGTCACACCGCCCGCGTCGGGCACATGGCTACTCCCAGCCATCTTGTCAGGCCCCCTGTTCCTGCGCCGCCCCCGAGCCGGACAGGTCTTCAGACAACACTATGCTGGCATGTTCGCCCAATGCAGGCGAAGATTCCAGAGGATTCCCCATGGTCGTCACTGCGGGCGACAGGCTACGGGCACCCCAGGGGCCGTTGAGAATCCAGGCGAACCGCAGCTACCATCGGGCACACGCGCTTGGAGGTCATTGCCAGTCCAGTTCGTCGTCCGGGCTGGTCGCGCCGTGGCGCCGTACTGGAGGTGAGCGCGATGGCGCCGGTTCCGTTGCCCTGGTACTGCGAGGACGTGAATTTCGACCGTAAGGCAGCCGACAACGCCGTCGTCAGCCTCAGGCAGCTCGAGCGGTACGTGCGCTCGCTGGCCGAGACCCGCGGCAACGCTGCTGCCGAGCCCTACCGGGACTGGTCGGGGCGCTTCGCCGACGACTTCGCCCGCGAATTCCACACAACCGAGGAGGCGTTGTTCGGAGTGGCTGACGGCATCGGCCGCCTCGTCGGGCGTATCCACGACGGCATCGAAGCCGCCGTCACGGATCAGAGCACTCGGCTGCGCTTACGAGCGAGCTGCACCGAGCCCAACTGTTGCCACGGCCACCGCTGATGAGTGCCAGCTCAGCCAACCCCGAGGCCCTCATCGAGTACGCGGGGTCAGACATCTACATCTCTGCGGACGTCGAGGCCGATGGCCCCATCCCGGGGCCGTTCTCGATGCTCAGCTTCGGGCTGTGCGTGGCAGGGCGCTTCGACGGCACGGATTTCGCGGCTGCGGACCCGGAAGAGCACACCTTCTATGCCGAGCTGAAGCCCATTAGCGACCATGCTGACCAGGCGGCGTTGGCTGTCAGCGGGTTGGACCGGGATCGACTCTGCGCGGAGGGGGAAACCCCGAGCAGCGCTATGGACCGGGCCTCCGCGTGGGTGGTGGCGGTCGCTGGCGATCACCGGCCGGTGCTCGTAGGCTACCCGTTGCTCTATGATTGGCTGTTTCTCTACTGGTATTTTCAGCGCTTTGCTGCTTCTGGATCTCCGTTCGGCCACTCGTCAGGGCTGGATATGAAATCGATGTTCATGGTCAAGGCGGATGTTGTGCTCGCGAAGGCAGCAAAGCGTGCGATGCCTGCTGAGCTGCTGTCGACGCGCCCCCACACTCACCACGCTCTCGCAGACGCGATTGAACAAGCCGAGATGTTCGTGAAGATATTCAACTGGAAACGCAATGCAGGGTGTGAAAATGCAGATGCATTCACGAAGGAATAACCGGCCGGCCGACCGGCACGGCATCGACACTGCCGCAGGTCAGTCCGGTCGGGAGCGCTTGCCGGCGAGTTGCACCCAGCGCAACTGCTGCCACGGCCACCGCTGATGAGTACCAGTTCAGCCAACCCTGAAACGCTCATCGAGTACGCGGCCTCGATGTACAACGAGGGCCAGGCTGTGCTCGATCACCTCGGTAGAGCGGGCATCACCGAGACGCTCGACGCGGTGCGAACCCGCTGCTCGGAGTATGTGCACGGAGAGATACCCGACGTGGACGGCCAGGTCCGCACTACCACTCTCGGCGCTCAGGAACTGGATGTGTGGGCCGGTGCGGTGGGTCAGGCCTTCTTACTGGCCGACACCTCCGGGGCGGCGGGTGTGGCCCACGTGGACGACGGTGCGGTCATCGCGAACCTGCCTCCGGGCCTGGCCGATCCACCGGCGGAAACCCGCGGCAAGATCGACGAGGGCCAACGGCTCTTCGATGATCTCATGAAGGCCACTGACGAGCGCGACCACGACCGTATTCAGCAGATCCTGGGGATCCTCAAGGACCGTCAAGGCGATACCGCCTTCCTAGCCGGCTTCGCGATGAAAGTCGACAAGCTCGGTGGAAGCGATGCGTTGGAGCAACGTCTCAAGGACGGCATGCGACCCCAAAAACACGGCGGGTTCCTCGGCGGTCTCCGCGACTTTGCCGAAGGTGCGTGGGACTCGGTATGGGGCACAGTCACGATGCTCGGCGGGCTGACCATCCAGGTATTCACAGATCCCGGCAAGTGGGCCGAAAACTGGGCTAACCTGGGTAAGGGAGTCTGGCAGGGCATCACGAATCCCGGCGAGTTCCTCAAGAACCTCATCGATGTCGATGGCTTCAACGACAACCCGGCACGCTGGCTGGGCTCATTCGTACCCGATCTAGCCGCGGCGGTGCTCACCGACGGCGCGGGGGCTGCCACTCGAGGGGCGAAGGGCCTCGACATCGTCACCGATCTGGCCGAAGCCTCCCGCAACCTCGACCGGGCCAGCAAAGGCCTCAAAGTCACCGACGGCCTCAGCGACATCAGCGGCACGATCCGCCACCTCGACCCTGACCTGCTCGGAGTACGAAACGCCCTCCGCAAGCGACTCATCGACCAGGGCCGCACCCCTCAGCAGGCCGACGCCGTCGCCAACCGGGTGGCGTCGGGGACCCAGTTCAATCGTGACAACTGGCACCGCTACCCGTTCAACGAGGTCCGGCTCACCAACGGCAAGGTCCTCGACTCGTACAACCCGAGGCTGGGCGAGATCGTGTCGCGCAAGTACACCCAGCTCGCCGACGTGCAGCCCGCCACTGCCCGTGAATACATCAACGAGGCGGTGCGCAAGTATCCCGAGGGCCAGGAGATCGCGTCGTCTCCGTCGGTGCTGCTCCAGGAGGAGCGCACGGGCAGGGAGATCGCAGGTCAGCGGTTGCAGGGTGATATCGTCCTTGAGGTGCCGTCGCAGGTGAAGCGGGTTCCGCTTGAGGTACTCAACTATGCTCGGTCGAAGGGCGTGACTATCCGTACGACCGAAGGCAAGGTTCTCACGCCATAGGAGACTTACCGGATGGCTGAACTGCTGGGCTACGGCCGGGGCTGGAACCCGTTGCTAGACGACATCCTCGAACAAGTGACTGAACGCACCGCGAAGCGCCGTCATGACAATGGAACCTGGTACGCCGCTGTTTACGACGATGGCTTCGGGCGGGCTGTGGTCGGTCTCAAGACTGACGACGGGAACGCTAAGGTCGATTTCTGGGGGCCCGGCGCCCGCCAGCATCGGCTGGTCCATCACTTCAGCACGGTCGACGATCAGCTTTTCGTCATCCAGATCACTCGGTTCGGTCATGACCCGAGCCAAGACCTGAACCCTGGTAGAGACTTCAACTACAGCGACGACTTCCGTTGGAAGCCAGGAGAGCCGGCCAGGTGGGTCCGACACGCCGACGTCCAGCCGTATGGGGAGCTGGCCCGGCGCGAAGAGTGGGACCCCGGGCCACACCGTTTCGTCCTCCCCGACTTCGGCAACTACGAGTACCTGCTCGACCCCACCCTGCTCGACCGGCTCTGGCCCGGCCACGATCGGCTCCCCGCCACCGCCACGCAGAGGTCGTCATGAATGCCCCCGCGCCCGAAGCACCCCGCCTGGCCGGGGCTCTGGTTGCGGTGAACCGGGGCGATGCCGATGCGGCCGAGCGCCTGGCCGAGGCGGCGGACTCCGACGAGGAGGTGCTCGTCCCCCTCAGCGATGATCGCGAGACCCCCATGGCCATGGGTGACGACGCCGATCCCCGCTTCCTGGTGGCCTTCACCAGCCTCGACCGGGTGCGCCACGCCATGCCCGACGCCCCCCCGGTGGGGGTGGTCGGGGTGCGCCAGGTGCTCGGCTGGGCAGTGCGCTTCGCCACCCCGGTGCGCCTGGACGCCACCTCGCCGGCCGAGGTCCGCATCTCCCCCGATGCGGCGGCGGCGCTGGCCGAGGGCCGGCCTGCGCCTGACGGCGCCGCGCTGGCCCGTGGAGCTCGCTACGATCCGCCCCGCGGCGAGGTCGCCGTCCCCGACCTGCCTCCGCAGCGGGAGGACCCTCCCGCCCACCGTGCGCCGGCCTACGGCACCTCCTGGCAACCGGGAACGACCGACCTCGACGGCGCGCTCGACCCCGCCGATGCGCAGCGCCGTCATGACGCCGGAGAGCCCTACGTGGCGCTGATCCCCCGTGATGACCGGGCGCCGGTCATCGTCGAGGTCACCCCCGAGCGGGTTACCAGCCGGTTCCTCGACGCCGCCGGTCGCGATGACCTGGTGCTCAACTTCGTGCGCTGTGAGGGAATCCTGTTCCAGGACGAGCTGGCCATGAAGACCTTCGACGGGGGCACCCCGGCCAACGCGCCGTCGAGCGTGCAGATCTTTCGCTTCGAGCCCGACGGCACCCAGCGCATCTGGCTGAGCGACCTGTCCGGTGAGGGCCAAACTATCGATCAGTATGACGTCGACGTGTCCGGTCACTGGGAGCGGTTCCCCGCCTTCGGGCGCTACGACGGCGTGCTGAACCTGGACCGGTGACCGAGATCGGCTCAGTGGACGGCATGGAGCTGCTCCCCCTCGTCCTGCCTCGCGACGACTCTGTCCTCGAGGAGTTACGGGCGGTGGTCCGCTCCCATCGCCGCCACCTCCGAGCCGCGTTCGTCTACCATCGCCGTCCGCTCGACCACGATGAGCTCACTCCCGCCGTCGGCCTGCTCGCTGGTGCTATCCAGCCGCCTGACCCCTACCTCATTGCCCGCCACGTGACCGACCGGGTGGGCACGATATACGGGCAGGTCCCCGCGGTGGTGCTCCTGGACCGCCGGACGCTGCCCGACGTGCTGGAGGTGGCCGCGCCTATCGGCGCCGGAGGAAGACTTGAGGACGCTGTGGCGACCGCCCGCCACGGTGGGATCGAAGAAATGATGGCGCTAACCGCAACCGTAGTTGATTCCGTGCTCACGGTGGCCACACCGGCCACCGCATCGAGCACGATCCGGGCTCTACGCCCCGGCGATACACCGGAGCTACCCGTACTCACCGACGATGACGGCCGCCGGCTGGTTCCCGCTTTCTCCTCGGACTTGGCCTTGCTGCACACGCGCCCACCGGTCCAGGGGGCATTGCGGCTCCCTGGCGCTGTGCTGGCGCTGATCCTGCCCCGCGGCACCGATGTTCTCCTCGACCCGGGAACACCGAACCCCGCCGTGATCGACGCCCGGATGCTGCGGGGCTTGGCGGGGGTAGGAACCCGTTGCGCGAAGGGCCGGACTGATCACACCGGAGCACGGAGACCATCACAGCCCTGGTAATCGCTGGCCGGTGGTAGCGCCTTCCGGGAAGATGGTGAGGTCGCCCGTCGGGCAACGTCAGCATAAGGGGTGTTGGTGAGATGTCGGATCGTCCTCAATTCGACCACGGCAAGGCCCATGACCTGGTCGAGCAGCTTAATAGTGCGATCCACGTGCTGAATGAGCAAACCAATGATCGGGTCACTAATGCCAAGTCCCTGCAGAAGAACTGGACGGGTCACCACGCGGATCAGTTCTTCGGCACCGAGGTGCCCCGGATCAAGAAGCAGGCCGCCGACCTCGTCACGCACCTGCAGAACATCATCAGTGCGGTGCAAGCGGCGGATGCTGCGGCAGTGGCAGCGGAGGCGCAGTGGCAGAAAGACCAACCTCAGCCCACTGCGGCGCCACCCGGACCCGCCCCGACGCCACCAACCCCGGGAGGTTAGTAACAGATGGGCAAGGGAATCGCCAGTGCCATCCCCAGTGACCTCACGAACTGGGCCTATTGGGCGTTAGGACTCAACAACAGCCTGGACGGAATGGGCAGGCTGGTCAACCAGGCGATCGACGACTTCAACCGCGCTTCCCAGGAGCCCCAGTTCATCGGCAACGTCGACTACGTCGGGGACGACGTGATCGGATACGCGGCCAGGAACAGCGTCATCGACGACTGGGTGGGCAAGGTCGGCCAGGCATTCATCCAGGCCGATCACAAGGGTGTCCCGCCGCAGCTCTACAAGGGCAACCAGGAGGATTTCATCACCGGGCCCAACACCGCGTCTGAGGCGGACCTCGCCCAGCTGGTCGGTGACGACCCCGTTACGCAGGCCGACGACGCGGCGAAGGGCGCCACGCTCGCCGCCCAACTGAAACTGGCCGAGGACGCCGAAGACGAAGGCCGCCTCCGAGCGATCCTGCTCCAGCTGCAGGGCCAGAGCCAGGAGTTCGCGTACGGTTTCTTCAACGAGCTGGGTCCGGACCAGACGATCAAGACCCTGATCGTAATCAACCAGTTACAGGACGACGGCCTGCTCCAGACCTTCGACAACGCACTGGGCCAGGCCACGCAGCATCCGCTCTGGGACCCCAGCTTCACCAGCGCACTCCTCGATTCCCATCGAGATGCTTGGGGCGATGGACGGACCAACACCGGCGTGATCCAGTTGTCGATGCTGAAGTACGGGACCTTCTCCGAGGACTTCCTGACCCAGAGCGCGGACTATTTCCTCTTCTCGGGCAAGACTCCCAACATCATGGCCAATGACAAAGGCCTGGTGGTGTTCAACGCGCTCGATCGCAACCCGAACGCGGCCTACGACTACCTGACCGGCCACCTCCAGCTTGGAGACGAGAACCTGTCCCGCGTGCAGTATCTGCTCCGTCACAGCAACATGGATGCCAACAACCCCGGCGAGAACACGGCGTTGGGCAACCTGATCGCGGACGCAGGGCTCTCCGACAACGGGCTCTTCGACAACGGCAACCAACTGCTCCAGGACATCGGCTCGATCGACACCCAGGGCGAGGTGCCCAACGAGGTCCGGCCAGGCATTGAACGCCTGCTCGTCCACTACATGGGAAACTTCTACACCACCTCTACGCCTTCGAAGAACCGGCCAGAGAGCTCGTACACCTGGCAGGAGCGGCTGTTCGTGATCGCTCAGATGAACGTTGACGGGAGCGTAGACCAGGGGCGGATGACGGAAGTGCAGCGCGCGGCGATGAAGTCGCTGTTCGAGGCCAACCCGCCACCACAGGATCCGGACAAGCTGACGGCCTGGGCTCGGGACATGGGTCGCAAGACCCACGATCTGATCCAGCCGCTGATCACCTGGCAACGAGCGTATGACGACAGTCAAGCGGCGGCAAAAACGTTATTCATCAACCTGATCACGGGGGCGGCCACGTCGGCGCTTGCCGCGATCCCTTTCGTCGACGCGGTCACACCTGTGGTCGCCGGGTCGGTGTTCACCACCTACGTCTGGGTTGCACCGAGCAAAACTGAATCAGACGAAGACGCGATGGAGAAGACTCAGGAAAACACGGTCAAGGTCATGATGGTGATAGATCTGGCTCGGCACGGCATGCTCCATCCCCCGGTGAACCTGAGCGACCCAAACTCGATCGGCGGGGCAATGCAGCATCCGGAGGGTTACCATGTCACACTGCCCGACGGCAGTTCCAAGTCCCTCGCCGACGTGACCGCCGGCGCAGGCGACCAATACTCGCAGTCCCCGAATCACTAGCGACCAGGCTTGCACCAGGCCGCCGGCGTTCCGGTAAGGCGGTGGCTAAAGGGGCGCCTGTCGTGGCGTTTGCTCGATCTCCTCCTGCGACGGTCGCGAGCGAGCTGTTCCCTACCTGCCACGAAGGTACTACCCGCCGGGGACAAAAATCGATTTAGCCGACACCGGTCAGGTTGTACGCTCGGCAGTTGCGGAATACCACAGGTGGGTGGGGGCGCAGAGCAATGAGCGACGAGAGGGTCTCGGCCAGGCCAGCCAATCTGGCGAAGTTCGTGGCGGCATCCCGGCAGATCAACGACGAGATCAAGGCCAAGGTCGCCTGGTTTCAGGGCGAATACGACCTGTTTCAGGCCGGGGGCTACGAGTACAACGCCGCCAACCCCGACCTATGGGCCGACCTGGCCACCTACCAACGCAACAACGTCAGCGACGAGACCTTCGTCGAGACCGTCCGGCAGGCGTTCGTCCGGGCGGACAGCCACTCGCCGCTGGTCAACGCGCGTGCCAGCACCATCCAGCGCAACTTCGACCGGGCCGCCAAGCAGACCGGAGCCACCGACACCCGACGCTTCGCGGTGACCGTCGACGATCCGATCCTCACCGGCCGGCCCCCGTCGTCGGGTTTCTCGGACGACCCGGTCTGCACCGCCACCGGCCACTTCCTCGAAGAGGAGAACGACTTCAGCTGGCCCGCGCGGCTGGCGGTGCTGCGCTGGCGGCGCACCTACTCATCGCGCCACATCGCCGCCGGGCCGCTGGGCCGGGGCTGGTCGTGCTGGGCCAATGCCCGCTGCACCCGGGACGGCGACACGATCACCTACCACGGACCGGACGGGCAGGTGGCGGTGCTCACCGCTGACCCGGACGGTTCCTGGGGCCCGATTCCGGGTCTGGCCGCCCGCATCACCGCGGAGGATACCGGCGCGTTGCTGATGGCGTGGCGACCGGCGTCGGGCCGGGTCGGCCAGCTCTGGCGCTTCGATCCCGACGGTCTGCCGCAGGGCATCACCGGTGCAGACCTGGGCACCACGACCTTCCTGCACACCGGCGGCCTGCTCACCACCATCCGTCATGACGGCGGCCGCGAGCTCCAACTCGACTGGGACGGCGCCCGCCTCGCGGCGGTGCGCTCCTCGTGCGGGCGGCACGCGACCTACCGTTACGACGAGCGCGGTGACCTGGCCGGTGTGCAGCGGCCCCTGGGCGCCGTCGATTACACCGTGGATGAGGCCGGGCGGATCCTTGAGGTCATCGACGCCGACGGGGTGCGAGCCTGTGTGAACACCTACGACGATGAGGGCCGGGTGCTCACCCAGCGCTCGCCTTTCGGGCGGCTCACCCGGTTCCACTACGAGCCCGGCGGGGTCACGGTGGTCGACGACGACCAGGACGGGCCCGTCACCACGTTCACGCATGACGCCATAGGGCGGCTGATCCGGCTGGAGAACGACAACGGTGAGCGGCTCGAACGGGTCTTCGATGAGCACGGCAACTGCGTGCAGGAGAAGAACTTTTCGGGGGCGATCACCGTCCAGGCGTTCGACGAGCACGGTAACCGGGTGAGCGAGACCGATCCCGAGAGCGGTGAGCACGGTTGGACCTACGACGAGCGCGCTCGGGTGGTACGCATCACCGGCCCTGGCGACTACGCGATCCGCTTCGATTACGACGGCGAGGAGTCCCACCCCAACCGGATGTGGGGCGACGATGGCTGGGAGCTGCGCTTCGAGCTGGCCGGCGGGCAGCCGCGCCGGATCACCGACGCCGATGGGGTCACCATCAGCTTCGAGCACGACGCCGATGGGAACCTGGTGGCAGTCACCGACGGGCTGGGGCACACCACCCGCTATGACTGGCATCCCTCGGGACAACTCGCCGAGATGAGACTTCCCGACGGCGCCAGGGTGCACGCCGAACGCGACGATGCCGGCTGGTGCCAACGGCTCACCTCCGCGGCTGGCTATATCTGGACCTTCGAGCGCAGCCCGGCTGGCCGGATGCTCGCGGTCATCGAGCCCGGCGGTGCACGAACGGAACTGCGCCGGGGTGACGCCGGTGAGATCACCGAGATGGTCGACGCCCTCGGCGCCAGCGTGCACCTGCGCTACGACCAGCTCCAGAACCTCGTCGGCGTGACCGGCCCCAGCGAGATCGAATGGCGGCTCGGTTACGACGCCCTGGGCCGCTTATCCACAATCCAGGAGCCCACCGGCGGGCTGCGGCGCTACAGCCACGATCCCGAGGGACACGTGGTGGAGGACACCGGCCCCGACGGGCACCGCCTCACCCGCCGGTTCGACCGGGCCGGCCAGGATATCGAGGTCGTCGACCGGGCTGGCGGTGTGAGCAGTCTCGACTGGGACACGAGCGGGCGCTTGGTCCGGCGATCCTTCCCCGACAACACCGCGGTGAACCTGGCGTGGGACCGCTGGGATCGGCCCACCTCGGTGACCCAGCCCGACGGCGGCACTCTTACCGTGACCTACACCCCCGGCGGACGGCCGCAGTCGATCACCTCAGCGGAAGGCCGCATGACCACCTTCGCGTGGGACCCGGCTGGTCGGTTGGCCGCCATCACCGACGAGCTCGGGCATGCCACCCGCTACCGCTGGGATGCCTGTGGACGGCTGGCCGAAGCCACCTTCCCGTCGGGCCGGCGAGAGCTGTTCGGCTACGACCCCGACGGGCGGGTCGTCACCCATGAACGTAACGGCCGGGTATGGCGCACCAGCCTGGACCACACCGGTCGGCCCACCGGGTTCACCGACCCCGGCGGTGCCGTTCGCAGTTTCACCTACGACCCTCGCGGTGCCCTGATCGCCGCCACCGACCCGCTCGGCCACACCACCCACATCGACTACGACGCCTGGAGTCGCCCGGTGGCGGTCACCGACCCGCTGGGCAACGTGAGCAGAGCCGACTATGACGCCGTCGGTAACGTTGCGGCGTTCACTGACCCGCTGGGACGCACCACCCGCTACGACCGCGATGGCGAAGGCCGCGTCACCCGGGTCGCTCGGCCCACCGGTGAGTGCATCGACCTCGACCGCGACGGCGAAGGACGCATCACGAAGGTGGCGGTGGACGGCGAAATCCTCGCTGAGGCAGACTTCGACGCCCGCGGCCGCCCGATCACCGTTCGTGAGCCGGCCGCCGACCACACCCACCGGCTCGGCTGGGGTTCAGACGGGCTGCTCCAGCGGCTCGACACCGACGGCCGCGTCCTCACCTGGACCCATGACCTCGACGGCCTGCTCACCGCCCGCACCACCCCTGGCGGCGCCACCACCACCTTCACCTGGGACGAGGCCAGCAGGCTGGTCACGATCATCCATCCAGGCACCGGTCCGATCAGCGTTGAACGTGATCCGGACGGCCGCCTCATCGGGCTGGCTGCCGATGGCCTAGCGCGGCGCTGGCAGCTGGATCCCGATGGCGAGGCAGTTGGATACACGCAGACCGCCAACGGAGAAACCCACACCACCGAACTCGCGCGCGACGACGCCGGTCGGATCGTCACGCGGCACAACGGCGCCATTAACCACTACCGCTACGACGACGCCGGCCAACTGGTTGGTGCTGACGGCCCGGCGGGCGGGTGGCGCTGGGACTACGACGCCTGCGGGCGGCTGGCTGCCGAGGATGGACCCGACGGAATCCGCCACTTCCATCATGACGCCGCGGGCCAGCTGATGCGCATCGACGGGCCGGACGGCTCCACCACCTTCGACTACGACGACACGGGGCGCCGCATCCGGCAGACCAGTCCGGCTGATGAGACCACTTACGTTTGGGACGCACTCGACCGCCTTATCGGCGTCGAGCGGTCCTCCGGATCAACCCGACTCGACGTCGATGCGCTCGGCTCGCTGAGCGATGTTGACGGCATCCC
Source organism: Pseudonocardiaceae bacterium (assembly GCA_050699635.1). Classification (GTDB taxonomy): domain Bacteria; phylum Actinomycetota; class Actinomycetes; order Mycobacteriales; family Pseudonocardiaceae. The sequence continues at coordinate 4,325 of JBOHFK010000106.1, read as the reverse complement.
TGTGCTGTGGGACCTGGCCGGTAGCGTGCCCGAACTGCTCGCCGAGGGCGGCGAGGAGCTCATCGGCCTGCCTGGCTTGCCCATCGCTGCCGCCGGTCCGGCCGGTGCCCGCTGGCTGAGCGCCGACTGGCGAGGGTCCACGGGCCCCGCCGATCCCTGGGGCATGGGCATCGACGGCACGGGCCCGAGCACCGGTGGTGGGCTCGCCGTCGCCGGCCTGAGCTGGCTCGGCCACCGCTGCTACGACCCGCTAACCCGGGCGTTTCTGTCACCTGATCCGCTGCCCGGTGTGCCTGGCCAGGCGGTGGCGGCCAACCCGTACCACTACGCCGCCAACAACCCGCTCAACCTGCTCGACCCGCTCGGTTTGCGGCCGCTGTCGATGGATGAGTACCAGAAAATACGCGAGGAGCGCCAGACCGGGCTGTTCGACCACATCGGCAACATCGCCAAGGATGTTGGTGCGGCTATCGTCACCGGCGCGCGCTACGTCGCCGGGGGCGCGCTGGTCGCGGTGGGCTTCGTGGGCAGCCTCCCGGTCATCGGTTGGCCAGTGCACGTTGTCACCGGGGCAGCGCAGGCGGTGGCCACCATGGCCAACGGCGACTTCAATCCCAGCCACATCATCCGCAACGCCGTCAACGGTCCCTCCACCACGTTCGGCCTCGGACTGGGCCTGCTCGGAGACGCGCACCTCCACTACGACAACAAGACCGGCATGTGGGTAGCCGCCGGGTCGTCCTTCGGGTCCGGCCGGGGTGGCACCACCTACGGCAGCACGTTCGTCACCCCCGACCCCAACCCCGACGAACGCGTCCTGCATCACGAGTCGATCCACTCCTGGCAGTGGGCCGCCTTTGGTGGCGGAATCGGCTTCGGCATCGCGTACCTAACAGACGAGATCTTCCAGCCTGGCGATAAAAACATATGGGAACGGCAAGCCGGCCTGGAGGACGGATGCTACGTCAAACGTCCGGGCTGCAAATGACCCGGCGCCCGGTCGCTGGGCACCCCAGAGTTGACCTAATCCGCCGGGTTGGGTACACAGCAGCCATGACAACGCTCTGCCGAGGTGTCTGGCTGATCGTCGCCGCGGTCGTCCTCACGGGGTGTGACTTGCCGTGGAGCGCTCCCGAACATACGCCTCCGGTGGCGGTGCGAGCGGTCCCGTCGGGCGGGGTCGAGGTGCTGCTGGTGCCGTGCTCGCCGGTACGCATCACGCGCTTCGAGGTCACCGCCCCGCGAGAAGTGGTCCAGCGCGCCGAAGACCCCCGCGTCTGGCAAGTCGACTTCTCTCCCCCGGTCACCGATCTGCACAGGGTGGTGCTGGGCCAGGTCCCGCAGGGCGGCACGGCGAAGGTGCCCTGGCCGCCCGCTGGCCTGGGCAGCCAGGACCCGGAATTCGGCCATGTCGTGCGGGTGGTGCTTGACGACGGCGACTACTGGTACCAGGGATTCGACCGGCAACGAGATCTCACCAACGGCAGGATCATGTTTCACGACAAGAGTATCTCCGCCGATGTCTTCGCGGGGCAGAGCCGCTGCCCGCAGCCGACTGGCCAGAACTCGTGAAGACCCGTCTCACTCGTACATCGGAGCGCGGGTCGGGGTGAAGTCGGGTGCGGTGGGAACTGGGGGGTCGGAGGGCGGGTCACCGTAGTCGTCCCCTCCGAAGAGGAAGTCGCCGACGTCATCCAGCCAGCTTTGGTTGGCTCGTTCCTGTTCCACGTGCCGGGCGAAGTTGACTCGATCCTGCTCACCCCGGGCCTTGGCCCAGCTGGCGGCGTACCCGTCGGCCAGTGCCCGCAGTGCTGCGCTGAGGCGCTCCGAGTCGGTATGGGATGCCTGCAGATGCTGCTCGAAGGTCTGGGCGTGATGGCCGGTCCAGTCCGTCTGGGCAATGCGAGCCACACCCTCGCGCGCCGACTGCTTGTCCGGGAGGTAACGCGAAAGCTGATGGCAGGACCGGGCTACCTCAAGCGAGAGCCTGAAGTCAAAGTGGACGTTCTGCCCCTCGTGGACAGTCACCGGACACCTCCAACGAGCCCATGAACAGCAAAAGATGCTACCAACCTCAGAGGCTCGACGCCCACCGAATTATCAGCGTTGCCCAGCAGGCAGCAGGACGTCTGTTGCTCATCAATAATGAATGGCAGACAAACGAAAACGACGCTACGCTCGCAAAATATGCAGGTGGTTGTCCAACACGCCGGTCACGTCCGTGATGTCGATGTAAATGTCCAGGTCCCGGACGCGACTGTGGCTGATCTGCTGGAGGCCCTGGGGCACCAGGGCGCCAACGGCGCGGGTGGCATTTCCGTCAATGGCCGGTTCCTGCAGGGCTACCTGACGTTGGCCGAGGCCGGTTTGCACGACGGCGTGATCATTGCGCTCGCGGCTGGAGTCCCCGCATCGGTGAACGGTGCGGTCCAGGACGGGCCGGTACTGGCCGTGGTCGCCGGCGTGGACGCCGGGCATCGCATCCGGTTGCGACCCGGCCGGACGGTGATCGGCCGCGATCCCGGCGTTGACGTGACGCTCGACAGCTCCACCGTGTCGGCTCAGCACTGCGCCGTCGAACTCGATCAACTCGGCCGGATCACCGTGCAGGATCTGAATTCGCGTAACGGCACCTGGATCGACGACGAGGCAGTGACCGCGCTACGGGTGCTCGAGCCTGGACAAATCCTGCGCGTCGGTGCTTTGCACCTGACCCTATTCGATCGCGAGCGCGACGATCGGCCGGCCGGATTCCAGCCGGCCCGGCATCTCAACGCGGGCGGCAATATGCCGTTCAACCGACCACCTCGGGCCGCACCGCCACCCGAACCGCCCACGATGGCAGCGCCCAAGCCGGCCCGTGAGGAACAAGCCAAGCAACCATTCTCCTGGATCTCGTTACTCGTGCCAGTGGCGATCGGTGGCGTGATGGCCGCCGTGCTGAGCCCCATCTACGCGCTGTTCATGTTGCTGTCCCCGGTCATGCTGATCGGCAATTTTGTGGAGAGCCGGCGTCGCGGCAAGCAGGTCTCCCGGCAGGAGGCAGCCCGGTTCGCGCAAGACCTTGCGGCGTTCCGTAGCGAGTTGGTGCAGCGCCGGACCAAAGCCACCGCGTTGGCGCGGGCCCAGCTACCTGACCCGTCGGAGTCCCTGCGCCGGGGCAGCGCGCCCAGCGTGCGCATGTGGGAACGGCGCCCCGGCGATCACGACTTTCTCCAGCTGTACTGCGGCCTCGGCACAGTTGCGTGGCAACCACCTGTGGAGTCCGCGCACGGTGAACGTCCCACCGAGGTACTCGAGGCGCTGGCTGAAGCCTCCTGTCTGGAGCGGGTTCCGGTACCGGTCGGTCTGGCGGACGGTGGTGTGGTCGGCATCGCCGGGAACCGCGCGTGCGCACTGGCACTGGCACGATCACTGATCTGCCAGGCAGCGGTCCATCACGGGCCGGCGGACCTGCGCATCGCGGTACTGACCGACTCCGATGAGGCGCGCGCTTGGGAGTGGACCAAGTGGCTGCCGCACACCCGTGACGTCGATGCCGGCGGTGGTGCTCGGCTGCTGGCCGGGCAACGCGACGATGCGGATACCTTGCTGCGCGGCATCCTGGAGGCCGGCCGGGAACGCAAGGCCAGCAAGGAACCTGGCGCGGAACGGGACACCGGCCCCGTGCTGCTCGCCGTCGTCGATGCGATCGGGCTGACCGAGGGCAGGAATGCGCCCGCCCGGGCGGTGCTTCGCGGCGATGCGGGCCCGGTCGCCGGAATCGTCATCGCAAGCACTGCTGACCGGCTTCCCGCGGTCTGCACCACGGTGGTCGTGTTGCGCGACGAGTTCGGCACGGCCAACCTCACCGCACCGCAGCGCGGGGAGGCCATCGACGGTCTGCTGATTGCGGGTGTCAGCGTCGCCACCGCACGGTCCTGCGCGCTGGCGCTGGCCCGTTACGAGGACCCGGAGATCGCCACCGCCGGAGCCTCTCTGCCCTCACGGGTGGACTTGACCGCCCTGTTCACCGAAGACGTGTTCGATGCCGGGGCGCTACGACGGCGCTGGCAGGCCAGCGGCAACGACCCCGGCCTGCTCGCCCCGATCGGAGTGACCGAGGACGGGGTGCTGACGCTGGATCTCGTCCACGACGGTCCGCACGGGCTGGTGGGAGGCACGACCGGCTCCGGCAAGAGCGAACTCCTGCGTAGCCTCGTTGCCGCACTTGCGCTGGGCGCCGACCCGCAACACCTGAACTTCGTGCTGGTCGACTACAAGGGTGGAAGCGCCTTCGACGAGTGCTCCCGCCTACCGCACACGGTCGGACTGGTCACTGACCC
>JBOHFK010000105.1:0-20467 GCA_050699635.1 Pseudonocardiaceae bacterium | reverse complement strand
TCCCCGCACCGACGGCCGCGGGCAACGTCGAGACCAGCCAGCGGATCGTCGACGTCCTGCTCGGCGCCTTCGCCCAGGCGATTCCCGATCGGGTCCCGGCCGCCAGCCAGGGCACGATGAACAACCTGCTCATCGGCGCCGGCGGCGACGCTGACCATGGGCCGTTCAGCTACTACGAGACCCTCGGCGGCGGCGAGGGCGGTACCCCCGGTCGTCCCGGGATGTCTGGGGTGCACACCGGGATGACCAACACCCAGAACACCCCCGCCGAGGCGATGGAGCTGGACTACCCGCTTCGGGTGTGGCGCTACGAGCTGCGACCATCCTCGGGCGGCGCCGGTGCACATGCCGGCGGCGACGGCCTGATCCGGGAGGTCGAGGTGCTGGCTGACTGCACGCTGACCGTGCAGTCCGAACGCCGCGAACACCCCCCGTGGGGCCTGCACGGCGGGCACCCCGGCGCGGTGGGTCGCAACACCCTGCGCCGCTCGGACGGAACTGAGGTCGAACTGCCCAGCAAGGGCACCTGGCAACTACATCGCGGCGACCGGATCCGCATCGAAACCCCTGGTGGTGGCGGCTGGGGAGGTACTGGCACGCAAGTCACTGGGGCCGACTCGAGCCCTTAAGGCGAGATCACCGGGCAAGTAGTTGCTCGGCGTACTCCGCGCCCAGGCGAACACCCGTGGTGAGCGCGAAGACCAGCACCATCGCCAGCGTGAACCACAACGCCCACCGAATCGTGATCAGTCCTCTCCGCTGTCCGAGTCAGGGCCCTCCCGTGTCGCGTCGAGCATAGCGACGGGGAAGGCGGCGGCGGCACCGTACGCGGCGCATCACCGCTTCGAGAGGAGCTTGTCCGGCCACAGCGGACGACAAAAACAAAGGCAAGGAGATTGCCCACTCCCTGCCACTCTCAACGTATAGCGCACCGGGGGCCTTGCGGCAAGACCCGGGTCGTGTCGCAGAATCTCCGACCGAAGCCAGCACCTGCGGAAATCAGGGATTTGCGAGCGCGGAGCAGCTGGCCGAAATGCAACCTTGTTGAATGGGAGGGTTTCATGATTGACGTCATCATTGCCGGCGGCGGACCGACCGGCGTGATGCTGGCCGGCGAGTTGCGGCTGCACGGCGTGCACGCGCTCGTGCTGGAGAAGGACGCGGAGCCGACCGTGCAGGCCCGCGCGCTGGGCCTGCACGTGCGCAGCATCGAGGTGATGGACCAGCGCGGTCTGCTGGAGCGGTTCCTCGCGCTCGGTAAGCAGTACGCGGTCCGCAGTTTCTTCGCCGGCATCGACAAGCCGTGGCCGGACCGGCTGGACACCGCACATTCCTACATCCTCGGCATCCCGCAGAACATCACCGAGCGCCTGCTGACCGAGCACGCCACCGAGCTCGGCACCGAGATCCGGCGCGGCTGCGAACTGGTCGGGCTGAGCCAGGACGACCACGGGGTGACCGCCGAGCTGGCCGACGGCACGCAGCTGCGCTCGCGCTACCTCGTCGGCTGCGACGGCGGCCGCAGCACGGTGCGCAAGCTGCTCGGGGTCGGCTTCCCCGGCGAGCCCGCCAGGGCCGAGTGGCTGCTGAGTGAGCTGGAGGTGGCCGTGCCGCCGGAGACGCTGAACGCCGTGGCGGCCGAAGCCCGCAAGAACCATGTTCGGTTCGGCCCCGCACCCCACGAGAACGGGGTGTACCGCTTCGTCGTGCCCGCCGAGGGGGTGGCCGAGGACCGCACCGTCCCGCCGACCCTCGAGGAGCTCAGGCAGCGACTGCGGGCGCTCGCCGGCTCTGACTTCGGCGTGCACTCACCGCGCTGGCTCACCCGCTTCGGCGACGCCACCCGGCTGGCCGAGCGCTACCGGACCGGCCGGGTGCTGCTGGCCGGCGACGCGGCGCACATCCACCCGCCGATGGGCGGGCAGGGGCTCAACCTCGGCATCCAGGACGCGTTCAACCTCGGCTGGAAACTGGCCGCCGAGGTCGGCGGCTGGGCACCGGAGGGGCTGCTGGACAGCTACCACACCGAACGGCATCCGGTGGCCGCCGCCGTGCTGGACAACACCCGCGCGCAGAGCGAGCTGCTGTCCCCCGAGCCGGGTCCCCGGGCGGTGCGCCGGCTGTTGTCGGAACTGATGGACTTCGAGGAGGTGAACCGGTACCTGATCGAGAAGATCACCGCGATCGGGGTCCGCTACGACCTCGGCGAGGGCCATGACCTGCTCGGCCGGCGGATGCGGGACGTGGGGCTCAAGCGCGGTCGCCTCTACGGGCTGATGCACGGCGGCCGCGGACTGCTGCTCGACCAGACCGGCCGGCTTTCGGTGGCGGGCTGGGCGGATCGGGTCGACCACGTCGTCGACGTCAGCGAGGAACTGGACGTGCCCGCCGTGCTGCTGCGGCCGGACGGCCACGTGGCGTGGGTCGGTGACGATCAGCAGGATCTGCACAGCCAGCTGCCACAGTGGTTCGGCGCCGCCGTCAGCTGAGCGCGCAGTTGTGGAGCCGACCGGCGCGCGGTGGCTACCGCGCTTAGCCCTACCATGCCGCGCATGTCGCCGGTGTCGCGTACTCGTAAGACCACGAAGAGTAAGACGAGCTCGGGCCTGCGCGGTGCTGCGCGGCGTGGCTCCCAAGGTCCGCTGATCAGTCCACCGCGGTCGGCGTGGGCGGCGCTGCAGGCGGCGTTGCTGGGTCCGCGGCAGCGGCCGGAGTGGTTCGATCCGTCGATCAAGACTGTCCTCGACGGGGCTGATGTCGTCATGGCGGCGCGAGGGCCTCGGGAGCTGGAACAGCTGACAGCGGAGCTGGTGGGCGCCGAGCTGCACCGTGCGGTTCATGGGGAAGGCAAGGGGTTGTGGTTTGACTGGTGGTTCGAGGAGCTCGCGGCGGCCGCGGCGGCTCGGATCCGGGAGGAGGTGGGCAGCCGGGATGGTGGGTGGGTGCCACCGTGGCGGTTGCTGCACGGTCTGACCTCGATCGGGTCGCCGGCGCTCCAGTCCGTCGCGCGGACGGCGGTGCGGCGGGTGAGCAAGGAGTTGCGGGGTGACCCGGCGCTGCGCCGGCAGCCGGACTGGCTGCGGTTGCTGGCGAAGGTCACGGCCACCGGTGAGGTGTGGGAGATGCGCGACGCCTACGGCGCCCGTATCGCGCTGATCGCGGGGTTTTCCTATCCGCGGGGGGTGGACCGCTCGGTGTTCCTGTTCGACATCGACGCGTGCGGGTTCGTCGAGATCGCCCATGCGGGTGTCTTCGATGACGTGGCGCAGGCGGCCACCGCGTGGCGAGCGCTGGTCGGTGACACCGCGCAGAGCGCACGACCGGAGCGGGTCGAGACCGCGGAGCGCCTGCGCTGCCTCGCCCATTACGAGTCCGGGGAAGAGATTCTCCGGGGAACCGAATCGCGGACGGTGCTGGATAACTGGTTCCGGGCGCGCCGCCGGGTCCGCGATCTGGCCGAGGCGCTGCGCAAGCGGGGACTGTCACTGCCCATGGCGCGGTCGCTGTATGACGACCTCGACACCGATCCGATGGCACAGGCGTTCACCAGCTGGCATGCCCAGCGACACGGCACCGAACCCGATCCGGAGGCCGTCGATGCGCTGGCACTGGAATGGATGGAGGGTGCCCTGCCCGACACCTGGCACGCGACCTCACCGCATCGAGTCGACTTCCAGCTCGCGTTGATCAACGACTGGATGCCGGACGATCCGATCACCGTCGCAATGAAGGCGCTGCTGCCCGACTGGGTGCGCTGGCACGGTGAACAGGCCGACCTGCCCGAGCATCTGATCGACCGTGCGGTCGCGGTCGCCGCAGGCGGTGCCCGGGCGGCAACGGACTGCCGGGACCGTCAAGTTTAGCCGTGAAGTCCTCCTCCGGCTGATCACCCGGTGGCCTCGCATCACCGGAACATGACGTGATCTTGTCGGGGATCCAGGTTAGGGTGGCGCATGGCTTCGCTGCAGACGTTGGAGCGCCGTATCGCCGCGCTTGAGGCTCGCCTGGCTGATGTCGAGGGCGGCTACGGCGACACCCTGTACAAACTGCATCGCGCAAGCGTCAAGGCCGAGCTCAGAACGGCGAGGATCCTGGAGCGCTTGGAGATCGAGGACGTGCGCGATGAGGATGTCGATCAAGCGCTCGACAGTCAGTAGGCGCGTAGGGCGTCGCACGCCAAGGCGGGCGGGATCCCCCGAGCCCTAATCTGACGTCGCTATGGTGGCCTGGCGGGCGCGGATGCGGCGCAGCAGCTCGGCGATGAGCTCGTCGTTGGCGGCGTGATCGCCGCGTTCGGCGTTGGTCAGGAAGTGATCGCAGAGCGCCTGTGCGGCCGCGGCTGGGCTCATGGTCGCGGGTCTCGGGATCACTGAACTGGGATCCGGCTGGCCGCCAGGAGCTTCGGGGGTCCTCGACCGGCGGCCAGCCGGACTCTCGGTGGGCACTTCGGACTCGGGCACCTGCGGGGTGCTCCGCCGATCCGTGGCGGGATCGCGAGCAGGTGTCACCTGGGCATACCTCCCGAAACCAGCCAGCCATCAGGCACGGCGCCGAGGGCGTCAGCGAGGTGCCTGGGCACCGCGGCCGCATCGGGTTGGCATAGCAGCCAGTAGCTCGCCCGGAGGTGGATCCGGCAGGGTCGGCGCCGTGGCCCGATCATCGCGCCGGATCGCCGGCAGGACCGGCAGCGGCCCCGCCGGTCGAGCGGATGGTCGAGCAGCAGGGTGTACAACACCGCAGCGGCCCGGTACCGGATCGAGTCGATTCCGCTGGCGGCGCCGGGCCCGGCCGCAACGGCCTGGCGCAGCGCGTCGCAGACGAGCTGATGACTGGTCTGCTCGATGGTTCGCCCCATCCCAGTCACCACTGCCACCCGGCGACGTCACGGGTGGGACAAGCGGTGACGAGTCTCCGCGTTAGCATCAGCGGGCTCCTCCTGGCAGGCACAGCATCACGCTGACTGAAATGTTTCATGTTGTGTGGAACATAGCTGTCGATGATGTGCCGTGTCCAGTTGGGGTGGCGTCGATTCAGATCAGCAGTGGATCCGGCAAGGAGTTGCGGAGATGACAGGTGGCCCGACGGTCCGGGCGCGGCGGTTGCGCCGGGAGCTCAAGCGGCTGCGCAATAACGCCGGGCTCAACGTGGACGACGCCGGTCGGCAAGCCGGGCTGTCCGGGGCGACGATCAGCCGCATCGAGAGCGGCAAGCGCGGCATGACCGTCGATGAGGTGGAGAAGCTGCTCGACACCTACCGGGTGCCGGTGCCCCAGCAGCGGGAGTACCTGGAGATGGCCGAGCGCGCCGCCGAACGGGGCTGGTGGCAGGCCTACGGCTCGGCGCTGACCGACGCCACCCAGACCCAGATCGCGCTGGAGGAGGACGCCACCACGATCACCAACTTCGAGCCCGTCGTCGTGCCGGGTCTGCTGCAGACCGCCGCCTACGCCCGGGCGGTCATCAGCACCGTCGGGCTGGACGCCACGCCGCGGCAGGTCGAGGCCAAGGTCGCGGCCCGGATGGCCCGGCAGGCGATCCTCACCAAGCCCGACCCGCCACAGCTGAGCACCCTCCTGGACGAGGGGGTGCTGCACCGCGAGGTCGGCGGGCGCGCGGTGATGGCCCGCCAGCTGCGGCAGCTGATCGAGGCCGCGACCACCCAGCCCAACGTGACGGTCCAGGTGATCCCGTTCACCGCCGGCGCGCACGCCGCGGTCGAAGGCTCGTTCGCGATCATCGAGTTCGGTATGGAACCGGGTGCGGTGCTACTGGAGGGCAAGACCGCCGACCTGTTCCTGGAGGAGCCCGACGAGATCGCCGCCTACCGGGACACCGCGAGTAGACTCCAGCGATCAGCTCTTGGGACCGACGAGACGGTCGCACTGATCGAGCAGATGCTCAGGGAGATGACATGAACCGCGACACACGCCCCGCCCCGGGCGTGGACCCCGCGCCGGCCGGGTGGCGCAAGAGCAGCCGCAGCGCCGCCAACGCCAACTGCGTCGAGATCAACCTCGCCCACCCCGATGTCGTCCACATCCGGGACAGCAAGGACCGCGCCAGCGGGCCGATGATCACAGTAACCCACCCCCGGTGGGCCACCTTTATTGACCAGCTCACCAGCACGCCATAACGGGCCCACGCCGCATCCGCGCACCCCGCTGTCGCCGAGTTCGGGCACCATGATTGATTCCGCACCGCGTCAACAGCGTTGACGTCGGACTCGGCGACACCAGCGCGGGGCACCCCGCGCTCCAAGACCTCGAGCGAACGGCACAGCGCCACCGCGTGTCGGTTACGCTTGGTGTCCTCAAGTCGTGATCAGCTGATGCTCGCCGGGAACTGCCGAGGAGGTCGCAATGGCCACGCCGCTGCACCGTCCTCATTCCTTGATGACTCTCGACGAGTGGATTGCGCTGCCCGAAGACAACGCCTACCGGTACGAGCTACAGGAAGGCATTACGCTGGTGTCTCCACGGCCGGGTCCCCAGCATCAGCAGGCCGCGTATCGGCTCGCCCGCCAGCTTGACGAGCTATTACCCACAGGCTGGGATTTCCTTCTCGACGTCGAGGTCATCGTGCGGGCCGAGCACCCCCCAATCGTGCGAGTGCCTGATCTCATGGTCACCAAGGTCGGGGCCCAGGGTCCTCGGCTAGCCGCGTCCGACGTCCTGCTTGCTGTGGAGATCATCTCTCCGGGCTCCCGCAATGTAGACCTTCACCTCAAGCCATTTGAGTACGCTGAGGCGGGGATCCCGCACTACTGGATCGTCGACCTTGATCCGCCCGCCCCTTCGATCACGGTGTTCCATCTGGGCGCACCGGGTGATGGGTATGTCGAGGAGCCGGCGAGAGCCGGTCAGCTTGTCACGACCGTGCCCTTCGATCTGCGCATCGACGTCTCCGCGTTGGTAGCTCCTCGTCCCGGTCCGCGATAGCGCGCTCTCGCCTGCCGGGTGGGAAGGTGTGCATGATCATCCATACAGGACATCAGAGAGAGGGTTCTCGGGCTGGTGAGCCAGTAGTGCCTCACCTGTGCGTAGCCGATCAAATGCTCGACATGATCGCGCTGTAATGGATAGCCCTCCCTAACCCTTCGGCTTGCGGGATGCCAGTTCCGTCCGCTCTAGCGGCGCTGTACGGCTTGGGAAGTGGGACCCCGCAGCACCCATCGCGAACCGGATGATCTCGCGCTGTCACCTCGGAGCAGCCGAGCATCCGGTAGCCTCGCCTCGTTCATCGAGAGTGACCCGAGGGGCCTGGCCCGGTGACGGTCCGGCATCCGGCTTCGGCACGGTGCCAACGCCAGGATCGATGAAGGAGCATCAGGTGGCATACCGTAAGGATCGTCAGTTCCGTGTCGCCGACACCTCGGACGCCGAGGCCATCGCCGCGCTGCACGCCGATAGCTGGCGCCGGCACTACCGTGGCGCGTATGCCGACTCGTTCCTCGACGGCGACGTCCTAGCCGACCGTCTGATCGTGTGGAGCGACCGATTGAGTAGGCCAGATGCCCTGCGCCGGACCGTCGTCGTTGAAGACCGCAGCGGCTTGATCGCATTTGCGCACGTCGTCTTCGACGACGATCCAGCCTGGGGCGCGCTGCTGGACAATCTGCACGTCACCTATCGGCACCAGCGTCGCGGTGTCGGCTCGCAACTACTGGGCTCGGTTGCTCGGGCGGTGATCGAGCAGGGAACAGGTCTCTACCTTTGGGTGCAAGAGCAGAACGTCGAAGCCCAGGCCTTCTATCAGGCTCGAGGCGCCACGTTCGTGGAGCGGGCCTTGATCTCGCCCCCAGGCGGGATTGCGAGCCGACTCAACGGATCACCCGCCAAGCTGAGATACGCGTGGACGGATCTCAGCGCTACGTTCAAGTAGCGATCCCCCACCGGGACACCGAGACGCCTCGCCGTCGTCTGATCGACCACGATGATCCCGTCCCGCGTTCGGGCGTCGTAGCGTGACGAGGAGTGTGCGACGGGTTCAGTGGCGTGGTGGCGTGCAGGAACGGCCATGTTCTGTATTACGGTGCAAAGGTGACCGCGATGTATTCGGTGGAGCGGGACCCGCAACCGCGGCGGCATCCGCTGGCCAAGGGCGCCTCACCGGAGGCGATTCGGTCCGCGCTGCTGCCGCAGGATCAGAGCGAGTTCGACGCCGCCTACGAGGCCGCGTTGGCTGAGGCCCGCACCAGCCGGGACCTCACCGGCCTGTTCTCGATGCTGGAGCGGTGGCGCGGGATCGCGGCCCTGCAGTCCGATCCGGAGGTGTTCCGGAGGGTCGCGCGGCGGGTGGCGGAGCTGCTCACCGGCCAGCCCAGCCCGGAGGACGAGCCGCTGGCCGTCACCCGGGCCAAGGCCGGCATATAGGTGTACGAGCTCAACGACGACGACATCACCGATCAGCTCGAGAACCTGCCCGCCGGCGCGCTAGCGGCGTTTGCGGAACTGCGCGCGACCCTGGAGGTCGCTCCGTGGTCGGGCGAGCCGGCGCGCGCGACCAACCCGCAGGGCGCGGTGCGGTTCTTCGCGTTCGCCTCCACCGAAGGCAGCGGCTTCGTGTACTACCTCATCCTGGACGACCAGCGTCGGGTCGACCTCCTTGAACTCCCGTGGCTCGGCTGAGTTCCTCTGCATCGCGCGCCTGGCGGCTGCTTATTCATGCCGGCCGCGGTTTGCGCGAACCTTCCCGTGAGCCCGACCCAAAGTTCACTCATAACGACACGAAAGATCAGGCGCCCGCTGGAACTCGTCGATCACGATCGGCTCGGCCAGGTCGCGGACGAACGCGGTCGGGTCCACGATCGCCAACCGCCGCACTGCTGGATCATCCAGGTCGATGAACGTTCCGCCGGTGCGGTCGGTGATCTGCCCTGGCCAGCGTGGTCTTGCCCGCGGTGCGGGCTCCGGTGATCGCTACCACCGGGCTCACCGGCATGGCTGCGTCCAGCGCCGCCGCGATCCGGCGCGGGACGAGCTCGCCAGGAGCAGACATCATCCGACAACTTTTGCCGACAATATACGATGGATTGACCTGACATTCTCTGCTCCGTTACAGCGACTCCGGCGGCAGCGACCGCACGCAACACCCGGCGCTTGGTCGCGGTGACGGCATCTGGACTCTGTACGTATCAGCCGGATTCGGTTGTTCGATACGTCAAGCGGTGGGGCTGATGTTCGGCTCGTGGTGTGCGCGGTGGAGGGTGGGTCGTGACGGACCGGTTGTTGGTGGACCTGGGTGCCGATGGCCGGATGTCGGTGTCGACCTGGCTCGATGGTGAGTTGCCGAACCCGGTGGGCGAGCCGGTGCGGGTGGTGTGGCCGCTGGACGCCGACGCCCTGGAGGACCTGCGCTGGTATCTGGAGGACTACCTGCGGGCGCCCTTCGGTGTCTATGGCGAGCGGGGGCCGCGGGTGGCGGCCCAGCTGACGGCGTGGGGGCAGGCGGTGTTCGCCGCGGTGTTCGGGGCCGGTCCGGCGCGGGATGCCTATGTGCGGATGCGGTCCCGGGCGGGCGGGGGTTTGGAGATCGTGTTCCGGTCGGCGGTGCCGGGCTGGTTGGGGTTGCCGTGGGAGCTGGTGTGCGATCCGGCGCGCCCGACGCCGGTGGCGCTGGATCGGGTCGGGGTGAGCCGGAGCCTGCCGGCGGCTGCGCTGGCGGAGGCGTTCAGTGTCGGTGGTGAGCGGCTGCGGGTGTTGATGGTGATCTCGCGGCCCCAGGGTGCCGCTGATGTGGGGTACCGGATGATCGCGCGCCCGTTGCTGGAGCGTCTGGAGGCGGTGCGCGGGCGCGTCGAGCTGGTGGTGCTGCGACCCCCGACTCTTGATCACCTGGCGGAGGTGCTCTCGCAGGCGCGGGCGGCGGGGGAGCCGTTCCAGGTGGTTCATTTCGACGGCCATGGTGTGCTCAACGGCCGGTCGGCTACCGCCGGGTCCGGCGCTCCGCTGACGTTCGAGAGCCCCGCGGAGCAGGGCGTGCTGGTGTTCGAGAAGCCCACGGGCGGTGCGGATCACGTGCCGGCGGCTGAGGTGGCGCGGGTGCTCGCCGAGGCTGCGGCACCGGTGGTGGTGCTCAACGCGTGCCAGTCCGGTGCGGTCGGCAAGCAACTGGAGGCCGCGGTGGCCACCCGGCTGCTGCAGGAGGGTGCGGCCTCGGTGGTCGCGATGGCCTACAGCGTCTACGCGGTGGCTGCGGCCGAGTTCATGGCGGCGTTCTATGAGCGGCTGTTCGCCGGTGAGCGGGTCAGTGATGCGGTCAGCGCGGGCCGGGCCCGGTTGGCCCGGCGGGCGCAGCGGCCCAGCCCGAAGGGGCCGATGGCGCTGGCCGACTGGGTCGTCCCGGTGCATTACCTGCGCCGCGAGGTCCGCTTCCCCGATCTCCGGGCGGCACCGGCCGCGGGGGTGTCCCAAGATGAGCTGCTCGACCAGCTGCGGGAGCGCCCGGTGCCGGATCCCGGCGCTGAGCTGGCGCCGGTGGACGTGTTCGTGGGCCGTGATGGGCTGTTCGTCACCCTGGAGGTCGCGCTGCGTCACCAGCGGGTGGTGGTGCTGCACGGCCCGGCCGGAACCGGGAAGACCGAGCTGGCCAAGGCGTTCGGCCGGTGGTGGCGCGACAGCGGCGGGGTGGAGCGCCCGGAGTGGGTGATCTGGCATTCCTTCAAGCCCGGACTCGCCTCGTTCGGCCTGGACGGGGTGGTCGCCGAGATCGGCTTGCGCGTCTTCGGCGCCGATTTCGCTCTCCGTACGGCCACCGAGCGCCGCGAGACGGTGCTAAAGCTGCTGGCGCAGCGGCGGCTACTGCTGATCTGGGATAACTTTGAATCCGTCGCGTCGATGCCCGACCCGACGGGGGCGACTCCACCGCTGGACGCCACCGGGCGCGAGGACCTGAAGAGCTTCCTCGGGAGGGTTGCCGTCGGGGGGCGCAGCGCGGTGATCGTCACCAGCCGCACCGAGGAGACCTGGCTGGGCCGGCGCCCCATCCCGGTCGGTGGGTTGGCACCTCATGAGGCCATCGAGTACGCCGACCAGGTGCTGGCCGGCTACCCGGATGCGGCCCCGCGGCGGGCCCAGCGAGCCTTCGCCGAGCTGATGGAATGGTTGGGCGGGCACCCCTTCAGCATGCGCGTGGTGCTGCCCTACCTGGACACCACCGACCCCGCAGCGCTGCTGGGCGGGCTGCGCGGGACCGCGGCGCTACCCGGGCGTGACCTGCTGGCCGCCAGCCTCACCTACTCCGTTGATCACCTCAGTGCCGGCGCCCGCCGCCTGCTGGTGGCCGTCAGCCTGTTTCAGAGCGTCACGGACGCCACGGTGCTCGGTCTGCTATCCCGACATCCTGATGTGCCGCGGCGCTTTCACGGACCCACCGCCCAGGATTGGGCGCGGGCGCTGGAACAGGCCGCGGGAGCGGGATTGCTCAGCCCGGTGGGGGGTGGCATGTACGGGATCCATCCGGCGCTGCCCGCCTACCTCGCCGAGCAGTGGCGGCAGGAAGAACCCGAGGACTACGACCACCAGCGGGCCACGACCCAGGCCGCGCTGCTGGACGCCTACGCCAGCTGCGGGGACTGGCTTCAGCAACAGATCCACGGCGGCGACAGCGCGACCGCGTTCACGGTCATCGACCACCAGCGCCGGATGCTGGGCGGCATGCTGGGATACGCGCTGGACTGCGGCTTGTGGGCTCAGGCCCTGTCGATCGCCCAACCGCTCCATCTGCACTGGAACAGTCGTGGTCTGATCGAGGAGGCCCAGGGGTGGGTCGACCGGGCGCGGCTGGCCCTCGAAGCCGCCGACGGCACGCCACCCTCACTGGATGATCCCGCCGGCGCCCTGTGGCTGTTCCTCGTGTTAAGCCAAGCCGACCGCCAGCTCACCGCTGGGCAACTCGACGCCGCCGAGCGCACCTACCTCGACATCCACACCATGCTCCACCACCACCCCGAATCCGCCCAGCAACTCTGGCGTCTTGCGGTCATCTATCACCAGCTGGGCATGGTGGCCCAGGAGCGGGGGCACCTGGATGAGGCACAGCAGCGGTACCTCAAATCCCTCACCATCAACGAGGAACTGGGCAACTGGCCGGGAATGGCCCTCAATTATCACCAGCTGGGCATAGGGGACCAGGAGCGGGGGCGCCTGGATGAGGCCCAGCAGTGGTACCTCAAGTCCCTGACGATCGATGAGGAGCTGCACAACCGGCCGGGAATGGCCAGCAGCTATCACCAGCGGGGCACGGTGGCCCAAGGTCGGGGGCGCCTGGATGAGGCCCAGCAGTGGTACCTCAAGTCCCTCACCATCAACGAGGAACTGGGCGACCGGCCGGGAATGGCCCGCGGCTATCACCAGCTGGGCACAGTGGCCGAGGAGCGGGGGCGCCTGGATGAGGCCCAGCAGTGGTGCCTCAAGTCCCTCACCATTACCGAGGAACTGGGCGACCGGCCGGGAATGGCCCGCGGCTATCACGAGCTGGGCAGGGTGGCCCAGCTGTGGGGGTGCCTGGATGAGGCCCAGCAGTGGTACCTCAAGTCCCTCACCATCAGCGAGGAACTGGGCGACCGGCCGGGAATGGCCCGCTCCTTCGGGCATTTGGGTCCGCTCGCCGAAGGCCGTGGGCATCCCGAACAAGCCCTGGACTGGATGATCCGGTGTGTGGCGCTCTTCGACGAGTTCCCCCACCCCGCCACCGGAGCCGGCCCCGACCACCTGGCCCGGCTCACGGCCGTGCTCGGGATCGACACCCTTGAGCGGTGCTGGCGTCGGGTCACCGGTCAGCCCCTCCCTCAGCTGGTCCGCGACGTCATCGCGTCCGACCCCCCGGACCACGCCCCGTGACGAGGAGACCGCCCCGATGACCGACCCGGTCGAGCACACCGCCCGAGCCGTAGCGCAGCGCCTGGCCGCACAACACGGACCAGGACTGGCCACCGACGTCGAGGCGGCGCTGCACGCGCGAGGATCCACCCAGCAGCCAGAGCGGTACGTCGACCCGATCTCACTCGGGTCCTTGATCGTGAGCATCGCCACCCTGGCGTGGACCGTCTACACCGATCTGAAGAAACAGACACCGAGACCGTCTCCTGCCGTCATCGCCCGGACCATCCGCGTCCGGCTGTCCGACAACGGCGAGCTCGACCCCGCCCAGCGGGACCGCGTCATCGACCTCATCGTCGACGAAACCGTCCAGGCCGGAGAACACCCGAGCTGACCCGGTCACCCGGGGCTGGGGCAGCGCACGGTGGCCGCCGCGTCCAGCTCTACCATCCCGCCCGTTGCGCGGGCCACCGGGTTTAGCCGCCGAGATCCGCCAGTGCATGCCGCCAACACGAAGGCCGGTCACGCCGGAGCGCTCGGCTGTTCGCCGGTAGCCGTCCGGCGCTCCCCAGCATCAGCAGGCCGCCTACCGGCTGGCCCGGCAGCTTGACGAGCAACTACCGGTCGGGGACTTCTTTCTCGACGTCGAGGTCGTAGTGCGGGCCGAACACCCGCCGATCGTGCGGGTACCCGATCTCCTGGTCACCAAGGTCGGGGCTGCGGGCAAACCGGCTGGCGGCCTCCGATGTGCTACTCGCAGTGGAGATCATGTCTCCGGGATCACGCAACGTCGACCTGCACCTCAAGCCGTTCGAGTATGCAGACGCGGGGATGCCGCATTACTGGCTCGTCGACCTCGATCCACCGGCCCCGTCGATCACGGTGTTTCATCTGGGCGCGCCGGGTGACGGCTATGTCGAGTGCCCGGCGACGGTGGGTCAGCTCGATACGACAGTGCCATTCGAGTTACGCATCGACATCCCCGCGCTGCTCACCCCGCGAGGCACCTCGCTCGACGTCTAAGCCGACCACGAGGAGCGACGACGCGTGCGCGAGGCAGCCCGTGCGCCGCGCACGCCGCTTCTTGATCGTGCTTCTTGCATCGGTCTCCTTGCTGTTACGCCTTCCTGGCTCGGCTCGGTCCGCACGTTGCGTTGCCGCCGTCGCCGGCATTGTCCCGTACTGGTTTTCTCTCACAGGGAAACCTGAGGCCGGCCGCAGCACCCGGATATTGTCGGTGCTCGGTCGTAGCATTGGGTCATGTCGACGGCGCCGGTGTGGCAAGGCAGTGATGCCGAGTTGCTCGCCGAGCTGGGCGCGTTGGAAACCCGATTGCATTCCACCTGGGCGCAGATGTTGTCGGTGGTCGGGGAAATCGATTCCCGGGGTATGGCCAGTGGGTTGGGATACGGTTCGACGGTGGCGCTGGTGCGGGCGGTGGCGCGGGTGTCACGGGGTGAGGCGCGGGCGCGGGTCGACGCTGCCGCCGCCGTGCTGCCCGGCCGCGGGGTCAATGGCGCACCGCTGGAGCCGAAACTCCCGGCCACCGCGGCGGCGGTAGCCGACCACGCGATCGGTGCCGCGGACGTCGCGGTGATCCGCTCGGTACTGGCCCGCATCCCCGCACACGTGGCCGCCGGGCAGCGGGCCGAGGTGGAGACCCAGCTGGCCCACCATGCCCGGACGTTGGATGCCGGGCAGTTGGCGGTGCTGGGCAAGCGGATGCTGGCTTACCTCGACCAGGACGGCCCGCAACCTAAAGAAGCTCCCGAGACCCGCCGACACCTGCACATCCGCGACCGCGACGGCGGCTACGAGCTGTCCGGATGGCTGGATCGGGAGGCCGGTGAGATCGTGCGCGCGGCGTTGAGCCCGCTGGCGGCGCCCCGTCCGACCACCGACACCGAAGTGGACCTGCGCAATGCGGCGCAACGCGACGCCGACGCCCTGGTCGACCTCGCCGAGCGCGCCCTGAACGAAGGTCAGCTGCCCACCGAGGGCGGTGAACGTCCCCAGGTGGTGGTCACCATCAGTCTGCCCGTGCTGCAAGGCCGAATCGGGTCGGCGTCGCTGGGGTTGGGTGGCCCGATCAACGCCGACATCGCCCGCCGCATCGCCTGCGATTGCGAGATCATTCCCGTGGTGCTGGGCTCGCGGGGTGAACCGCTCGACATCGGGCGGGCCAGCCGCACCGTACCCATCGCGATCCGCCGCGCCGTGATTGTCCGCGACGGCGGGTGCGCATTCCCCGGGTGCGCTGTCCCAGCCCGCTGGTGCGAAATCCATCACGTTATTTTCTGGGGCGACGGGGGCCCGACCAGCGTCGGCAACTGCGTGGCGCTCTGCGGCCGCCACCATCGGCTCATTCACCATTCCGACTGGCGAATCGAGATGGCCAGCGGCATTCCAGAATTCCACCCACCACCCTGGCTGGGTGGTCCACCACGCCGAAACCCCCTCCACCTCACCCCCGACCTCGTCCGAATCCGCCAAATAGCGGTGGCGCCATGCCCATGCGATCACGTTCTACCACATCGTGGCGGAGTGTTGTAGTAGAGTGCTGTTGTGTCAGCAACAGAACGGGGACGAGAGCTCACGGTGCGGGAAGCTGCGCAGCGCGCCCAGCGCGCTGAGGAGACAATCCGCCGGTGGATCTGGGCGGGCAAGCTGCCGGCCCGCAAACTCGGCACTGGCTACCAGGTGCGCGAAGCAGACCTCGATGCGATCGCAACCGGTGTGCCGGCGCCGCGCGAGCCCGCCGAGCCCCACCGCACCCTCGGCGAGTGGGTAGCAGCCGTCAAGACGTGGCGCGCCGGACTCGGACATTCACCCCGCGGCGACGCCGGCCAGCTCGTCATTGAGGATCGCGCGGAGCGCTCCGAACGTGGCGATCGTTGACGCGTCAGTCGTCGTCGAGCTGGTAGCCCCCGACGCCGACGACGCTGCGCCCGTGCACGTCCTGTTTGACCAGTGGGACCAGGCAGGTGAGGTGCTGCACGCCCCGGCGATGCTTCCGCTGGAGGTGATGAACGCGCTGCTCACTGGCCTGCGGCGCGGACGGTGGGACGGTCAGGCGGCGGATGCCGCGGCCGGTTTTGCCGCCTCGCTGCCGATCTCTCTGCACGACGAGAAGCGCGACCGGCAGGTGGCATGGGAGTTGGCCCGCCGTTACGACAACCATCCCATCTACGACATGCTCTACGTGGCGCTGGCGCAACGCTTGCGTGTGCCGTTGATCACCCTCGACGACAAGTTGTGCCGCCGGCTCGCCCACCTCGGTCTGCTGTTTCGGCCCGAAGAGGCGCTCAAGCGCAACACGGACTAGCCGCCCTGCACGGGAAACAGCCGCTGGTGAATTCCGGTGTCTTGGCCAGCATCCGGATCGCCCGCATGCGCATCGGGCCGATACTGCCGACCGGCAGGCCCATGAGGTTGGCTATCTCTGAGTAGCTCAGCTCAAAGTCCGACGACAGCAGCCGGAGCAGGGTCTGGTAGCGGGTCGGCAGCCGGTTGAGGGCCTGCTCCAGGATCCCGTCATACTCCTGGTCGGCCGGGTAGACGTCACCCACGACCCTCGCGTAGCCCCGGCCGTGCGCCATCGATGGGTCGGCGCAGAGTACGTATCGGCTGGACGCGGTCGCCAGCCTGATGGCCTCGCGGCGGGCGGTTGACACCAGCCAGCCGGCGAGACGGTCAGGCTCCCGGATCTGGTGACCATGCTGCCAGAGGCGTAGCCATGTCTGCTGCGCGACGTCCGCGGCGTCGCTGTGGGACAGGCCCGTGTTCATGGCGGTGTAGATCACCAGCCGCCCATACTGGGTGATGATTTTCTGCCAAGAGGCCAATTCTCCGTTACTGGCACCAGCGATCAGGTCCTCGATAACCGTGCTCATAATGGGCCGTCCGGTGAGGTCAGAAACGTGCGGGAACCAGCTGATTCATCCCTGGCCTGTTTGTCCTACTGTGACAGGGAACGGAAGAAATCTTCCGTCCACATCAATTATCGGTTAAGCGCCAGAACTACCACAACTAGACCTTTGGCTAGTAGACTTTCGGATTACCGGATTACGACGTGAAGTCGCAAAGACGGTGGGTCAAGCAAGCGTAGGCGACCAGTCCTGCCTGCAAGCGAGAGTTCAGCTCCAGTATCTGCAAAATACGTGTGGTATGCAGCTTGACGGTGTGTTCGGAGATGGCCAGCCGCTCGGCGATCTCGCGCGTCGAAAGTCCCTCTGCGAGCGCCACGAAAACGTCCCACTGACGCACGCTCAACTCATCGACCCGAGCCGCAGCCGCATCCATCCAGGACGTATGCGGCCCCATACTCACAGGCATCGCATGGTACGGCATGTTCACAACTCCTTCACACCAACCCTGATGAAGGGGGCGGTCGTACCAGCGGGGAGCAAACGGCCCCGCCGGGATGCCGAGTCGATGATCACTGCTATCAGCAGGACTACTGCCGTGATCATCAATTGGACCGAGGTGTCGAGTTCCAGGAGATACATTCCGTTGGTGATCGATCCGATCACAGCTATGCCCAGCAGTGCTCCATAGGTGCTTCCCCTGCCGCCGAACAGGCTGACGCCGCCGATTACTGCCGCGGCGATTGCGAAGAGCAGCACGTTGCTCCCACCGGTGCTCTGATTCGCCGCAAACTCCCGGGAGACGGCCAGGATCCCGCCGATAGCGGCCATCGCGGAGCCAAGCGCGAACACCGTGACCCTGATCCGGGTCACCGGTATCCCGGCGCGGCGAGCTGCTTCCACATTGCCGCCGATGGCGATGATGCTGCGCCCGAAGGGGGTCTTGCGCAGGATCAAGTCAAAACCCACGGTGAAGGCGACCGCCAAGGCTACGGCGACCGGCACACCGCGCCACGAGTTCAGCACCAACACGATCGCCCCGACAACGGCGCTCAGCAAGACCAGCCGGACCACCTGGCGCCATAGCGATGCACAGCGCAACCCCGCTGCGCGTCGCCGGCTGGTATCCACCACGATCGCCGCCAGGTAGCAGCCGATCAATAAGGCAGCGAGTGACCAGCCCACGATGTCCGGAAGGTAGTCGTGGGTCAGTGCCGCGATGACCCCGTGGTCGGGGATGTTGATGGCGCCCTGCGGGCTGAGCAGGTAGAGCTGCAGCCCCTGCCACCCGATCAACCCAGCCAGGGTCACCACGAATGACGGGGCACCGATCGCCGCGTGGATCATGCCTTGCAACGTGCCCACCCCGAGCCCGAACAGCACCACCATCCCGATGGCCAGCACCTCGGGGACACCGTGCCGGACGCCCAGGATGGCCAAGATCGCGGCAGCCAGACCGGACATCGATCCGATCGAGAGATCGATCTCGCCGATCAGCAGGACCAGCGTGATACCGATCGCCATGATCCCGGTCCCGGCGATCTGAACCACCATGTTGGACAGGTTCGCCGCGGTGAGGAAGCGATGGTTATGGTCGAGCAACTCAAAGATGACCCAGGTGGACATCAGACTGATGATCACCGGGAGTAGCTCCAGCGGGCCAGTGTGCAGCCGCGCGGCGACGATGCCGCGCCGCGAGCGGGCGCCGGCTTGCCTGCCGGTGGCGGGAGCGGCGACGGCGGGTGGATCCAGCGGTCGGGCTTCCGGCTTTTGTGGGGCGACGCTCACCGTCCCCGCTCCTTAATCGAGAGAGTGGCCATGCCGGTGGACCGGCTGCGCGACGGCGCGGCCCGGGATGCACCGGTGATGGCGGCCACGATGTCCTGCTCGGTTGCACCTCCGGCGGCGAATTCGCCTGCGTTGTGACCCAGCCGCAGTACCACGACCCGGTCGGCAACCGCCTTGACGTCGGTGAGGTTGTGACTGATCAGGATCACCCCGGGGCCATGGTCACGCAGCCGCTCGATGAGGTCGAGCACCAGCGTGGTCTGCTTGACGTCCAATGCCGCGGTCGGCTCGTCCAGGATCACGAGCTTGGGCGAGCCGAGCATCGCACGGGCGACGGCGACCGATTGGCGCTGCCCGCCGGACAGCGCCGAGACCGGTACCCGCGGGCTGGGTAGCGCGACTTTGAGCGTGGCGAGCAACTCCCGGGTCCGGCGCTCCATACCGATCTCGTCGAGCATGCCGAATCTGACGGCTTCCCGGCCCAGGAACAGGTTGGCGACCACATCGAGGTTGTCGCACAGCGACAGGTCCTGGTAGACGGTGGCGATACCCAGCGCGGTGGCATCGTGGGGCCGGGCGATGCTGACCCGGTTACCCAGCCAGCGGATCTCGCCGCTGTCCGCGGGGCCGACCCCAGCGATCACCTTCACCAGGGTTGACTTGCCGGCACCGTTGTCGCCGACCAGCGCGACCACCTCGCCGGAGCAGACCTGCAGGTCAACGTCACTGAGTGCCTGCACCGGCCCGAACCGCTTGGATATCCCAGTCAGCGCCAGGATGGGTGTAGTCACGACAGTCCCCTCGGTTCAGGTGATGCCGGCCTGCCGGCATGCCTGGCGGTATTCGGCGGTACAGAGCTCGGCGGCCGTATACATGCCGTTGGCGATGATCACGCTGGCCACGTTGTTCTTGGTCACCGTGAACGGCTCGAGCAGCACGCTCGGCACCTCAACCGAGCCATTGGACACCGGTTGGGTCGGCGTGTCCCGATACGGTGTACCGGTGGCGGCGGCGATCGCCATTGTCGCGGCGACGTCTGCCTCACGCTTGAGGCTCTTGTACACGGTCATGTACTGCTCACCGGCGAGAATGCGCTGGACCCCGGACAGTTCGGCATCCTGCCCGGTCACCGGGGGCAGCGTGGCGTACCCGGCACCCTTCAGGGCCGCGATCGCGCCCGCTGCGGTGCCGTCGTTGGCGGCGTACACCCCGATGATCGAATCCCGGCCCAGCGCGGTGATGGCCTGTTCCATCTCCTGCTGAGCGCGATCCGGCGACCAGTCGGGGGTGTCGTACTCCCGGCCGATCGTCACCTGGCCATCGAGCACCGCGTGCGCGCCCCGCTTGAGCAGCGCCGCATTGGGGTCAGTGGCCGAACCGTTGATCATCACGATCTGGCCCCGTTTCGGGTCACCACCTGCCCGCAACGCGTCGAGCAGCGCCTGCCCCTGCACCTGCCCGACTCCCACGGCGTCGTGGGAGACGTAGTAGTCGACCGGTCCCGCGGGAAGCCGGTCATAGGCCACCACCGCGGCACCTTGGCTCTTGGCGTTTCGGACGATGGCGCCGGCTGAGGTGGAATTCACCGCGTCGAGGATGAGCACGCGCGGTACTTCCTCGACGAGGTGGTCCCCCACGCGGCCGAGGCGTGCAGCTACCTGCTGGCCGTCGATGTGGACATGAACACGGTGGATGGCTACGCGATGTCGTCCTGGGAGCGCGGCTACGGCGACTTCGTGCTGGCGCCCGACCTCGCGACGCTGCGCCGGGTGCCCTGGCACGAGGCGACCGCGCTGGTGCTCTGCGACGCCCGGTGGGCCGACGGCGCCCCGGTGGCGGTGTCGCCGCGCCAGGTGCTGCGCCGCCAGCTGGATCGCCTCGCTGAGCGCGGGCTGATCGCGCAGGTGGGCACCGAGCTGGAATTCATCGTGTTCGCCGACTCCTATGACGCGGCCTGGCGCAAGGGCTACCGCGAACTGGAACCGGCGAACCGCT
>JBOHFK010000104.1:0-20678 GCA_050699635.1 Pseudonocardiaceae bacterium | reverse complement strand
CTCCTATATCGACTACGCGATGAGCGTGATCGTCGGGCGCGCGCTGCCCGACGTCCGCGACGGGCTCAAACCGGTGCATCGCCGGGTGCTGTACTCGATGTACGACTCCGGGTTCCGCCCGGACCGCGGCCCGGTCAAGTGCGCCCGCGTCATCGGCGACGTGATGGGCAACTACCACCCCCACGGTGACACCGCGATCTACGACACCCTGGTGCGGATGGCGCAGCCCTGGTCGATGCGCTACCCGCTGGTCGACGGGCAAGGTAACTTCGGTTCGCCAGGCAACGACCCGCCAGCCGCGATGCGGTACTGCGTGACCGGGGATGCCCGAGTGCGGACCGCAGATGGCGGCAGCATCCGTATCGCGGACATCGTTGCGGGTGTTGAACCGAACAGCGACAACCCGATCGACCTCAAGGTACTGGACCGCCACGGCGGCCCGGTCCGAGCTGAGATGCTCTTCCACTCCGGTGACCAGCGGACTCTCCGGGTCACCACTACCGAGGGTTACCAGCTCACTGGAACGACCAACCACCCCGTGCTTTGCCTGGTGGAGGTCCTCGGGATACCGACCCTGCTGTGGAAGCTGTTCGCGGAGATGCGCCCGGGTGACCGCGTGGTCATCCAGCGCACTCCCCGGCAGGAGTGGGGCGCGCCATCGTGGTCCGAGGTGGCGGCGGGAATCGTCCTCGGAGGCTTCGTTAGTGAGGGATTCGTCTCGGAGCGCCGGGCCGGTTTCAACAACATCGACCAGGAGTTCTTCTCGCTCGTCCTGGCGGCCTACGACACCGCTGTCGGTGGGCGACGCTATGTGTACAGCCGGACGATCGCGTCCGGCTCAGTGCTTCATGAGATCGATATCCAAGATCTCAGCTCGTTGCGGCGAAGTGTACTGAGCGAAGTCACCGGTCGTAGCGCGGAAAAACGGGTCCCTGAGTTCATCTGGGCGGGTTCACCCGATCTCCAGCGGGCGTTCCTGCAGGCGCTGTTCACCGGGGACGGATCTGCATCAGCGCTGCCCCGTAGGGCGGTGCAGGTCTCCTACTCGACCCGTAGCCCGCAACTTGCCATCGACGTCCAGCAGCTGCTGCTCGAGTTCGGGATCGTGTCGCGCAGATACCTCCACGCGACCGGTGAATATAAGGTCGTGATCACGAACCGGCGAGACGCCGTGCTGTTCGGAACGCGAGTTGGTTTCATCGGCGCCAAACAGGACAAGCTGTCGACGATCCTGGCCGGGGCCTGTGCTCTCAGTCGATCGCTGAGTAAAGATCACGTTCCCGGGCTCGGTGCCTTCCTCCGAGCACACGGCGCCAGCAAGCCCGTCGACCGGGCGTGGCTGTCGAAGAACAACCTTGACCGCATCGAACGCTGGGAAGATCGCCGCGACGAGATCCTGGCGCACATCGATTCGCCCGATGCCCGGGCCATCGCCGATGAGCTCACCGACGGCAGGTTCTACTACGCCGAAGTTTCGTCAGTCGACGACGCAGGAATACAGCCGGTATACAGCCTTCGGGTCGACTCCGACGACCACGCGTTCATTACCAACGGGTTCGTCAGCCACAACACAGAATGCCGGCTGACCCCGCTGGCCATGGAGATGCTGCGGGACATCGACAAGGACACCGTCGATTTCGAGCCGAACTACGACGGCCGCACCCAGCAACCTGTCGTACTGCCGTCCCGGATCCCGAACCTGCTGGTCAACGGTAGCTCGGGGATCGCGGTGGGGATGGCGACGAACATCCCGCCGCACAACCTGCGCGAGGTCGGCGCGGGCGTGGTCTACCTGCTGGAGAACCCCGACGTCGACGACGAGACGCTGCTCGAAGCGCTCATCGAGCGGATCAAGGGCCCGGACTTCCCGACCCGCGGCCTGATCGTCGGCACCGACGGCATCGCCGACGCCTACCGCACCGGCCGCGGCTCGATCCGGATGCGCGGCGTGGTGGTAGTCGAGGAGGACTCTCGCGGCCGCACCACGCTGCTGATCACCGAACTGCCCTACCAGGTCAACCCGGACAACTTCATCGAAGCGATCGCGACGCTGTCCCGGGACGGCAAACTCGGCGGCATCGCCGAGATCAACGACGAGTCCAGCGACCGCATCGGCATGCGCATCGTGATCACCCTCAAGCGCGACGCGGTCGCCAAGGTGGTGCTCAACAACCTCTACAAGCACACCCAGCTCCAGCACACCTTCGGCGTCAACATGCTGGCCATCGTCGAGGGTGTGCCGCGCACGTTGCGGATCGACCAGGTAGTCCGGCATTACGTGCGCCACCAGCTCGACGTCATCGTCCGGCGCACGAGATACCTGCTGCGCAAGGCCGAGGAACGCGCCCACCTGCTGCGCGGCCTGGTCAAAGCGCTGGACATGCTCGACGAGGTGATCGCGCTGATCCGCCGGTCCCCCACGGTCGACGACGCGCGCACCGGGCTGATGGAGCTGCTGGACGTCGATGAGATCCAGGCGAACTACGTCCTGGAGACCCAGCTGCGCCGCCTGGCCGCGATGGAGCGCCAGAAGGTCATCGAGGACCTCGCCGAACTCGAGCGGGAGATCGCCGACTACCTGGACATCCTGGACAAGCCCGAGCGGCAGCGCACGATCGTGGTCGATGAGCTCACCGAGATTGTCGACAAATACGGCGACGACCGGCGCACCAGGATCACCGGCTACGACGGCGACATGTCCACCGAGGACCTGATCGCCGTCGAGGACGTGGTGGTCACCATCACCCGGACCGGCTACGCCAAGCGCACTCGCACCGACCTGTACCGGGCACAGAAGCGCGGCGGCAAGGGCGTGATGGGCGCGGGACTCAAGCAAGACGACATCGTGGCGCACTTCTTCGTCTGCTCCACGCACGACTGGATCCTGTTCTTCACCAACAAGGGCCGGGTGTACCGGGCGAAGGCCTACGAGCTGCCCGAAGCCAACCGCAACGCCCGCGGCCAGCACGTGGCGAACCTGCTCGCCTTCCAGCCCGACGAGCAGATCGCCCAGGTCATGCAGATCAAGGACTACACCGCCGCGCCGTACCTGGTGCTGGCCACCCGCGATGGCCTGGTCAAGAAAAGCAAGCTCACCGACTTCGACTCCAACCGGGCCGGTGGTCTGATCGGCATCAACCTGCGTGAGGAAGACGAACTGGTCGGAGCGGTGCTGTGTTCCGCCGACGACGACCTGCTGCTGGTCTCCGCGCACGGCCAGTCGATCCGGTTCTCGGCCACCGACGACGCGCTACGCCCGATGGGGCGCGCCACCTCGGGAGTGTTCGGGATGCGGTTCAACGACGGTGATGAGCTACTGTCCATCGCCGTGGTGCAACCCGGGTTGTTCGTGCTGGTCGCCACCGCCGGTGGC
Organism: Pseudonocardiaceae bacterium; assembly: GCA_050699635.1. GTDB lineage: Bacteria > Actinomycetota > Actinomycetes > Mycobacteriales > Pseudonocardiaceae. The sequence goes on along the minus strand of JBOHFK010000104.1, from coordinate 17,305 downwards.
TACGCCAAGCGCACCCCGATCGATGACTACCCGGTGCAGGGACGTGGTGGTAAGGGCGTGTTGACCATCCAGGATGACCGCCGGCGTGGCAAGCTCGTCGGGGCACTCATCGTCGACGTCGACGACGAGCTCTACGCCATCACCACCAGCGGTGGGGTCATCAGAACCACCGCCAAAGAGGTGCGCAAGGCCGGCCGGCAGACCAAAGGGGTGCGCTTGATGAACCTCGGCGAAGGGGCGAGTCTGGTGGCGGTGGCCCGCAACGCCGAAGAAGCCGGTGATCCGGACGACGGCGCTGCCCCGGGAAGAGGTGAGTCGTGACCAGGCCCGAGAAGACCGAACAGGCCGAGCCCGTCATCTTCGATGAACCCGCCCGGACGGAGTCCTCCGGTAACGGGACGGCTGACTCAGCGCCGAAGCAGCGCCAGCGCACCACCGTCGGTGAGGCGGATCCCAAGACGGTGTCGGTGCAGGTGGGCGCGCCTGAGCACGCCCGCGAGGGGGCCCGGGACCAGACCGATCGGCCGGGATCGTTGCGGGGCTCGACGGGCCACAGCAGCGGTCCGGATCTGCCGCCCCCCACCACCGTGCGGGTCGGCGGGTACACCCCCCCGGAGCGGGTGCCACCCGCGGCTGCGCCGAGTGCGCAGTCCCGCTCGGTGCGGGTTCCGCGGCGGACCAACCTGCAGCTCCAACGCCTCGATCCCTGGTCTGTGCTCAAGATCTCACTGGTGCTCTCGGTGTGCGGGTTCCTGGTCTGGCTGGTGGCCGTGGGGGTGCTCTACGGGGTACTCGCGGGGATGGGGGTGTGGGACCAGATCAACGGCACCTACTCCGATCTCACCGCGGCGAACAACGCGCAGCTCAACACCCAGCTGATCAGCGGCGGGCGGGTGTTCGGAGCGGCCTTCGTGATCGGCCTGGTCAACATCGTGTTGATGACCGCGCTGGCCACCGTCGGGTCACTGGTCTACAACGTCGCGGCGGACTTCGTCGGTGGTGTGGAGGTCACCCTGTCCGAACCGGATTGACCCGCGCCCCCACACGCGGGTTAGGCTCCATCGAGGCGGTGCGGTAACCTCGCCGGGGTCATGTGGGGGCCTATAGCTCAGTCGGTTAGAGCGCATCCCTGATAAGGATGAGGCCGCTGGTTCAAGTCCAGCTAGGCCCACTGGCGAAGAACCACTCTTAGTAGGAGGCGGTCGGAGTGAAGAAGATCATGGCGTTGTTGCTCGTGGGTCTGGTGGCGTTGGTTCTTGTTCAGCGTCAGCGCTCCGCGAAGGCCGAAGCCGACCTGTGGCGGGAGGCCACCACCCCGAACGTCTGAGTCGCCGCTGGGCGCTGTCACTCTGTGATGCGTGGCTGTGTCCTGCGCCGGGGACGTAGTTCAACTGGTAGAGCACCGCCTTTGCAAGGCGGGGGTTGAGGGTTCGAGTCCCTTCGTCTCCACGAAGTCTCCTTGCCACATATGGCCAGGTCAGAACGGGTCGCATCGCTGAATGGGTCGGTGACGTCAGCCGGTCCTTTCTTCTGTCGTGCCCCTTCTGTCGCGCTGCCTGGACGTTCTGGCTGATCGCCTTGGCGATCTGCTGGTCCCGAGTTCGACTGGCCTGCTGGTAGATGAGTGCGGCTCGCACCGATGAGCGACCCAGCCGTCGGGTGGTGGGTCGCTGGTGGCGAGTTGGGCGGCGGTGCATTCGGCGTGCCATCGCTGTCGTTCCGCGATGGCGTGCAGGAGCAGGAGAGGCTGGGGTGGGACGTCGGGATCGCTGGGTGCGGTGCGTTCCCACAGGTAGGGCCGCCTTGCACACCGTGGGCAGGTTGGATGCCGGCGGCACCTTCCTCGAAGAACCCCACGTCGTACCCAAGGCGCTGTTCCTCTGTGTCGAGGACCTCACCGGCCGCCGCTACACCCGCGCCCGTGACCAATGGATCGCCCGCATGCCCACCGCCGACGAAAGCAGCATCCTGGAGCTACCGACCGGCGCCCCGGTGATGCACGTCATCCACATCGCCCGCGACGAAGACGGCGACATCCTGGAAGTCTCCGAATCCATCCCTGGCCAGCCGACCGCCTCATCCTCATCGACGACTACCCCATCGAACAGGAACCCCAACAACCCACCGCACCCAGCGAGGTCTAACCGCTACTCGACCCCAACACCGAGCACGCCAACTCATCAACCACGACCCCCACGGATAGCAGCAGCGCGAGGCGCTCGTTCACTGTCATCTTGCTGTCGCACCATCTGTCACGCACCGTCACACGACTATCACGTTGCGTTGTTGCCGAATTCCCCTCTATGGGATCGAGCGCCGCGCGAGCGCGGCGGACCGTGCCCGCTCGCGCTCGGCCTGCCGACGGCCTTCGGCCGGCATCGGCCGGTGCGGCGAAGCCGCACCCTCAGCGGCGTAGATGCACAGACTGCCTCCGGCGGGGGCGCTCAGGCTTCGGGGATTGGGTGCCATCCCGACCACCATCGACCCAGGCGGAGCCGAGCAAACCTGCCCTGCGGTGCCAAGGTCGTTCGTCCGGTAGGGCGCTCCACCTTGGCACCGCAGGGCAGGCCCGCTCCACGGTGTGTAGGTCGAAGGCGGACGGGATGGCAGGGGGTTGGGACGTAGCTGTTGTGGGATTACGTCAGTGCGTTCTGTAGGTGACGGCGGTTTGATTGCAGCCAGGCTGCGGCCCGGGCTCTCCAGGCCATGACCCACAGCGCGTGTGGGTGCTCAGTCATCTGCGGGGTAACTCCGGCGTCGTCGGCTTCCCAGGCCAATTCGGAGACGACGAACTCGATGATGAGGTCAACGAAGCCGCGTCGTTGTTGCCGTGACAAGCCGTGGGCGTCGACCATGGCGCGCAGTTGCTCAGCCCGAGCGGGGAGCGGCGCCAAGCCCTCGCGTCCGGCGACGATGTCATCGTGGAGGTTGTAGTGGGCCCGTAACGCTTACGCGCTATCCGGTGCCGCTCTAAGTTGACAGCCGTGCGATGATTCTTCGTTAACTTCCCACAGGAGGATCGTGACCGAAGATCCATTCGACCGGCTGTTGGATGCGATGCCGAAGATTGCGGAGGCTGTGAACGCCTTCAGCTCGGAAGAAGTGCAGCGCCGCGCCTTCGATGCTCTCCTGGGCACACTTGGCACGACAGTCGCGGACCACTTCGACGACCCGCCCACCGACGCGCAGTGGGCGAACAGGACCGCTGAGGTATCCGCTAAATCGGCGCTGCCCGCCAGTCCCGCCGCGACGGACGAGAACGGTGACGGACAGAGGGTGACCAATGCCGGAGGCCGTCGGCGATCGCGAGTTTCCACCTCGAAGAAGACATGGGCAGTCAACCGGAACATCAACTTCGCACCCCCCGACAAACCGTCATTGCGCGACGTCGCTGACGAGAAGAAACCGAAGTCAAACAAGGATAAAAACCTCGTTGCCGCATACTACTTGACCGAACATCTCAGTCAGGAGACCTTCGACGTCTCCGATGTTATGGGTGCATTCAAGTTCATGGCATGGCCACTGCCCTCAAATCCCGCGAATTCGCTCCAGGTAGTAGCGAGTACGCTTAGCTGGTTCGACACAAAAGACATGTCGAAGATCCAGCTGACGCATATCGGCAGCGACTATTGCGAACACAAGCTCCCTTGTTCCACTAAAAAGAGGTGACTCTTACACCAACAACCGCTCTTGGGTTGATCCCGCAGGGACTGCGCCAGGAACTACTTACGGAGTACTACAAGATCACGCGTAACTATCGGGAGAACCGGTGGGAGGCCACCGAGCTCGATGGTGGACGCCTGTGCGAGGTCGTGTACACGATCCTCGACGGGCATCTCCAGGGTAATCAGTTCGCGCTGCGTGCGTCGAAGCCTCAGAAGTTCGAGGAAGCGTGCCGGCAGCTCGGGCAGACGCCGAAGACCGCCGGCTCGGACTCCGCCCGGATAACCATCCCGCGCGTGTTGATCGGGCTTTACGACCTCCGGAACCGCCGCGGCGTCGGCCATGTCGGCGGCGACGTGAGCGCCAATCACATGGACGCCACTTACGTCCTGCACACGGCGCAGTGGGTCATAGCCGAGCTGGTGCGCTTGTTCCACAATGTCACGATCGCTGAGGCGACCGCGGTCGTGGACGCGTTGGTCGATCGCACGGTGCCGATCCTGTGGAAGGTAGACGACGTCACCCGGATATTGGACCCGTCCATCAACCTTGCGGATGGCACGCTGCTCCTCTTGTACTCACAGACGCAGGGCCTACACGAGACAGAGCTTGCTACGAGCCTTGAGCAGGATCGGTTGACGAACTACCGGCGCGTGCTGGAGAGGCTGCATAAGCAACGACTTATCGAGTACAACACAACGTCTCGTCGCATCGTTATTTCGCCTACGGGGATCACAAACGTGGAAGAGAGGCTGCTGAAGTCTGTCTAACGCGTCCGATGACTAAGCTTGCTCCCGCCCGCTGCCCGGCCGCGGCCTCGACTTGCTGCTTCGCTACCGGCGGGTGGGGGCCGTGCTCACCTCTGCCTCGACGTCAGCCGAGGACGGGCCGTCGACGCACGAATGATAGTTCGGAGCTTCGCTTCCACAAGTCCATGTACGTCAAGATGTAGACGTCCCTGATCGCTGAGTTCGACTGCGAGGGAGTATTCCTGCGTCGCGTATGAGCGTTGCTGGCGAGGGGACCATGCGGATCGCGAATGTGTTACTACGAGGAAATAGAAGTCTAGATCTGGATCCCATGGCTGATCGACATAATCATGCCTGATTAGCGTACTTGATGCTAGCCGTTGCACGCCTGGGTCCAGGCGAGGTCGAAGGCTTCTCGGGGGTAAATTGCGTCTGACCAGCGTTGGATCTGTTGCTGCCTGCGCTATGGACGGCTGCCTCTGATAGTGGTCCGAGACTTCTTCAAAGCTGAGGCCGCGGACAAGCTCGACACTCATCGAGCCAGCAGTATATTCTCGCCGGCTACGCAGCACAGGAGGATCATAGGCAAGTGCTACGCGAAGTGATCTGCGGGAGGAGCCATCGGCAAACTCGTACGGAACTGGAAGCTCGTGCACAACTACGGTGTTTGTTGCTATCTCACCTTCAAACGTGAGGATAGCCCTTGGTCCATCGCTCTCAAGTACGCGTTCCGCAACAGGCACTCCATACGCGCTGGCGCGAAAAGAGTCAAATTGACGTAGACGGGGAGGTTCTGTACGACGCGCCGAAAGTGCAGTTACTAAGGCGGTTGAAAGTAGCTAGACCGATGAGTCTGGTTACTTGATGTAGCTGAGGCATGGGTCGCTGAAGAAGGCGCGAACAAGCTCGGGTAAGCGCTGGAGGCGCAGGAGCGCTGATTCGGCTTTGTCGCGCAGGTCGTCGAAGGATGTGATGGCGGTCTTACCGACACGGTCGTGTTTGACGTTCTTCCAGACCCATTCATCGGGATTGAGTTCCGGTGAGTAGGGCGGGAGGAAGAACAAGCGAAGCCTGCCTTCGGTTGAGGCGGCGAACTTTTTGACGGCCCGACAGCGGTGGACCGGGTGTCCATCGATGACGAGGAAGACGATACCGCCGTCATCGTGGAGCAGGTCGCGGCAGTAGGTGATGAACACGTCGGCGTCCATTTTTCCGGTGAAGATCGTGAAGTGCATCGCCCCTTTGGCGGTGACCGCGGAGATCATGTTGATCGAGTGCCGGGTGCCGGTGGTCCGCACAATCGGTGTCTGTCCGACCGGCGCCCACGTGGTGCCGGAGTGGTAGTCGGAGCGGACGCCGGCCTCATCGGCGAAGTACACGGTCGCGCCGAGCTGCGCGGCTTCGTCTCGGATAGCGGGGTACTCCTCACTACGCCAGCGGGCCACCCGCTCGGGGTCCTGCTGGGTGGCCCGGTGCAGCGGGCGCTGCGGTGACATCCCGAGTCCTCGCAGGATCCGTCCCACCGAGCCGACCGAGAGCTCGACGTCGAACTGTTTGGCGATGACCTGCCGCACCAGATCGCGGGTCCATAAAGCGAAGTCAAGCTGATACTGCGCTGGGTTCGAGCCGGCGATCATCGTGAACAGCATTCTCATCTGCGCTCGGGTTAGTTTCGGTGGACGCCCCGGAACGGGCTTGGCTCGCAAGGCCTCCGCGCCGCCCTGTCGGTACGCCGCGATCCACCCGAAGATCGTCGATCGATTGAAGCCGAGACTGGCCGCGATGTCCTCCACTCGAGCACCGTTCTCGATTTGCTCACACGCTCGAATCCGGATCGCTTCCAGTGTGGTGTGATCGAGCTTTCGGCCATCGTTGTCTCGCATAGGAGAATTAAACCACAAATAGGCCATCAAGTCCACCTACTTCTGATCTCCTTAGTAATGCTCGGAGAGAATTGGCTGACGCGTCTGGATACCGGTGCGCTATCAGTGCGACCTCGTACGCGACAGCTGGCGCGGAATAACTTGTTCCTATCTCGGTGGAGAGGATCTGTCCACCGGCCGGCGGGGTCGCGACTGGAACAGATACGCCAGCATCGTCGCGAATCACCCGAGCTGAAGAGGAGTCGACGACGAGATTGCCCCCGTCCGCCGATAGCTCTGGCTTTGCGCGTCCAAATTGAAGATGATTTCGGACCGGACCAGTGCGTGTGAACGGCGCTGGCCCACCCAATGGTGCTACTGGAAGCATCATCGAGCGTGGCTCAGTACTCGGAACGTCACGCCTGCACGATGCGCCGACGGTCAATGCGAGTGCGGCGTCGCCTGGCGGGGTAACCTCATTGCTCGCTTCAAGCAGGTAGTTCGGGTATTGATCCATCCAACCAGTCGCTGGTGCCGTATCGCGGTTTCCGGCCGAGACAACTACGACCAAATCTAGCTCTCGGGCCAGCTCATCGAGCTTTGAGGTTAGTTCAGATCGAAGTAGTCCTGCCTCAGGCAGGTCCCGATTGATTGAAATACTTACAACCCTGATTCCAACTTCATCCTTCATCCACCGAAGCGCTTGTTCGAATGTCACGTGGGCTTGGCCTGCAACGACGAGGCGGCGGTTCTTCTGGTCAACGTCTAGGACTCGTGCGCTAACAATCGGAACACCCTGACGGACTCGTGGTTCTTTGGTCAATACGAAGTCGAGGTTCCCCCACATCGCAAGCGATGCAACTGCAGTGCCGTGCGTATCGACATCGCGGAATACGTGTCCGACCGGGAATTCGTTGGAACGGGCCACTCGACCAGAGATCAGCGGATTCGTCTCGACTACCACGCCGTCGAGGACCCCGATGGGCTCGCGAGCCATCGGTGGTAGCGATTCCGGAGCTGAAGCACGCAGGATGTCTCGGAGAGTGGTACCCGTACTGATCTGTGGACGAATACGCTCGATCCAACCTTCGAGAGACAGTAGGCTGAGCGTTGCTCGATCCACCCTTGCCCGAATCATGGTGGTTTGTGGTCGCGCATCGTTAGCGATAGCTTCCGCTACAGAGCCGGACTGCGCCGCAGCAGTAAGGAGTGCCTCGATGTCCGAGACACGCTCGCTTGCCATACTTAACGAGGGCGCCGGCCATAAGGAGATGTCTACTATTTCGGGTTCCGCGAATGAAAGAAACCCAAGTTCAGGATCTAACCGGTCCTCTGGCCTATAGAGCTCAACTCCAATAATATTGTCGATTGCGGTAGCTAGATTTTGAGGATGTGACCATGGAGCGCCATGCTCAAATGTGTCGGAATACTCATCTAGTAACTGCCTAAACAGGTTCCTGGACTGACGTCCTGTCAGCACTGCATAGGTCCAGTCATCGCCCTCACCGAGGACTTGGAACTCCATCCGACTGAATGGCCCTTCAGAAATCCGAGTTGCTCCGCGGATTTTCAGGACGAGTCGAGGGTCAATTGCTTCATCCTCGTCATCAACTCCTGCTAGCTCACTAATGTCGTGCAGTGATCCTTTGAGGCCAGCGGCATGTTCTGATCGGTCTCTAGCTCGTGATCCGCGGATCGGCGCATTCGGCGCTCGTCTACTCTCAAGGGCTCGCCCGGGAGGAAGTGGCAGATGGTCGGCCATGCACACATTGTCCTACATGAACGACCTCGAGCGCCACACTTTAGTCGAGGCTGTTAACTCCAGCGCCGTCGTAGAGTTCTTGCCACCGCCTCGTGGACGTCGTGATCATCGACTCGTTTACGATCATCAAGAACAGCTAGCCGCAGCGCGTCGTTTGCAGCGCGCTCGACAGCTGCATGTGGCAAGCCTTCTAGTGCGTCGGCCACGTCCCGTAAATTGACGGGGCTTTCCAAGCGAGCTGATAATACATCGGTCAGGAGCCGCACTCTTGCATCGAAATCAGGGAGACCTACTTCGAGGACTTCAGCAAATCTCCGCCATAGTGCCGAGTCTAATACCTGCTCGTGGTTGGTGGCGGCAACGATAAGTGACGGTCCCGCATAACGATCAATGAATTGCAGCACTGAATTGACGACACGTCTCAATTCTCCATGGTCCGTCGGGTCATCACGCATCTTGCCGAGGCTATCAAACTCATCAAACAGCACAATGTAAGCGCCAGAGTGAGCAAATTCGAACACTTGGGCGATATTGCTCGCAGTCTCACCGAGATAGCTCGATATAACTGCCTCCGTGCGCACGCGAACGAGCGGCCTGTTCAGCTCGGTGGCGAGGGCCTCAGATATTGAGGTTTTTCCGCAACCGGGCGGACCAAATAACAGTATCGAGTGACGGCGCGGGATTCCCAACCTATCCAACTCGTGCCAGCGCTGTACCTCGCGGACTAGCTCCGAAAGGGCACAATCAAGATACTCGGACAGTACCAAGCTGCTTATGCCACGGCGCGGTCGGGTGACCTCAAGAAGGGGTAGATCCGTCTCACGGTTGCGCGGCGAAGCGGGCGAGTCAACCGGATCGATCGGCGTGCTCATATCGGTGCCAGCTGCGAGTAGGCGACGAAGCTCCCGCGCGAGAGTCGTGTGCCGCTTCGCCTCTTCCTGCTCGATGATTGCGTTGGCAGCACGGCGAAAGGCCAGGTCATCTCGGTCGCGGTACGCCGCGATGAGCGCCTTCAGGTCCCGGCCGGCCATGTGTCAACCCTAACGGGTACGCGCAAGAGTAGTCAATACTGTAGCGCTATTAAAGTAGTACAGTGTGGGGGTGCCGAACCGTCCCACGAGGACGTCCAGTCCTCACCGGCAGGAGGCCGCGCAGCTAACCGAGCTACTTCGAAATCGGCGGGGCGAGCTGGGACTCAGTCAGCAGGAGCTAGCGGTTCGGGCTGGTCTGTCCATCGGTACGGTCCGAGCGATCGAATCCGGGCGGACAATTGACCCGGGTCTCTTCACCATCATCAAGGTCGTCGATGCACTTCAGCTCGACCTCCAGTCGATAGTAGATCGGATGAGGGCCGTGGGACGGCGACCGGCCTGAGCGATCCGCTCTCCGGACGCGACCGAAGTCGATCAACGACTGCACCCGTTCATGCCTGCTCTAATGCATATCGCCGATGCGACGGGATACCCGCTTACGCACCCTTATGTCCTACGGCAGGGACGCCACACCCAGTACGTCTGGTGATCTTGGTTCGTGCCCCTCGCGTGCCCGTTCACCGGGGGAGTCACGGGTAACCACGGGCAACAACGGTCAGAACCTCACTGACCTCGCACCAGAACACTTGCGTGCTCACACCGCGTGACAGTCCGCTCCTTTGCAAGGCGGGGGTTGAGGGTTCGAGTCCCTTCGTCTCCACGAAGTAGCGTCGCAGGTCAGCCATGGTATCTATGCACCTACGTGTCTTCGCTTTCGGCCGGTCCAGCTGCCGGAGGGAGCGAAAAGGGAGCGGGGCCGTTGAAAGCGGCTCTGACGCGCCGCCAAGCGGTTGCTTGACCTGGCGACAGCCAGGGATCAGTTTCGAGCGGACATCGCGCCCGGTGAGGACAGGCCACTGTCCGGCGTGCCAGAGGTTCTCCAGTGTCCTGAGTCGTAAATTTTTAGGTGACCGCCCTGCGATGATCAAAGCACCACCGGCCGATCCGTGCGAGCACGGTGCACTCCTTTCGCGAGGCCGCCACGGTATCGGGTGATCAGAACACCACGTACCAGAGAAAGAACAGAGCGGCGAGCACACCCTGACCTGCGGCGAACACGATCGCCACGACGCGCAGCCAGCGCGGGGGAAGGCGATCGGCGAGCCAGAAGAACAGCGGGAAGGCCACCACGGTGTAGCGGCCGAAGCTTTGGAACACGTGTGTCAGCACAGCGGGGATCACAATCACGGCCAACAGGAGCCCATAGGCCGGCTCGAATCGGCGCACCATGTCCCAGCACGCCACGATGGTGAGCACACACAGCGCGATCCCCACGGCGGTAAGGCAGCCCCAGAGAACGCTCTGGTCCACCTGACTGACTATCGGTGGATTAACGACGGAGTGTTGTCCGATCAGCTGCAGGCCCCAAGCCCGCTGGGCATGGACGAAGGCCAGCCCATCGCCGAACCGCACTTGCAGATAGCTGACGAAGATGGCGGTGCCCACCGCCGGTGACAGAGCTGCCAGCCACGCACCCAGTCGCTGTCGGGCCGTACTGTGGGGCTCACGTGGCCGCCAGGCCATGAACGCGAGCGGCAACACCAGCAACGTCCCATGTGGACGCAGCATTCCTGCCGCCACCCCGCATAAGCACGCCCAGGCCCAAGCACGGGTGCGCATGGCATAGACCACGCCGACCATGGCCAGCAGGAACAGGGATTCGGTGTAAACGGCGGAGAAGAACAGGGCGAACGGGGACGCCGCCAGCAGGATCAGTGCCCACCGCGCCCGCTGCTCACCGAGGTCGATCATCGCCAGCCGATACAGGATCACCATGGCCAGCGTGAACGCGGCCAGATTGATCAGCAGTCCGACCAGCAAAGGATCGAGACCGGTCAGCGCGGCTCCCGCACGCATCAACGCTGGCAGCAGCGGAAAGAACGCCGCGTTCTGACGAGCGAAGACATCCGGATCCCAGTGGTAGCCCTGGGTGGCGATGGAGTAGTACCAGTAGGTGTCCCAGCGGGCCAGAAGGTTGGTCAGCTCATCTGGGGACACCCGCCACAGTCCTTCCCAGACCGGCGGGGGAATCGTGCCCACCGTCGTCACCGCGACCGCGCCGACGAGCAGGACCGGTAGTCGCGTGCAGACCAACAGGGTTAGAGCCAGGCCGACCCCCTGAAAACGTCCCCGTGCTTGCATCACACCTGTCTGCCGCCGCTGAATCATCGCTGTGTCTTCACCGCGCTCGGCCCAGCGGCGCCATGTGCCGCCGTTGTCATGGGCGACGCTTCGCCGAACGGGCGTGCCTCGTCGGAGTCGTAGTGCACCAGGTAGGTGGGTCGGCCCTGCAAGATGCGGTGGACGTGACCGATGTACTCGCCGAGCACACCCAGGCAGAGCAGTTGCACGCCACTGAGCAGGACGGTGGTCAGGAGCCAGGGTGTCCAGGTCGGCACAGCGCTGCCGATCAGAGCGAACGCCAGCAAGGAGCCACAGGCGACGAAGCAGGCGATGCCCAGCCAGGTGGCAATCCGTAGCGGTGCGGACGAGAACGCGGTGATGCTGTTGGCCGCAAGCCGCAGCATCTTGGTCAGGGGATACTTCGTGCGTCCTGCGATTCGCCGCGCACGTTCGTATGTCACCTCGGTACCGTGGAACCCCAGCCAAGGGATCAGCAGCCGATAGACCGGTTGCTGTTCGGGCAGGGCGAGCAGAATCTCGACGGCCGAACGGCTCAGCAGCCTGAAATCACCGGCGTCGCGCGGTATGCGGGTACCGACCAGTCGTCGCATCAGCAGGTAGTAGAGACCCGCTGTGTGGCGTTTGGCCCAGGTGTCGCTGCTGCGGTCGGTTCGTACCCCGTAGACAACGTCAACGGCATCGCGGCGAGCGAGTTCCAGCATCTCCGGAATCTTCTCCGGCGGATCCTGGAGGTCAGCGTCGATGCTCACCAGGTACGTGCCCTTGGCCCGCCGCAGCCCGGCTGTCAGCGCGATCTGCTGACCGCAGTTGCGGTACAACTGGATGACTCGCAGTTCCCGCCACGTGCGGCGAACCTTGTGCAGGACCGCGGCGCTGGCGTCCGAGCTGCCGTCATCGACGGCGACCACTTCATAGGAAACGCACATTTCGTCGAGAATCGGTCGCAGCCGTTGCGCCATCAGTGGGAAGGCGTCTTGCTCGTTGTAGACCGGGATGATCACCGAGAGAACGGGCGGCAGGTCAGTGTCCACCTGCGCTCCAGTTGAAGCCGAGGGTCATGGGTGTCCTGTCGCAGCCGAACCGCTTTTAGCGCCTCGATGTTGATCTATCAAAGCGGATCATGAGCTTACTCGGGCGCGTCACCTGGTTGGCGTAGGCGCCACTGAGCGGAATCCACGCGGCGGGCGGGTTCGGTTCATCGGCAATGATATGGTCCGGTGCCGATCAGTGCTTGATCGATGTGAAAGGGGACTGGCCCCTGGGATCGCGCGGACCGCGTCAGTCGGCTGTGTTTCGAGAGCGTGCGCCGCTATCGCTGGCCGTCTGGATTGCCGGAGCCACCGCCATAGGTTTCACGGCAGTGATCGTGCACCGAATCGGGTGGTGGGCGGTCGGCGCGGTCATCGCCGATTTCGACCTCACCTGGGTGCTGGTCACCATGGCGCTCACCGTGGCATCCGCGCTGGCCAGGGCCGTGGCCTGGAAAGCGATCGCCGACGCCGCACTCCCCGAGTGCCAGGTACGGCATCGCGATGTCATGACCGCCTCGATGATCGGCACATTGATGTCGGCGACGTTGCCCGCGCGGCTTGGCGAACCGGCCCGGGCGGTCGCACTGGCTCGCCGTATCGGACGCATACGCGAGACACTTCCGGTGATCATCGGCACGCTTGTCTCGCAGTCGGCACTGAACGTTCTCGCCCTTGTTCTCCTGGGCGGATTCACGCTGGCCCGCACGGGCCTGTTTGGATTGAGCCTGGACAAGCTGCTGGCCCCCAGCCTCGTTCCCGTCGCGGTGATCCTGGGGATAGTCACGCTCGCGGTGCGAACGAACAGGTCCGGGTTGGTCACCCGGGTATGGGACACCGTGGTCCGGGTGCGCTCGGGTTTTGCCATGTTCGGCAAACTCCGCTGCGGTCTGATCGCCACAACCGCTCAACTGGGCGCCTGGGCACTTCACCTGCTGGCTTACTATGCGCTGTTCGCAGCGATCGGCCTCGACGCCACGGTAGGCATGGGTGCCGCTGCCGTCGTGCTGTTCGCGGTCAATGTCAGCGCCGTCGTGCCGGCGACCCCGTCGAACATCGGCATCTTTCAGCTAGCCATTGTCACCGTGCTGACCACCGGCTTCCACGTACACCCGAGCACCGCCTTCGCCTACGGTGTCGTCCTGCAGGCGATCGAGATCCTCACCGCCGTGATCATGGGGGTGCCCGCGCTCGGCTACGAGGGCGTGACCTGGTCGGACATGCGCAGGCGGATCGCCGCTGCGGCCCCCGCTGAACTTCCGCGCCGGGTTTGGCGACCGTTGTGGACGCGACACCGCTCAGGTGACCGGATGCCAGAGGAAGAACAGGGCGGCGAGCACCGCCTGTCCGGTACCGAACGCCACGGTGACCGGCCACAGCCACCGCTGCGGAAGACGTAGCGCCAGCCAGAAGAACAGGGGAAACGTCACGGCGGCATAGCGGCCGGTGCCGACGAACAGCTGCTTGAGCACGGGCGGAACCAGGTTGACGACGAGCAGCAGCCCGTAGGCCGGCCCGAACCGGCGCACGATGTCGCGGCTGGCCACGGCGGCGGTGGCGAACACCGCGATCCCCACCACGAACAAGATCACCTCGAGCGGCTTGATGAGCAGTTCGCCGGGCAACCGGGGCAGGTCGCTCGCCGGTGGCTGCCCGAGAAGCGGAGCGCCCCAGGCGTTCTTGGCGCGGAAGTAGACGAGCGGGTCTCCGAAACGGATCTGGAAGTAGCCGCAGAACAGCGCGAGACCAGCCAGCGGCGCGCTGGCGGCGAGCACCGCCCGCGTCCGGTGCTCACCAGCGGTTGCCCCCTCGCGCGGTCGCAGGGCCAGAAACAGCAGCGGCAACGCGAGGAGGAACCCGTTCGGACGGTCCAGTCCCGCCGCCAGCCCACAGATCGCCATCCACCAGTGGGCCTGCCTGCGCATCGCGTAGAACGCACCCACGGTAGCCAGGAGAAACAGGGATTCGGCGTAAACCGCGGAATAGAACAAGGCGAAGGGGAAGGTGGCCAACAAGATCGGCACCCACCGCGCCCGCTGGGCGCCGATCTCCAGCACCGCCAGGCGATGCAGCACCACGATCGCCACGGCGAACGCGATCAGGCTGATCACAAGCCCGGCGATCAGTACCGGGATTCCGGTTACCGTGGTGACAGCCCGCATCAGCAGCGGCAGCAACGGGAAGAACCCGGCGTTCTGGTGGGCGAAGACGTCGGGATTCCAGTGATAGCCCTCGGTGGCGATCGTGTAGTAGTAGTAGGTGTCCCAACGGGCGAGCAGATTCGCCATTTCGCCGGTGGACACGCGCCACAGGCCGATGCCGGTGGGCGGGGGGATCGTTCCCACGACCGTGACCGCGAGCGCGCCGACGGCCAGGACGGGAAGCCGCGTCGCGATCAGTATGGTGAGCGCGAGCCTGACGTCTGAAAGATCGATCGTGGTACGTCGGCCGTTGACCGTATCCCTGACTCGCACGAGATGGTTTTATATCCGTGACCCGTCATGCCGCACAAGTTTCGACGTGTGATGACCCGCAGAGCCCTGATTGCTCCGGACCGGAACTGACTGTCCTCATGCCCTGTTTGAACGAGGCGAAGACTATCGGAGACTGTGTCGCCACGGCGATGGCCGCTCTCGCCGATCTCGGCGTCGACGGCGAAGTTCTGGTCAGCGACAACGGTTCCACCGACGGTTCACCCGATATCGCCCGCAACGCGGGCGCACGCGTCGTCCGTGCCGAACAGCGAGGCTATGGGGCAGCGCTGATCACCGGAATCGAGCAGGCGCGGGGACAGTACGTGATCATGGCCGACGCCGACAGCTCGTACGACCTCGCGTCCATCGGAAGGTTCCTCGCTGAGTTGCGGCAGGGCCGGGACCTGGTCATGGGCAATCGTTTCCGCGGGGGAATCGCGCCCGGCGCCATGCCCTGGCTGCATCGCTATCTGGGAAACCCGCTGTTGTCCTGGCTTGGCCGTCGGCTGTTCGGGTTCAGCACCGTCCACGATTTTCACTGCGGCATGCGGGGTTTCAACCTGGCGGGCATACGCCGACTCGAGCTGTGCATGCCGGGAATGGAGTTCGCCTCGGAGATGGTGGTGCGCGCGGCGCTGGCCGGATACGACATCAGCGAGGTGCCGACCCCGCTTCGCCCCGACGGCCGTGGCCGAGCGTCACACCTGCGTACCTGGGAAGACGGCTGGCGACACCTGCGTTTTCTGCTGATGTTCGCGCGCCGGACAAGACGCTGCTCGCGCCGGGACTGGCGCTGGCGGGCCTACTCGGGATGATCGGTGAGCCTCATCGGCCCGGTCACCATCCGCGTCATCACGCTGGGGCCGAACACGCTGGCGTTCTCCTGCATGGCTGTTCTGGTCGGCGTGCAACTGTGATCTGTGGTGGCCTGGCTCAGCTGTACGGCTTGCAGATAGGTGTGCTGCGCCATGGCTGTCGCTGCTGCGGCTGGAAACCTGTAGAGTCGGGGGACCCAAAAGATCTCAACGGTCTGAGCTGTTATCGCAACAAAGAAGTGGTGGCTTAGGAGTCTGGTCGTCTATCAGGCGAGACGATTCAAACAGGGGGAAAATTGTTCTGGCGTCTGGCATCGTGAGCCGCAGCACCCAGCGGCGACCGTGGAGGCGTGCGAGGCGAGCGCTGGCGGTGATTGCGGTTATGGCAGCCACCACACTTACACTTACACTTGCACTCCACAAAGCGACGAGCAGCGCCGCAGCGCCTGGCGGGATCAAAGCCTCATTCATCAAGTACGAGTTCCAGAACTGGGACTATGACGGTCCCGCGAAGGACAACCCTGTTTCGATCATCTTCGTCAGCAACTCCCCCTATATGGTCGCACGTGTGTATTACCAGGTCGCCTGGGTCGGTCTGACTTACGGCGGCGCCAAGATGACGCTCAGCGGGATCGGCGGAAGCCGTTCCGGGGTCAACCCGACCGATCCTTGGACGTCACACTCAGCAGGACGCAAAGGCGCCTTCGGCTGTTGGGGACACTGCAGCTCCACGACCGGCATCCACCTGCGCACTTACGGTCCCGACGGGCTGGCCGGCACTCAAGTATATCAAGGCAACTACGGATACCGGCCGTACTACCTGATCGCCACAACCCACTTCGACATGAATGAGAACACCGCGAACAGCGACTTCGGCTACCAAGACCAGGCGCGCTCCCTGCTGGTCAACGAACTCGTCGCCAAACACACCTGGTCCGTACTCACCTCGGTGAACGTACAGAACGCCTGCAACAGCCGAGTGGACACTAATCACCTGTGTCGACACGACGGAAATGCACTAGTCGTCAGCATCGACGGGTAATAACAACTGTCGAGGGGACTCCGCAGGGTTCGTGGCTCGATCGACCTGACTGCGTACACCCTTAGTACTGGTATCGCGCCTGCACGATGATGAGTTCTTCGTCCCGGAGTTGATAGACGAGGCGGTGTTCGTCGGTGATGCGGCGAGACCAGTAGCCGGACAAGTTATGTGATAGGCGCTCGGGCTTGCCGATGCCCGTTGCGGGGTCACGCGCCGCTTCGTCGATCATGCGGTTGATCCGCTTGAGGATCGTCCGTTCGTTGGCCCAGGAGGTGTAGTCCTCCCATCCGTCGCGGGTGAAGCTGATCTTCATGCGACGTCGTGCCGCGGGTCGAGCAACTCCTGCACCTCGATGCGACCGGCTTCGGCGTCGGCGATGCTGCGCAGCAGGCGCTCCGCGTTGACCGGGGACCGGAGTAGGTGGGCTGTTTCCATGAGCGAGCGCCACTGGTCGGCGGACACCAGGTATGCAGTGCCCGCCTTCGAGACGATCTCTACCGGCTCCTGGTCATCGTTGACCTGCTCGATCAGTGGGAACAGGCGCTTACGGGCCTCGCTTGCTGACATTGCCATCATCATCACTCCCTCGTACCAGAAGATGGTACCACTCTCGAAACGCTTTCCGCGCCCCATGCAGGCAACGCGCACCCGTGGACGGCGTGCGTCGATACCGCGCGCCGTGAACTCGACGCTACCGACATTTGGAGCCGCCAAAAATGTCGGCAGCGTCGAGT
>JBOHFK010000103.1:0-20839 GCA_050699635.1 Pseudonocardiaceae bacterium | reverse complement strand
GCGTTATGGCGGCAGTGCCTCGACGGGCAGCTCGCGTCTGACCTCGATCCCGGGGCCGCGACCGCCCAGTTCGTGCTCGCTCCCGAGCAGGTCGCGCAAGCAGCGCGGGCAGCCCAACTGCAAGCGCAGGTGCGCGGCACTCCCGTGTCGGTAACGGATCTCGGGCACGGAGCGCGAGCGCAGAACACGATCGGCCTGGCCCGGCTGGCCCGCCGGATCGAGCCGACGGTCGGTTGGGCCGACCTGGTGCTTCCCGAGCCGACCCTGGCCCATCTTCGGGAGATCGCGGTGCGCGCGCGGCACCGGGCGCGGGTCCTCGACGAGTGGAGCATGCGCCCGGGCGGCGGCCGGGGCCGGGGCGTGACCGCGCTGTTCGCCGGTGACTCGGGTACTGGCAAGACGATGTCGGCCGAAGTGATCGCGGCTGACCTCGGCTTGGATCTCTACGCGGTCGACCTCTCCGGCGTGATCGACAAGTACGTCGGCGAGACCGAGAAGAATCTCGAGCGCATCTTCACCGAGGCGGCCGGTGTCAACGCCGTGTTGCTGTTCGACGAAGCGGATGCCATCTTCGGCAAGCGCTCCGAGGTGCGCGACGCACATGATCGGTATGCCAACATCGAAAGCGCCTACCTGCTCCAGCGGATGGAATCCTTCGACGGGCTGGCGATTCTTGCGACCAACCTGCGGGCCAACCTCGACGAGGCGCTGACTCGCCGGCTCGATCTGATCGTCGATTTCCCGATACCGGACGCGACCCTGCGCCAGGGACTGTGGGATCGGTGCCTGGGACGCCGCATCCCGCGCGCGGACGACCTGGATCTGGACTTTTGCGCGCGCGCCTTCGAGCTGTCCGGGGGCAACATCCGTTCCGCGGTGGTGTCCGCGGCGTACCTCGCCGCCAAGGAAGACCGATCGGTGGGTACGGCCGATTTGGTGACCGGCGTCTACCAGGAATACCGGAAGCTGGGTCGGCTCACTCTGGAGACCGAATTCGGCAAGTATTTCGGGCAATTACGATAACTATCGACAGACCGCGCCAGCAAAACTGCCCGATCAGACGCGATTATTTGCCCGTTTCGTCACCAAAGTGCGAATCGGGCATGGTGGTTGGGAGCATGGTGCTTGGGGGCATGGTGCTTGGGGGCATGGTGCTTGGGGGCATGGTGCGCTCACGATGGGGTGGCGCCGGTGGTCACTTCCCAAGTGGGTTGACAATGAGCTGGGGATCCGAGTAGCAATTTCCTGGACTCGCGAGTATTCGGGAAGGCGCTGCCATGGGGATTTCCGTGACACTCTGGTCACTACATGTGACCGGGGCATCGGCGCCATCGGAGTTCACATCAGCAACATGCCCATCTCTGACGACCGGCCGGAAGAGTCTGGCTCCGTCTGGCGACTCACGGAAGTGAAGTGAAGCCTGATCATGCGTATCGGGAAGTGCCTCCAGTGGCTTGCGGCCCGAGCCTTGGTGGCCGCTGCGGCCCTAGTGACAGTCGTGTTCCTCTTCGGCGGCGCCGCCAACGCCACATCGCCACGAAGTACCGTCCAGGCCACCGGCGTCATCGCTCCCGCACCCACAACCACTGTCCTGATGACGTCCCCGGCTTCCACGGCCGTCCGGGATACCGTGGTGACGCTGACCGCGACGGTTACCCCGCCAGCGGCCGGCACGGTGCAGTTCAAGGATGGCGCGAACAACCTCAAAGTGCCGGTGACAGTCAGCAACGGAAAAGCGGAGGGAACGATATCGCAGCTGACGGTCGGACCGCATCAACTGAGTGCGGTGTTCAGTCCCACCGATCCGGCAGCATTCACCACGTCGATATCGCAGGTATCCTTTACCGTCACGGCCCCCGCCCCCGTTGGGCCGGCGGACACCAGCACGGTCCTGGCCGCGCCCTCGACCTCCCCGATTGTCCAGGGCAGTTCTGCCACGCTGATCGCGACGGTAACCCCGACGGTCGCGGCGGGTACCGTACAGTTCAGAGACGGCGCCACGAACCTCGGTAATCCGGTCACTGTCAACAACGGCACTGCGTCGCAAACCACGTTGATCTCCGACGCAGGGCAACGCCAGCTAACCGCCGCGTTCGCCCCCGCCGACCCGGCAACGTTCAGCCCTTCGATATCCCTACCGTTGTCACTGACCGTGATACTGTCGCCACAGACAGTCAGCTCGCGAGCGCAAGCATCTGGGCAGTCTCTCGACGGATCGACCGTGCTCGACAATCCAGGCGTGACAGTTCTCGACCTCGGGGGGCTCGCGGATGGACGCGGCGTGACACTTCTAGACGGCGGCACTGCGAGCGACAACCGCGGTGGGCTGACTCTCCTGGATCTCGGGGGACAGAACAACCGAAACGGAGTGACGACCCTTCTGGACGGCCGCGGTCTGACCGTCCTTCGTGATCGCGGCAGTGGGGGCCTCGTCAGCAATCTGCTCCACGCCCTGCTCTGAAAGTAAACGTGGTGCCCCGCCGCTACTGGTGACTGAGAACGGAAGTGCAGGTCGATCATGCGTAGCAGCAGATCCTTCAACCGGCCAACGGCGCGTGCTGTCTTGGTTGCTGCCGCGGCCGGTGCCGTGCTGTTGCCCATACCCGGGCAGTCCAGCGTTGCGATGCCGGTCGGCAGTCCCGAGGTGGCCCGAGCCACCACGGTGCAGGTCGCTAGCGCTGCGCTGAGTCCGTCCGCGATCACCCAAGGCGCTCCGGTGACACTGATCGCAGCGGTCACCCCCTCGACGGCCGCCGGGACCGTGCAGTTCCGGGATGGAACAACCAACTTCGGTAGTCCGGTGCCGGTCACCAAAGGCATTGCATCGTCAACGACATCCACTTCAGCGCTAGCCGTGGGCTCGCATGCGCTGACGGCGGTGTTCCTGCCCACAGACAGGGTCTACAGCTCGTCGACCTCCCCGGGGTTATCGTTGACAGTGGCGGCGCCGAGCCAGGGTGGGTCGCTGGATGCCAGCGCTTCCCAGGCGCAGCCGTCTGGCCAGTCACTCGACGAGGTGACGTCGGCGAGCCTGCCGGACGGACCGCTCGGCATTCCCGGTGTGATGCTGGACGCATACCAGCGTGCCGAGCGGGTGATGGCGCAAATCGAGCCGGGCTGTCATCTTTCCTGGGCCACGCTGGCCGGAATCGGGAAGATCGAGTCCGGCCATGCGAGCGGGGGGCGGGTGGACACCGCCGGCAACACCCTCGGGCCGATCCTGGGCCCACAGCTCGACGGATCGCTGGACACGGTCGCCATTTCGGATACCGACCGGGGCACGCTGGATGCAGACGCGGGCTGGGATCGCGCGGTAGGCCCGATGCAGTTCATTCCGGCCAGTTGGCGGGTCTACGGAACCGGAAACCCGAACAACATCTACGACTCCACCCTCGCGGCCGGTCGTTACCTCTGCGCGGGGGGCGCTGACCTCTCTGATCCGACCCAGGAGGCAGTGGCCATCTACCGGTACAACCACTCGGTGACCTATGTGAGCACCGTGCTGCGATGGACACAGGGTTACCTGACGGGTGTCGTCCCCACGCCGTCTGAAGCAGGACCCGTGCCGCAGGTGACAGACGGTGATGAGGCGTTGCGGGTACGGACCGTAGCGCAACGCACTCCGCAGGTCGGTGTCGCGAACCTCGATTCGCCAGCCGTCGCGAACCTCGATTCGTCGGCGCCCGCGCAACTCGATGCCCAACCGTCGGCGCCTGCGGCCGCGACCTCGCCGAGCCCCGTATCACTGGATTCGCCACACTAGCTCCGTCAAGCTGGAAAACGTCGGTAGGTCCGGTGGATCAGCGGCTGTGCGCTGATCCACCGCGGTCGAGGACACCGTCTGACCACGCGGTGGCGTTGCGCGGGCCGCGTTCCGGGTCATTGTGGCTGTGGCGCACCGCACTCTTGTTGATCACGTGGCGACGGTACTTCGGCGTCGTGGCGGCGCCCATGCTTGATCATCGGATACTTGATCACTGTTTGCTCGCCGCCTGGCGTCGTCGAGTTCATCCGATCGGGAACCACTTCGATGTATCGACAGAGTTGCACCCGTCCTCGTCTCTGGTGCAGGTGGGCTGGCGGACAGGGAGGACCACGTTATGGCGAAGCTCGGCATAGGACGCCGCATTACCCTTGCGGCGCGCGAGAGGGGAAGCCGTACCGGATGGACCGCGACCTCCAGCTCGCCCAATTTGTGAAATGGACGGCCGGTAGGTCGTAGCGACCGACGATTACCCGATTGGGCACTGGTTATTTAGCAGATAGGGCGCGAACCATGGACCGGTGTGGTTCATGGTCCACCGGGGTTCCTGTGTAGCGGCAGCTGGTTCGCCCACTGGACTGATGGTTCCATGTAAATAGACATTTCGGGCTGTTTGGACGATCGAAGGGGGCGCCACGGTGAGGGATTGCCCGAAGTGCGGTTTGCTGAACCCTGACGACGTCGACTTCTGTCCCAATCCACAGTGCCGGGCCTACCTGGGCTGGGCCAGCGCCGCGGCGCCACCGCGACCCTCGGGTCAGCCTCCGGTAACCGACTCGCAACCGGCCGCGGAGGGCCCGCCACGCCAATCTCCCGGCCCACCGGCGGCACAGCAGCCTGCCCGCCCATCAGCGCCCCCGGCCAGCGCGCCCCCGGCCAGCGCATCCCCGACCACGGCGCCACCAGTCGCGGTACCGCCCCGGGTACCCGTTGTCTCTCCCCCGGTCCCGCATCCCGAGAGTCCGGTGCCCCCTCCGGTGAGCGCGCCTTCGGCGCCGCCGGTCACCGTGGCACCCGCACCCGCGCCGCCCCGGCGACCCGCTGTCCCTCCGGTGGTCCCGCGTCCCGAAAGCCCGGCGCCGCCTCCGGTGAGCGTGCCACCGGCGCCCTCCCCGGTGTCCGCGGCCCCACCACCGGTCAAGGCGGTACCGGCCGCGGTGCCGCCCCGGGTACCCGTTGTCCCTTCGGCGGTGCCACGTGCCGAGAGCCCGGTGCCGCCGGCCAAGACACCGGCCGCTGCGGTCTCCTGGGCACCCGCTGTCGCACCACCGGGGCAGCGTCCCAAGAGTCCGGCACCACCGGTGAGTGCCCCCGCGGTGCCCCCGGCCAAGGTGCAATCCGCCGCCGCACCGCCTCGTCAGCCCGCCGACTCACCGGTTGTGCTGCGGCCTAAGAGCCAGGTCACATCCCCGACCCCAGCGCCCCCGGTGGCTGGGACTGCTCCGGAGGGAGGCAGCGCCATGGGCGATTGCCCGAAGTGTGGTTTCCCGGATCCTGGTCCTGTCGATTTCTGTCCCAATCCCCAGTGCCGGGCGTATCTGGGTAGAGCAAGCGCAGCACCAGCGCCGCAGATTCCGGCGCAGCGAGCCGCATCGGATAGTCAGCCGGCTTCCGCATTACCCCTTCATGCGGCGAGCGTGCCGGAATCGGTGCGTCCGTCGATGGTTTCCTCAACAGCAATGGGTTCCTCGATGGGTGGCGCCGCTGGATCGGCACAGAAGCGTGGTGTGCGGGTCGCGATAGAGCCCGATGACCTCACGGTTGACCCAGGCAGTCAAGTCACCACGAAGGTAACCGTCCGCAATCTCGGAACCCGGGTGGAAGAATTCGAGCTGGTTACCCAGGGCCCGGGGGGCGCGTTCGCCACGGTTGTTCCGGCGACTGTGTCAGTTTATCCTGATGTGGAACAGCGCGCCGTGGTGCGGTTCTCCCCACCGCGGAGTCCGGAGAGCCCAGCTGGTGTCAGTACTTTCGAGGTCGTGGCCCGATCAGTGGTCCACTCTGATGTCAAAGATGTCGCTCGTGGGCGCCTGACCATCGCTGCTTTTGAAAATCTGCAGGCCGTACTGCAGCCCGACTCCAGCCGTGGTCGTAGGCCGGCCCGTCACCAGGTGGCCGTGACCAATGGCGGCAATACACCGGTGAATGCTCAGGTCGCCTTCGCCGATCAGGGCAAAGTGCTGACCTTTGAACCCAGGGACAAGCAGGTAGCGCTGCAGCCGGGGAACACCGCCGATGTACCGGTGATGCTCAACGGCCGGCGCAAGTGGTTCGGCCGTACCGAGCAGCTGCCGTTTTCCGCGGTGGTCAGTCCGGCTGGCGGGCAACCTCCGATCATGCTGAACGGTGTACGCCAGCAGACCGCCGTGTTCCCGTGGTGGATGCCTCCTGCCGCGCTCGCGGCCGTTGCCTTGGCGATTGCATTGCTGGCGATTTTCCTTCGCACGCCGACGGTGCCTACGATCGGTAATGAGGATCAGCAGACCGCTATCAAGAAGTTGGCGGACGCCGGTTACGTCCCCCAGCTCCAGTACAAGACGGATAACGACATCAGCCAGGGGCTGACCCTCGGGACAGACCCCAAGGGCGGTTCGCCGCTTCCGAAAAGCCAGGTTGTCAAACTGATTATGTCGAGCGGGAAGTGTCAAGGAACCTGCCCGATCATGGTTGATATCCCGAATGTCGTGGGATTGTCGCAGGAAGATGCCGCATCCAGAATGCAGCAGGCGGACCTCGGAGTTCGAACTGAAGCGAAACCCAGTGATGAAACCGCCGGAAAAGTCATCGACACGGAACCAAAGGCGGCCACCCAGCTTAAAAAGGGTGACGTTGTGACGCTCATGGTGTCCAAGGGCCCGCAGAATGCACCGGCGAATCCCGCAGGCCCGAGTGGTCCGGCTCCTGGTGGTCCGGCTCCTGGTGCTCCGGCTCCGGGTGCGCCCGGTGGTCCGGCTCCGGCTCCGGGTGCACCGGGTGGTCCGGCTCCTGGTGGTCCGGCTCCGGGTGCGCCCGGTGGTCCGGCTCCGGCTCCGGGTGCACCGGGAGCTCCGGGTGGTCCGCCTCCGGGTGGTCCGGATACTCCCCCGGCGAAACAGGTTGCGGTTCCGTCTCTGAACGGCAGCTCGGTCGAGGACGCCACCAAAGCGCTGACCGATCTGGGCCTGAAGGCGAAGACGGCGCCGGATCCGGTGCACAGCAATGCGGTTCCCGACGGGACGGTGCTTTCGAGCGCGCCGAAGGCGACCGGGAAAGTCGATCCCGGATCGGAAGTGACGCTCACCGTCGCTCAGAACACCGCTCGCGCAAACCTGATAGACACCGCCGACGTCCCGGACAAGGCTGCCTGGACGGCCACCGCGGCGACTACGGAGAAGCTCACCTTCGGCACCGCGGGCACGACAGGCGGCCTGGTCAACAAGCCGGCCGGCTCGCTGACGAACGGGAGAGGCACGCTGGATCCCAGTACCCCGACGGCAGTGCTGGAGACCCGTCCTCCGGACGGCGGACTGATCACCGGCCAGTACAAGCTGGAACAGCCGGTGGTGGCCGGCGACCACCTGACAGCGGTCGTCGGCCTCATCAAGAAATCAAGCACGGCCGCCGAGGCGACTGCCGCGAACACGATCACTTTCTCGGTCGTGGCCAACGACCAGACCATCAAGAGCGTGACCGCGATGGCCGATACACCGCAGCAGCTCGACGTTGACCTCTCCAAAGCCAAAGATGCCAACTCAATCAAGATCATCGCCACGAGCTCGGGCAAACAGGACCCGAACTTGACGCCGGTGTGGCAGGACCTTCGGCTAGCGCCAAAGGTGGGTAAGTGAATTCGGCGAGGCTCGAGGTTGCCCGATCGGGCAGGTATAGCTGCCCGGCGGCGCCTGGCGACACGCCTGCGTCGCTGGGATGGTAAGAGGCGGACCCGTGTGGAGGAGACGCGATGCGCACCCATGATCATGACCTTGACGGCGGTCGGGAACTGCGGCCCAAATCGGCCCGAATCGATGTGGAGGACCCCGGTCTGACCTATCGCGCAGCTGCGGCCGGTCGGACCGACGTGCTCGGCCCGGCGGGATTGCTCGGCTTGCAGCGCGCTGTCGGCAACGCCGGTGTCAGCGCGATGGTGGAGGAGGAGCGCTCGCCGGTGCTGAACGTGGTCGGCTCGGGTGGTGGCGCGCCCCTGGACACCGATACTCGGGCGGACATGGAGTCGCGGCTGGGCCACGACTTCAGCGATGTGCGGGTGCACACCGATTCCCGCGCGCACGACTCGGCGCAGGCCGTCAACGCGCACGCGTACACCGTCGGGTCGAATGTGGTCTTCCAGCGCGATAAGTACGACACGTCCTCCATGGAGGGTCGTACGATGCTCGCCCACGAGCTGACCCACGTCGTTCAGCAGCGCAACGGTCCAGTCGACGGCACCCCGGCCGGCGATGGAATCCAGGTCAGCGACCCATCCGACCGGTTCGAACGCGAGGCCTCGGCCAACGCCGACCGTGCGATGTCGGCGCCTGCTGCTCCGGCCGCGGTGTCCTCGACCGGGCCGGCCGTGCAGCGCGACGCTGACGACGAGCAGCCGGACGACGCGGTGCAGACTTCCTCCGTCCAACGTGCCGAAGTCGCGGACGAGGAACCAGAACCGGCCTGATGGCGGTGAACTGCGCTCAGCGCCCATGGAGCTGACATGACACGCGTTGTCGAGCCCGCTACCGAGCGGCCTGACAACCGGCGTGTCGTGCACCGTCCACCGCCTACCGAGCCTGTCCCGGCTCAACGTGAGGTGACGGAGGCGACGACCAGGTCCGCACCACCGATGTCGGCGCGCACTGCCGTGCTGTTGCAGCGCCAGGCGGGAAACCGGGCAACGGCGCAGCTGATCGCCCGGCAACGGCGGGCGTCGGCACCCCCTCCGGCCCCGGGTCACCAACGCGCGGCGGCCCCGGCGCAGGACAGCGCGACGGCTGGCCCAGCCACTGCCAGTGTCGACGGCGGTGCGGCGGTGCAGCGGTTGGTCGCCGGCCGGGCCGGTCCAGGCCAAGATGCCAAGTTCGCTGCGCTGAAAGGTGATGTCCGGGCGAAACAGAAGGGCCTTGCCGCTCACCCACCGGCGCAGAGTGAGGCGAAGGCGGCGCAGGGTGCGGCGAAGCCACCGCCGGACGACAAGGAAGCTCAGGGCAAGACGGCGAACGCGGAGAAGATGAATGCCGCCAAGCCGGGAGAGTTCGACAAGGCCGCGTTCGTCAAGGCGGTCAATGACGCGATCGCGAAACAGGCCCCGAAAAACCTGGACGAGGCGGATAAGTTCGGCGATTCGGGCAAGGCCAACGCGGTAAAGGGGGAAGTGCAGGGAAAGGTAGGAACGAGCAAGGACGCCGCCGCCAAGGCGATCAATACGACTACTAAGGCGCCGCCGGACACCGCTGCGGCCAAGGGAAAGCCGGTCACGCCGCTGCAGCCGGATAAACCACCGCCGACGCCGGGCGCGCCCAATCCCGACCAAGCCGTGCCCGATAAGGCGCCACCTGCCGCGACGGACTTCTCCGAAGGTCCGAAGCAGGTCGATAAGCAGATGACCGATGCTCAGGTCACCGAGGAGCAGTTGGCGAAGTCTAACGAGCCGGAATTCTCCGGGGCGCTCAAGGAGAAGAAGGCCGGCGAGGCGCACGCCGCCACCGCACCCGGTGAGGTGCGCGCATCCGAGGCCAAGACCCTGTCCGGGGCGAAGGCGGCAGCGGCGCAGACCGGTGCGGCCGCCATGACGACCATGACTGCCCACCGGGCCAAGGCCGGACAGCAGGTGAGCGCCGGTAAGGAGGGCGCGAAGGGCAGCGACGAGTCCAAACGCGCACAGGTCAACGCCAAGCTGCAGAAGGTGTTCGACGCCACCAAGACGGACGTCGAGCAGATCCTTACCGGGCTGGACAGGAAGGTCGACGACGAGTTCAGCAAGGGGGAGAAGGCCGCCCGCGACGCATTCACCGCTGACTACACCGCGAAGATCAACAAATACAAAGATGATCGTTACGGGGGCATGTTCGGTTGGACCAAGTGGATCAAGGATAAGTTCGCCGGCCTGCCCAGCGAGGTCAACGCCTTCTACGAGCAAGCCCGCCAGGGCTACGTCAACCAGATGCAGGGCGTGATCTCCTCAGTGGCTGACGTGATCGGCGCCGAGCTCACCCGCGCGAAGCAGCGCATCGCCACCGGCCGGACCGAGCTACAAGCCGAGGTCAAGAAACTGGACCCCGATCTGCAGGCCATCGGCAAGCAGGCGGCCGGTGAATTCGAGGGCAAATTCGACGAGCTGACCCAGTCGGTGAACGACAAGGGCACCCAGCTGGTGGATACCCTGGCGTCGAAGTACACCGAGGCGCTCAAGGCCGTCGACGAGCAGATCGATACAGAGAAGGAGAAGAACAAGGGCCTGATCGCAAAGGCCGTCGACGCCGTCAAGGGCGTCATCGACACGATCCTCAAGCTCAAGGACCTGCTACTCGGAGTGCTCGCCAAGGCGGCCCAGGCCGTCGTCGCGATCATCAAGGATCCCATCGGCTTCCTGGGCCATGTCGTGTCCGCCGTCGGTGCCGGTCTGAAGGCGTTCATGGCCAACATCGCCACGCACCTGCAGAAGGGGCTGGTCTCCTGGCTGCTCGGGGCCGCGGCTAAAGCCGGCCTCCAGCTGCCCGCGAAGTTCGACCTCAAAGGCGTCCTGATGCTGATTGCCTCGCTGCTCGGCCTGACCTGGGCCGCGATCCGCGGCCGGGTCGTGCAGCGCGGCGTGCCCGAGCAGGCGATGGGGGCTGTCGAGTCTTCGGTACCGATAGCGCAGAAGATTCAGAACGAAGGTATCGGCGGGATCTGGGAAGACATCAAGGAGAAGGTCGGAGACCTCAAAGAGAACCTGCTCGGCAAGATCACTGAGTACCTGATTCCCACCGTGCTCATCGCCGGGATCACCTGGATCATCTCGCTGCTCAACCCGGCCTCGGCGTTCATCAAGGCCTGCAAGGCGATCATCGACATCGTCACGTTCATCGTCGACCGCGGCGCTCAGATCATGGCGTTCGTCAATGCCGTCCTCGACGCCATCATCGCCATCGCCGCCGGCGGCGCCGGTGGCGTCCCCGCTCTCATCGAGACCGCCCTCGCCACCGCCATCCCGGTGCTGATCGGCTTCCTCGCCGCCCTGCTAGGTATCGGCGGCCTGGCCGACAAGGTCAAGAAATTCTTCCAGGCGTTGTCCAAGCCCGTCATGAAGGCCGTCGACTGGGTCGTCGGCAAGATCGTCGCCTTCGGCAAGAGAATCTGGGCCAAGCTCAAGGCTGCGGGTAAGAAGGTCAAGGACAAGTTCAGTAAAAAGAATGCGGAAAAGAAGCCGGACGACAAGAGCAAAGACCCCAATGCATTTCCCAGTGTCGAGGTTTCCTTCGCGATGCACGGCGCTGGTCACCGAGTCATTGCCAATGCCCCGGGCAAGCTCGTCATGGCGTCCCGTGAGCAGCTCCTGCTTGACAAGATCAATAACGTGATCATCCGCTACGAGGCTGACATGGAGCGACGCCCCGCTAAGGCGTCCGTCCCAGCCGAGATCGCCAGAATGGAGTTACTGCATGCTATTCAGGCTCAGGCCAACCTAGTCCTAGACCTCACCCAGCGCAGCGCGGGCGCCAAGGCAAAGGGTTCGTATGAGCTTGAGCAGTTGCTACGCCAAGAGAGCGGAAAACTCACTCCCCTGCTCGCTCGGTACGGAGATCAGTACAATAGTCGTGATCTCGCATTCGATCCCGGATTTCCAACGTTCCCGGGCTCTGAGCAGGTCAAGGCTGTGATCGAAAAACGCGTTGGTGAAGAGAACACGGTCAAGGACGCCATGTGGAATCTCGCGTCCCCGGGGAATGAGGACATCATTACCTACATCACCTCGAAGCGCTTCGAGCAGCGTGACTGCGAGAACGTTCAAGACCTTTATCGAAAACTTGCGAGCGTAAGCATGGTTCCGTCTGTGCGAATGGCTTTCCAGGAAGCAGAGAAACTGCTGAACAAGGGCGCAAAGATCATCTTCGAGCCCAAGGTTGAAGGGGTGGAGGGGGCAGACGTCGATTTAGCGCTCATCAAATCCGGCAGGCTTGTGGTCGTGTACCAATACAAACACATGTCGATCGGCAACCTTAAGGGTGAGCTCGATCATGCGACTGGCCAGGTCCGCGGGTTGACCGAGGCCGCTCAGCGAATCGTGTATCTTCGGCTCCATGACGTAACGAGACTACAGTTGGGCACCGATCCGAAGTATCGCGAAAAGAGGCAGCAGATCATAGACTACCGGGCTAGGTATCCTACCGTGACGTACCGTATACGCTGCTCGGATGAGCCATGAGGCGAGTTCCGTCTACCGTTGCTTGGTGGCACTTCAGTCGGGGGACTGTGCCCGTGCTTCGGTTCGATGAGGACACCTTGAAGGCAGGCGCCAGGCTTGCAAGTGAAGCGCTCGATATTCTGGCGCGACACAATCTGTTCAGTGTCGAGCGAATGGATCTCGCGCGTTGGCGCGCCCCGCTTGGTGAATCCGCCGAGAAAGCTAGAGATGTCGATGCGCCGGCGATGTCAGTAGCGCTGACCGGCCCCAGCGCAACAGAGTTGGAGTCCGAGTTGCTCAGCCGGGCGAGATCAGGTCCCGGCTTTCCCGGGAATGTGTCGTTCCATGGCACAGGGCTGATCTACGATGACTCCGGAGGTCCCCTTCGTGTAGATGATCCGCTCCTGCTCACGCTCTCCATGGAGTACTCCGTCGCTGTGGAGGTGTCGACACAACTCGACATCTGGTTGCCATTCGACTTGCGGGCCAAGGAGCAACGCACCGCATCGGAGCACAACCGCCCAACGCTCCGCGCGGCGCTTGAGGATCTTGCGAACCTCGAAGGAATCGAGGTTAGCAATTCGGAAGTGTCAAAGTACGCCGTTGTCGAAGGACTTCACGTGCGCAACCACACCAATGCGTTCGGGCAGCCGGTAGACGTTCTCTGACCCGAATCCGCAAGTTAGCTTCGAGCTTCGAGTTGATCTCACCACGGGATTGTTGATCTTTTGGGGGGGTGTTTGTTGCGGTGAGGGCAGCCCAACTGCCCGGGTGTCGGACCCGGTGGGAGGCGACTCTCGCTGCCTCATGAGGCAGCGAGAGTCGTCCTAAGGGGTGGCGTCATATGCAGTCCGGTTCGCACGATCGTGGGTAGAGCTTGTAGCGGGGGGATCATGTTGGAAGGTAGAAGCGTGCGAGACCGCGAGCCAGGTAATATCAGCGAAGTCCGGGTGCAGACGCACATCACGGCGGGTGGTCACCGCCAGCGGCTGGTAGGGGGACTCCGGACACCCGGGGGTCTGCTGGCACTGCAGTGTTCGGCGGGCAACCAGGCTGTCACTGGTTTGCTGGCGGACCGAGCACGTCTGTCCCTGCGCGATGTGCCAACGTGCTCGGGCGGAAACTTACCTACTCCCGTGGGTTCCCATCGGGGTGGCCTCAGCACCACCTCGCGAACCGGCGAGATCATGATCGGGCGCGAGATGCCACTCCAGCTCCTTCTGGATGACGACTTCAAACCCAAGGGTACTACCACTCCGGAGAATCTAGAAAAACTCCGAGCTTTCGCAACGACAGTGAGCAACTTGGTTGATTCGGTATACGCGGATTTACTGAGCGGGAATGTCAATGGTTGGACGGGGGCAAAGATCGCGGCCTTCACTCTACTACTTCAGCGTGGGCATCCGATAGCTCGTATCCACGCCGGCAACGTCGTCGAGGAACGCGTCTACTTTCTTATGCGTAACATGACATTTGAATTCGACTGGACCGAACAGTTCTCTGAAGCAATGGGCGGCGCATCGAAGCCCGACATTG
The DNA here is from genome assembly GCA_050699635.1 of Pseudonocardiaceae bacterium. Taxonomy (GTDB): domain Bacteria; phylum Actinomycetota; class Actinomycetes; order Mycobacteriales; family Pseudonocardiaceae. Next base: position 7,184 of record JBOHFK010000103.1, on the reverse strand, counting down.
TCGTCCACGTGCGACCGAAGGGTGGCGCATTCGAAGGACCAGCACGGGAGGGGCTGATTGATGTCACGTCTGATCGCGGTCATATCCTAGCTAAGGCGGGCGGCTGGACTACCAGCGACCGCTATGTCTACCTGGCCGAAGCCTACTTCCCTAGCGTGACTAAGGAGGATACTGCGATCATAAAAAGGGCGTTCGAAGCAGGAGGAATTGATCACGAAGCTGCTCAGAAACTCAAGGCGGAAGCGGGCCGCGCGCGAGCGGAAGCGGCGGTCGCTAAGAAGGCCGTCAACGACCGAGTACGTAAACAGTTCAACCAATATAACAGTTTCGGAGCCTGGTACGAGCATGAGGGGAACAAGCATGGGTCGAAGTCAGACGCTGCGAAGTTCCTTCGTGAGCACGGGTTCTCCTACGTTAAGGGTGCACCTCCGGCTCCCAAGGGCCCACGCGGACTCTCGGATGAGGGTAAGAAGAAGCGCCTGCAGGCCGCCGTGAAGGAAGGGAAAAAGCGGAGACAGGCAGATCTAGATAAGCGACGGGGCTTAACCTCAGATGCAGATGAACGTTCCGAAGATACGGGGAAAGCGGACGACACGTTGACACCTTCGGCGACGACCGAACAGGCAGAGTCCAGCGAAATTTTACTCGACGACGAGTCGGAGTCAGAAGACGCGCACGTTTAGCGACGGCCTCGCCCAATCTGATCGAGCTGGTGTACCCAAGCCGAGTTCGACGTGAGGGCTGCCACCCCGAAAAAGATCAACTTACCGGCGGCGGCCCAGCTCAACAGAACCCCTAAATGGACACGTGGAAAACACTGTCCATGGAGTTTTCGGAATAGGATCGCGCTGAGCCTCAGGGGGTGATCGGATTGGGATCGTATGATGGATCGGTGTCGTCGCGGGCGCAGATGGTGCCTCTGGTACGACGCGGGGTATTAGGAAAGTGGAGATCGCCGCGATGTCGGGGGCGACGCGGCCGACGGCGGGCAAGTGACTGGCGCGTTATGAGCGGTTCGGCTTGGGCGGTCTGGTGAGTAGGGCCTCGCCGGGTGGCCGCGTCAGATTCCGGACCGGATTCGGGCGACGGTTCTGGCGAGGAGGAGGCACGCGCGGAGGCTCCGGAGGTGAAGCGCTTCCGCGACAGCGACCTCATCTATGTACGTGAGACCGCGGATCGGTACAGTCGTGCACGACTCGATACACATGTACTCGAATGACAACTACAGGCGTACGGTGCGTATGAGCGCGAACGAGGGAACGACGGAGTACCTACCGCAGATGATTTGCAAGCAATACGGGGTGGACCGTGGCGGCATTTACTCAGAGGAGGCGGCGGTGCTTCCGGAAAGCCAGCGCGAGGAGGGCGAACGCTTGATCGGGGAACGGATTCTGCCCCCGCGCTAGCGGAGGCACCGGATCAGCCCGGCTTCGCCGAGCGCGTCCACGCACGGATCGCCGAGCGGCTAGCGGCGAACGCTCCCGAGGAGCGGCTCGACGGATTGCGGCACTCACCGGCGAGATCGAGATGGAAGATCTCTACCGGTCGGCGCTGGCGCTCGCGATTGCGCGCTTCATCCACGACGGCCATCCGCTGGCCGACGCCGCGCGCGAATGGATCACACCCGGGCTTGAGCGGTTGCGCGACCAACCGCTTGAGGACATCAAGGAGGAAGCGGTTCTCCGCGAGGAGATCTTGGAGAGGTGGCGGAAGTGGGTACAGGCCGAGCAGCCGCGCGTGGGCTGGCTATCAGACGCTTGCCTTGCACGCGGGGTACGCCCTTGCGTCCGCTCGCACCGGCTCATTCGAGACGTCTTCCGGTGGGCTGCGCGACTTCCTCGAAGAGGCCGGCGCGCCCACGCAGCACTTGGACGTATTCTAGCGATCCTTCAGCGTTGCCGAATAGCGCCCGACCGGGATGTGGTGATCGAGCGAGCAGACAACGGCTTCGGTACGTGGGCCCCGGACCCGGCATGGTCGCATTGTCGCCGGTGGTAAGCTCCCGGCCGATCACTAAAGCGGTGGGCGCCGGAAGTCCGTCGGGGTGGACGTGAGGGCAGGTCGTTTCTGTAGCGGCTCAGGAGTCAGCGTGTGTCGGGTACCGGCGGTTGCCCGCGCGCGGTTAAGTGTTTCTGGTGTGTCGTGAACTCGACGTCACCGACATTTTCCCTGACATCAGACGTCGGCGGTGCCAAGTTCACGACTTGCACCCGGTGCCACTGCGACCGGCATAAAGTCTTGGACACCGGCCTCGACCTGGACAGACAATTCGGACGTCCAGTAGCTTCGGAAAGGGGGCGCCGTCGTGGGGGATTGCCCGAAGTGCGGTTTCGTGAACCCGGGCGCAGTCGATTTCTGCCCGAATCCACAGTGCCGGACCTACCTGGGTTGGGCACCCGCCACAGCCGGCGGGTCCGCGCCCCAATCGGTCCCCCAGCCGGCGGCCGACACTACGCCAATCGCAGCCGTACCACCGCAACCATCGGGCGGTCCTCCGACGACGCGGCTAGCGCCGGTAGCTGAGCCGTCGGCCAGTCCGCCGCAGCAACGTGGTGTTCGGGTCACGGTCGAGCAGCCCGAGCTGACCGTCAACCCGGGCAGCGAGGTCACGACGACGGTCACCGTGCACAACCTCGGCACGCGGGTGGAGGAATTCCGGCTGATACCCCGCGGGCCGGCAGCCGCCTACGCCTCGATCACACCGACCACGTTGTCGGTCTACCCGGGCGACGAGCAGCACGCGGTGCTGCGGTTCGCGCCGGCGCGGGACCCACACAGCAGAGCCGGTGTTGCGCTCTTCGACATCGTCGCCCGATCGGCGATCCACGCCGACGTGAGTGACGTGGCTCGCGGGCGACTCACCGTCGCACCTTTCGAGGACCTTCGTGCCGTGCTCATCCCCGAGGTCAGTACTGGGCGAAGAGCGGGATGCCATCAGGTCAGCGTGACCAACGGCGGAAACGTGGCAGTCGACGTCGAGGTTGCCTTCCAATCCCAGGACGGTGAACTGGTTTTCGAGCCGCGCACCAGTGCGGTGATGCTGCCGCCGGGGGCCAGCCAGGACTTCCCGGTCCTGATCAATGGTCGGCGGCGCTGGTTCGGCCGCATCGAACGGTCACCGTTTCGTGCGGTGGTCACGCCCGCCGGCCCCCAGCCACCGATCACGCTCAACGGCACCCGGCGGCAGGCCGCGATCCTCCCCTGGTGGATTCCCACCGTTGCCCTCGCGTTGGTCGCGATCGCGATCGCGCTGTTCGCCCTGCTCAGGCCGGGGCCGTCGAAGGTGCCCGTGATCGGACCGGTCGACGAGGCGACCGCCGTCGCCCTACTGCAGAAGGCGCACTACGTACCCGACCCGATCAGGTTGCCGGACAACGACATCGCGACCGGACTGGTGATCAGGACGGACCCGGCTGGGGGCAGCCCGCTCCCGGAAGGCGAGCACGTCAAGCTGTTCGTCTCGACCGGTAAGTGTGAAGGTTCCTGCCCCGTCGAGGTGCCCAACGTCGAGGGACTGTCGGTGGCCGAGGCCGTGTCCGCGCTGCAGGATCGCAAGTTCACCATCCGGCTCGACCGGCTCCCCAGTGATCGGCCGATCGACCAGGTGATCGAGTCAGACCCGAAGGCGACAACGTTGCGACCGCTCGGCTCTCTGGTGGTGTTGACAGTCTCCACGGGCCCAGCCGCTGCTCCGCCGTCCTCGAATGTGCCGGGTCCGCCTCCGCCGCCGAACCCGGTCATGATCGAAGTGCCTGATCTCACGACCCGTTCAGCCGACGAAGCGACCAAAGAGCTGGTAGCCCTGGGCTTGACAGCGAAGACGGTCGTCACGCACAGCAACGCGGTCGCCAATAATCAGGTGCTCTCGACCACACCCGCCGCAGCCTCGAAGGTCAATCCCGGTTCGCAGATCACGCTGACGGTGGCGCGGAACACCGCTGCTGCCGATCTGATCGCCACCGCCGGTGAGGCCGCCTGGAAGAGCGGGGCCGGACGGCTCACTTTTCCCGGCAAAGACACCGATACCACCGGTTTCGTCCTGGTCCGCGACGCCGCCATGCTGGAGGACGGCACCACCGCCACTGTGCTGGAAACCGACCCGCAACAGGTCAACAACGGGCTCATCACCGGGGTGTACAAGCTGGCCGAGTCGGTGGTGCCCGGCGACCACGTGCGGGCCCGGGTCGGTTTCCTGAAAGGCGCGACCGGCCAGGTCACCTTCATCGTCAAGGCCAACGGCAAGGTCATCCAGCAGGTGACCGACGGGGCCGACGGTCAGCTCCAGGATCTCGACGCCGACCTCATCTCAGCCAAGGGCGCCACCTCGATCGAGATCACCGTGTTGGCCGCCCCCAACTCGACCAAGAATTGGGCGGTGTGGCAGGACCTCCGACTCGAACCACAGGTGGGGTGATCCATAGGCCGGGCGGTGCGCGGCGGTCCATCAAAGCGCTGGGCTGTCCGAACACCGAAGATCGCGCACCCGACGAGGCGGTCTGATCTGCGGGATACGCCTGGATCTAGAGAGGCAAGACCAAGGCTGCTATGACCCCCCGTTGCCCGTTCGTGCAACCCGATCTGCCCTCAGGTACGTCCGCGCGGACGTTTCGCGGGCGATCGAGGCGGGAGAGGCTGGCCGCTGAGGCGTTTCGGTCGTCGAGGAGGCTCTGTGCCTAACTATCTATCCCCTGGTGTGTACGTCGAGGAAGTCGAGGCCGGCTCACGCCCAATCGAGGGTGTCGGCACGGCGGTAGCCGCGTTTGTCGGGTTCGCTGAGGCGGGACCGTTCAACACACCGACCCTGGTGTCGAACTGGGGTCAGTTCACCAGCGCGTTCGGTGACTTCATTGAAGGCGCCTATCTTGCGCACTCCGTGTACGGCTACTTCGCCAACGGCGGGGGCGCGGCCTACATCGTGCGGGTCGGTCAGGACGGCGCTAACGGTTCAGGCTCGTCCAAGAAGGAAAAACCGGCATTGCCCGGTCCCCGCCAGGCCGTGGTGGGTGGCTACCGGATCACCGAGTTGGAGGCGGGCGAGGGCAAGACGGACCTCACCATCGATATAGAGCCGGCCAGCACCGCCGAGGGTGAGTCGGGACCGCGCGATGACCTCTTCAAGCTCGTCGTCAAGCGCGGGCGCAAAGTCGAGGAGACCTTCGACCGGGTCACCACGAGTCGTGGCAAGGACAACGTCGTCACCGCTGTCCAGCAGCGCTCCAAGTTGATCGGCATCGAGGAGATCGGCGGCGCGCCCGCACCGGCCAAGCCGCCGGCGGGCAGTGTTGCACTCGCCCCACCTCCGGCGGCACCCCAGGCGCCGGCCCGAATCGCCACCGACGACTACGTCGGGGACGTGGGTGAGCGGACGGGTTTCTCTGGCCTGGCCGCGGTCGACGAGGTGACCATGGTCGCGGTACCCGACCTGATGAGCGCCTATGAACGTGGTGCCATCGGGCTCGACGGGGTGCAGGCCGTGCAGACAGAGATCATCACGCATTGCGAGCTGATGGGCAATCGGGTTGCCATCCTGGACCCGCCACCTGGCCTCGGTCCCCAGCAGATCAAAGAATGGCTGCGCGAGGAGGCGAACTACGACTCCAAGTACGCTTCACTCTACTGGCCGTGGATCAAAGTATTCGACCCGGTAACCAGCAAGAATCAATTCGTTCCACCATCCGGGCACGTCGCCGGCATATGGGCACGTAACGATGACACCCGCGGGGTGCACAAGGCACCTGCGAATGAAGTAGTGCGCGGCGCGGTCGACCTGCAGATTCAGATCACCAGGGCCGAGCACGACCTGCTCAACCCGATTGGGATCAACTGCATCCGGTCGTTCCCCGGCCGTGGTATCCGGATCTGGGGGGCGCGCACCATCTCCTCCGACCCGGCGTGGCGCTACCTCAACGTGCGGCGGCTTTTCAACTACCTGGAGGAATCGATCCTGGGCGGTACTCAGTGGGTGGTTTTCGAGCCGAATGACGATGCACTGTGGGCCAAGATCAGGCGCACGATCAGCGCTTTCCTGGTCAACGAGTGGCGTAAGGGTGCCCTGTTCGGCCTGACCCCCGACGAGGCGTTCTACGTCAAATGCGACCGTGAGACCAATCCCGCTGAAGGAATCGACGCCGGTCAGGTCGTCTGCGAGATCGGGGTCGCCCCGGTCAAGCCCGCCGAGTTTGTGATCTTCAAGCTGGCCCAGTTCTCCGGCGGTACCAGCTTGGTGAGCGAATAGCTTCTCGACCCAGAAAAGGTAGGCGAACATGACGCTTCCTGCCCTCGATACGTCGGTAGGCCATTCCTTCGGCCTCGAGATTGACGGCGTGCAGATCAAGGAGATCCAGGAGATATCCGGAATCAAGATGGAACAGGATGTCATCGAGCTCAAGCAGAACACCGCCGATGGTAAGTACATGGTCAAAAAATTGCCCGGTCGATTCAAGGCGGGCGAGATCACTGTCACTCGCGGCCTGACCGCCGACACCAGTCTGGAGAAATGGGCGAAAGACAGCCGCTTGGGCAAGATGGGCGACGCCCGCAAAAATGGCGCGGTCATCGTCTACGACTATACGGCCGTGGCTCTCAAGCGCTACAAGCTCACCAATTGCTGGTTGAAGTCTCTGGAGATCGGCACGATGAAGGCGGGCGACACGAGCGTGCTGACCGAGAAGGCTGTGATCACCTACGAGACGCTGGAACCGGAGTGATGCGCCGGACGATTAATGCGGTCGCTGCGGTCGAGTCGGTCGACCGCAGCGAACCGCACATCGCGTCGGTGGAGCGGCCAGCGTTGCGCACGGAGTTTTCCTTCATGCTCCCGCGGGGATACGTCGACGGGTCGGGCACCGTGCACCGCAGCGGCGTCATGCGCCTTGCCACGGCCCGCGACGAGCTGGTGCCGCTGCGCGACGATCGGGTCCGGGAGAACCCGCCTTACCTTTCAGTGGTGCTACTCGCCCGGGTCATCACCCGGATCGGCACGATCGAGGATGTCCACGCCGGGATGGTCGAGGACTTCTTCGCCTCGGATCTGGCGTTCCTGCAGGACCTCTACAAGCGGGTCAACGCGGAGGGCCATACCCGAGCCGGCGTGACCTGCCCATCCTGCCGGCATGACTTCGACATCGACCTCGCGGGCGGGGCGCTGAAGGGATCCGCACCGGGGGAATCGTGACGTACGGGAC
>JBOHFK010000102.1:0-20944 GCA_050699635.1 Pseudonocardiaceae bacterium | reverse complement strand
TCAGTCCCCGACCTCGCCGCGCTGCGCATCGAGATCGACTACCTCGACGCGGAGATCCTGCGGTTGGTGCAACGACGCACCGCCGTCTCTCAGACGATTGGCCAAGTCCGACGAGCAGCCGGCGGGCCGCGGGTGGTGCACGGCCGCGAGATGGCCGTGCTCGACCGCTACCGCGCGCTGGGTACCGAGGGTCAGGAGCTGGCCATGCTGCTGCTGCGGCTGGGACGCGGACGGCTGGGCCACTGACCGGCGCAACGATCCGGCGCGACCGTGCCGCGGCGCGGCCCTCGTCCGCTGAGGCACACTGGCCTCATGGTGCTCAATGTTATTGCTGTCCTCGTCGCGCTGGCCGGGTTGCTGGCCGCGGCGGCGCACGGTGGATACCTGGCGATGCTCGGGTCGGCGGCCAACCGGCGGGCCGGCGGCGCACCGATCAGCCAGTACGTCCGCGGTCGGTTGCCGGTGGCCGGGGTCACCGTCGCCGTCGCGCTGCTCGCGCTGCTGCTGTCCACCGGTGATAGCGCCGCCGCCGACATCCTGGCCATCCTGGCCGGCGCCGGTAGCGGTGTGGTGGGTTACCAGGCGCTCCAGACCACCCGGACCCGCTACCGCAGCGGCGGCTGAGCTAGTCAGGCGCGCACCGCCCGTCTTACCGGAGCTACCGGACGGCGACGCGGCGTGCGGCTCCGAGCCTCGTCCGTGGCGAAGGCCCTAGCCTGGCGCGGTGACCGAGGAGCGTAGTAGGTGAACGCCGACACCTGGCTGGTCGCCGGTCGCTACCGTCTGGACCAGCAGATCGGCACCGGCGCGATGGGCGTGGTATGGCGAGCGCGCGACGAGCGGCTGGACCGAACGGTCGCGCTCAAGGAACTGCTCATGCAGCCCGGCCTGGGCGAGGAAGAAGCGGAGACGGCCAGGGCGCGGGCGATGCGCGAGGGCCGGATCGCGGCTCGATTGCAGCACCCCCACGCCATCTGCGTCTATGACGTTGCACTCGATCGTGGCACCGGCGCCGCCGGCCAGGTGGTGCCGTGGCTGGTGATGGAATACCTGCCTTCGCAAAGCCTGGCCGCGGTTCTCGCCGAGCACGGGCCGCTGCCGCCGCACGAGGTGGCCAGGATCGGTTGGCAGGTCGCTGCGGCGCTCGCCGCAGCTCACCATGCTGAGATCGTGCACCGGGATATCAAGCCGGGCAACGTCCTGCTCGGCCAGGACGGGATCGTCAAGATCACTGACTTCGGGATATCCCGGGCGAGCTGGGATTCCACCGTGACCCGCACCGGCGTGCTGGCTGGGACACCGGCCTATTTCGCGCCCGAGGTGGCCCGGGGTGAGCTGCCCGGTCCCGCGAGCGACGTGTTCTCGCTGGGCTCGATGCTCTACGTCGCTGTGGAGGGCGAACCGCCGTTCGGGCTGGACGACAACACACTGGCGCTCCTGCGTACCGTCGCCGAAGGCACGGTACGGCCTCCGCGCCGAGCCGGCCCGTTGTCTGCGGTTCTGATGCAGTTGCTGGCCGACAATCCGGCGGCGCGTCCGTCGATGCCTGACGTGGTTGCGGCGCTGAGTGCGATAGCGGCGCACGGTGCCTCCGCGACCGGGAGCCATCCGTTATTCACCGCACCCATGGCCAGGCAGCCGGGTCCGGCAACAGCGGCACCCACCCAAGCGATACCGATGGGCATGCCCAGCAACCGCCCCACTCGGGGACGGCGGGCTGCCCGGATCGTGTGGTGGCGCCGACCCGCAACGTTGTTCGGAGCTGCGGCCTGCCTTGTCGTGCTCGCCGTCGTGCTGTCCATGCTGGGAACGGTGCCGGTCTTCGGGCCCACCGCCGGACGTGGTCAGCTGGCGGCGCCTACCACGCCAACGTTCGCCCCTCAGCCACCCCAAAAACCCCAGGCCCCACAACCAGCCCAGAAAGCACAGCCAGCCCAGTTGGAGCAGACCGTACGCACGTACTACGGCCTGCTACCCGAGGACACCACGGTGGCGTGGCAATACCTTGGCCCCGGCGAACACGTCCAGGGCTTCCAGCACTACGACAAGTTCTGGAACGGCATCAACGGAGTCAGCATCCGCGGGCCGGTCGCCGTGCAGGGCAACACCGTGCTGGTGGACCTGGTATTCGAGCCGGTGAATCGGCAGCGGACCTTCGAACGCTACAAGCTCACCCTCAGCAACTCCCCCAACGGCCGGGTATTGATCGAGTCCGCCTCCCGGATCGGCAGCTAGCACGTCACCGTTCTCCCGAACTCGACAGCAGGGCTATTTTGATCAAGCGCTGACAGCCTTGCTGTCGAGTTCGGGAGCTCTAGCGTCGTCGGATGATCACCGGCGGGCAGGGACCGGCCACAGAATCCGGGTGATGGGTGTGGTGCGGCGCGTTACGGTGCCCGGGTGTTGTTGACTATCACGCTCGGCCAGGAGCCGGCCACCGATCTCGGCTTTCTGCTGGGCAAGCATCCCGACCGGGTGCACCGGACTGAGCTGGCGTGGGGCTCGGCGACCGTGTGCTTCGCGGTCGCTGAGGTGGACCGCTGCACCGCGGCTTTGGTTGTCGAGGTCGATCCGGATGCGGTCGTCCGCCGTCTCGACCCGTCCGGGTCACCGGACGGGTTCACCCTTGGCCAGCACGTCAACGACCGGGCGTACGCGGCGTCGTCGCTGCTGTCGGTCGCGATCTCCCGAACGCTGGGCTCGGCGTTGCACGGGCGGTGCCGGGAGCGTCCCGAGCTCGCCGCGGCGGCGCTGCCGCTGGAGCTGGCCGTGCCGGCCGTCCGCGACGCCGACGGGCTGGCCCAGCGGTTGTTCGCCCCGCTGGGCTGGCGGGTGGCAACCACGCCGGTGGGACCACGGCACGTGGGTCTCCAGCTCACCGGCACCGCCCGACTCGCCGACGCGCTGAGCGCGGTCTACGTCCTGCTCCCGGTACTCGACGACGCCAAACACCACTATGTCGGACAGGACGAGGCGGACAAGCTGCTGCGCGCCGGGGAGTCGTGGCTGCCGGGCCACCCGGAGCGGGAGCTGATCACGCGGCGCTACCTGCGCTACCGCCGGCGGCTCACGGTACCGGCGTGCGAGCGGCTCGGCGTGCCCGACGACGACACACCACGGGTCTCCCCGTTGCGCGAGCAACGCCGCGCCGCGGTAGTCGCCGAGCTGCGCGCGGCCGGCGCGCACCGGGTGCTCGATCTCGGGTGTGGGGAGGGCCTGCTGCTCGCCGAGCTGCTGCGCGACCCGGTGTTCACCGAGGTCGTCGGGGTGGACACCGCGGTGGGCGCCTTGGAGCGGGCCGCGCGGCGGCTGCGCCTCGACGAGCTGCCGCCGGGCGCGCGGTCCCGGATCGCGCTGCGGCAGGGCTCGCTCGTTTATGCCGATCGGGCGCTGGCCGGGTATGACGCCGCTGTGCTGAGCGAGGTCGTCGAGCACGTGGAGCCCGACCGGCTCGCGTCGCTGCAGCAGGCGGTGTTCGGCGTCGCCCGGCCGTCCACTGTGGTCGTCACGACCCCGAACCGGGAGTACAACGTCCGCTACCCCGACCTCCCGAGCGGCACATACCGCCACCCCGATCACCGCTTCGAGTGGACCCGCGCCGAGTTCGCCACCTGGTGCACCGACGTCGGGTCGGCGCACGGCTACCGGGTCCGCCACGAGGGGATCGGCGAGGTGGATGCGCAGCTTGGCGCACCGACCCAGCTGGCCGTGTTCTCCCGGGAGGTCTCATGAAGATCCCAGAGCTGTCGCTGGTGGTGCTCGTCGGGGTGAGCGGGTCGGGCAAGTCGACGTTCGCGGCGCGGCACTTCGCGCCCACCGAGGTGCTGTCCTCCGACGTCTTCCGGGGTCTGGTCGCCGACGACCCGGACGACCAGGCCGCCACCGCCGACGCGTTCGCGGCCCTGCACCACCTCGCGGGCGTCCGGCTGCGGCGCGGCCGGCTGACGGTGGTCGACGCGACCAGCACGCAGCAGGCGGCCAGGGCGTCGCTGCTCGAGCTGGCTCGCGAGCACGACGTGATCCCGGTGGCGATCGTGCTCGACCTGCCGGAACGGCTGTGCGCGCAGCGTTCCCGGTTCGGCGCCGCTGTCGTCGGCCGGCAGCACGGCGAGCTGCGGCGCTCGATCAACCGGCTCAAGGGCGAGGGTTTCCGGACCGTGCACGTGCTGCGCACGCCGGAGGAGGTGGACGCCGTGACGATCGAGCGGACCCGCTCCTACAACGACCTGCGCGAGCGCACCGGGCCGTTCGACCTGATCGGCGACGTGCACGGCTGCCGCGGTGAGCTGGCGACGCTGCTGGCGCAGCTGGGCTGGGAGTTGGTCTGCGACGACGCCGGCCGCGCGGTGTCGGCCCGGCACCCGCAACAGCGCACCGCGGTGTTTCTGGGCGACCTCGTCGACCGCGGCCCGGACACACCGGGCGTGCTGCGCCTGGCGATGGGGATGGTGGCCGACGGCGTCGCGCTCGCCGTGGCCGGCAACCACGAGGTCAAGCTGGTGCGGGCGCTGCAGGGCAAGGACGTGCGGCGCTCGCACGGTCTCCTCGCGTCCCTGGAGCAGCTCGGCACCGAGCCGCCGGAGTTCGTCGAGGCGGTCACCGCGTTCATGGACGGGCTGATCGCCCACTACGTGCTCGACGGCGGGCGGCTGGTCGTCGCGCACGCGGGGTTGCGTGAGCAGTTCCACGGCCGTGCGTCGGGGCGGGTCCGCGGGTTCGCTCTCTACGGCGAGACGACCGGGGAGTCCGACGAGTTCGGCCTGCCGGTGCGCTACCCGTGGGCGCTGGAGTACCGCGGCGCGGCCACCGTCGCCTACGGGCACACACCGGTCCCGGAGGCGGAGTGGGTGAACAACACGATCTGCCTGGACACCGGGGCGGTGTTCGGCGGCGCGCTCACCGCGCTGCGTTACCCGGAGCGCGAGCTGGTGTCCGTGCCCGCGCAGCAAACCTGGTTCGAGCCGGTGCGCCCGCTGCGCCCGGCGCAGCCGCAGCGCCCGCCCGATGAGCTGGATGTGGGCGACGTGCTGGGCAAGCGGGTCGTCGAGACCCGGCACCTCAAGCGGGTCACCGTCCCGGCCGACCAGAGCGCCGCGGCGCTGGAGGCACTGAGCCGCTTCGCCGTGCACCCGCGCTGGCTGGTCTACCTCCCGCCGACGATGGCGCCGGTGGCCGCCGCGCCGGACGGTCCGCTGGAGCAGCCGGAGGCGGCGTTCGACGCCTTCGCTGCCGAGGGCGTGGACGAGGTGGTGCTGCAGGCCAAGCACATGGGCTCGCGCGCGGTGGTGATCCTGTGCGCGGACGGCGGTGCGGCCATGCGCCGGTTCGGGTCGGACACCGAGGCGGGCTTGGTCCTGTCCCGGACGGGGCGGCGGCTGGTGCGCGACCCGGAGCCGCTGCTGGACCGGCTGCGCGCCGCGGTCACCGCGGCTGGGTTGTGGACGGAGCTGGCCACCGACTGGCTGGTGCTCGACGCCGAGCTGTTGCCGTGGTCGGCCGCCGGGCGTGGTCTGCTGGAGGACCGCTATGCCCCGACCGCCGCCGCGGCGCTCGCCGACCTCGGGGCGACCGCGGACGTGCTCGCGTCGGCCGCCGGGCGCGGGGTCAACGTCGGGGAGCTGCCCGACCGGATGCGGGGCAGGTTCGCCGACGCGGTCGCCTTCGACGCCGCCTGGCGGGCCCACGCCGGGCTCGGCGAGGCGGTGCGGCTGGCCCCGTTCTGCGTACTCGCCGGTGAGGGCGCGGTGCATGCGGAACGCCCGGTCTCCTGGCAGCTCGACGTGCTCGATCGGCTGGTTGGGGCCGATTTCGGCCGGTCGGCCGGGGCGGATTTCGGCCGGTCAGCCGGGGCGGATTTCGGCCGGTCGGCCGGGGCCGATCCCGACCTGCTGATCCCGACCGCGCGGTTCCCGGTGCGGCTCGACGACCCGGCGGCCCGCGCCGCGGGCGCCGCGTGGTGGGCCTCGGCGATGGCCGCCGGGGCGGAAGGCGCGGTGGCCAAGCCGGCCGGGGGCTGCGTGCGCGGCCCGCACGGGCTGGTCCAGCCAGGGCTGAAGGTGCGGGGGCCGGAGTACCTGCGCCTGGTCTACGGCCCGCACTACCCCGAGCACCTCGCACGACTGCGGCAGCGGCACGTCGGCCGCAAGCGGGCGCTCGCGCTGCGCGAGTACGCGCTCGGGCTGGAGGCCCTGCACCGGTTCGTCGAGGGCGAGCCGCTGTGGCGGGTGCACCAGGCCGTCGCGGCGGTGCTGGCGCTGGAGTCGCAGCCCGTGGATCCGCGGTTGTGAGGCTGGGTTACTTCACACCCCAGGCGATGATCAGCTCGCACGGGCCCTCGAAGCCCTCGGACCCTTCGAATCGGGCCAGCTCAGTGCTGATCTCTTGCCAGGCCTCCGCACGCTGGTCGGGCGTGAGGCCGGCCAGCATCTGGTGCAGCGCACCGAAGGATTCGCGGGCGAAGCGCACGCAGTCCTGGGCGCGCGGCAGGCGCAGGGGGGCCGGCAGGAGCTGCGAGCCGACCTCGCGGAAGCCAGCCTGCTTGATGGCGTCCTCGATCACCCCGGGACTGCCGAGGCTGAACGGTCCGGGCTGACCGGGAGCGGGTGGCGGCAGCCCCGCTCGGCGACGGATGATCGACACCGGGATCGAGAAGAACCCATTACGGTCCGCCGTGGAGTACACGATCGTGGAGATCCGGCCGCCGGGACGCAGCGCGCGGTACTGGCCGGCCAGCGCGCCGGGCTGATCGGGGAAGTAGATCAGACCCAGCCGGGAGATCACCGCGTCGAACCCGGCCGCCTCGACATCGAGATGCTCGCCGTCGAGTTCCCGGGTCCACATGTTGGGGATCCCGGCCGCGGCGGCCGCAGCGGCGGCGTGGCCCAGGATCGCCGGGGAGATGTCGGTAGCAAGCACCCGGCCGGAGGGGCCGACCCGGCGGGCCGCGGCCAGCGACTGCCCGCCGGCGCCGGCGGCGACGTCGAGCACGACGCTCCCGGTGGTGATCCCAGCCGCATCGAGCATCAGCGTCGTCGCCTCACCCAGCCAGTCCTCCAACGTCGGGCCCCAGGCGTGCCAGGCAGCGGCTGCGTCCTCCCACTGGGCGCGAGTGGTGTCCTTATAGCGGACCGGATCGAAGGCGATAGTCATCGCAGGCTCCTCACGGATCGGCCCTCTAGCTCTCTCTTGAGACCCATGCACGAAAGAGCGCCCGTTGCCACTCCTGGATACCTCTACCGCGCACTTCCGTCAGTCGGCGAGGATTTCCAGGTCGAGGGACAGCAAACTCGACGACTACCGGCACGCCTACAGCACCCCGAGACCCTCAGACGGGCACAACCGTGGCCGGGATCCTGCGGGCCGCTACCAGCATCCGCAGATCCTCGCGGTCGCTGGTCAGGATCTGGTCACCGGGCAGTGCCAACAGCGCGACCAGTGCATCGACGGCATCAGACATCCCACCAGCGGCCAGGAGTTCACCCGCCGCCTTCGCCTCGGCGAGCCGCGTGTCCCGGATATCGATCATCGACAGGTGGCGGGCCAGCCGGGCCTGCCGCGAGCCGTCCCGCCACGCCTGCGCCACCACCGGGGCGGCGGTGACGAGCGACGCCCCGGCGCGGCGGCCCAACTCGATGAGGCCGGCGACGCGCCGGTCGTCCCGGTCGATCCCGATCAGGGCTCCGGCGTCGAGTACCAGGTTCATGCCGCCGGGTCGTCCGCGCGGCCAGGCCCGAGGTACGGAACACCGACCTCCGCGGCCAACGCTTGCAACTCGGCCTCGCCGAATGGCCCGTGCTCGGCCTGGTGCTCAGCGAGCCAGATGTCAACCAGCCGTCCCCGCAGCCATCCGGTTAGCGCCTCCGCGACCACCGCGGAGAACGGAACGCCCCGCCGCTCGGCGACAGCCTGGGCAGCGCGGAGCATCTCCTCGGGCAGGGAAACCGTGACCCGCTCAGTGCTCATACGTATCAGTGTACCAAGTTATGACGAAGGTACGAGGCCGTCCCAAGACCAGTGGGGGATGCAAAGGCCCTCGGGAACGTCGTCAGCGGAATGATGGTAGCGAGACATGGTCGTGGTCGTGGCCCACGCGAAGTAGTCGTGCAGCACCTGCCGGAGCGGCCGTCTTGGATCAGTCCGACGTCGGTCAGGGCCTGGTCGAAGCAGGCGATCGCGCGGCGGTGGGAGAGGAATTCGGCTGCTCGCCGTGTACCGGTCGTGTGAGCATGCCGGGATGCAGCCGTGAATACGCGTCTTCGAGAACCGTGACCGAGACGCGGTGATCGCCTTGTCGTTGCGGCCTGGGCGCCGGTCTTCGCGTCAATAGAGAGGGTGCTGGCGGGCTCAGCGGCGGGCGGTCGGGTTCTCGCCGGTGCGCGTGCGGCGATACCGGGGCGTGCCCACGGTCGAGTCGATCAGCGACATCGGCGCAGCGATCGTTCATGATCACCGTTTCGGAAGATTGAGCCGCGCTGAGCGCGGCTCAATCTTCCAGGATAGCGATCTTGGTCCGGATGGGCGGCGCTCTGAGGGGTTCGGCCACATCAGACTCACCGCATTACCGATCAAGATAAGCCCCGGCTCGGCGGCCCGAGGCGCAGCCTCGCTAGGTGATCAACAGGCTCCCGGCTCGGCGGTGAACGGAGCACCCGAGCACGACACGTTAAACGGTAGATGAACGCTTGCTGAAAGATCGTCGGCGTACGACGCCTGTCGGCGGTACGTGCTGGTGTGTCTCGTATGTTTACCCACCCAATGCCTGAATTGTTCTCCTGGGAGGCGGTTGTGGCTAACTTTCGGTGGGACGTCGCTCTCGCGGTCTTCGGTGTCGTCGTACCGACCCTTGCCTTCCTGTATGAGTTCATCCTCGTTGGCCGCAAGCGGCTCGGATACCGCGTACAGATGGACACGACCGCCACCGCCGAGGTCCACTCCCAGTACGCCGGCGCCCTGCAACAGTTGCAGCGGGAAAACGGTCGCCCGCTGGTCGATCCGTCGTTTGTTCTGCTGCGTATCGAGAACAACGGCGCGACCCACATCGACACCAGCGACTACGCCGTCCTCGACGACGACAAAGTAGGCGTCCGCGTCAGTTTTCCCGGACGCACGGTGGCCGGAATGGTGGTGACGGAACTCAGCGCCAAGTATCTCCGCGCTTCCTTCGGCGCGAACTCGGGGCTGTACGCGCAGGACGGCGTCATCGAACTCCCCAAGGTACCGTTGAACCGCGCCGCGCATTACAAGGTCCTGGCGGCCCTCGAGCGCGCCACCGAGGACGGCGTTGGGGAGAAGTTCCAGGACCCGCAGATCGTCGGCGGCATCAAGGGCGGAGTCGGCAAGGGCGTAATACAAGAGACCAAGAGCCAGACCGGGACGTCCCGGCAGGCCATCGTCCTGATCAGCTTTCTGGTGCTCATCATCCTCAGCCAGCTCATCGTTTCCCTCACCAGGAGCGGCGCGGCCCCCCTGGAGTGCGCCACCGGGAACTCGCGCTCACCGGGTCCACGGCCTTTAAGCCCGTGCTGCAGGAGGCCGCCAATTCGTACAAGCACAGCTGTCCCGGAGCCGGCTTCACCATCGAAAACCAAGGCAGCGGTGACGGTCTGCGCAAGCTGGACAAGGCAGGAAAGGCGAACACCTCCGGAAGTCCCAATATGCTGGCGTTCTCCGACGGGGCCAAGGGCGACGGCTATCCGCAGTTGCTGCCCCGCCCCATCGCCTTCTCCCTGTTCACTCTCGTCATCAACAAGCAGGCGGGTGTCCAGGACCTCTCGCTGGATCAGATCAGGGAGCTCTACGCGGGACATATCACCAACTGGATGGGGGTGGGCGGGAACAACCAACCGGTCCGCCTCGTCAGCCGGGACCCCGACTCCGGCACCCGGAGGACCTTCCAGCAGCGGATCCTCGGCGGCACCCGGGAGCCCGGGAGCAACTCCGATGATTGCGAGGAGGTGGCGCCCGGCGCCCTGCCCGGCGTCGTCCGCTGCGAGCGCAAGACCACCGACGAGGTAACGGGCACGGTCGCGAGGACCTCCGGGGCTATCGGCTACAGCGATGTCGGGGACGCGTCCGGCCGCGATGACTTGCTACTCGTCCGCATCGGCGGCCACCAGGCCCTACTGCCGGAAGCCGACCATGGGGCCTACCCATTCTGGGAGACCGAGTACGCCTACACCTACACCGAACCCCGAGCCGACTCTCTGGCCGCCAGCTTCCTGCGCTACCTGACGGCCGAGGTCGGCAAGGACATCGTGCGCTCCCACGGCAGCCGCCCCTGCGCCGAGCTGCAGAACCCGGTGCTATGCCGCCCCTCATGACGGGGACGCGTCACTCTGGGTTCTGGTCGAGGGACGATTCCGGCACGGCCAGTTCCAACAGGTGCACAGCTGCACCGGTGCGTCGATCAGGTGCGGCGCTTGGTGAGCGCGACGAGGTAACGGCAGGTCTCGCGGGTCGGGTTGATGAACGAGCATGGTGCCGGGGGCCCGAGCTGGAGGCAGTCGCCGGCGTCAAGCTCGTGTTCGGTATTGCCCTCCCGAAAACGCAGATGGCCCTCGAGCATCCAGATCTGCTGGTGGATGAAGGCGTAGGCGTCGGCGGGGTAGGAGATCTCCGCGCCCGCCGGCAGGGTGACGTCGACGAGCTCGAGTGGCCCGCCGGCAACCGGTGACACCGCGCGGCGACGGTAGCCGCTGCCGGGATCGATCCAGGTCGGTTGGTCCGCGGCGCGCACGAGTCGCTGGTCGTCGCCTTCGGCACGGGCCACCAGCTCCGAGAGCGTCATGTCCAGCGCGGCCGACAGCCGGCCGAGCAGGGCAGCAGTCGGTTGTGCCTCGCCGCGTTCGATCTTACCGATCATCGCCCGCGAGACGCCAGAGCGCTGCGCGAGAGCACTGGTCGTGAGTTCCCGGGTGAGCCGGGCGGCGTGCACCGTTGCGGCGAGGGACGTGGAGAGCGGGTCGGACATGTTTGGACACTATAGACGCATATCTGGCTACTATCGTTGTCATGAGTGGCGGCATTCGAGACGCGTCGGAGCGTGACGCCGAGACGTGCGCAGCGATCTACGCCCCGTACGTCATCGACACCACGATCACGTTCGAGACTGACCCACCGCTGCCAGCGGAAATGGCCGAACGCATCGCCACCGCCAGGCGCACCCATGCGTGGATCGTGCTCGAAGACCAGGGTCGCGTCGTGGGCTATGCCTATGGCGGTCCGTTCAAGTCTCGTTCGGCGTATCGCTGGTCGTGTGAGGTCAGCGTCTACCTCGAGCACGGCCGGCGGCGTACCGGTGGCGGTCGCGCGCTCTACGATGCGCTCTTCGCCCGTCTAGCCGAGCGCGGCTTTCGCACCGCCGTCGCCGGCATGACCCTGCCGAACGACGCGAGCGTCGGCCTGCACCGCGCCATGGGATTCGAGCCCGTAGGAACCTACCGGCGCATCGGCTGGAAGCACGGCGCGTGGCATGACGTCGCCTGGGTCCAGCGGACGATGGTCACCGGCCAAGACCCGCCCACCGAGCCACGGTGACGGGCCTCTGGTCAGTCGACGAGGATTTCCAGGTCGAGCGGGCCGCGCGAGTAATAGCTGAGGGGGGCTCCGCGGTGCCCTCACGCCGGTCGTGGGTCTGTAACAGCCATGGTGTCGCCGAGTTCGACACCATGGCTGCCCCAGTTCTACCAAACAGCCCCACTGTCGAACTCGGCGACACGGCAGCCTGTCGCGCCGCGCTCGCTGGACGTACCATTGATTCTCGTTAGTCTCGGCCTGTCGATCGGAGGGCCGTTAGGTGCGGATAGCAAATGTACTGCGCGCCAAGGGATCGGTCGTCGCTACTGTTGCGCCGGATGCGCCGGTCGCGGTTATGCTCGCCCAAATGGTTAAGCACCGGGTCGGGGCGGTGGTTGTCGTCGACGACGGCACGGTGGTGGGTATGGTCTGGGAGCGGGACGTCGTCCGCCTCCTGCACGAACGCGGAGCTCCGCTCGTGCACACCCCGATCGCGGAGATCATGAACGCCGATGTGATCAGCTGCATGCCCACCGACGAAGTGGACGGCATCCTGCGGATCATGACCGAGCGGCGGATCCGGCACCTGCCGGTGATGATCGGCGATAAGCTCAGCGGCGTGGTCAGCATGGGCGATCTGGTCAAGGCGCGAATCGACGAGCTAGAGACCAATCGGGCATACCTGCAGTCCTACATCGGCGCTGGCTGATCGGCCGCCATTCGATCTTGAAACGACGGGGCTGGCTGACGCCTCTCTTGCGCGTTACTCCAGTGTGCTCTTCAAGGCGTCAGGGGCCACGAGACTCAGCCGCAGCGTCCTCAACTGCACCGGCACGCCCATCGTCCAAGCCCGCACCCCGGGCTCGATCTCAAGGCGGACCAGACCAGAGGAAGAACCGTTCACCAGCCACCGCCCGCGCCAGCCGTGGACACCCCAACTAGTCACGGCCGCGTTGTCGGCCGTGATCTCACGAACGGCATGCCGGGGGATTTCGGCACGAAAACCCCATCCCATCGCCACGCGCAGTGAATCGCGATCTACCCATACGCCAGACCGATCAGGCCCCAGCCCGAGCAACCGGAACATCGACTCCAGCGTAGGCGTATAGCTGATGGCGAAGTAAACAGTGGACACAAGCCGACTATATGACTGCTCATGAACCCCGACATTGGCCCGGCCTCCTGGCGGGTTACACCAGGCGGCGGTCGGAGGCCCAGCGGGACAGTTCGTAGCGGTTGGAGAGTTGGGTTTTGCGCAGCACCGAGGAGACGTGGGTTTCCACCGTCTTGATCGAGATGAACAATTCGGACGCGATCTCCTTGTACGCGTAACCGCGGGCCAGCAGGCGCAGCACGTCGCGCTCCCGGGGGGTGAGCAGATCCATCTCCGGGTCCCCGATCGGCGCCTCCCCCGGCCGTTGCGCGAAGGCGTCGAGGACGAAACCGGCCAGCCGCGGGGAGAACACCGGATCGCCCCCGTGCACCCGGCGCACCGCGTCCGCCAGTTCCCGCCCGGAGATCGTCTTGGTCACGTACCCGCGGGCGCCGCCGCGGATCACCGCGATCACGTCCTCGGCCGCGTCGGACACCGACAGCGCGAGGAACACCACATCGGGCTGCGCGGGACGGACGCGGCGCAGCACCTCCGCGCCACCACCATCGGGCATGTGGACGTCCAGGAGCACGACGTCGGGGCGCAGGTGCCCGATCCCGGCGACCGCTTCGGCCACGGAACCGCCCTCGCCGACCACGACGACCGGCGGCACGCCCGGGTCGGCGGCACCGGCCCGGTCCAGCTCGGCTTTCACCCCGGTGCGAAACAGTGCGTGGTCGTCCACCAGGAACACCCTGATGGTCTGGTCCCCGGTCACGTCTCTTCTCCGCCCTTCCGGCGAGCGATGGCCAGCTGGACTTCGGTGCCCTCACCGGGCGCCGTCCGCAAGGTCACCGTACCCCCGTGGCGTTCCATCCGGCCGCGGATCGAGTCGGCCAGCCCATGCCGATCGTCGGCCACCGCGCCCGGATCGAAACCAGCGCCCCGGTCCCGGACGAAAACATGCACCTGCCCCGGTTCGACCTCGGCATAGACGCTGACTTCGGCGACTCCGGCGTGTTTGGCCGCATTGACCATCGCCTCCCGGCTGGCCTGCACCAGCGAGGGCAACGGTTCGTCCAGCGCGCAGTCGCCCACGACCACGACCTGCATGCTCACCGCGTAGGTGTCCTCCACCTCGCCGGCGGCGGCGTGCAGCGTCTCGGCAAACGCGGGCGCCCCGGATCCAGGCACCGCAGCGCCATTGGTGTGGGCCTGCGCCACTCGCCCGTAGCCCTGCGCGCCGTAGAGCCAGGCGCGAAGTTCCCGTTCCTGCCCGCGGGCCAGCCGGCGCACCTCCCGGGCCGAATCGGACTGCTGCTGGATCAGCGCGAGCGTCTGGAGCACCGAGTCATGCAGGTGCGCGGCGATCTCGGCGCGTTCCTCGGTGCGGATCCGGGCCCGGCGTTCGTCGCCCAGGGCCCGCATCAGCCGGAACCACCAGGGCACCGTGAGCACCGCGACCCCGACCAGCGTCGCGACGGCCGCCAGCAGCGCGAACCTGGCCTGACCCAGGTTGCCCTGGTTGAGCAGGAACACCGCGATGCCGCTGGTCACCAGCGCGATCCCGGCCACCACCCGGGCCAGCGCCATCCGCCCGCCACCGCCGCCGAAGACCACTCCCGCACCGCTGCGCCAGCGGGTCCGCTGGCCGGTGTCGGCCTCCCGCCACACCACACCCGCACCGACCAGGGCGACACCCAGCGGACCGGTCACCCAGCCACCCCACGCGGTACCCAGCGCGGCCCCGGCCATGGCCAGGCCCACACCCAGCACCACCAGACCGACCGCCTGCTGCCGGTCCCGCGGATTACCCGGCCCCCGGGCCGGTGTTTCGGTCGCCGGCAGGAACGCCCAGAGCAACGCGTAACCGACCAGCCCGGCACCACCGAGACCGGCCAGCGCGACGAAGATCACCCGGACCCACAGCACCGGCATTCCGAGGTGCTCGGCGAGCCCGCTGGACACCCCGGCGATGACCCGGTCCGACCGATGCCGGCTCAGCCGCGACGGCGCAGAGACCGGCTGCGGACGCGGCCGGGTGCCGGTCGCCTCGTCTGCCGGTGTGCTCACGGTTGTCATGGTCACACGCGCAGGGTCACCAGGGATATCAGGGTCGCCCCCGATATCGCCTACCAGGGGGCGGTTCAGGGTGAACCCCGATGGTGCCGGTGGCCCGGAAACGTCAGGCTGAGCGGCATGAGTGGGATCAACGTGGAGCACACGGCCCGGGACTTCTGGGTCACCCGGCCGCACCGGCGAGCCGACGACCGCAAGATCGCCGGAGTAGCGGCCGCGATCGCGCGGCGATATGCCATCGATCCGGTGCTGGTGCGAGTGGCCTTCGTGGTGGCCACCATCTCCTCCGGTGGTGCGGGCGTGCTGCTGTACCTGCTGGGCTGGCTGCTGCTCCCCCGGGAAGGCACCGCGGGTGACTCCGGCGCGGAGAGCATGGTCGGACGGGGCCGCAGCTCGATGTCCGCGGTGCTCACGATCGTGCTCGTACTGCTGCTGATCCCGGCCACCGCCGCAGTGCTCGGTGGGCACGGGTCAGGCATCATCGGGGTCGCCGTCGGCCTGGCGGCGCTGCTGCTGCTGCATCGCTCCCGGGGCGCGTTGGGCGAGATTCCAGGGTCACCACCGCGCACGCAGCCACCTTCGGACAGCACTGCACTGACCACCCCAGCGCTGACCACGCCAGAGCCCGCGGCATCGGGGTCGCCCGATACCACGACGGCCAGTACCACCACGACCGACGATCCCGATCGGCCGTCGCCACCGGCGTGGGACCCGCTGGGTGCGGCACCATTCGCCTGGGATCTGCCCGAGCCATCGGTGCAGGCCGCGCCCACCACCCCACCGCCGAGTGCCCGATCGAAGATCACCCCGATCACCCTTGGGCTGGCCCTGCTGACCGGCGGGATCGCACTGGCATTCGGGCCTGGGCTATCAGCCGCGCAGATCGCGGCGATGCTGCTGGGTGTAGTCGGGCTCGGCTTGGTGGCCGGCTCGTTCCTGCAAGGCGGCCGGGGGCTTGTCCCCGTCGCCATCCCGCTGGCCCTGCTCACGTGTCTCCTCAGCGCCGCCCCAACGTCTGACTTTCAGGTCGGCAACCGCCATTGGAACCCGCCGACCACCGCCGCCGAACTGCAAAAAAAGTACTCGGTCACCCTGGGCAATGGCGATCTGGACCTCACACAACTGCGATTGACCAATGACCAGAAGGTGAAGACGAGCGTCGCGGTAGGCGTCGGCGAGACGCACGTCTTGCTGCCGCCGAACGTCGATGTCCAGCTGAGCTGCCGGACACATCTGGGGGATGTCGATTGCCTCGGCCGAACCGACTCCGGCGGCAATCCATCCCAGGTGACCCTGACTGACCTCGGAGCTGACGGCGCCGGTGGTGGCGCCCTGATCCTGGACGTGGACGCTGGTGTCGGTCAGGTACACGTGGATCGCGCATCATGAACGAGACGGAACCAATCATGCCGAGCCCAGGACCGCGCCAGCCCGACCAGACGGCCGCGCCGGCCGCGCAGCGCGGCCCGGACCTGCTCACTCTGATCGCCGGGCTGGGCGCGTTGGGGATCTCCACCACGACCCTGCTGGGGGGCATCGCGTGGGTTCCCGACCTCGACAGCCGGTGGGTGCTCGCCGCGCTGGCGCTGATCATCGGACTGCTGCTGGTGATCGGTTCGTTGCGCCCGCAGAAGCGCTGAATGCGATCTGCACCGAGGCTCTCACTCGGCGGAGCCCTGCGATTCGATGATCTTCACCGCGACGTGGGCCACCAGCCGGTCATCCGGATCACCCAGGTCAAGCCCGGTGATCGCCTCGATGCGCGCGACCCGGTAGGCGACGGTGTTGGTGTGCAGGTGCAGCATCCGGGCAGACTGCTTGGGACTGCCGTGGTGGTGCAGGTAGACCGACAGGGTGCGCACCAGCTCAGCACGGCGCTCGGCGTCATAATCCAGTAACGGCCCGAGCACGTCGCGGGCAAATCCCATCAACTGCCGCATATCGCCGATGGTGCACAGCAGCCGGTAGACGCCCAGTTCCTCGTAACGGACCGGCTGGCCGGCCCGACCCAACCGCAGCCCCAGGTCAATCGCCCGCTCAGCTTGGCGCACGCCGCGGGGCAGCAGTTCCGGGGAATCCACCAGTTCGCTCACCCCGCAGGTGACGTCCGGACCCAACCGGCACAACGCAGAGAGCGCGTCGGCGCTCGGGTCGCCGGGGACGATCACGACCAGTATTCCGTCCCGCACCGCCGCGCCCGCGCCCGGCAACGCCGTAGCAATGCGCTGCATCCAGCCAGGATCCGATGGCGCCGGGCGCAGCATCGCGATCCGCAGTGGCGCATCGTCGCTCAGACCGAGCGAGCGGGCCTTGCGCCGGGCGTCCTGAGCGTCCAGGAAATGACCCGAGACCAGGGCGTCGACCACACTGCTGCGATAGCGCAAATCCAGCTCGGCGCTGGTCTGCTCGTGCGCCAGAGTCAACGCGAACAGGGTGGCTGCATAGGTGACCGTGAGGAACTCGGCGTCGTCGGGTTGGGTCCCGTAGCCGTTTCCCTCGGCCACCTCATCGAGCACCAGCAAATAGCCCAGGCTGGTCTCGCGGACCACCACCGGGGCCACCAGGCAGGCCTGATCCAGCAGCGAACCCGGGATGGCCGGGATCCGCAGTGGCCGCCGTGCGGCTTCCAGTGCGCGCAGCAGCCGATCAACGCTGGGATCGGTGCGGTTCCAGCGCAGCCCCCGCAACGAACCCGATCCGCCGGCCTGGGCCCGCAGCCGGAACGCCGGGTCCAGCAGCACGATCCGCTTGCCGACCAGCCGGGCGAAGACCTCGGTGAGCCGCACCGGGTCAGCCCCGCCCAGTGCGGCGTCCGCCAGCTCGTCGCAGACCGCCATGGTCCGCCGGTAGATCGAATTCTGCCGGGACAGCCCGGTCAGCGCGGTGCCGCGCTCCGGCGAGCGCTCGGACCTCCCCGGGCTGGTCATCAACCCGCTCGAAGCTGCGCAAGAGCGCTGACCAGCCGCACTGCCTGCTCGTCCACCCCACCCGGCACCTGCACCACGACACCGGAGATCAGCTGCCGCAACTTCTCCACCGCGCCCACCGCGACCTCGACGGCCTGCTCGGGATTGTCCCGGTGGCGCCGGGCGGCGGCCAGTGCGGATAGCGGGATCGACCCCTCCGGATCCTCATAGGACAGCCGTTGCAAGGTCCGGATGTCGGCGAACGGCGCGAGTGTGGCGAGCACCGGCAGCTCGACGCCACGAGCCCTGAGCATGCCGAGCATCCTGGCCGCTTCTTCGACGTCGTAGATCACGTCGGTGACCAGGAAGTGCGCGCCGGCCCGGAGCTTGGACTCGGCTTTGTCCAGCTCGTGGGCGACGTCGCCGGCGGCGGTGTGCAGGGCCCCGCCGATCACGAACATGGTGTGCTCCGCGGTGGCCACACCCCGCCAGTCGATGCCCTCGTTGAGCGCGCCGAGCATCGCGATGAGCCCGACCGAGTCGACGTCCCAGGGGGTGCCGCCAGGGGCGATGGGGTAATCGCCGGCTACCCGCGGGCTGCCCGTGCGGCACACCACCATCCGCAGGCCCAGCGCGTGCGCGCCAAGCAGGTCAGCCTGCAGCGCGGCGAGGTTGCGGTCGGCGGCCTCCACCGGCAGCAGCACCTCACTGCCCACCCGCTCCCTGATCACCACAGCGGCGCCGACCGGGCTGATCCGCGCCGCCGGCGGTGCCGCTTCGATGATGGCCAGTACCCCGGCGCCGGCCGCCCGCAGGGTGGCCGCCCGCTCGAGGAACTCCGGCACCTGCGGGCCATTGGGCGCCTGCAGCCCGGCGGCCACCACCAGCTCACCCTCCCAGGGCCATCCCGGGGCGGGCGGCGCCACGCGGGTCCCGGCAGGGGAGACGCGCCGCATCGCAACACGCGGGGTGGGCAGGTTCGGGGGCAGTGCTGCCACTGCCTGAGAGATCGCCCGCACGTGGGCTGGTGTGGTCCCGCAGCAGCCGCCCAGCAGGGTGGCCCCCGCGTCCACGAACCGCCGGACGGCTTCTCCGAAGTAGGCCGCGTTGCGGGCGTAGCGGACCTGACCTCCGAGCCGTTGCGGGATGCCGGCGTTGGGCTGGACGGCCACCGGTAGCGCGGTGCCGCGGGCCAGCTCACTGACCACGCCCAGCAGGACCGCGGGGCCGACCGTGCAGTTGGCGCCCAGCGCGGTCACCGGCAGCTCGGAGAGCGCGGCAGCGGCTTCCGCGGGATCCTCGCCGCGCAGGGTCCGGCCGTCGTCGCCGAAGGTCAGCTGGGCCACCACTGGCAGGTCGCTCTCCGAGCGGGCCACCTCGACCGCCTGGACCAGCGATTCCAGGTCACCGAAGGTCTCCAGGATCAGCAGATCGACCCAGTCGCACAGCGCGGCGATCTGCTCGCGAAGGGTCTCCGCGCGGGCACTGGCGGGCACCCGGCGGACCGCGGGCGCGCTGACCGCCGGCCCGACGGACCCGGCGACCAGCACCGGGTGCCCGGCGCGCGCAGCCGCCTCCCGGGCCAGCCGGGCCCCGGCGATGTTGATCTCAGAGACGCTGTTCTCCAGCGCGGACCCGGCCAGCCGCAGCCGGTTCGCCCCGAAGGTGTTGGTCTGCAGGATCCGGGCGCCGGCGCCGACATAGGCTGCATGCAGATCCCGGACCAGGGCTGGACGCGACAGGTTGAGTTCAGGTAGCGAGCGGTCCAGCGAAACCCCGGCCGCATGCAGCATCGTGCCCATCGCGCCGTCGCACACCACCACCTGCCCAGCCCTCAGCGCGTCAAGCACTGCGCGGGGCTCCCGTGCGTCCACTGTGCCGCCTCCCGACCTGGATTGTCCCCTGGAACGGCCAGCCAGACCAGCGGGCTGGTAGCGGTATAGGTCAACATGAACTGCTAGCGGGTCGGGCTGGATGAACCTGGCACCTGGCTCAGGTTCGTGCCGAGCAGGCCCGCACCCAGGAGGAGGTCGCCCACGTCATGGGTGTCCGCCAGCCCGTGTATCGGCTATCGAACGGGGCGAGCTCGATGTGGTCACCCTTTCCACCCTGCGTGCGTACGTGCGCGCCCTCGGCGGAACCTTCGAGTCGTGGCCGACTTCGGTGACCAGGAATACCGACTGACATAGCAACCCGCGTGACCAGATTAGCCGCGAGGCGCCTGACCAAGGGGGAGTGTGAAGGCCTGATCGGCTTCATCGCGCAATGGCACCTACCCGACGTGACCTGGGGTCCGGCCACCCAGAACGGCTCAGCCGCCATCCACCTCTGGGCACCGGACGGGATCCCGCGCCCGATCGGATGCACCCCCGCCCCCGATGGCTTCCCGGTCAGCCAGCGCGGTCCCCAACACCTGTGGACCCAGTTCGAGGAGGCCCACTCCTTCTGGCACAGCGCCGGGCGACCCTCCTATGACCAGTTCGGCATCACTGCCACCGCCACCGACCAACACGTCTGGTACGACCACCCCGACAGCGAGCACAGCTGGCCACTGCCCATCCCAACCACAGCGGTACCTGAACATCCCCCAGCAACCCAAGCCAATCTTCAGTAGAGGTCCACCCAGCTCTGGTGTCGCCGAGTTCGACACCAGAGCTGATGTGGTCGACTCGGACAACCATGGTGTCGAACTCGGCGACACCAGAGCAAATCTCCCGGAGGACAATTTCATGGCGAAGGTCAGCGAGCCACCATCAGGTACAGAAACTGGGCGTCTGGTGCGCCCTCCTTGTTCTACCTTTCGCTGGTTCGAGAGTACGGCCGAATAGCCGTCGAGAGAGCGGTAGCCGAGGTCCTTTCGCGAGGTATATACTACAGGCATGTGGGTTATTCGGGTGCGATTCCGTGTTGTTTGAGCAGGAGGAGGCCCAGTTCGCGGGCGCGGGCGGCGGCTTGGGTGTCACCCTCGGCGGCGGCGACAATTGAGCCTTTCATCAGGATGTGCCACTGGCGGGCGAATGAATCGGGATCCGTGACGCCGGCTTGGGTCGCGAGCTCGATCAGGTAGCTGCGGATATTCGCCAGGTGCCGGACACTCGCCTGCCGGACCGGGCTATCCCGGTCGGTCACTTCCAGGAGCGTGGTGATAAAGGAGCAGCCTTCGAAATCCGGCCTGGCGAACCACTCACCGAAGATCTCGAAGATGGCCAGCAGGCGCTGCGCCGGCTCTGCACCCCGGCGCTGGGATTCGGCCCGCACCCAACCGCGGGTCCAGTGGACCTCGCGACGCTCGAGGAAGGCCAGGATCAGATCGTCTTTGGACGCGAAATTCCGGTACAGGGTCATCTTCGCG
>JBOHFK010000101.1:0-21020 GCA_050699635.1 Pseudonocardiaceae bacterium | reverse complement strand
CCATGGCTGACCACCGCGCAACGGGCAGCCATGGTGTCGAACTCGGCGACAGTAGGGTTTGACGATGAGCAATCTGACGGCCGGTCAGGGCCCGAACGCCGACCCTGCTGACCGCGCAGGAGCAGCGGAGATCGGGCTCACGGGCGCTCAGGAACGTCAAACGATCCTGGAACTGGGCGCGTCGGTGTGGGCCTTCTCCGCGCTCGCGGGCGCGCTGGAGGGTGGCATCCTCGAGGAGCTCGCCACCCCGCAAACTCCGGTCGAGATCAGCGAACGGACCGGAGCCGCCGCTCCGCTGATCGAGGCCGTCCTCGAGGTGCTCGTCGGGCTGGGCCTGGTTCAGGCCGCTGGGGACGCCTTCATCTGCACGCCCGGCATGTCGGCCTACACCAGCGGCCCGCGACACGAGATCGTCTGCGCGGATCTTCGTGCTACCCAGTTGCAGGCGGCAGAGCTGGTGGCGCGTTTCCGGGCCGGTGGAGCCGCGGCTCCCGGATGGCGCTACGCGGATCCGGCTCTGCTCCAGGCGTGGGGCGTGCGCTCAACGGAGCCGGTCCCCCTGTGGGCGCAGCGCCTCTTCCCTGCGCTGGAGGGACTCACCGAGGCCATGCAAGCCCCCACAGCCAGTTTTCTCGACGTGGGGACAGGCACCGGGCACCTCGCCATCGCAATGTGCCGCCAGTACCCGTCGCTGCGGGTCGTCGGCATCGACCCCTTCGAAACGGCCCTTGAGCTGGCCCGGCACAATGTTCGGGCGGCCGGCCTGGACAGCCGCATCGAGCTGCGTCCAGAGCCGGTGCAGGACCTGACCGACGAGAGCTGCTATGACCTGGCCTGGGTGCCGGTCATGTTCTTGCCCGCCGAGGTGGCGGCCCGCGGACTGCACCGGGTACGAGCCGCGATCCGTCCCGGCGGCTGGGCCTTGCTAGGATCACTCGCCGCCGAGGGGGACGGGCTGCGGCCCGCGGTTGCGCGGTTGGTGAGCGTGCTGTTCGGCAGCGGGCGCCTGCTGCCGCACGATGCCGCCGAGATGCTGCGCGCGGCGGAGTTCGAAGCCATCCGGATTCTCCCTGCTGCACCGGGTGTGCCGATTGGAATGATCGTGGGGCGTCGCCCAACTGCCCCGGCGCCTCCTCCACGATGATCAGAAGAACCGCATCAGCGGATCTTTACCGATCCTGGATGCGAATCAGCGGATATTATATGATCAATTCTCCGCAAGGCAGGATTTCGGTCTTGACTCGGGGCAGGGCCTAGTGCGACAGTCAGCTCATGCCCGCGTTCGACTGCCTCGGTGACCGGTCCGGCGTCGGATCCTGGGTCCGCGGGCCAGCACAGGGTTGGCCACTGGAGTGGTCGGCGTGCTCGTGGAGCATGGGCTTGGGGTTGTTCAGTCGGGGGCGTCGCGCAGCGCCTGCGGGTGCTGCGCGACCACGGCTGCGCCACCGTTCGGGTGGCCGGTACCGGTGGACTGACACTACATACACGCGAGTGTGTAGTCCGGGACCCTAAAATTCCGTTTTTGCGGGTTAAATGTCGGTTAAATCTCCGCATATGCGGTTGGATCAGGTTGACTGACAGCGGCTTGTGATGCGACAGTCGGCTCGTGCCCGCGTTCGACGTCTGCCGCGGCCCCGGTCCGTCGGCGGCGTTGTGGAAGACGACTCCGGATCTCCCGCTGAGGAGACAGCCAACGTGAACGTGCCTGCGCCTCATCCACCCGAGTTCCGTCGGCGAGCGGTCGAGCTGGCGCGACGCGGGGATCAACCGATCGCCGTACTGGCCGAGCGGTTGCGGATCAGCGAGTCGTGCCTGCGCCGTTGGATAGTTCAAGCTGAGATCGACGACAACGGCAGCGACTCGCGGCTGACGAGCGCGGAGAAACGTGAGCTCGCCCAGTTGCGCCGGGACAAACGGCGCCTGGAGATGGAGAACGAGCTGCTCAAGCGCACCGTCGCCCACTTCGCGCGCGAGAACATTCTTTCACCCTAGGCGCTCCGGCAGTGGGTCGGACCAGGCCGCTTCGGGTGGTATGAGTCATGAGCCGGATAGGTGACGCCCTGACGGCTCGGTCACGTCGGATTCACCGCACCGCAGATAAGGCGACCTCCACTCGGCGGTACAAGGCTCGCTTCGCTACTTGCCGGCGCACCGGACGTCCGTTGGGTTGCGGCAACCGCTGAACGTCCGGAAGCTCCCGGCCCCACCAGCGCCACGATGAGGGGCGCTGGGAACTCGACCCCATCGACGTCTGCTGGCCACCGGCTTCCGGCCGTCCCTGCCCAGCCAGGCCCGCGGCACGTTCACGATCACCGACCTGCTCCGCTGGGCCAAGGTGGACCCGGCCAGCCGGGGGCAATAGCTCAGGGCCCGTGATCGGCGCAGCACGGCGTGGGATTGGCAACCTCGAAGGGAGCAAGCATCCCGTTGGTCGCGGGCATCGTATGCAGGGTCAGCCGGCCGTCCTGCCACAGCGGCCGGACGAAGTTCCGGGTATCGATCAGGGTCGCTGGGTCCGGCGGGTAGCCGGATCCAGCGACGATCACCACCGCCTCGATCGCGCTGACGGCGAGCAGTTCGCCGACGGGCAACACGCCGGTCAGGTGCTGCTGCCCGGGGAATCGCACGGCCCGCCCCGAGGTGCGGAGATGGTGCGCACCCGCCGCCTGTGCTGCGGCGCCCTGCCCGGATCCCGGCCGGACGAGGTGCAGACCGAGCGGGAAACGGCCGATGTCCTGGACGCCGTCGAGCTCGATGGACAGCGTGACATGCGGCCCGCCGGTTGTGGTCAGGTGGGTGCACCCCACGAGCACCGTGTCCGTGCCGAGCCGGGTCACGACCTCGGCCATCAGGTGCTCGGCGGCGCGCACATCGAGCGAGCCGCCGTCGATCCCGTAGATCTGGGTCATCGGATCTGGGTCATCGGATCTGCGTCATCGGATCTGCGTCATCGGATCTGCGTCATCGGATCTGGGGGTCACCGCACCAGCACGAAGATCGGGTTGGAGTAGAACCACAGATCTTTCCACGGATCAGCGTCTCCCAGCACGTCCATCGCGGGGCCGGCCGGATCGACCGCGGCGCCGCCCAGACCGGGCGCGCTGCGATTGCCGTCGGTGCCCCGGATCCGCAGGTAGAAGGACCGGTCTGCGGTGACGGTGTAGCTCAGCGACACCGAGCCGCTGTTGCGGCCGACGTCGAAGGACTTGACGACCTTGGCGGTGGGGGCGGCGAAGGTGTCCCGATCACCGGCCGGGCCGGTTACGTCACCGGCGATCACGTCGACCCGGGCCAGGGTGGGTTGGAACTGGCCCCAGTTCGGCCCGTTGGCCAGGTCGATGTCGATGGACAGGCGCACCGGGGCGCCGCGCCGGACGGTCAGCGTCCCGCCCAGGGGCGTGCCCGGAAAAGGGAGCGGCAAACCCAGCGGGTCCGAGCGCACCGATACGTTGAGCGCCGAGATCAGCTGGCCGTGGTCCACCCACACCCGGCCGGCCCGTAGCCCGTCCATGACGGCGGCGTAGGAGCCGCTGGTGACGCCGACGTTGGTGCGGCTGTAGGAGCCGGGCCAGAAATCGCTGTTGTTCAGGTTGGCCGGCCCGCCGTGTACCGGGTCGTTGAAGAAGCCGTTGTTGGTGAAGTCGCTGCCAGGGCCCCGGATGGAGGTGTCTCCGTAAACCATGTGCGAGTCGGAGTTTGCGGTAATCCACCAGGGTTTGCCCTCGGCGAGCAGGCTGTCCCACAACCCGCCCACGGTCGCGGTCATCCAGTCGAAGCCGCCATAGGTGCGGTAGCTCTCCAGCGGGTAGCCCGGGAACGACGCTGCGCTGGGACTGTTGTCGTAGGCACCGCGGCCGGATCCCGGGCCGCCCGGCTTGGCGATGCCGGCGGCCTGGTGCCCCGGCGCGCCCTCCATGCCGATCGCGATGCGCAGGTCGGCGTCGCGCCATGCCCGTATCTCGTGCGGGGAGTCGATGCCCTTGCGGGCCGGGTGGTTGGCCAGCATCAGGGCGTCGGCAACCCGCCGCGCGGCGACCGCACTGCCCAGGAAGGTGATCCCGGCGACGGCGAGCGCCTCGTTGGGCGGTGTGCTGGCGCCGGTGTTGGTGACGGTGCCGTCGTAGGTGTTCTCGAACTCCTTGAGTACCGCTACCTCGTTGTTCCCGGGATGCACGAACACCGTGCCGTGCTCGGCGGCCGGGATATTCCATTCCAGGCCCTGGAAGACCAGGGTGTCCGGGATCGCGGCGCGGGCCGCCACGATGTCCGGGTTGACCTTCTCCACCCCGATCTTGGCGTGCTGCGCGCTGCCGTGGTCGGTGATCACCATCCAGTCCAGACCGTAGGCATGGGCGTGGCGGACCTGGTCGATCACCCGGTACTGCGCGTCCGGGCTGTATTGGGTGTGGATGTGGTGATCACCGGCCAGCCATTGGAAGCCGCCCCTGGGCAGCCGCCGGGCAATCTCCCCTGAATCATCGGGTGCGGCCGCGGCCACCCCGGTGGTTCCGAGCACGCTGGTGGCAGCCGCCGCCGCGCCGAGCACGCCGGCCCGGCGCAGGAACGACCGACGGGACCGGTCTTCTGCTGCGAGCGCCTCGTCCGGGATCGACGGGTTGAGCGCTGGCGGCAAGGCCGCCTCGCCGTCCGCGGCATCGTGTGTGTGGTCGTGCCCCATCGAGCGGCCTCCTGGTATCGCTGGCGAGCAATGCGTCCCGGGCAATATGTGCGTGTCACCTGAACGGGTGGTGACCCGGCACGTAAGGACGGACGGCGCTCAGCGGTCCACGACAAATCGCCCCGTCGCTTGCAGCGAAACGAGTGAGATTCGGCTCAGTCAATCGAGGTTCGGTGGGTCGAGGCTCGGTGGGAGCTGGGGTTCGGCACCGGCGGGCCGAAGTGAGCTCCCCAGCCGGTATCGGCCCCGGCGCTGTGCCACCACTGCGCCTGCTCCGCAGTGTCCACCCCGGGAACGATCACGGTGACGTCTGCGCTGTGCACCAGTGAGATGATCTCGCGCGCTGCGCGCGCGACCAGCGAGTCGTGGCCGGGTCGGGCAGCAATACGGGCGACGATGTCCGGAGCGATCTCCACGGCACTCACCCGAAGATCTTCGAGGTAGGTCAGGTACCCGAGATCGGCCGGGGCGCCGATCAGCACTATCTGGACGCCGAGCTCAGCTAGTGTGCCGACGTTGTCCACCACGTCGCCGTGGCCGCGGGCCAGGGCCGTCAGGGGCACCCCGAGCCAGAGTTGCCCGGGGTGCAGGCCGGTTGCGGCCAGCGCGCCGCGCACCACCTCGACAAGGTCGGGGTCCTGGCTCAGCTGCGCGGTGAGGTCGACCCGCAGCAGCGGGGGTCTGTCCGGCCCGTGGTTGGCGGCCGGCCCGTGGTGGGAGACCGCGGGGTGCGCACCGCAGGTCTTCTCCACGATCCACCGCCCGAGGGACGTCACCAGCCCGGTCTGCTCGGCCAGCTCAAGGCAATCGGAATGGCCTACCACCGACCCGTCGGCGCGATCCCAGCGCAACACTGCCGCCTGCGCGACGATGCCGCCATCGTCGAGCCGGCACAGCGGCTGGTACTGCACGTCGATCTCGCCGTTCTCCCAGGCCCCGGGTATTTCCGCAGCCAGCTGGCAGCGGTGCCGCTGCCGGATGTCGTAGTCCATGTCGTAGAGATCCCACTGGCCGCAACCCACGCTCTTGGCCCGGTGCAACGTGATATTCGCCTCGCGGACCAGCTCAGCTGCCGAGATCCCACCGGCGCGCCGGCGCACCATGCCGATGCAGACCGAGACCGCGATCCCCTGGTTGCCGTAGTAGACCGGCTCGCAGAGCTGGGTGTTCATCGTCGCAGCGAAGAGCCTGAGGTCGCGCTCGGTACTTTCCTCGATCAGGATCGCGAAGTCGTCGGTGGCCATCCGCGCTACCAGCGCCCGTTCGCCGGCGACGAGCTCCTGCAGTTGCGTCGCGACCGAACACAGCACGAAGTCGCCGGCGCCCAGGCCGATCCCGTCATTGATCACCGAGAAGTTGTCCAGGTTCACCCGGCATACCGTGATCATGGTCGACGGATCGGCGGCTTCCAGCACGTCCTCGAGGCGGCCCATGAAGTAGTGCTCGTTGGGCAGGCCGGTCAGCCGGTCGTAGAGCCCTTGCCGGGACAGTTCTTGCTGCAGCAGATGCAACTCGGTGATGTCCTCGGTGGTCACGACGTGGTGGGTCGGCACCCCCTCGGGGTCGCGCAGCAGGAAACCCGCCAGGAAGATCCACGCTACCTCGCCGTTGGCCGCGGTCAGCTGGCCCCGGCGCCGGAAGTGGGTCAGCTCCCCGGTGGCGAGCTTGCGGTACGCGTCGCCCAGTGTTGCGCCCTCGGCCCCGGCGGTCTTCTGAACCCCGGCGGTCTGGTGAACCCAGCCAGCCTCACCAGCCTGGTCGGTCTCTCCCTGGATCCTCTGAGGGGAGTACAGCAGATTCGCCAGCGCCGCGCCGACCAGATCGTCCCGGGAACGGCCCACGATGCGGGCGAACGCGCGGTTGACAGTGACTATCGTGCCGTCGAGGTCGCTGATCGCGATCCCCACGGCCGACTCGGAGAAGACCTGCCGGAACCGCGCCTCGCTGATCCACAGCTCGCGCTCGGTATCCAGTTTCGCCTGTAGCAGCGCCTGCGTGACCTGGTGTTGCTCATCGAGAGTGCGTTGCCGGAGGGCCTCGGCGTACCCGCCGGCCAGTGTTCTCAGCACGTGCGAGACGGCGGCGTCGCGCCCATCGACCCCGTACCCAGGTACAGAGTGCAGCTCCGCCAGCCGTGGCAGGCCGTCGCCCAGGACCTCGATGCTGCGGCTGATGCTGCTCGACCCGGTGAGGTCGTGGGCAACCAGCTCAGCGCCCACCTCGATCGCCACCTGCTCATCCATCGCTGCGGCAGACACCGCCGCCACCAGCCGGTTGATCAGCCGGGTCAGGAGCTGCTCGAGCTCGTCCCCGGACATCGGCAGATACGTGGTCCGGCTTGCCGACGCAGCCCACGCCGCAGCGAGCTCGGCCACAGTCAGGCCGGGCTCGTCCGGGGGACTGGCGGTCACGATGTCACCGCTTGGCAGCCACCTGTCTGTTGTTCCACACACGCCGGGTGTGGAGATCGTATCCAGGATGGGCAGCTGTTTGCTAAGGAAACTTCTGGTGGTCACAGCTTGCGGCCGACACCGCTGTAGAAGGTCTTGTTGATCTCGGCGTTGTCGGAGATGTCACCTGGTCCGGAAGGTCGCCAGGAGGCGCTGCTCACCAGTCCCGGTTCGACCAGCTCGAATCCGGCGAATAAGCCAAGCACCTCCTGGTAGCTGCGGAAGTACGCGGGTTCCGAGATGTTCTGGTACAGCTCCAGTACCTCGGACAGCCCAGCGAGGTTGCCGTCGGTCGTGCCGTGGGAAACAGCCAGGTAGCTGCCCGGTGCCAGCCTGTTCCGATATCTCGCCAGAATGCCGACCGGATCCCAGGAGTCCGGGACGAAGTGCAGCACCCACAGCATCAGCAGGCCGATTGGCTGATCGAAATCCAGCAGCTGCTTGGTCTTCGGGTCATCGAGGATGTTCTCGACGTCGCACAGATTCGCCCTGACCGCCACGGCCCGGTCATTGCCCGCAAGCAGCAGTTCACTGTGTGCGACCGCGACCGTGTCCTTGTCGACGTACACGATCCGGCATTCGGGATCGGCTCGCTGGGCGATCTCGTGCACATTGCCAACGGTCGGGATGCCAGAGCCGATGTCCAGGAACTGGCGGATCCCGGAGTCGACCATGAAGAGCACGGCTCTGCGCAGAAAGGACCGCTGGATCCGGCAACTGTCCCGGGCCGTTGGAACGACCTGCAGGATCCGTTTTGCCATATCCCGATCGGCGCCGAAGTTATGGGAGCCATCCAACTGGTAGTCGTACACCCGAGCCGCATTGGGCAAGATCTTGTCAGTGCTGGCCGGCACCCAATCCGGATTCTCGAGCATCGTACTCCTTCACCTCACGAACCAGCTTAGAGGATCGCCGGGCCATTGTCCCCAGCCTTGGGCCCCCAACCTCAGGTTGGTCACGGCTTGCGGCCGACGCCGCCATAAGAGATCGAATTCATCTCGGCGTTGTCGGAGATGTCGCCTGGCCCCGAGGGTCGCCAGAAGGCGCTGCCGACCAGTCCCGGTTCGACCAGTTCGAATCCGTCGAACAATCGTCGTACCTCGCTGTGACTGCGGAAGTACACCGGGTTCGAGCTGTTCCGGTATAGCCGAACTGTCTCGGTCTGTCCAGTCGGGTTGCCGTCGGTCGTGACATGGGACACTGCCAGGTAGCTGCCAGCGACGAGCCGGTCCCGGTATTGAGCCAGAATGCCTGCTGGGTCCCAGGAGTCCGGGACGAAGTGCAGCACCCAGAACATCAGCAGTCCGATTGGCTGATCGAAGTCCAGTACGCGCTTGGCCTGCGGGTTGCCGAGGATTTTCTCGACGTCGCGCAGGTTCGCCTGGATCGCCGTCGCCCGGTCGTTGCCGGCCAGCAGCAATTCGCTGTGTGCGACCGCGACCGGTTCGGTGTCGACGTACACGATCCGGCACTCGGGATTGGCTCGCTGGGCGATCTCGTGCACATTGCCGACGGTCGGGATGCCCGAACCGATGTCGAGGAATTGATGGATTCCAGAATCGACCATGAAGCGCACGGCTCTGCGCAGGAACGCCCGGTTGATCCGGGCGCCGTCCCGGGCCGATGGCACGGCCTGTGCGACCTTGTTCGCCATCTCGCGATCGGCCGGGAAGTTGTGGGCGCCATCCAGCCAGTAGTCATACACTCGAGCCGCGTTGGGCACGGTGACGTCGACGCCGTGGGGCACCCAATCCGGGTTCCCGGCCATCGACTCGTCGCTATTGTCGGTCAGCACGACAGGCAGTTTAGGCGATCACGGCCGATCCGTTGTCGCTGGCTCAGCGGGTCCGTGCTGTTCAGTGGCCGTCGGGTCGCCGGTCGGCGTGCAGGATGCCGGGGA
The DNA here is from genome assembly GCA_050699635.1 of Pseudonocardiaceae bacterium. GTDB lineage: Bacteria > Actinomycetota > Actinomycetes > Mycobacteriales > Pseudonocardiaceae. The sequence goes on along the minus strand of JBOHFK010000101.1, from coordinate 11,992 downwards.
TGGTGCGGGGAATGTCAAGGATCCACCGCAGCCCGTCGTTGGGCTCCCCCTGGCAGCCGAGCGGGTTGCAGCCCTGCGGAGCACCTGGCCCGATCGAGAGGTAGGTGCCGGCCGGCGCGTCCAGGGGGTGCAGGAAGTGGGTCGCGTCGAAGCCGACCTCCGGAGCACGGTCGTAGGGCCCGGAGTTCGCGATGGTGGCGCGCACCTGGTCCGGCATGTCCGTCACGGCGGCCATCAGCAGGCGGAAGAACTGGTGGGTGCCCGCCGCCCCCGGACGTCCCGGGACGACCCCCTCGACATCGCCGCGCAGCGCGGAGGGAATCAGGTCCAGTTCCTGCTCGCCGCTGCGGGTGACCACCAGGTCCAGGCTCGGGATCACGAAGGTGCGGATTCCGATCCCATCGGTGAAGATCATATCCGCTGGTGCGCTGGCCACCCAGGGAACGCCGCCGGGATCGCGGCGGGTGGGGACAGACACGTCCACCTGCTTCTGGCCCGGCTTGCAGCTGTTGAGGAAGGTGAGGAACCCGTAGCTGCAGTTGGTCCTGGCCGCGGTCCGGAACTCGCGCAGGTATCTCTCGGAGATGATCCGCCTGTGGTCGTAGACGCCGTCGGTGAGGATCAGCTCCCCCAACCGGCCGGTCTCCAGCGGACGCAGGAACAGCTGCGAGTAGGCGGTGGTGGTGCCCGACCGGTCCCGCTGCCAGAAGTAGGCGCTCTTCGGGATACCGAGCTGGTCGAACAGTTCCCGCTGGGCGTAGTCCTGGAAGTCCAGGCCCGGTTCACGCTGCCAAATCGCGTGCTGCACCACAAAGATGATCACCGAGGTTGCCGTCTGGTCGTACTCGTAGTACGTCCCGGGCTGGTGGACGATCGGCATCGTGAAGAACTCGCGGGCCCGGGACTGGTCGGCGAAGAAGTTCAACCCGCGTACCTGGTTGACCTCCACACCAGAGGACGCCTGCAGCAGATTGCGCAGTGTTACGGATCGGTGGACCGCGTCCCCGAGGTTGATCGGCAGGTACCTGCTGATCGGCGCGTCGATGTCGACGAGGCCTTGATCCTGGGCGATGCCCGTGATCAACGCAGTGATCGTCTTCGTCTGGCCCCAGTTGTCCGCCGGCACCCGGTCGAACAGGAGATCGCGGGGGCCCTGCGTGAGCAGGCAGCCGTGCCGGAACACCTTCATGGTGAGCGGGTTGGACAGGTTGGCGTAGTCCAGCGCCCGCTTGAGCTTCGCCGGGTCGAAACCGGCCGCCGCCGGGTCGGCCCGCTGGTACTCCCCGGTGCGGGTCATCTCGCAGGAGAATCCGCCGTCCCGGGGCGAATGCGGATGCGACGTTTCCGCCGCCACCGGCTGCGCAGCCACGACGGACGCGGCGGCCAACGTACTCAGAACCAGACCAGCCTTGGCGAGACAAGCGCCAAGCGCCCCCAACCGTGCCAACTCCCAACCTCCCGCAACATGCACGCAACATCCCCTGAACGGCGTAACGAGGTGCCATGTGGGCGATGACGCCTGTTTGTCGCGATCACTCGGACGAGGCCGCTTTCGCCAGTTCCCTCCAACCGTGGTGTCGCGGAGCCATGGTGTCGCCGAGCCATGGTGTCGCTGAGCCATGGTGTCGCTGAGCCATGGTGTCGCTGAGCCATGGTGTCGCTGAGCCATGGTGTCGCCGAGTTCGACACCATGGCTGCGCGTTGTCGTCGTGACAGCCATGGAGTCGAACTCGGCGACGTGGTGGCACGACGATGTCGCCACGCTTGATGAGCGGTGTCTGGGAGGCTTCAGGTTGTGAGTGGACGTCCGATGCGCGTCGAGTTGCATGGCGGTTTCCGGCATGACCTGCGGCCGCTGTTCGAGTTAGCCGAGGACTCAGCGACCCAATTGGACAGCTATATCGGCCTGGGCCGTGTCCTGGTCACGATGGCTGGCGATGAGATCGTCGGTCACCTTCAACTCGTCCACGCCGGCCGCTCCGGTGAGCTCGAGATCAAGAACATGGCGGTGCGTGAGTCGCACCAGGGTCGGGGTATTGGCCGCATGCTGGTGGGTGCGGCAATCGAGTTGGCCACTGCCGAGTCGGCGGGGAGGCTGCTGGTCTCCACCGCTACTGCCGGCATCGGCAACTTGCGCTTCTACCAGCGGCTAGGGTTCCGGATGCTCTCCATCGAGCGGGACGCCTTCACCGCGGCGACCGGCTACCCGGCGGCGATACTCATCGACGGGATCGAGTTGCGCGACCGGGTCTGGCTCGACCTCCACGTCGATCCCGGCCCGAAGGGCCCCCTGTGACACGGTGAACCGTCAACGGTGAAGCCTTCGCTTGTCCGGTAACGTGTTGCGGGGGGCACCGTTGAGGTTGACCGGCTGGCCCTACCTCATCGACCCGACGAGAGGCTATCTGATCGACCTCCCAACGTGGCTCCGATCGAACACACGCTGTCGTGGATGCCGCCCGCTGAGGAATTGATTTCCTTCGCAGACTTGTTGATCGGTCCAACAGTGTTGTTGACCGATTTCAGGCTCTCGTCAATGCTCGCCGCTGAATCCGCGACGTGTCCAATCGTCGGACTCAAGTTCGCCGCCGCAGCGCGAATCTGCTTCGCGTTATTAACAACATCGTTGAGGACCGGGAGGGTGTTGAGTTTCTGCGCGGTCGGCGTCAATGCACTGTTGATGACGCCGACGCGACTCTCGATCCGGTTTGCGGTAGCCAAGATACCGGTCAGGAAGATAACCGCGGTCAGTGCCCAAAGGATCACGATGACGAGCATGATCCCGGGGAGAGCCGGGGAGGTTAGACGTCGCATCACGTATCTCCTACTGGTGGCGCATGAACTCCAGTCAGCCGGCCAAGCACCGGCGGATCGCGGTGGTTGGTCGCCCGCAACTGTAGGTTAACCCTGCTGGTGTCATCCTGAATACCCACCTGGAGGTTGGGCAGGCAGGCCTACGGCCGCTGTTCGAGTTGGCCGAGGACTCGGCGATCCAACTGGACAGCTATATCGGCCTGGGACGTGTCGTGGTTGCGGTAGCCGGGACGCCTTCACCACAGCGACCGGCTACCCGGCAGCAGAACCCATCGACGGGATTGAGTTGCGCGACCGGGTCTGGCTCGACCTCCAGGTCGAGCCCAGGTGCACTGGCTAGCCCCGAAGATCAACAAACAACCTGACCTGTCGTGTCACACGATGGGATCAGCGACGTTTGAGGATCTTCCGTGGGGGGTATGCCTTTACGTGTTTTTAATTGAACACATGTTAGGGAGAACACTGAAAGGATTCATGCGATGACTGAGCCAGAAGGTACCGCCCAGGGCGCCGGCCTCGATTCCAAGCCTTCAACCGACGAACCAGCAGCCGACATCAACCCAGTGACACCGGAAGCGGAGACGACCGCCGAGTACCAGGAGGAAGTCGAAGAAAAGGCCGCCGCCGACTACCAAACACGCCTAGAGGAGTGGGACAACGTCGAATCATCGGTCCCGGTGGCCTCTTTACCGGTGGAATCCCGAGAGCTTGATAAGAGCGACCTCGAGCTGTAACTCCTACCCCGGCTACCGCCGGTCTCGGCTGCGATCCGTCTCGTCATTACCAGAGGTAATTGATGGGAAGACTTTGAGAGTGCGGAAGTCTGGATCCTTCACTTCTCGCCGAGCGGCCGCGAACCAACTGCTCTATACTCACTGGAATGGACTTCGGCGTCGGATATTTCCCGACACATGATGGCATGAATCCGGGCGCACTGGCACGCCTGGTCGAGGAGAGCGGGCCGGACGCGGTGTTCTTCGCCGAACACACCCACATCCCGGCCAGTCGGGAAAGCCCCTGGTCTGACGGTGCTGCGCTGCCGGCTGGAATTCGGTGTCGGCGCAGGCTGGAACCGCGAGGAAATGCGCAATCACGGTACTGACCCGAGCAACCGGATGAAGTTGCTCCAGGAGCGGGTCGAGGCAATGAAAGCCATCCCGGTCCAACCTCAAGCTCCGAGTGGCAGCGCTTCGTTCAACTTTGGCCGCCAGGGGGCATTAGGCGAGTGTCGAAGACGTTCGCGAAGGTCAAGCCGGTCATTGACCTCGGCGAGGAAGTCAGGTGAGAGTCTCGGCCCGTGTGCTGGCAAGGCTCCAGGTTCATAGCGCTCGAACCAGGCTTCGACCTCAGACCAGCTCCAGAGCGGATTCGATGAGCGCTGCCGGGCAACGGGGGCTGGGAAGTCTCCGGGACCACGCTCACCCCGTGCCAGCAGAGCAACGCTCTGACGACTGCGGCCGACCCGCGCTGCGATCTCGCTGGCAGTCAGCCAGTCATCGTCGGCCTCGACCCGGAGCACCCGAGCGCCGATGCCAGCCTGCTCGACGTCGACGATGGCGGAGATCACGGCATCCTGCTCTGTCGGTGCTTCACGGTCAAAAAAGCCCAGGACCGCGCCATCTGGTTCCACGGAGAACGAGCCGTCGTCGCAGCCGGCTTCATAGAGCGCGTCGAGCTGTTCGTCCGTCAGTTCGATGCCTCGGAGGGTCAGTCGAAATGTCCACTCAGTCATTACCCCTCCTCATTGTCACCGTGGTTGTGTTGGTCAACCCACCTGCGGATCTGCCGACCATGGTTGAACGGGCTCTTTGATGGTTAGACAGGGGGTGTTACAGTTGTCAACACCGCGGTTGGAGAACGCTAGCATGGAGTTTGGGCGCGACAGGTACCGGGCGCGTGTTCGATGGAGTTACGGCCGTGCTGTGGCGCTCCGGATGGGACTAGATCGACTTCGGGGCGCTCGACGCTGCTGTACCTCGCAGCTGTACGGGGCCGACCCTGGCGCAGAAACCGACCATGGACCCGACAGCGCAAGCCGCTGACCTGGTATTCCCAACTGTCGGGGTGGCGGGATTCGAACCCACGGCCTCTTCGTCCCGAAGCAATAACAATAGTGCCCTGACCAGCGGACTACGGCCGTATTGACCTGCTGAAGCATCCCGCAGGATCCACGGAAGTCCGCCGCCGTACGCGGTGATTGTCACGCAGTTCGTCACGCACAAGCACCCACGATGATCATCATCCCCGGCGTCTGCGCGTGTGGGCGAGGCTGTCTTCGAACGGGTATAGAGGTAGGGGGATGCGTCGGGCGCCGGCGCTCGCGACTGCAGTCCAGTCCAGGTCTACCTCTGCGCAGTACAGCCGCGCTACGGTCGCTGCGAATATGAGGTGAGGCGAGCCGCTTTCGCGGAGATCGCTTCCCGCGACGACGCAGTATCGGTCGGCGGGGATGGGTGGCGTGCTGGTGTCGATGTCGGTTGTGGTGCCGATCGCACGGAGATCGGGTATCTCTCCTTGCGCGATCACCCGCCCGTCGTCGAGCATGAGCGTTGTCGCGAGTGGACGCACCGCGATGTTGGCCGAGGCGTCGCGAACCGAGCGTTGGACTGCGCCTGCCAGGTAGAGCGCGTCACGGGTGGTGAGCGCCCCGGCAGCCAGTAATGCCGGGTGGGTGCCCGCACCCGTGCAAGCAATCAGGCTGGGGCGTACGCCGAAGGACTTCAGCACCTCTGTCCACGCGTTATACACGACCATGGCGGTTACGGTGTCGAAGCGCTGGAACACGATGTCGGGAGCGGTGGGGTCGATCAGGGAATCGCCCCAGAGGCGTTGATGTGTGCGGTCGCACTCCTGGACCGCATGTCGCGCGACCGGGTATCTCTGGCAGACCACCTCCATAGCTTTCGCTGTGATCTCATCGATCCCAATGAGCACGAGCGCGGCTTTCCTGGTCGGCGTCGTGCTCCGGTGCACATGGTCTGAGCCGGTGCGCGACGGATCGACCAGGAACGTGTCGAGGGCGTTCACCAGCGACGACAGGTCATCGCCCACCACAGCGAGCCGGTGCTGATGGTGGCGACGTCCGGCGCCTAAGGTGAGCACGAGATCGGACAGTTCCACGTCCGGGTGGGCGGTGAGATGGTCCCGGTAACGACGGGCTAGGACAATCAAGGCATTGGTAGTTGCCGCGGAGAGGGGCAGTACACCGGTCATCGGTGCCTGGTCGGGTGCGGCGGGCCGTGCGGCGGGAAGTGGCGGCTCCTCCAGCACGATCTGGCCGTTGGTTCCTCCCGTGCCGAATGTACTCACCAGGGCGCGTCTGGGTGTGTCAGCGGAGGGCCACGGTTCCGGGGTCGTCACGATGCGGAATGGGTTCGACCCGATGTCGAGGCCGGCTCTGAGGCGGGTGAATCCCGGATAGGGCGGGATCTCTTGGGTTTTCAGCACCAGTGTGGCATTGACCAGCCCGGCCATTGCGGAGCAGTGATCGGTGTGGCCGATATTGACGGCCACTGTGCCCAACGGGCACGCCCCGGCTCGGTTCTGGAACGCTGTGGCCAGCGCAGTGAATTCGGCCAGGTCACCGACTGGTGTTCCGGTGCCCTGCGCTTCGACGTAGCCCACGTCGTCCACGTGGATGCCCGCAACGGCCAGTGCCGACCTGATGGTGTCGAGAATCCTGCCCACGCTCGGCGAGGTGAAGCCGCTCCGGTCCGCTCCGTCGTTGGTGAGGGCCGAGCCGAGGACGACAGAGTGGATGGTGTCGCCGTCCCTGACGGCGTGTTCCAGGCGTTTGAGTACGACCGCCGCGATTGCGCTGCCCCGCACGTACCCGTCACCGGCGGCGTCGAACGGTAGCGAGCGCCCCGTGATAGAAACCGCCCTGGTCATCCGCTTGTAGCCGTGGAATTGTGCACCCTTGAGCGCGGCGACCGCAACCAGCGCCAGATCGATGGTGCCGTCTCTGAGCGACTGTCCCGCCAAGTGCAGCGCCGTGGATGCGGACGAACTGGCTGTCTGTACGTTGATCGCGGGGCCGGAGATGCCGAGCCGGTGCGCGATCCTGGCGACGGAGAACTCCATGGTGTGGATGTCGGCGGTGTCGAACACCGCATCGACGTTGTCGCCGCGGCGTATCGCGTCCTTCACAACACCCCTGAGATGGCTGGTGTTGGCAGCGGCACTCGCGTAGAGGCCGGTCCGACGCAACTGGTCGGGTCCGGAGTGCCCGGAGTCCTCCAAGGCGTGGTGGCAGGTTTCCAGAAGCAGCCGATGTGACGGTTCCATACCGTCGGCCTCGTCCGGGGGCATGCCGAAGAAACGAGTGTCGAATCGGTCGGTGCCGTCGAGCGCGCCCACTCCGGCAAGGGTGAAGTACCCTCCGTGCTCGTCCTCTCGAGGAGAGCGGACGCTCACCGTGCCCGAGTGCATGTTGGCCCAGTGCTCATCCACGTCTGCGGCACCGGGGAATTTGATCGCCATCCCTACAATCGCCAACCGCTCGTCGTGGTTAACGGTGATCTCCTCGGCAGCCTCCGGCGCCGACCGAAGGTCGAGGAAAGCCACGAGATCGTCCACTGTGGGGTGGTCGAACAGCGCCGTGACCGGAAGGTCGCGGCCGAGCCGACTGCGCAACCCGGTCACGGCCTGCAGCAGATGGATCGAGCCCAGGCCCATCTCGTCGAAACGGCGGGAGGCGTCGACTTCCTCCCCGGTGACCGCACGCAGCATGGCTAGGACATCGTCGCGGATGCCGCGGCGTCCCACCCCTTGCGGCTTGGCGGTGGGAGCAGTGTCCGGGGCCACATCCGCGGTCACGACGGGTACCGGTTCGCCTCCGGCCGCGCAGAACACGGGCAATTCGGTGGCAGGGTCGGCGAGGCCGCGGACCACTGGCACTCGCAGCGCGCGCACCGGTGTTCCTGGTGTCCCCGTGGTCCGCGTGGACATGGCAATGCTGCCGGGGTGCAGACCAATGAGGTAATTGGCTTCGGGTTGGGCCAGCGCCGCGAGCATCAGCAAACGGGCGTCACGCGCACGCAGGGACAGCACACCATGCGCACTCTCGCGGTGGTCGTTGTCACCGCGGAAACTCGCCATCCCTAGCCCGTCCCACGGCCCCCAACTCAGACAGTGCGTGGGTATCCGGTGGGTACGCAGATGCTCGCAGAAAGACTCCAAGAACCGGTTCGCCGCAGCGTAGGCCACGCACCCGGCCACGTCCGCGATACCTGCGAGCGAAGAGAAGGCGATGAATCGCGCACCCGGGCGCGTTGGGAGCAGCGCCGCCAGTTCGAGCGTCCCTCTGGTCTTCGACCGTATCGCCGCATTCCAGGACTGCTCGCTCTCCTCGACCAGGAGTCCGGTGCGGTAGTCGCCTGCGAGGTGGATGACGCCGTCTAAGGTCTGCCCCCAGCGAGCTTCCGCCGCGTCCACCGCCGCGGTCAGAGCAGCGCCGTCGGTGACGTCCACCGCCGCGTAGGTGACGTCACCACGGGTAGCAATTGTCGACAGTGCGTCACGGCGCGACGTGCTCGCGGGGTCGCCGCCGTCCAGTTCACGGCGACCGATCACCAGAACTCGGGCGTTCCAGCGGTCCACCAGGTCTGCGATCAGTACGTTGCCGATGCCGCCTGCGCCGCCCGCGACAAGGTAGCAGCCTTGCTCGCGGATCGCCGGCAGGGACGGGGATGGGTCAACTCGAGCGAAGCGCGGCACGTACGGCAGTCCCGCGCGCCAGGCGGTGCACCGATCAACGGAGTTCTCTGCGATCGCGACGGCGAGATCGCGCGCGTCTTGTTGGGGATCGACTCCCTCGAGGTCGACGTTCCTGGCGTCCCAGCACTGGGCCTCCAAGGGGATCCCAGCCGTGATCGCGGCCATGGGTGCTGCGGGAAAGCAGACACTTTCGGCTCCGGTGACACGGTACAACTGGCGGCTCACCGTAACCAGTTCGATCAGTCGGTCCTGGACGAGCGGTTCCGCTTGGATGGCTCGGTAGCACGCCAGCAGCTCTGCGGCACAACGGTCGACGAGTACGTCGATGTCCGCGGGCTGCGCCTCGAGGACCGATGCCCGAAAGTAGCTGCGGAGAGTGAGCACGCGGTCGAGGGTGTGTCCCGAACCGGTGATCTCGCGCACCGTCCGCAGCCAGTCCGCCTCCGACCGCAGCGGGAAGCGGAACGTGTCGCCGGTTCGCTGGTAGTGCGGCGCGTCGTGGATGAGGACCGGATGGTCCCCAGTCGCACGCAGGCGGAGCAGCCTCTCGGCCAATCCGACGTCGTCGGCGACGATCAGCGTCGTCCGCCCCGGACGCTCGTGGAAGGAAGATCGCGGCTCGGTCACCACCCAGGTAGTGGTAAACATGCAGTCGGGCACCTCATCCTTGACGTACCCGTCGTCGTACTCGCCATGGAGGAACCGATCGCGGAGCACGGCCCGCTGGATCTTGCCGCTCGTCGTGCGCGGCCACTGGTCCGTGCTCATACTGACGACATATTTCGCCGGTAGCCGCAGCGATGAAGCCATGGCGTCTCGAATGCTGCGCGCCACGACCGCAGCATCGACCGAGTACTCCGGATCGCGCACGAAGAAGACCCCGATCTCCTCGGTGCCGGTCTTCGGCGATGGAATGCCGCACACGGCCACCGCACCGGGTTTCAGGCCCGCGACCGTCCCCAGACCCTCCTCGATGGCGTGGTTGTAGTACTTGTTCCCGTTGACGACGATGACGTCCTTGGCGCGTCCGGTGATCACCACTTCGCCGTCGACCACGAACGCCAGATCCCCTGTGTCGAACCAGGAGTCGTCTCGGTGCGGCTGTCCATCGGCCTGGTTATCTCCGAGGTAGCCGGGGGTGACGCGGGAGGAGCGCACACACAGCCGTCCCGTCCTGAGCTCGCCGACGTCACGGCCGGCGTCGTCCACGACGCACATCTCCACGCCCGGTTCGACTCGGCCCACGCTCAGGAACGAGACGGTGGAGCCCTCGGGGCTGCCTTCGTCATCCCCGTCGGCCACCAACACCAGAAATCCGCCGAGGCTGCTTCGCGCCACCCGTCGCACACTGCCGGGCTCGGCGTAGGACTTGTAGGTCACGCCTGTACAGGTCTCGGCCATCCCGAAAGCCATGCTGAACTGCTCGGCCGTGGCCCCATAGGGCGCCGTCTGGTGCAGAAAGTCATCGATGGCGGTGACGGTGCACTGCTCGCCTCCGTTGACCCACGTCCGCATGCCGGAGAGATCCCAGTCACCGCCCGGGCCGCGAGCGAGGGTTTCAGCGACCAGACGGTAGGCGAAGTTCGGGGCCCACGTGTGCTGCGCGCGGTGGCGGGACAGCAGGTCCAGCCAGCGGCGGGGATCAGCGAGCACGAAATCGGTGACCGCATGCACGTTGTTCATCCCCATCACGATTGGACCGAGGTGCGCCCAGACAAGGCCTCCGACGTGGTCGAGCGGCAACCAGTTGACAAGGGTCTCCGGTTCGGTTGCCACCCGCCGAGCGCGATACCCGATGGCCATGTCGATAACGCCACGGTGGGTCACCGGGATCATCTTCGGGACACCGGTGCTGCCGGACGACAGTTGCACGACCACCACATCCGCAGGGTTGGCCTGGTGAACTTCATCAGCGGGCAGGTGGTTCTCCAGGTCACGGGCCGCGAGCACTCGCTGCTGGTGCGGATCGGGCGGTCCGAACGGGTCGACCCGCACGACGTCCGCTCGCTCGGCCACCCCGGTGATCAGCAGTGGCTGCCCGAGGGAGCGCCACGTGGCGCACAGCTTGTCGAAGACGGGATCGCCCGACGCCCAGTTGCGGGGGGCGGCCACGGTGACCGGCTGCGCACCGCCGAGAATCGCGGCCCACAGCGCCGGAAAGTACTCGTCGAGGGCGGTGGTACAAATCAGCAGCGAATCGCCGGTGCGCAGCCCGGCATGTCGCAGACCACTGAGGATTCGCAGAGCCCGATCGAGCAGCGCCGGGTAGGTCAGGGTCAGATCGCCCTCGTCGGACACGACCGTCAGGCCACGATCAGGCCAGTCACGCCCGGCTCTCAGCAAAGCCTCGACCAGCGTCTGCGGGTCTCCTTCGCTACGTGGCAACGGTCCACCCTCGCAGTAGGACGAACCGATGACAGTGGCGGAATCGTCCTCGCCCTGCTCGTCGGGGATTGTCCCGCCGGTCGCGGAAAGGGAGGCGCGGAAGAACTCTGCGGCGTCACGGTGCGTGAGAGGGACCTCACGCTGCGCGAGTTCCACGGCTGTTGCGCGTACGCCACAATCGTCGAGCAAGCTGCGGTAGACCTGCAGCTCGGGATGGCCCACGACAGGCACGCCGGCCAGGCACTCGAGCTCCGGTTGCCCACCCGCGTGACGCGGGATGTGGTTGACCGCGACGGCTCGAACGCTGAGACCGGACTCCGCGACGCTGGCGATCGCCGTGAGTTCGGCGGTGTCGGGATCAATACCGGGTGCGGGCACGATGTACAACACAATCCGCGGGTGTGCCGGATCGTGGTACGGCAACTCGACGGCCACCCAGTCCACCAGATCATTCCGACGTCCAAGGAAAACCTCGACCGCAGCACAACGCTCGACCGCAAGCATGGTGACCCCTTTGATTCGTCTCGGCGTGGACGTCTTAAAGACAGATCTAACGCGGATTCTCGGGCAGCTCTGGAGATCCCCACGGAGGGTGGTTCAAGGGCTGAGTGGTGAGGCGGTGGTTGTCCTGCGCTCTGCTGGTTGTAAGGACGTGATGTCACTGCAGGGACCCTTGCTGGCACTGTTGCATCGAGCGATCGGTTCACCCGAGCTGGTCCCACATGCTCGCCTGGAAGCCGCGCAGCAGACCTCGGATGCCGGGTTTGTCATGGTTCTCCGCGGGTCCCGAGGCGCCTGTTTTGTTGCTTTGGATCATGGCGAGGACGCCCGTCGATCTGCTCGCGGGCGTCAGCCGGGAGGCTGGTGTACTGCTCGCGGGCGATCTCCAGCCACACCGGTCCGTAGCGGGGCATCTACAGCCCTGTTGGTGCCGCGTCTCGCGCTGACCGCTCTGACCCCGTGCACTGTTGTCGACGCGAGGATCGGTCGTGGACCGAGCACGCGCTCATCACGTGGCGTAACCGTCCCCACGAGCATACTGTCATTCCGTGACGACCCAAACACGCAGGTGGAC
>JBOHFK010000100.1:0-21169 GCA_050699635.1 Pseudonocardiaceae bacterium | reverse complement strand
GGGCGAACCGGTTCGCCCGCCAGGTCAGAACACGCAACACACGCACGATCTCCAAGGAGACTTCAATGACGAGGTTGGCCCAGTGACGAGATTGGCCCCAGCGACGAAATTGGCCCCAGTGACGAGATTGGCGCTGTGCGGTGGGACCTACTCCAACCCGTATGCACTGCGAGCTTTCATCCGCGATGCGCGGGCCCGTGGTGCCGACCGGCTGTGGTGCCTGGGTGATTTCGGTGCCTACGGGGCGGAACCGGAGGCGATCTGGCCGTTGCTGATCGACAACGGCATCGAGTGCATCGCTGGAAACTACGAGCTCGCCATCGGCCGGGGCGACCCGGACTGCGGCTGCGGGTACGCCGACCACGAGGACAACGCCTTCGCCGCGATCGCCTACGACTACACTTTGCGGCGCACCTCCGCAGAGTTCGCGGCCTGGATGCGGACCTTGCCCACCGAGCATCGGGAGACCGTCGGGGGTGTGGCGCTGCACCTGGTGCACGGTTCCACGCTGGCCGTCAACGACTTCTGGTGGGAATCGTTGCCGGATGAGCTGCACCAGCTGCGGATCGCGGAATCCGGCGCGGACGTGATCTGCTGCACGCATTCCGGGTTGCCCTGGATCAGGCGCTTCCGGGACACCCTGGTGGTCAACGTCGGAGTCCTGGGCCGGCCGGCCAACGACGGCGGCCAGCACGTCTGGTACGCCCTGCTCGACGTCTCCGACGGCCACGCCAGCGCCGAGCTGGTGGCGCTGGACTACGACTGGCAGGCGCACGCCGCATCGATGCGTGACGTGGGGCTTCCCGAAGCGTTCACCCAGACCGTGGAGACCGGATGGTGGACCACCTGCCTGGAGGTCGTGCCGCCGGCGGAACGCTCCCGGGGCCGCTTCCAGCTCTACAAATCCGCGATGCCCGATTTCGCCGGCGAGCAGGTGTCCTGGGGCTCGGTCCCGGAGATCCCCGACGACGGCGTCCCGGTGCTTCCCCTGTTCGGATCCGCACTCTTCCCGCCCCGGCTGTGGGTCTACACCAACTTCCACTGCAACCTGGCCTGCAGCTACTGCTCCGTCGCCTCATCCCCGCAGGCCCCGCGCCGGTCGCTGGGCCTACCCCGGTTCCGCGAGTTGGTCGACGACGCGGTCGCCGAGGGCTTCACCGAGCTCTATGTCACCGGCGGCGAGCCCTTCCTCGAACGCGACCTCGTCGAGATGCTGCTCTACGCCACCGAGCGGCTCGACGTCGTCTGCCTGACCAATGCGATGCTCTACCAGGGCTGGCGACGCACCCAACTGGAGCGCCTGGCGAACCGGCCGCGGTTGATCCTGCAGACCTCGCTGGATGGCGCGCAGCCCGCTTTCCACGATGCCAACCGGGGCCCTGGGGCGTGGGCGAAGGCGATGGCGGGCCTGGACGTGGCGCTGTCGCTGGGTCTGCCGGTGCGGGTCGGGATGACGGAGACGCCGCAGAACGGTGCTGAGATCGAGCCGCTGCGGGCGCTGCTGGCCGCCAAAGGCATCCGTGGTTCGGACTTCGCGGTGCGCCCACTGGTCAAGCGCGGGCACTCCGCCGACGGGGTAGCCATCGACACTGACAACACCGTGCCCGAGCTGACCGTCACGGCCGATGGCTGGCACTGGCATCCCGCGGGCGCCGACCTCGACACCTCACCGGACATGCTGCTGGCCGGGCCCGAGGTCAGCATGGCCGAGGCCAAACGGCGGGCCGTCGAGCTGTTCCTGCACCTGCGCCAGCGTGATGGATCGCTGCCGCTGATCTACAACTGTGCGGTGTGAGCGGTGTATGCGCGGACCACTTCGTCGACCTGCTCGTAACCGACGCGCAGCAGGAAGCTGCTGTTGCGGCCGTAGGACTTCATCCCCAGCACGAAGAAGTTCGGCTCCGGCACCCGCAATGTGTCCACTCCGTGCGAGGCCTGCGCGAGGCAGTCCGCCGGCCCATCGCCCGCCGCGCCCAGCAGCGCGGCCGAGAGGTTCATCGGCGCGGCGGTGGCGTAACACTCGTGGACCTGGAGCTGCCGGTAGAGCGCGGTGTCACCGAGAAAGCCGGTCAAGGCGATGATGCGGTCGACGACGATCTCCTCGACGTCGCCGGTGCTCGACCGCAGCGCCACCACCACAGCCGCGCCTGTCTTCTCCGGGCGCAGCGCGTCCACCACCACGCCGGTGCGGACCTGCACACCGGTCACCGCCCCGGAGTGCAGCCGCTGCGCGACCTCCACCAGTTCCTGGCGCTGGGGGAGGGGGTCGCCGGGAACCTCGCCCCAGTCCGGGTCGGCCGCTCGTACGGCCCACACCACACTCATTCCGGGCCACTCGGCCACCAGCGTGGCGAGATCACGCGCCGCCGTCTGAGCTGACTTGCCGGCGCCGACCAGCAGTACTCGCCGGCCTGCCCACTGTTCGGTCTCGCGGCCGATATCCGGAATCCGGCGGGTGATGCGGTCAGCCACGTGTAACTCACCCGGGGCTGGGATCCCGCCGTCGCCGAGCACATTGGCCCGGTCATAGCTGCCGGTGCAGTCCAGCAATAGATCCGCGTGCTCGACCCGTTCGAGGCCGTCCGGGCTACCTACGAGCAACCGGAAAGGGAGTGATCCACGGTGCGCGGTGCCGATCTCCTCGTGCTTGAGCAGGCCCTCGCGGGCGATTGCGAGAACCCGGGTGCCCAGGCGAATGGTGGCCGCCAATTCGGGCAGCTCGGCCAACGGATTGAGGAGTTGCTCGGCGAACTCAGCGCCGGTCGGGCAGTACCCGGCGGGTCCCGGCCGGGACAGGCCGGCGGCGTCCAGACGCGCGCACATCCGCGCTGAGATGTTCATCGACCAGGGCGTGAACAACCGGATGTGGCTCCACGCCGCCACATTCGCGGCCACCGATGCGGCCGCCTCGTACACGGTGACCGACCAGCCATCATCGAGAAACGCCAGCGCGGCATCCAGTCCGATCGGCCCCGCGCCGAGGATCGCTACCTGGCCAGCTCTATCGGCTACCGCTGTCACGCGCACTCCATCGTCGTCGCCGGGGCAGGTGGGCGCCATCCATCAGCTGTTCGGGCCACGCGGCAATACGGATCGATCACCGCCGATGGCGTCGCCCGAAGCTGGGCCACCGCGCGCTCATCTCAAGAGGCGAGTGTTGCCCATCCGGCCCATGATCGCTGTTTGGGAAGAATGAACCGCGCTCACCGCGGCTAAATCTTCCGAAACGGTGATCATGGATGCCGGCGTCCACCAGAAGGGGACGAGCGGTGATGTGACGCGAGAGGCAAGGTGAACGAGTGCCGCTTTGTCCTGGCGAACGGATCGTCCTTCCCGGGCTCATCTTGCAACGGGAGACGGTGGCGGATGCGGAGCGGGTGGCAAGGGCGGTAGCTGACAACCTGAGCCACCTTGGGCCCTGGATGGACTGGGCCGTGCCCGAAGCTGCGGCCAGCGCAGTCCAGCGTGAACGAATCGCCTCCGCAATGGAGCATTGGCAGGACGGTACGGAATACGGCTATCTGCTACTGGCCCGCGACAGTGACGAACTCCTCGGGATGTGCGGCCTGCATCGCCGGGTCGGTCCCGGGGGCATCGAGCTCGGGTACTGGCTCACCGAGACCGCCGTGGGGCACGGACACGTCACCTCCGCAGCTCAAGCCCTCACGACCGCGGCCCTCGCGCTTCCCGGCATTGACCGGGTGGAGATCCACTGCGACGAGGCGAATGTCCGCAGTCAGGCGGTTCCCCGCCGACTGGGCTACCGGTTGGACCGTATCGAGGTGGACGGTATTGAGGCGCCCGCGGAGATCGGGCGAAGCATGATCTGGATCTTCCCCCGACGTCGCTGAGATCAAACGCAGTTACCATGGGCCGGTGGGACAATCCCATGAAACTGTGCATGACGCGGAAAGTCTTGGACTCGGGTGAGCAGGCTGGCGACAGTGTCGATCGTGGTGCCCACACTTAATGAGGCAGCACGGATCGAGCCTTGCCTGCGACGGTTGTGCAGCGATTTTCCCGACTGCGAGCTGGTGGTGGTCGACGGCGGCAGTACTGACGGGACCATCGACCTCGCGGCACGCCACGCCGCCACCGTCCGCAGTGCTGCTGGTCGCGCCACGCAGATGAACGCCGGAGCCGCGGTGAGCAGCGGCGATATCCTCTGGTTCATCCATGCGGACTGCCAGGTACCCGCCGAAGCGCTGGACCTGCTCCGGGCCGCGCTGCTGGACCCCGGTGTGGTCGGCGGCGGCCTGCAACTGAGCTTCGATCAACACAGCGTGGGGCTGGACTACCTGGCGGTCAGCTCCAACATGCGGGCCCGCCGGCTCAATTGGATATTCGGCGATCAAGCCATGTTCGTGCGCCGCGAGGTATTCGACGCGGTGGGCGGGTTTCCCCAGCTTCCGCTCATGGAAGACCTCGAAATGTCCCGCATCCTGCGGCGGCGGGGCCGGCTTGTGGTGCTGCCGGCCACTGTCACCGCCTCGGCCCGGCGGCTGGTCGAGCAGGGTGTGTGGCGCATGACCGGGCTCATGCAGCTGCTCAAATTGCAGTATCTCCTCGGAGCCGATCCAGAGCGGATTCGTCGGCGTTACGAAGCCGGCACCCGCCGTGGGCGCCGGCGGCCGGCCCCCACTCGATAACCGCACCCAAGAGGATCTTGTCGGACCAGGGGAGGCGCGATGCGCGTCTTGGTCGTAGAGGACGAGCGGCGGCTCGCCATGTCGTTGAAGCGCGGATTGGAAGCCGACGGGTTCGCAGTCGACGTTGCGTTTGATGGCGACAACGGGCTGTGGATGGCCCGGGAACATCGATACGACGCCATCGTGCTGGATCTCATGTTGCCCGGTGTGCACGGCTACCAGATCTGTGCCACCCTGCGTGACCGCCAGGACTGGACCCCGATCCTCATGCTCACCGCGATGGACGGCGAGCTCGATGAGACCGAGGGCCTCGACATCGGCGCGGACGACTACCTGACCAAGCCGTTCTCCCATCCGGTTCTGGTCGCCCGGTTGCGGGCGCTGCTGCGGCGTGGGGTGCAGCCGCGTCCTCCCATTCTCGCCGCCGGCGATCTGCGGCTGGATCCGGCGAGCCGGCGGGTCTGGCGCGGTCCGGAGATGCTGAGCCTGACCGCGCGAGAAGTGTCGGTCCTGGAGTACCTGCTCCGGCACGCCGGGCAGGTGGTGTCCAAACGCGACATCCTCGACCATGTGTGGGACGACGATTTCGACGGCGATCCCAACATCGTCGAGGTGTACGTCCGTTACCTGCGGAAAAAGATCGACATCGCCTTCGGCCGACGTGCGATCGAGACCATCCGCGGTGCGGGCTACCGGCTGGCAGCCGACGGTGGCTAGGCGGCGTTGGGGGAGGCCGGGCTGGCGGAGACTGGGCTGGTGGAGGTTGGGCTGGTGGAGGTTGGGCTGGTGGAGGTTGGGCTGGTGGAGGTTGGGCTGGCAGTTGGGCACCGTCCGGATCCGCACCACGGTCGCCGCAACCGTCGTCGTCGGCATCGCGCTCACGTTGGGCGGGCTGGTGCTGGTGATGCTGCTGCGCAGCGCCATGACCGACAACGTCGAGACGGCGGCGGAGTCGAGAGCTGAAGATCTCGTCGCCTTGCTCGGCGGGGGCATGCCGCCGGGGTTACTGGCGTTGGATGATACCGAGGCGTCACTGGTGCAGGTGCTGGAGCCGACCGGCACCGTGGCGGCCTCGAGCTCGAACATCGCAGGTCGGCCCCCCATCGCCGACCTGCTTCCCGAAGAAGCCCGGACCTTGGATCACCTGCCGATCCAGACCAGATACGCGTACCGCGCGGTCGCCCGGGGCACCGCAGATGGTCAGTACGTCGTGTTGGTCGCCCGCACGCTGGAGCCGGTCTCCGAGGGGACCAATGTCGTGGTCATCAGCCTGCTCGGTGGGATCCCGATCTTGTTGCTGCTGGTCGCAGTCATCACGTGGGAGGTGGCTGGGAGGTCGCTGCGCCCGGTGGAGGGGATCCGCCGGCAGGTCGCCGAGATATCGGACAGCGAACTGAACCGTCGGGTGCCCGAGCCGGCTGGAGACGACGAGATTGCTCGGCTGGCCCGCACGATGAACGCCATGCTGGACCGGCTGCAGGGCTCACGCGATCGTCAGCGTCGCTTCGTCTCGGACGCCTCGCACGAGCTGCGCAGCCCCATCGCGTCCATCCGGCACCAGATCGAGAGCGCGCTGGCCCACCCCAACGGCGCCGTCGAGGCCCTGCTGCCCGACGTGCTGGCCGAGGATCTACGGATGCAGGCGCTGGTGGACGACCTTCTGCTGCTGGCCCGGGCCGACGAGGACACGCTGACCGCGGTGGCCCGGCCGGTCGATCTCGATGACGTGGTTCTGGCCGAAGCCCGCCGGTTGCGCCAGCGCGGTGCGGTCAGAGTGGACACTCGGGAGGTCTCCGCCGGGCGGGTGCTCGGCGACGCGACGGCGCTGCTGCGCCTGGTACGCAACCTCACCGACAACGCCGAGCGTTATGCCGCCTCGGTGGTCCGGCTCGGGGTGCGTTCCCAGTCCGGCCAGGTCAAGCTCACCGTCGCCGATGACGGTCCGGGCATACCCGCGGTGGAGCACGACCGGATCTTCGAGCGTTTCGTCCGGCTTGACAACGCCAGGGCGCGGGACACCGGAGGCGCCGGCCTCGGTCTGGCGATCGTGGCCGCGGTGGCCAGCGCTCACGGTGGCACAGTTCAGGTCGAGGGTGCCGACGGCGCCCGATTTGTCGTGGCTTTCCCGTCAGCCGACAGTGGTTGACCAGTGGGGCCGATCCGTCGTTCAGCGTGCATTCAGCGCTGGTGGGGAATGGTGCTCCGCGAACAGTCCCGCAACGAAAGGAATCTGTGGATGCCGGGCACCAAGGCACCCGTTTCGTCTACGAAGGTGATACCGAGGACGGACGCGAGCGGACGGTCACCGAGGTCACCCGGCAGACCAAGAAGGTCATGGGCGTCGACACGGTCGTCGTGCACGACACCGTGACCCTCGACGGCAAGCTCAGCGAGGATACCTACGACTGGTACGCCCAGGACAAGGCGGGCAACGTCTGGTACTTCGGCGAAGCCACCAAGGCGATCGGCCTTGGCGGCCTGGCCCGCACGGCGAGTTCGTTCGAAGCCGGTGTCGATGGTGCTCTTCCCCGTATCGCCATGCCGGCTCACCCGAGAGTCGGTGACCAGTACCGGCAGGAATACCACCGGGGCGTCGCGGAGGACACCGGCGAGGTCCTGAACACGTCACGGGGCCGGCGGAGCGTCTGGAGCTGACCAAGATCGAGAAATTCTGACCGGCCGCAAGCCTCCGGGGTGCGTACCGACGTCACGTTGATCATAACGGGATGAGTTCATCGGGCTCCAGCTTGGCACCGCGTTCGAACTCGGCCGCAAAAGCCTGTTCGCCGAGTGCATTTCGCGCCGTCGAGGTGATCCGGTCGACGTCACCGCGTTCAGCCCTGGGGAGCGGCGTTCCGACCGATTCTCTCGCCGTCGCGGCCGCTCCCAAGAGCCGAGCGGCACGGTCATGTTCGCCGGCGAGCGCGTGTGCACCGGCGAGTCCTTCCATCGCGAGCGCGATCGCCCGGGGATCACCGACGCGACTCGCGAGAGCAAACCCGTCCAGCTGAAGCTTCCTGGCCGTTGCCACGTCTCCGCGCTGTTCGGCGATGAAGCCGAGTTCGGCCAGGATCAGCGTGCTACCTGCCTCAAAGCCCACCTGGTGGTGCCATTCGAGCACGGTGCGCAGGTGCTTCTCGGCGATGTCGAACCTGCCGTCCCGGCGCGCGACGAGCGCGAGGCCGGTCTCGGCATACATTTCCCCGGGCTTGAAGCTGTGCTCGGCAGCCAGTCGCATCGCCCGCTCGTGGAGCTCCCGTGCCCGCGAATAGTCCTCGGTGAGCAGCGCGATTCTGCCAAGCCACGATAACTGGTAGGAGACTTCCGGCCAGAGTCCGAGTTCCTCCGCCATCCGCAGGCCGTCCCGGTGCAAGCGGGCGGCCTGGTCGTAATCGCCGGTGATCTCGGCGAGTGTGCCGAGCGCGAAAGACGCCTGTATCTGTCCCCAGCGGTCGCCGAGATTGTGGAAGAGTTCGGCGCTGCGGGCGGCATCCTCCTTGGCGCCGGTGAGATCTCCCTTCGCCATCGCCTGGGTCACGCGGTCGCTGAGCGTGGCCGCGATTCCCCACCGATCGTCGAGGGAGCGGAAGACGGCCAGGGCCTGAGCCGTGAGGCGTTCGCCCGTGGGTAGGTCAGCGACGGTGGTCAGGACGTACCCGAGGAACCACAGGGCCCTTGCGCGTACCGCGGGTTCGCCGACGTCCTGCGCCGATTCGAAGGCAGCGTCGTCGGCGCGTGCTCCTTCCAGGACCGCAAGGCCGGCTTGCCAGGCGGCGGCGTTGCCCCGCGCGGCAGTCGATGTGCCGCCGTGGACGGACAGCGCCATCCGCAGCGACGGTCGGGCCTCCCCGAGCCGTCCGCGCAGGAACCAGTACCAGATCATCGCGTTGACGAGCCGCAATGCGAGATCAGCTTCACCTTGCTGTGTCGCGGTTTCCAGCGC
This sequence comes from Pseudonocardiaceae bacterium, assembly GCA_050699635.1. Taxonomy (GTDB): domain Bacteria; phylum Actinomycetota; class Actinomycetes; order Mycobacteriales; family Pseudonocardiaceae. The sequence continues at coordinate 12,577 of JBOHFK010000100.1, read as the reverse complement.
GCTGCGCAGGTTGGCTGCCTCCACGTCCAGACGTTCCAGCCAGTGCTGTTGCTCGCGTCCGCGCAGCGCTGGATCGGCCCGTTCGGCGAGCGCGATGTAGTAGTGACCATGCCGCTGCCGCAGGCGCTCGAACTCTCCCGCGTCGCCCAGCCGTTCGAGACCGTAGGCGGCGACGGATTCGAGTAGCCGGTAGCGGGGTTCGGCCCTTGTTCGGCCGTGCTGGACCACGACCAGCGAGCGGTCGACAAGACCGGCCAGCAGATCAAGGACCTCGCCGGGACGCACGCCATCCCCCGCGCATACCGTCTCGGCGGCGTCGAGGGCGCACCCCTCGGTGTGGATGGCCAGCCGGCGCAGCACGATGCGTTCGGCTCCGGTTAGCAGCTCCCAGCTCCAGTCGATCATTGCGCGCAGGGTCTGCTGCCGGGGCGCTGCGTCCCGGTGCCCGCCGGCCAGCAGCCGGAACCGGTCGTCGAGGCGGTGGAGTAGTTCGTGCACTCCGAGCACCCGCACCCTGGTAGCAGCCAGCTCCAACGCCAACGGGATCCCGTCCAGCCGCCGGCAGATCGTGGCAATCGCAACAGCGTTGTCCGTGTCGAGAGCGAACCCCGACGTCACGGCGGCCACCCGGGTCACGAACAGCCGCACGGCGCTGAACTCCCGCACCGAGGCGAACACCTCCTCGGCGGCGCGGCCGGGCTGGAGGTGGGCCATACCTGGGACCTCCAGCGGCGGAACGGCCCAGATCGCCTCGCCGGTCAGCCCGAGCGGTTGCTGGCTGGTGGCCAGGATTCGCAGTCCCGGCACGGCGCGCAACAACCGCGCGGCCAGCTTCGCGACCGGCTCGATCATCTGCTCGCAGTTGTCCAGCACGAGCAGGATTTCCTTGGCAGCCAACGCCTCGGCGAGGCGGTCGACGAGTTCGACCGGCGCGCCCGCCGGCAGCGGGCCCGTGGTCGGGTCCTCGCGGATACCGAGCGCGGTCGCCACGACGTCAACGGCCCACTCGTCGGGTGGGCAGGACGATTCCGCGCAGCCCTGCCGGTCGAGGCCCGCGAACTCGATCAGCCACACGCCGTCGCCAATCGCCTCCGCGAGCTGCCTGGCCGTCTCTACCGCCAGCCGGGTCTTGCCGACCCCGCCCGGCCCGGTGAGTGTCACGAGCCGCGCTTCGCCGACGAGCGATGCCACCGCGTGTACCGCCGCCGTTCGGCCCACCAACTCGGTCAATGGGGCGGGAAGGTTCGTCCGGGCGCGCGCCCCGGACGTCACCGCCGTCATGGGCGCGGCGTACAGAGCAGGGTCCTGCTTCAGGATCGCCTGGTGCACGGCAGCGAGCTCGGGTCCCGGCTCCAGCCCCAGGTCCTCGGCCAACCGCTCGCGCAGCTCGCGGTAGCTGTCCAGCGCTTCGCTCTGGCGGCCTGGCCGGTAGAGCGCAATCAGTTGCAGGGCGCGAAGCGGTTCCCGTAGCGGGTGTCGGGACACGAGATCGCCGAGCTCCCCCACCAGCTCGGCGGCATTATGGTCACCGAGCGCGAGCCGTGCTTGCGCCCACTCCTCCAGCGCGACCAACCGCTCCTCCTCCAGCCGCTGGATCGCGGCCGCGGCGAACGGCTCGTCGGCGAAGTCGGCCAGCGCCGGACCCCGCCACAGCGCCAGCGCATCGGACAGCAGCGCCGCCCGGGCAGGGGGATCGTCGGTGGCCCGGGCCCGCGCCGTCAGCACCCGGAACCGCTGCGCGTCCACGGCATCGGCATCGACGCGCAGTAGGTAGCCCGGCGGCTGGTGTGCCACCAGCTCACGGCCACCCGTCTCGGCCTTCTCCAGGGTCCTGCGCAGCTGTGAGATCTTCGTCTGCAGCGTGTTGACAGGGTTGCCCGGCAGCCGATCACCCCACAGGTCGTCGGCCAGCCGGTCGGCCGACACCGTACGCCCCTCCTGGACGAGCAGGTTTGCCAGCAGGGCACGAACCTTCACCTCGGGCACCTGGACCGTGCGTCCGTCGGTCGTCCACACGGTCAGCGGCCCCAGCACACCGAATCGCATGACGCGACGGTAACGCGCCACACCGACATCGGCCGCGATCACAACAGCCGACCGTGCGCGGATCCCCAGCAAACCGTGCGCGCCCACCCGCACGGTGGATCTCGTCGGTGACCAACAATCACGGGAAGAGCGCAAACATGCCTGACCTCAGCAAGCCAGCAGTGACGGTAGTCGGTCTCGGCGCGATGGGCACCGCGCTGGCCCACGCCCTCCTCGCCGGTGGCTACCCGGCGACCGTGTGGAACCGCTCGGCGCACAAGGCCGCCCCCCTGGTCGCCGAGGGCGCCGTCCGGGCCGAGGCAGCCGCTGAGGCGATCACCGCGAGCAGGCTCGTGATCGTCTGCCTGCTCGACTACCACTCCGTGTACGACGTACTCGGCGCCAACGACGGCTCGCTATCGGGACGTGTCCTGGTCAACCTCACCAACGGCACCCCGGCGCAGGCCCGCGAGTTGGCGGCGTGGGTGGCCCAGCGCGGTGCCGACTACCTCGACGGCGGGATCATGGCCGTCCCCCCGATGATCGCCACGCCCGATGCCTTCCTGCTCTACAGCGGATCGCGCAGCGCATTCGACACCTACCGTCACGTGCTGGACAGCTTCGGGGAGAGCCGCTACCTCAGCGCCGACCCCGGGATGGCCACGCTGCACGATCTCGCCCTGCTCAGCGGCATGTACGGCATGCTCATGGGCGTCCTGCACGCGTTCGCCCTCGTCGGCACGGAAGGTGTCGAGGCGACGACATTCGTCCCGATGCTGAGCCGGTGGCTGAACGCCATGAGCGGGTTCGTTCCCACAGCCGCGCGGCAGATCGACAAGCGCGACTACACCATCGGTGTGGCCTCCACTCTCGCGATGCAGGCCGCGGGCTACGTCAACCTCGTCCAGGTCGCCGAGGAGCAGGGCATCAGCCCCGAACTGCTCGCCCCGCTCGGGCCCCTGATGGATCGGCGGGTCGCCGACGGGCACGGCCACGAGGACCTCACCGGCGTCATCGAGCTGCTCAGAATCGGCGTTCGGGGAAAGACAGGGAGATCATCATGACTGAGCGTGGCGCAGCGGTCACCGTCACCGTCATCGGCCTCGGCCCGATGGGCCAGGCGATAGTCCGCGCGTTCCTGGGCAACGGGCACCCCACCACCGTGTGGAACCGGACGGCCAGCAGGGCCGATGACCTCGTCGCCGAGGGCGCTGTCCGCGCGGCCACGGTCGCAGACGCGGTGACGGCCAGCGAGTTGATCATTCTCAGCCTGACCGACTACCAGGCCATGTACGACATTCTGGGCTCAGTGGGCGACGCCCTCACGGGCCGGGTCGTCGTCAACCTCAGCTCAGACACCCCGGGCAGGACCCGGGAGGCCGCCACCTGGCTGGCGGAGCGTGGCGCCGGACTCATCGTCGGAGGGATCATGGTTCCGGCCCCGCTCGTGGGCACGGAGGCAGCCTATGTCTTCTACAGCGGTCCGCAAGCCGTCTTCGAGACCCACGAGCCGACGCTGCGGATCATCGGGAAACCCGACTACCGGGGCGAGGGCCACGCCCTGGCGCAGCTGTACTACCAGGCCCTGCTCGACATCTTCCTGACGTCGTTGTCCGCGTTCCTGCACGCCACCGCGCTGGTCGGTGCGGCGGGTGTCTCCGCGGAGACGTTCAGGCCTTACGCGACCGGCCTTTTTGACACCATGTCCTCGTACCTGACCGATGCTGCTGCCCGGGCGATCGATGAGGGCCGCTATCCGGGCGACCTCGCCAGCGTCACCATGATGGGAGCCACCGCCGATCACATCGTCGGCGCCAGCACGGATGCCGGCATCGACGTCGGCCTGCCGAGTGCGATCAAGGCACAGTACGATTGCGCTATCGCGGCGGGTCACGGTGCGGACAGCTGGATGAGCCTGTTCGAAGTAATCACGAAGCCCGCACGGACGGGTTACCCACGAGCAAGTGAAAAATAATGAGACACTACTCTAGTTGACGGGCGATTTCGCCGAAGTCCATATAGAGTCGTTCGCACACAAGTTGATCCTCTTCAAACTCGAATAATACGGCTACGCGCGTACAGAATGACTTACCTGTCGAAGGAATACCTGCCCAGTCGGCGTTTTGTGTGCCAGTAAAACGAACCTCGACGAGAACGTGGTCCTCACCATGCCGCAAGGGGCCAGGTTCGATATGGAAATCGGGGAACACGGAGAACATGCCTACGAACAATTCACGGATGGCGTCGTGATCCGGTATCTGGCCTGCCTCCCCGAATGCGGGGATGTCGTAGCTGGCCTTGGAGTCGGAGAAAGTTGCCACGGTAGCGTCGGGATCGTGGCGGTTCTCTGCGTCGACATGCTCGTTGACCGTCGCTTCTCGGGTTTGACGAAGACTGGTGTGTAACGCGGCGTCAGTCATGTTTACCTCCCATACGATCCACCGACGACTGGGTGCTTCTGGATGGATAGGCGGGAAAAGCCAGGTCACATCCCGGGAGAAACCAGGTCACAATCGAGGGCTGGCCAGAAGGACGCGAGTAGCTTTCGGGGTGCGGCTGTGCTGTTCCGCTTGGCCCCGTCAGGTACTCCACTCGACGGGGGCGCGCGGATCGGGCTGGTACGAACAGAAGTAGCCCGTCCTGACCGCCGTCGCCAGGTGTGCTCCCAGAGCTGGGTGGGCCTTCTCGATCCGTTTCAGGCAGCCGCGGACCGACTTGCTGACGGCCGAGCGCGCCCGCTCCCCCGGCGATGAGACCGTCCTGTCCCGTCCACCCAGCCCCACCGCGCGGGCGAGCTCTGTGACGATGAAGTCCAGCTCTGCCCGCGCCCGACTTGCCCGTTCCAGATCGTTGTTGTCCTCGGCTTCCTCGATGTCTGTGCGGAGCTGCTCGATCCTGGCTCGGTAGGCGGCCTTGGCAGCCGGGTCGAGCCTCTTGTCCGCATCGGCTCCGGCTACCGAGCGGCCCTCGGCAACGTGACGTCCGGACCTGCGCGTCGAAGGAGGCGTACTTCCGGCCGCGAGGTCCAGAACGTGAAACTCGTAGCCGGGGGCGGCCAGCAATCTCCGCAGGTAGTGCAGTCCCTTGGCGTCCTTCATTCGGATGACGATCTGCTCAAAGCTGATGGTCCAGTATTCTCCCTCGTTGCGGAACACGGCCACGTGAGAGGAATCCTCGGGCAACGAGTCGCGCTGCGACTCCGTCAGCATCGGGTCCGGGGACAAGCCCGCTCGGGCAGCGACGACCTCGTCGTAGAGCTGCTTCATCCCGAGCTCGGTGGCCGCTTTCAGCGCATCCGCGAGCAGCTGCGTCGCTCGCTGACGGTCCAACGTCGTGCTTCGGCGGCCGAGCATGGCGCCGTAGGCACCCTGAGCCAAGGCCAGGTAGGGACGGGAGCCGACCCGCTCCGCGGCCTCAAGGGCTACCTCGAAGTGGCCGGCGGCAGCGTCGAAGCGGGACATGGCCGCGGCGAGCACCCCGAGGTAGTAGGCCACGGGTCCGAGCGGGGCCACTGCGTCGCGTCCAGGCCAGGCCCAGCGCCGTTCGTACGGACGCACCAGGTCGTAAATGGCCGCTTGCTCTTCGGAGGCTCCTGAGTTAGCCGCAAGCAACGTGATCCCGAAGCCGGCAATGGACAACCAGAGGGCGGGTGGGATCCGGTCTCGGGCACGCCACATGAGAGGGAAGGCTTCTGTGACGCCACCCCGGTCTCCGGCGAGGCAGCAGAAAGCCAGGCCCATCAGCCTCACAAGTTGAGGCTGTTCGTGTGCTGCGGGCTCGCAGTATGCGGCGCATTCCTGAGCTCGTCCCTGCAACGCCCGCAATACGGCCATCTGAACCTGGTGCGAGAATCGAACGTTCCCGTCCCCGACCTGCTCCCCGAGCGCGAGCGAGCGTCCAGCAAAGGTCTCGGCGTCGGCGAACTCGCCGCGCAACATCGCTTGCATTGCCCGGAACATGAACGCATAGGCGATGAAGTGTGGGTATCCGACTCGCCGGGCCAGCGCCTCGTACGCTTCGATCTCGCGGTCGGCGCCCGGCACGTCGCCCGTCTCGAGCTGGTCTGCCAGACACCACACGTGTCCGATCAGCTCCATAGACACGTCGCCGGCTTGGTGCGCGAGCTCGACGATCTCAGCCGAAAGGATCAGGCGTTCCTCAACGTTGTCCGGACCCCACACCGCCAGGTGACGGGCGTTCAGGGCGTAGGCGAGGGTCGAACCATCTCCCAGGCGGCGGGCCAACTCCACCGAAGCCCGGGCCAACGAGTCCCGCCGGGACGCCGAGTCGAACGGCGAGAAGTACAGCGTGGTGGACAGCCGGGCCAGCACGCGCACCTTGAGAAGGCTCTCCTGTTCACCTATCGCATCCAATGCCTCATCGAGGAGCGCCACTCTGACCGGGTCAAACGCCCAGGCCTGCACATATGCGCCCCCGTACCCGACCTCTCCCACGCGCAGCGCCGCCTCGGCCAGTCGATGAGGATCCTTTAACTCCCGCGCGAGGGCGGCGGCGGCCTGAAACGTCTCGCTCGCCTGGCAGACCTGCCCTGCCCACCACTGAGCGTCACCCAGGGCGAGGAGCAAGTCGAAGGGCTTCGGAGCTGCTGGCTGATCGGCCTGCGCTAGCTCGAGTGCCCTCCGGTAATGGCGGATGGCCTCGTCGTAGCCCAGCTGACGTGCGGCACGCTTGCCCGCTTGCCGCGAGTACTCGATTGCCCGGTCGAGCTCTCCTAGCGCCGCTGCCTCGGAAAAGTGATGGGCAAGGTGATCCAGGTATCCCGCTGAGTCGACTTGATGCAGCGTCTCGATCGCCTGACCGATGCGGCGGTGCAGCTGCCACCGTTGCTGCGCCGGGAGGTCCTGGTAGATGGTTTCGCGGACGAGCGCGTGAGCGAACCGGTAGGGGCCCAGGCCAAAGTCGGCCGGGTCCACAAACCGCGCAGCGGAAAGCCTGCCGAGCGTGGTGCGAACCGTGTCGCGGGTGAGTCCGCTTGCGGCGACCAGCAGCTCGAACGAGAACTCCCGGCCCACAACCGACGCGAGGGCCACCAGAGCTTGAGCATCGGCTGACAGCGAAGCGAGGCGGCTGCGAATGGGAGCCTTCAGACCTTCCGGAACCTCCAGGCCGCCGCCCGGAACCTCCCGAAGCCGCTGTTCCGCCACGAACCTGCGCGCCAGCTCGTCGAGAAATAAGGGATTGCCACCGGTTCCCTCCTGTACGGCGGAGAGGGACTCTTCAGTGAGGAGAATATCGAATCCCTGCCCAAGAAACTCATTGATTTCGTCCCGTCGAAGCCCAACCAGCGACATCATGTGCCCGCTGCCGGCTATTGTTCCAATAGTGTCCCGAACTGCGGTGTGGAGATAGGCCTCCGGCTCGCGGGACGTGGCGAGAACAAGCAGCGGGATGTCAGAGAGCTGGCGGGCGAGGAATTCGAGTAGCAGTAAAGAGGAGCGGTCCGCCTCATGCAAGTCCTCCATGATGAGGACAAGAGGGCGACTCTCCGCGGCTGTCCGGATCGACATGGTTGCGGCATCAAAGAGACGAAAGCGCGCCTGATCGGAGGGCGGGTAGTGCAGCGCCTCGCCCTCCGGGGCCAGGGACCCTCCCAGCTCAGGGATGAGCTGGGCCAGGTCGGGAAGACTCTGTCCCACGATGCCGCCGGGGTACGAATCCGGATTGCGAATCATGTTCCGGAAGATCTGGATCCACGGCCAGAAGGCCGGAGCCTCCTGCCCTTCCCAGCATCGCCCCCACAGCACCCGGGCCTGCTCGTTCTCGGCGAGATCGGCCAGCTTCCCCACCAAGCGTGTTTTCCCGATACCGGCTTCGCCGCTGACGACGAACAGCTGTCCCCGACCCGACTGCGTCACGCTGAGCGCGGCACGAAGCTGGGTCAGTTCCCACTCCCGGCCGACGAAGACACTGCCGGGTGGGAGTCGGCTAAGTGCCGCGTCGCCGGCCACAACTCTCCCCCCGCCAGCCGGTGCAAGCGCGCCTCGGGCCGGTAGCGGGCAGCCTTCGTTCGACCCCGCAGGCACCACGATGCAACCATCGGCCGGCCAGGACAGCGCCGTCGTTTCCTACCATCTCACCTACGAAGCGAGGAGGGCCTTCCGCGATCGTCCACCCTAGGCTCCGACGATCTGTCTTGTCGAGGTGACCTCGATCGGGCTTTACTCCGTCAGGGGTTGCGCAGCAGGGACCTGAACTTCAACCCCAGCCAGGGCTTGCGACCCCAGGCCACGAGCTGACCCTTGGCGATCGCGTTCCCCTGGCTCTGGCGGTCCCAGAACACCATGAAGAATGCTGTGGGATCGGCCGAGATATGGCAGTCGACCCGCCGGGCCGACGGCTCTTCGACCCTGAGCGACCCATTGTCGAAAATCCAATTGAGCCGGCCGCCTCCCCGCAGGCGCACCTCGTAGGTTGCCTGGAGACCGGCTGCCTGCTCAGCGTTGACAAACGTCCGAGGGTCGGCTGTTTCGACGACCGGGACGAAGAACTGCCGCACCACCATGGCCGCATGGGCCGGCTCGATCCGCCACGTGCGCCCGGCGGCGTGGGCGATGTCGTAACCGTGCACTAGCGTCTCGTTCAGCAGCATGCAAGTCAGCGCCGACAGGGGCACCGTGGTGCCCTCGATGGTCCATGTGCGGGGCTCATCGGGCGAGTGCCCCGCGCACTCGCTGGAGTACTCCTCCGCCCGCTCCTCGATGCGGTCTGCCAGGACAGCCAGGTCGCGCTCGGCGTCGAACTTCAATGCGCGTGCGTTCATCTCAGTGCTGTCCCACATGTCCCGGATCATCGAGTCGCCCCCCGCCCCAGCAATGCCGGGCGTTATTGCCCTATATCGGGACAGGTCCCGCCGGGCCTGCCCAGGTGCCAGTATCCAGGTCTGCGACAGATGCATGGCAACCTCAGCGAGGTTCCACTGGCCCACCGCGGGAACTCCGGGATCAGTGATGGACCGCATCAGGGTCGTCACCCGCCGAACCTCATCGCGGAGTGCGTCCTGGCTCTGCTGCCATTGCGCTGCCGATACGCTTGCGACCATGTCAACCCCTTTGCTCAGCTGGTTGCTCCTGATTGACGGGCGATTTCGCCGAAGTCCATGGAGACGCGTTCGCTGGGTTCAGCTCAGGCGACGCCTACTGGCTGGCTGGCCCCCGCGAGCGAGTGCGCAGATAACTTGAGTACCCCGGCGGCAATGTTCGCCGAACCTGTGAAGCCGTACACAGTGGCGGCAGCGGTGGAAGATTCTTTATCGGAGGTCTCCCAAAAATGTGCTCCGTGCAAGGGTAGATCTACATCGGGCCACTGGAAGTCGGGATCTGCCAGGACCGACAACGTCGGCATGGGGAAAGGTGGGACGATGTACCCTTCGGCCCGGATAGCTGCGACCACCCGGTCTCCATCGGAGATCAGGTCTCGGGCATCGATGACGCCCACGCCGTCTGGGCGGATGAGTAGGTAGTCAATTATTTCAACAGTGCACCCGGTGAGCCGTCCTTTGGTGACGCTGCCGGTGAGGTCAATGTCGAGGCGGAGGCCCCGAGCGGTCAGGCCAACCGTGCGGATGCGGGTGAGCTCTGCCTGGAATGCGTACGTGTCCATTTCGTGTGCCCCTTTTCAGCTGCTTATCCAACGCTCCATATGGCCACGCCGGACAGTGTTTATCGTCGTCTTCGTCCTTCCCTGTATCTGAACACGGTAGGGAGGCGAGCGGCGTAGCGACGTCCGCCAAATTACTCAGCCACATACTCAACTGCGGCTAGTGATCCAGATCGCGATCTGGCTCCGGTTTGACAGGTCGAGCTTGGTGAGGATGTGCTGCACGTGGTTTTGCGCGGTGCGCTCGGAGAGGTAGAGCCGTGCGGCGATCTCCCGGTTGGTCAGGCCCTGCGCCACCAGTTCGGCGACCTCGCGCTCCCTCGGCGTCAACGGCTGTGCCGGCGCGTGGTCGAGCTGGTCAGCCAGCTCTTGGGCGCGCGCCGCGAACGGCGGCATCCCGAGGGTCGTGGCGCGGCGGGCGCAGTCGGCGGCCAACGAACGGGCCCGGGCCGCGTCACCGCTCCCGGCCCGGCGGGTCAGCGCCACGGCGAGCTCGAACAGCGCCTCGACGTGGTAACCGGCCGCCCCGTTCGCCGCGCATGCCCGCCGTGCGTGTTCGAGGTCGGCGACGGCGTCATCGAGCAGTCCCAGGTGCCGGGCCGCGATGCCTAGGTAGAGCTCAACCGGCCCCAGGTAGATCCCGGCGCCCGCCCCGCCCGCGACATGGTGGCCGCGGTAACGGGCCAGCAGCCCGCGCAGCGCCGCGACATCCTCGGTAGCGTCCAAGGCCGCACCGACCATGATGCCGAGCGCGTAGCTGATGGTTGCCCCGTGCGTGGTCGGCTGCCACTGGGCGACCGGTCCCAGCGCGCGGTAGCGACCGGCCGCCTCGGCCCGCCGCCCGACTGAGATCAGCACAACAGCCGGCGCGAGCGAGGAGAGGGCACCAAAGGCCGGGCAGAAGTCTTGGGCACCGGCAGGTCCATCGAGGCCGTAGGCCCTTGCCCCGCCGCTCGCCTCCTGACCGATGTGGTGACCCGTCATCGACAACACGGCGTCCCGGACCCACGCCGAGAGCGGGAGCAGCTCGGTGAAGCCCTCGTTGGCCAGCCGGATCGCCTCTGCGAAGCGTGCCTGCGCCTGGGCGTGCGCTGCCCTGCAGCGCCGCAGCTGCCAGCGCGCGACCGGTCCGCCCACCTCGCCGACGCACCAGGCCAAGGGATCGAGCTCCCGACCGACGCCAGCGAGGTCGCCGCGCTGGAACATCACGTCGATCCGCCCGAGGTGCGCCCACATCTGGGTCTGGGGGTCCGAGGCTTCCCGGCTGATCTCCAGCAGCTGCGCGGCCAGCTCGAACCGTTCGTCGGTCCCGTCCGGACCGCAGCGCACGAGCTGGCGGGCTCGTAACGCTGCCACGACTGCGGCCTGATCGTCGCACTGGTTAGCCACCGCCAGTGCCTGCTCGCTGGCCCGCGCGGCGGCATCGACGTCATCGAGGTATATGCACGCGCGTGCCAGGGCGGCCGCCACCCTGGCACGCAGCGCGGAGGACTGCGGACCCAGCTGCCGCAGGACCTCCTCGCACAGCCGCCTGACCAGCCGATCGCCACCGGCGCCGTCGCCACCGTCCAAGATCAGGGCTGCCTCGGCGATGAGGTCGGTTCGCGCCATCGAACGCGCGAGATCGGCCGCAGTCCGGCAGGTGTGCAGCCGGCCCGGGTGGTCCCCAGACAGGCTCTGCGCGGCGCCGAGTGCGAGCAGCAGCTGGCAGCGGTCGAGATCGTCGAGCTCGCCGCCGCCGACGTCGAGTGCGAGCCGGTTGAGCCGGACGCCCTCCTCGTAGGCGAGCCGGCTCACCGCCTCGTCAGCGGCCCGCCGGATCCAACCGGTAGCGCGGCTCCGCTCGCCGAGCACGGCCGCGGACGCCCAGTGCCGGGCGAGATCCGGCAGATGCGGCTCGAGACGGCCGGCGTAGAGCTCCTCCACAGTCTCGGCTGCCGACCGGTGCAGCTGTATCCGCTCGGCTGTTCCCAAGCCGGCCTCGATCGCATCCCGAGACAGGACATGCACGAATCGCTGCTCGCCGGGAGTCGCGGTGGACTCGACCAGGCCGGCGGCCGCTGCCTCGTCGAGCTGGCCCAGGCAGCCGAGCACGGGCTCGCCCACCATCCGGGCGACCATCTCGACGGAGAACTCCCGGCCGACGATCGATGCCGCACGCAGCAGGCCCACGGACTTCGGCGGGAGCCGATCCAGCCGTTCGTTGATCATCTGCAGCACACTCGGCGGGACCGCCGCCGTGGCCGCGCCTGCGTGGGCCAAAGCCCAGCCCATCTCACCGACGAAGAATGGGTTGCCGCCGGTGGCCGCGTGCACCCGCTGCACCTGCGCCGCTTCGACGTCGTGCCCGACCAGCGCGGCGAGCTGCCTGCCGACGGCCGCAGCAGCCAAGCCTCCGAGGTCGATCCGCCGGGTGACCGGCTCCCGAGCTAGTCCCGTGACCAGGACGTCGTGCACGGGTTCGGTGTCCCGGTGGTTGACCATCACCAGCAGCCGCTGGCGAGCCAGCGTGCGCACCACGTGGTGCAACAGCAGCAACGAGCCGTAATCCGCCCGGTGCGCGTCGTCGAGCACGATGACCCACGGTGTGCTCGAGGTGATCTCGCTCAGCAGCCGGGCCACCGCGTCGAACAGCCGGAACCGGTCCTCGCCCGAGCCGCTGCCACCCCGATCACCGTCTGGAACGTCGAACACGTCGGGTGCGAGCCGCCCGAGCTCGGGGATCACCCCGAGCCTGCCGGCGATCTTGACGAACTCAACGCCGGCGGACATCGCGCGCAGCACCTGCCGCCACGGCCAGTACGGGGGCGCGCCGCTCGACTCCGCCGCCGGACCCCACGCCACCGGCACGCCCCGTGTGGCCGCCAGCCCGGTCAGCTCCTCGGCCATGCGCGTCTTGCCGATCCCCGGCTCGCCCCGGCACAGCACCACGCGC